>DATJOG010000023.1:0-22997 GCA_035507275.1 Candidatus Acidiferrales bacterium
ATTGCTAGCGACCGCGCCGACACGAAGCTCGAGCGCATTGTCGGACGCCTCAGCCTTGATCCGAAGATCGTCGCCGCGAGCTGGCGTATGGCGGCCGTTTCCGACGACGAAACCCTGGAGTCGGCGCCCGAGGGGTGACTCTTTTGAGAAACCTGCTATACAGGAAACTCGCGGCTGCTACCACCAGTGCACCTTCTGCTACGCGCGGCGCAGCCACACGTTCCTCGAGGAAGACGGCCTGAGCGGCTGGGGCTCCAAGATCTACGTCAAGGTCAACGCGCCGGCGGTCGTGCGGGCCGAGCTTGCCAAGCGCAGCTGGAAGCGCGAGCCGATCGCGATCGGCACGGTCACCGATCCCTATCAGCCGCTCGAAGGAACCTATCGCGTAACGCGCGGGATTCTCGAGGCGCTGCGCGACTATCAGTCACCCGCGAGGCTCATCACGCGCTCGCCGCTGGTCGTGCGCGACATCGACGTCCTGCAGGGCCTGGCGCGCGCGGCGAGCGTGAGCATCTCGATCAGCATCGCCACGCTCGACGAAGCCCTCGCGCGCGAGATCGAACCAACCGTTGCCCCGCCGCGTCAGCGCTTACGCGCGGTGCGCATGCTTGCCGAGGCCGGCATTGCCGTCCACGTCGCGCTCGCGCCGGTCTTGCCGCACATCACCGACATGCCGGAGTCGATCGACGCGGTCGTGCGCGCGGCGCGCGAAGCGGGCGCCGCCAAAGTCTGGCATAACACGCTCTATCTGCACGAGGTCACGCGCGAGTCGTTCTTCGCCTATCTCCGCGAATCGAAGCCCGAATTACTTGCAGAATATGCCTCGCTCTATCGAGGCAAATACGCTCCAAATGCTATCGCTGCAGCCGTCGACCGGCGCGTACGAGAAGCACTCCAGTCTTCGCCTCACCGGCACGTGGACACGATCCGATCACGCGCGCCCGTGCAGATCAGCCTCTTGGAATAGCGACTCGATTACTGCGGCGGCCAGGTCGTTGCGAACGGGGTCCGCGCGAAGTTTGCGGTGCAGGCGTCGAGATCGATGCCTTTCCACGAGCCGCCGCTGCGGATGAACTTCTCGGCCGTGCGATCGGTGCAGGGCGATTCGGCATCGTGCGGCGCGTTTTCGATCAGCATCTGCCGCGCGTCCCAAAGATAGCCCAGCTCCTGCGTCGCGTCGTAGGCGGGCGCCGCCGGATCGTTGGTCCCCGAGAACATCAGTATCGGCGCGCCGCTGCGCACCGGTTCGAAAAACGCAGCGGGCATCGCCGGCACGTTCCAAATCTTGCAGGCGGCGAGTTGCGCGCGCGCACGGTCGTCGCCGAACCACGTCTTGCGCGCTTGCGCGAGATCGGCAGGGCTGTTGCCCGAGGGCATCAGCTCGGCGCACGTATACGAGAGATAGGCTCCCGCGTCGACGAGCGAGGCAAAAGCCTGCGTCTCCCAGTCGACGATCTGGCCCAACGGCAGCGTATCACCGTGATAGGCGTGGTCGATCACGTAAGGCAGATACGAGGAGCCTTCCGGGTCGTAGAGCATGTGGCGCATGTTGTCGGCGAAGACCTCACGCGAGAGCAGCACGGTTTGCACTTTCTTCGTGACGTCATTCTTCATGCGCACCGGCATCGGTCCGCGATCCATGCGATGGAGCACGGCGTAGAAATGCGCCTCGAAATCCGGAAATTTCTTGCTGCAGACGGCGTCGCGCGCGCACGACGCGGCCAAACGATCGAGCGCGACTTGTGAGCCCTTCGCGAATTCACGGCTTAGGTTCATGATGCCCGGCGGGGCGACGCCCATCATCACCGCGCTCTCGACGTGCTGCGGATAGGCCCGCATGTAGAGAAACGCGGTGAACGTTCCATATGAGCCCACGTCGAAGATCAGCTTATCGTAGCCCAGTGCCGCGCGAAGGTCGTCGAGATCGCCGATCGCGCTCGTCGTGTTGTACTGCGCGAGGTCCGCGATCCGGGCGCTCTTGGCGCGACAGGCCGCGAGAATCTTGCTCGGCCAGAGTTGCGCGAAATACACCTGCGGCTGCGCGGGCGGCGCGAGGTCGCACCCGATACGATGCGACTCGCCGAAGCCGCGCTCGTCGACGAAGAGTTCGTCGTAGCGATCACGCAGCGCCGCCAGCTCTTTGAGAAAATCGCCGTCGGCTATGAACGGCACGTCTTGCAGCTCCGAGGCCGGACCGCCGAGATTCACGTAGATGACGTGGCCGCTTGGATGCTTGGCCTTGAGAAGAATGAAGTGTATGCCGATCGTGCGTCCGCTCTGCGCAGCGCGGTTCTCGTAGACACGCAGCGTTCCGCAGGTGGCGGGAACCTTGGTCTTACCCTGCGTGCAGGGCCGCGTGTGTAGCGCGCTCGCGAGCAGCGCAGCAAAAAGCGGCATCGATTCCCTCCGCTACGCCGGCTACCGCGCGAAAACGAGTAGCACCAACGTTGCTAGTGTTGCGAGGTGCAGAATCAAGTGAAGCGTGTTCGGTGTGACGCTGGCGCGTCCTCGCGCGATCCAATACGGCTTCATGATGAACGGAATCCACCACGATTGCACTTGGCCGAGGAAGAGCGCGCCGTAGCTGATCCACAGCCAGCCGTAGAGCCACGCCGGATACGGCGTGTAGCGAAAGAACGAACTGCAGATCAAACCAAACGCGAAGGGCACCGTTTGAAATGCGGTTACGCTGAGGACCTGGGTCAAGGTGCGGTCGGCGCGAATGGTCCGGGTTTTATTGAAACGCCCGAGCGGCAACCAATCGTGTACCGCGAGAATGGCGACCACTAGACCCTGCAGCGCGAGTAGCAGATCGCGCGCGACCACCGCGTTCATTACACCTTCGCGATGTCAGTGCGATAGCTGAGATCGCTCGAGCCGATCCGCCCGGCGAGCGCACGCACTCCGTCGTAGGCGCGCGCACGCGCCTGCGCGAGATCTTCGCCAAGCGCGCTCACCGTCAGCACGCGTCCGCCGCCGCTCTTCACGCTGCCGTTTTCGAGCGAACTGCCGCCCCAGAAAACGTTGACGCCCTCGCCCAGCGCGACATCGGGATTCAAACCCGCAAGCGGCGTGCTGCTGCGCGGATAATCGCTCGTCGCGAGCACCACACCAACGCACGGCTCCGCGCCGAGCGAGGCGAGGCTCAGATCCATCGCGCCCTCCGCACACGAGCGCAAGAGTCCGGCGAAATCGCCGCGCACGCGCGGCATCAGCACCTGTGTCTCGGGATCGCCGAAGCGCGCGTTGAACTCGATCACCGACGGACCGTCGCCGGTCCACATCAAGCCGCAGTAGAGCACGCCGATGTACTGCTCGCCCTCGGCGAGCAACCCGCGCAGCACGGGCGCGAGAATGCGCTCGCGTACCTGGTCGAACATGTCGTCGGGAAAGCCGTGCGGAGGCGAGTACGCACCCATACCGCCGGTGTTCGGGCCGGTATCGCCGTCACCCGCGCGTTTGTAATCGCACGCCGCCGCAAGCGGAAGCATCGCGCGCCCGTCGGCGAGCGCGAAGACGCTCACCTCGCGCCCGTGCAAGCGCTCTTCGAGCAACACGTCGCTGCCGCCGCCCGGAATTTTGTTCTTGCCGTACCAGCCGGCCAGCACCGCGCGCGCCTCATCGACACTCGCGCACACTACGACGCCCTTGCCCGCGGCCAAGCCGTCGGCTTTCACGACGACGCCCTCGCCCGTCCAGTCGTCGAGCGCTTTGTTCGCACCTTGCAGCGAGTGTTCGACCACCGCGCGTGCGGTCGGCACGCCGTGGCGCTGCATGAAGCGCTTCGAGAAGACTTTGCTCGACTCGAGCCGTCCGCCCGAGCGGTTCGGTCCGAAAACCAGCACGCCCGCGTCGCGCAAGCGGTCGCCGACGCCCGCCGCGATCGCCGACTCCGGGCCGAGTACCACCAGATCGACCTTTTCCGCCAGCACGCGTTCGACGATCGCCTTGCCGTCGGTCGCCGCGATATCCCAATTCGCGCCGCGCGACGCGGTGCCGGCGTTGCCCGGCGCCGCGAAGATCGCTTCGCACGATGACGACTGCGCGAGCTTCCATGAAAGCGCGTCCTCGCGCGCTCCGCCGCCTACGACGAGAATGCGCATGCTATTCCCATTCGACGGTCGCCGGCGGTTTCGAGGTTATGTCGTACGCTACGCGGTTGACGCCTTGCACTTCGTTGACGATGCGCGTCGAGATGCGTTCGAGCAGCTCGTGCGGCAGACGCGCCCAGTCGGCGGTCATGCCGTCCTCGCTCGTGATCGCACGCACCGCGACGAGGTTCGCGTAGGTGCGCCCGTCGCCCATCACGCCGACGCTGCGCACCGGCGTGAGCACCGCGAAGTACTGCCACGGATGCGGATCGAGGCCTTTTGCGCCGTCGATCTCTTCGCGCACGATCGCGTCGGCATTGCGCACGATCTCCAGACGATCCGGCGTGATGTCGCCGATGATACGCACCGCGAGCCCCGGCCCCGGAAAGGGCTGGCGCTGCACGATGTGTTCGGGCAACCCCAGCACGCGTCCGAGCGCGCGCACCTCGTCCTTGAAGAGCGCGCGCAGCGGCTCGATCAACTTGAAATCCATCTCTTCGGGCAAGCCGCCGACGTTGTGATGCGATTTGATCTTGTGGCCGGCTTTGCTGTCCGGCGTCTTCGACTCGATGACGTCGGGATAGAGCGTGCCTTGCACCAAATACTTCACGCCGGGCAATTTCGCTGCTTCCTCTTCGAAGACGGCGATGAACTCGTGGCCGATGATGATGCGCTTGCGTTCCGGATCTTCGACTCCGGCGAGTTTGGAAAGAAAGCGCTCGCGCGCGTCGACCGCGATCACGGAGAGGTGCATCACGTCGCGAAACGCGGCGAGCACCGAGGCTGCCTCGCCTTTGCGCAGCAACCCGTGATCGACGAAGATGCAGGTGAGCTGCTGACCGATCGCCCGCGAGACCAGCGTTGCCGCGACCGCGGAGTCGACGCCGCCCGAGAGCGCGCAGATGACTTTATCGTTCCCGACCTGCGCGCGAATCTCGCCGATCGCACGGTCGACGAACGACTCCATCTTCCAATCGTCGGCAAGCCCCGCGACGCGGTGCAAAAAATTGGCCAGGATCGTCGTGCCCGCTTGCGTGTGGACCACCTCGGGATGAAACTGCACGCCGTAGATCTTGCGTTTTGCGTCGCCCATCGCGGCAACGTTGCAGCGCGGTGTGGAACCCAGCTCGACGAAACCTGGCGGCAGTTCGACGACCGAATCGCCGTGCGACATCCAAACGCGCGATTGCTCCGCGACGCCGTGCCAGAACGGCGAACTGCGATGCGCGGTCGTGAGCGTAGCGGGACCGTATTCGGCATGATCGAGTTTGACGAGCTTCGCGCCTAAGTGACGTGCGATCAACTGCATGCCGTAGCAAATGCCCAGCAGCGGAAGACCGCTTGCGAGAATCTGCGGATCGAGATCGGGCGCACCGGGCACGAGCGTGCTCTCGGGACCACCCGAGAGAATGATCGCCGCCGGACTGCGCGACGCGAGCGTCGACCAGGCGACGTCGTAGGGCACGATCTCGCAATAAACGCCGAGCTCGCGCGTGCGGCGTGCGATCAGCTGACTGTATTGCGCGCCGAAATCGAGAATGAAGACCGTCGGGGGCATCGACCGCCCTTTCGGCCCGCGGGTACGCTAGCCCTTACGCAGCAGCGGCTTGGGCAGCCTTGATGACCGCGTCGTATTTGGGCTCGTGACTGATGTCGGGCACCATCTCGACGTAGCTCAGCTTTTTGTCTTTGCCGATGACGAAAATCGAGCGCATCAAGAGTCCGTTCTCTTTGATGCGGACGCCATAGGCGTAGCCGAAGCTGTGGTCGCGGTAATCGGAGAGGAGGTCGAGCGTCACGCCTTCGGCGCCGCACCAGCGCACCATGGCGAAGGGCAGATCGACGCTCACGATATAGGGTTTGACCCCGGCCGGCAGTTCGCCGAGCCGCTGGTTGAAGGTCCGCGACTCGATCGCGCAGGTCGGCGTGTCGAGCGAGGGGACGACGATGAGGAGGGCGGCACGGGTGCCGTTTTCCGTCAGATCGTCGAGGGTGACGACCTTCATATCCTTACCCGTCAGGTGGAGCTCCGGGGCGGCATCGCCCGCTTTGAGCTCGGGACCCAGCAGCGTGAGGGGGTTTCCGCGCGCAGTGACGACACCGGCGCGCTCAATGGTTTGCGTAGCCATAAAGACCCCCTCTAGCTGTTGGCGTTACTTAGCGGTACGAAGGGCGCGATTGGAAGCAATCGCGGCAATATACCGGCTTATCGCCGCGCGGTTGGAACGGCACTTCGGCCACTCCGCCGCACTGGCTGCAGGTCGCGCGGAACATTTCGCGCTGCCCGCCGCCGCCGCCCGAACGGCCGCCGCCGCCAGGACGACCGCCGCCGGCTGCCTTACGCGCGGCCCGGCAATCCGGGCAGCGGTTCGGCTTGTTGGCAAAGCCCTTCATGGCGAAGAACTCTTGCTCGCCGGCAGAAAAAGTGAACTGGCGCGAACAATCGACGCAGTTCAGGATCTCATCTTGATACATGGGTTAACGAGGACTCCTCGATTTACGGTAGTGTTTGTTCTTCGGAATCGACTCGTTTAGCCCACTACTGGGGAACCCGACCGCGAAACCTAGACGCCTTAGGCTACCATGCCCGTACAAAAACCACAACCGGCCCTGCGGCAAGTGTCGCAGCCATCGAGCGAGAAGCACGCCCCAAATGGAATCGAACGACCGGCTGTCCACTGCCGACCTGTTGGCCGTCCTCGAGATTCCGAATGACGGGCGTATCCTGACGTTCGGGTCTTCTACTGCGCACTACGCGCTGGAGATTGCGGCCGCGCGCCCCGACGTTCTGATCGTCGTCTGCGACACCGAGTCGGAGATCACCACCGAGGTCTCGGACCGGGCGCTGGTCGAGAAGCTCGACAACCTGGTCGTCGGGGACACCCCGGCGGGCCCTTTGGTAGACCGCGCGCTCTGCATCGACAACCTCGGGGCGCTGACCCCGCAACACTTGGTGACGATCCGCAGCGCGATGCTCCCCGGCGGCTACGCGATCTTCGTCGACTCGACCGGGCCCGAAGCCGCGCCGCTCACCGAGAAGCTGCGCGGGCTCGGCTACAACGTCGCCGACGCGCTCGATAACGCGCTCGCCGGGACGACCGTCATTCGCGCCCGCTAGTTATGTAAGGATCTCTGCCAGGCGCCCCGCGTCGCGCGCCATCACGACCTCCATCGCGATGCGCTCGCCCACCGACACGTCGCGCCCCCAGCGGTACGCCGAGTAGGGTGTGTAGCGCGTCCCGGGCGATCCCGGGATGCGCAGCGAGACGTCGTAGCAGACGAACTCTTTCGGCGGCCCGGCCACGATCACGCACTGCAGCGCGAAAGGCCCGATCACGCCCGCCGGGTGCGCCTCACGCGCCGCAGCGACGAAGCGTTCGCCCATCTCGAAGGCCTTCTCCAGCATCGATTCGGTCAGCGTCGCCGCGATGTGCCCGGCCTCTTCCAGGCGCATCGGCACCCGGCGCAACGCATCGAAGACCGAGGGCGGCACGTTGCGGAATCCCTCGAGATTGGTTTGGCGGCGCGTATCGGTGCCCATCAGCTCGAGTTCGCCGAGCAGCGGCGAGTAAAAGAAATTCAAGTTGACCGAGGGGCCGAGCAGATACTCCTCGATCACCGCGCCGCGCAAGCCTTCGAGCGTCAGCATTCCTTCGCTCATCAGCCGCTGGCTGACGGTGTGATACTCGTGCGGTGACGAGACGAGAAAGAATGCGCGTTCGAAACTGACCTTGGCGTGCGGCGCCTTCACCATCACCAGCCGGTCGATCTCCTCGGGATGCGCGAACTGTTTGGGATGCCGCACGCCTGCGCGCTGCATGAGCGCGTACTGATTGCCGGCCTCGTCGCGTTCTTCGGCGCGCAGCAGGTAGCGATTGCCGAAGATCGGTACGCGCATACCGCGTTCGATCTGATCGTAGCTGAACTTTTGATGCAGGTAGACTTCGAAGGAGCGGTTCGCGACGAAGAGCACGTTGCGCGCACGCAATTCGTTTTGCACCCGCTCGTCGAGCAGATCCGCGAACGCGTCCAGCTCGATCGTTTCGTCGACGCAGCCGCGCGGCACCGGCGTCTCGGTGCGCCGAAAATGTTGCGTGTAGGTGCGCTCGCGCCCCTTGGCCGTCACGACGAGATTGTGCAGGCCCTGCGCGCGCGCGCCGTAGGCTACTTCGAGCGCGGAGTGGCTGCCGATCGAGCAGAGGGTCAGGCGCGCGCGATCGTACGCCGCGAGCACCGAAGCGAGGTCATCCACGAGCGCCGGGTTACTCCTCGACGGTGAGCTTTCCCGCCATCTGCCGCAGGGCGAACGTGCCGTAGACGATGACGCCGGCCAGGCCGGCGAGCGTGACCGTCAACGCCGTTGCGAGGGCCAGGGGAGAGGGCGCGGCGTCGAAGATCGAGATCCCGCCGTGCCCCGGCGGAAGCGCCGGCAGCAGGTAGGGATACATCGTCGCGGCCGCCTGGAACAGCAGCGACGCCAGCCACAGCGACGACGCTCCGAATGCTACGCGCTCGCGCTTGCGCAGCGAGGTGAGGAGCACGGCGCCGAGCGATGCGAGCGAGAGAATCGGAATGCAGTCGATCCAGTTCCACCCAATGCCGCGTTCGCTCACCGTCGCTGCGGTGACCGCGATGTAGAGCACGAGCGTGATCGGCCACAGCACGGGCACGAGCCGGCGCGCGCGCTCGGCGGCGGGCCCGCTCGTGCGCATGACCAAGAAAGCGACGCCGTGCAACGCGAGCGCCGCGAGCGCGAGAGCCGCAACCATCAGCGCGTAGGAGTTGAGCAGCTCGCCGAACGTCCCGCTGAAGTAACCGTCGGGCCCGAGCGGTACGCCGCGCAGCAAGTTCCCGATTGCGACGCCGAAGAGCACGATCAAGAGCGCACTCGATCCCGCAAAACACGCGTCCCAGAACTGATGCCAGATCGCGCTCGGAAAGTGCGAGCGCAGCTCCATCGCGATTCCGCGGAACATCAAGAGCCACAAGACCACCATGAACGCCAGATAGAATCCCGAGAACGAGACCGCGTAGGCGACCGGAAAGAGCGCAAAGAGCACGCCGCCGGTTGCGATCAGCCAAACTTCGTTGCCGTTCCAGAACGGGCCGATGCTCTGCATCGATCCCTCGCGCTCGCGATCGGTGCGCGCGACCAGCGGCGTAATCGTCGCGACGCCGAGATCGTAGCCGTCGAGCAGCACGTAGACTGCCAGCATGCCGGCGATCACGACGAACGCGAGGACGCTCACGGTCCCACCGCGATTTCACGCAGCACGAGATAGAGGAAGAGCACGCCGAGCAAAAAGTACATGCCTGCAAATCCGATCAACGTGAAGACGACTTCGCCGTTGACGACGGTCGGCGAGACGGCCTCGCTCGTGCGCATGATGCCGTAGATGATCCAGGGCTGCCGCCCGACCTCGCTCACCACCCAGCCGGCCTCACTTGCGATGTACGGGAAGGGCATGCCGAGCATCAGCATCCACAGCACCGCCGGCGTTTGGAACAACCGCCCGCCGCGCAAGAGAAAGCCCGCCAGCACCGCGATCGCAACGAAGATCGTGCCGAGCCCCACCATCACGTGATACGCGTAGTACGTCACCTCGACGGGCGGCCACAGCTCGGCCGCATAGGCATTGAGCCCTTTGACGTTCGCGTGGAAGTTGCCGTAGGCGAGAAAACTCAGGATGTCGGGCACGAAGATCGGATCGATCAGCGCGTGGGCGTGCATATCGGGCATGCCGATGATCGCGAGCGGCGCGTCGTTCTGCGTCTCGAAGAGCCCTTCCATCGCGGCCAGCTTGATGGGTTGATATTGCGTCACGTTCGCGCTGTTGCGATCGCCGGTCGGAAAGACCGTGAGGACCGCAAAGACCAGTGCGACGATCACGCCCGCATCGACGAAGCGGCGCGCAAGCGTGATCTCGCGCTTGGAGAGCAGATAGTACGCGCCGATGCCCGCGACCACGAAACCGCCGGCGACCAGCGCGCCGCACACCACGTGCACGAATTGCCACCAGGCAAACGGCGAGAAGAGCACGGCGGCCAGACTCGTCAGTTCGATGCGTCCGCCCGCAACGATCGCGTATCCGACCGGATGCTGCATCCACGCGTTGGTAGCAACGATGAAGAAGCCGGAGAGCCACGAGCCGACCCACACGCAGACCGCCGACGCGGCGTGGAGCCCCGGCGAGACGCGGCCTTTGCCGTAGAGCAATACGCCGAGAAAAATCGACTCGAGGAAGAACGCGTAGACGCCCTCCATCGCAAGCGGTTGCCCGACGACCGCGCCCGACGCCGCCGAAAACACCGCCCAATTCGTGCCGAACTGAAACTCGAGCGGAATACCGGTGACGACGCCGACCGCAAAGTTGATCGCGAAGATCTTCGTCCAGAACGCCGCGGCCCTCGCCGCGTCCTCGTCGCCGCGCGCCGCTTCGATCGTATAGAGTGCGACGAAAGGCGCAAGTCCGATCGTCGTGATCGGAAAGAGGTAATGGAACATCACCGTGAACGCGAATTGCAAGCGGTCGGCGATGACGACGTCCATGACGAAAGCTACGAGTTTAGACGAGCACGTCCCTCTTCGCCTCTGTCATCCCGAGCGTAGCGAACGCGCATCCACCCTGTCATCCCGAGCGTAGCGAACGCGCATCCACCCTGTCATCCCGAGCGTAGCGAACGCGCATCCACCCTGTCATCCCGAGCGTAGCGAACGCAGTGAGCGTAGTCGAGGGACGAGGGACGAGGGACGCATCGCAACCTCAGGGTTGCGCGGCCAACACCTTTCGCGCTTGCGGCGAGTCTTGATATTCGACGGTGAGAATCGAGCGCAGGTGCAACGCGGCCGCTTTGGCGTCGGGCGCGTCCATGCGCTCGAGCGTCGTCAAACAGCTGTACAGCAGTTTGGGCATGTCGCGGTCGCGCGGATAGACCTTGTGCATGTCGTCGATCGACTGCGCGACCAGTACGGTCTGCGCCGCTTCGCGGTTGCCGTAGTTGTAGTTCAGCATGAAGTTGATGTGCTTGAGCTCGTTCTCGATGCCGAGAATCGAGTAGCCCATCTGGCCGAAATACTCGTCGGCGGGCGCGAGTGTCGTGAGATAGACGTCGTGCGGTACGGCGGTCACGCTCGCGATGATCAGCGGCGAGTTCAGGCTCTTGAGTGCGAGTTCGATCGCGTGCGCGTTGGCGCGATCGCCTTGCGTGAAGTCGCCGGTGCCCGCGTCGGCACGCTCCACGACGGCCAGGAATTCCGGGCCGTAGGTCGTCGGAAGATGCGCGAGGGGAAAATCGGGTTGCGCCGCCTTCTGCAACGCGAGTGAAAGCCACGATGGGTCGCCGGTGAGCAGCCACCCGCGCCAATTCGCTTCGAGCGTCTGCAGTTTCGTGTCGACGTCGGCCGGATAGGCGGCGGCGTTTGCGCTCGCGTCTTCGTCGGCAAGCTGCGCGAGATGCTCGGGATTATCTTCGGAGTTTACGCGGTCGAGCAAGGCGTCGGCTTGCGCGACGAGCGCCGGATCGCCGCTGTTGCGGCTGACCCATACCGCCGACTGGCGCACGTACCATACGGCAGCATCGTGATTGGTGAGCGGATTGTAATGCAGGCCGGCGCCGATCCGCACCGTCAGCGTCTCGAGTTCGTGCAGCGCCGGATCGTCGGGGCGCTGCAGCGCATACGCGCGCCCCGCGTTGAAGATCGTCGAAAGATAGATTTCTTGGTCGAGAAAATCCCAGTTTGCCGCCGCGGCCTTGTCATAGGCCGCCTTCATTTGCTGGTAGAGCGCCTCCGGATCCGCCTCGAGCGCGGCCTGCCCCCGCAGCGGCCAAGCGGCTAGAGCGATCGTCAAAGCGCAGAGGACGAACCTCGCGCTAAAGCACCGAACCATCATCCAAGACGAAACGCAGATTGTGCGTCAAAAGTGCGTTCTTGATCTCCCGGGCGATGCGACGCCCCGTCGACATCGGCTCCGAGTAGTTGAGATACGAGTAGGGCGACCCGTCGATGAAGAGGTTGGTTCCCGCTACGATGCGCGCCGAGATCTCCATGACGTAAAACTGCATGTCCGGCGTGATGATCGTCTCGATGCAGAACGCGCCGAAAAGCCCCTTGGGACCGGCGATCTCCTTGCTCACTCGTACCACGTTGTCGCCCATGCGTAACGCCTCGGCCAGCATCGACTCGCGCAGACTGACCGGCTGGTTGCCCACGACCACGTAGGACGGGCTCACATCCATGCCTTCCTGTGCGGCAGCCGGAATGCGTCCGAGCGAATCGACATTCGTCTCATAGCGGCGATCCATGGACATGATCTCGAGCCGGTCTTCGAGCGGCGAGTAGAAATAATGAATGTAGAGCGGCACGCCGATGATGTACTCTTGAATCGTGTAGGCCTTCTTCAGCTCTTTCGAGCGCTTCTCGAAGTCGTGCGCGTCGCGAATGAACATATAGCCCTTGCCGCCGCCCGCGCCGTAGAGTTTGACGATCACGGGCCGGTCGATTTCGGCGCCGGTTTTGAACTGTCGCGGCATCTTGATTCCCGCGCGTATCAGCCACTCGCGCTGCAGTTCGCGGCTCGCCTCCCAGTCGAGTACTGCTTTATTCCCAAAATACGGGATCGTCATGCGTTTGTGCTCGTCGAGCGAAAGATATGCCACGAACGAGCCGTGCGGAACGATGATGACTTTGCGCCGCTCGAGCTCGCCGACGAGGCCGGGAAACTCCGAGTAGCTTTCGACCGCGATCACTTCATCGACGAAGGCAAACGAACGGTAGAGGCGCTCGGTCTCGCGCGTCGCGACCGCAAGCGTGGCGAAGCCCTCGTCGTGCGCTCCTTTGAGAATCTGCAGCGCGGAGTGCGAGCCCAGCGTCGCAATCATGTACGGTCGATTCATTTCGGAAAGATCGCCCTTTCGATAGCGGGATTGCAGAGCAGCCGTTCTGCGGCTTGCATGAGAACGTCGCGCGCGACCGGCTCACCGGGTGCACGGTACAGCCGCCAGCCGACGGGACGGTCGGCATCGTCTTGCACGATCCACACCTCTCCCGGCCGCGGCGCGTCGTGCTCGAGCACGGTCACACGATGCTTGTTTGGATTGTAAAGCGACTCGTCGGATTCGACCGCAGCGGCGAGCTGGCGCGCATCGGGCGCGTTCTTGTAGCGCACGATTTGCGAACGCTCGACGCGCGCAACCTCGATACCGAGACGGCGCAGCGTTACGAGCGCCGTGTACGCCGCGTTGTCGGGAATCTTCAAATTGATGGCGACGGCGCGATCGCTCATGTGCGCGCTACCGCTTCGACGAAGCTGCGAAAGAGCGCCGCGCCGCCCGAGGTCGCGAGAATCGCGTCGCCGCGCCGTTCGTCGGGATGATTGAATGTCCACGCGTCACGTTCGGGATGCGGCATCAGCGCGAGGACGTTGCCCTCGCGATTGACCAAGCCGGCAATGCCGAGCGCGGATTGGTTCGGCGTAGCGCTTGCATCGACGCTGCCGTCCGCGTGCGCATACACGAACGCGATGTGCTCGCCACGCTCGATCTCTTGCAAATGCTCTTCGCTTGCAGCGAGCCGGCCCTCGCCGTTCGCGGTCCACGCGGGAATGAGCGCGTACTTGGGCAGCGCGGCCGTGATCGCGCAGCGCGCCGGATCGACCGCGAGCTTGACATGCACGTGCCGGCAGACGAAGTGCGGCGCGGGCGCATTGCGCGTGAAGGCCGCGGTCGGGCGCCGCACCTCGCCGGTGCCGGGAACCAGGCCCGCTTCGAGTAGAATCTGCGCGCCGTTGCAGACGCCCAGCGCGAGCTTACCTTGTGCCGCGCCCGCGAGCACCGGATCCATCATCGCGTCGTGCGCGGCGATCGCTCCCGCGCGAATGCGGTCCTCGTACGCGAAGCCGCCCGGCAGCACGTACGCGTCGAAGCCCGGCAGCAGCGCGGCCTGACTCCAGTGTACGAGATGCGCGTCGCCGCCGCAGGCGAGCAACAGGCGCAGCGTCTCCTCTTCGGAGTTGGTGCCGGGAAAAACGAGCACTGCGATGCGCCGGCTCACGGATAGACCTCGCGCAGCGGGGCCCGCCAGATGTCGCACAGACGATGCAAATCGAAGGCTTCGTCGTCCACCACGAGCACCGGCCGCTCGATCGTCACGCCGATTTCGTAGACGCCTTCGACGTCGTCGGCGAGTCCTTCGAATGCTTCGACGTCGCTCGCCGCAATTTCCACGACGAAACCGCCCGCTTCGCCGAAATGCGCTTCGAGATCACCAACGCTGCCGTGCGTCCACTGCCAGGCTTCGTCGATCTGCGCGCCGACGTGTGCGCGTCCTTTGCGCAGCGTGGCAAATGCCATCTCACAGAGCGCGACGAGCAGCCCGCCGTTGCCGATCGGATGCGCCGCGCGCAGCACGCGCGATTGCGCCGCCTCGTACAGCAGTTCGTGCTGTCGCAAAATCACCTCGTAGTCGATGCGCGGAAGATGCTCGTCGCTGCGGCCGAGCACGTCGAGCAGCACCGAACCGCCGAGCGCGTTCTGCGGACGCCCAACCGCATAGAGCACCGATCCGGCGCTCTTGAGCGGCATCGTCACGACGCTCGCGATGTCGTCGAAGGCGCCGACGCACGCAACGATCGGCGAGGCCGGAATCGCGCGTCCTTTGGCCGACTCGTTGTACAGACTCACGTTGCCCGATACGAACGGCGTACCGAAGCGCTCGGCCGCGCGCGCGAGCCCGTCGATGGCGCTCACCAGCTCGCTGTAGTGATCGATCTTGCGTGGATTTCCGAAATTCAAACAGTCGGTGAGCCCGATCGGCCGCGCGCCGGTCGCGACGACCTTGCGCACCGCATCGTACACGGCGTGCTCCGCGGCCAAGCGTACGTCGATGTGGCTGTAGCGTGGATTGCCCGCCACCGCGAGCGCGACGCCGAGCGGACTCCCCGGCACCGGCGCGAGCACGCCCGCTGCCGCGGCGCCGCGCGGGATCACCGTGCAGCCGCGCACGACCGCGTCGTAGCGCTGATAGAGCGGTTCGCGCGAGCAGACGTCGGCGTGCGCGAGCACGCGCTCGATCAACTCGTCGAGCTGCACGCCCGTGACCAGCGGCCGTTCGGTGGTAACGTCGGGCGTCGCGATCTCCGAGACGGGCAGATCGTCGCGAATCGATCCGGTGAGAAAATCGATGTCGACGTCCATCACGCTCGCGCCGCGGTGCGTGAGTACGTAGCGCTTCTCCGCCGTAACCGTGCCGATCTTCACTGCGCGGGCGTTGTATGCGATCTCCGGCAGCGTGAATTCGTCGTTATAGATGCGCACCAGCTCCGGCGTCACGTCCGGCGGCACGACCCAGAGCAGACGCTCCTGCGTTTCGCCGACCGCGATCACCTCGGGCGGCATGCCGTCGACCGCGACATTGACGGCGTCGAGATCGATGCGCGCACCGTAACCGCCGGCCGCGGTGATCTCGGCCGAGCAACCCATGATGCCGCCGGCGCCCAAGTCTTTGAAGCCGACGGTGAGCCCGCGCTCGCGCAAAAATCCGAAGACACGATAGCTCGCGCGCATCAGCACGCTCTTGAGGAAGGGATCGGGAACCTGCACCGCGCCCTTGTTCGCATCTTCGTCGGCCGCGTCGAGCGTCAGCGACGAGAACGACGCTCCGCCGAACCCGCTCGGATCGGTCGCTTTTCCGACCAGCACGATGTCCCAGCCGCCGGCGCCGGGCGGCGCGTAAGAATGAATGATCTCCGCCTCTTTGACGACGCCCATCGCGACGACGTTGACCAGGCAATTGTCATCGAAGCGCTCGTCGAAGTACACGTCGCCCGCGATGTTCGGTACGCCGATTGCGTTGCCGTACGCACTGATTCCGTCGACCACGCCCTGCGCGACGTAGCGCTGATGCGAGTGCGGATCCTCGATGCGTCCGAACCGCAGCGGATCGGCAACCGCGATCACCTGCGCGCCCATGCAGAGCACGTCGCGCACGATTCCGCCGATGCCGGTCGCGGCACCCTCGAAGGGTACGACCTGCGAAGGATGATTGTGCGACTCGTGCGCGATCACGATGCCGTAACGCTCGCCGTTCCATTCGCCCAGATGCAGAATGCCCGAATCCTCCGCCGGGCCCAATACGACGTAGCGTCCGCTCGTGGGGAGTCTCTTTAGCTGATGGCGGCTCGACTTATAGCTGCAATGCTCGCTCCACTGCGCATCGAACGCGTGCAGCTCCACCTCCGACGGTTCGCGCCCGAGCCGCTCGCGTATGCGCGCGAGCTCGTCGGAACGAAGTGCGACGCCGGAGATCTCAGCCAAGCGCCGTTCCCGGCGGCGACTGCTGCAGCGCCGCGTCAGCGTGCAACACCGTCGAGCGCGCGTTCGCCTGCATCAGAAGCGTGCGGCCGTAGAGCACGGTGTCGTCGAGCCCGAGCATCTTTGCGGTATGCAGCGCGGCCGGCTGCGCGTGCTGCGGATCTGGCGAGGCGTTGATGACCGGCGCGGAGGCGGCGGCTTCGAGCATGATGCGAAGCGTATGATCCGATGCGACGGCGATGATGACCAGGCGCGCAAAGGTCACCTCGAGCTGCTGCACGATCTGCAAGACGTAGCCCGGCGTCTTCGTAGGACTCGCGATGTGGCGAATCGTCGGAATACCCAGCTGCTGCAGCGCTGCCGCAACCGCGTTGAGCCCGTCGTTGCGCTCGGGGCCGTCGGCGATCACCGCGGCCATGCCGGGGCGCATCACCGGAAAGGTGCCGACCAAATCGGCGACTTCTTCGTATGCGGTCTTTACCGTTGCGAGCGCTGCGTCGTCGACCGTTTGCAGGTTGCGATACAGCTGCTTGTCGAGCATGCGATCCTCGCGCCCCTGCGGCCAGATGCGCCATGAATCGTTGTCGATCACGTCGGCGAGCACCAGTTGACCCTTGTCGTTTCCGGACGTCAATCGTCCAAACTCGACCTTGAGATCGACCAGCAGCACGTCGCGGCGCCGCCACGCGTGCGAGAGAATATCGAAGGTCAAGCGCGCAAGCTCGCTCATCGCGCCGACCTCGGAAGGCGTCGCGATCCCGCGCGCGACGATCTCTTCCGGCGCGATCTGCGGATCGTGATTCGCGTCGTCTTTCAGGAAGAACTCGATGACGCGCGGCACGAGCAGCATGCCGCGCTGCACGCCCGGATTGCGTTTCACGAACGAACCGGCCGCGACGCCGCGCACGACGACTTCGAGCGGAATCATGTTGCAGCGCCGCACCAGCATCTCGTTGTTGTCGTCGTCCTCGCCGCCGCTCAAATAGTGCGTCGGTAGACCGCAGAGGTTGAGCAGACGAAAGACTCGCGCCGTCGTCTGCGCGGCCAATCGGCCCTTACCCGCGATCACGTTGCGGCGCGCACCGTCGCCCGCGGAAATGTTGTCGGTTTGGGCTACCACGAGTTGATCCGGATGTCCCGGATTCTCGTAGAGAATCTTGGTCTTACCCGACGCAATCTCGACACCCTTATTCATTTCGTTACTTCTACTTTCTTCTGCTTCGGAAACTCGGGTAATGCGTCGATGCGGTCGGCCAATGCGCGGGCGCGTTCGGGCGCGGTGCCGACGTGTTTGACGGGATCGAGCAGCCGGCGAATCTCAGCCGGATCGACGAGCGCGGTCAGGGTCGTGTCGCCGGCAAGCGATTGCGCGAGCGGATTGTCTTCGCCGCGCGCGAGCGCATCCCACGCCGCCATCGCCGCGCCGCGGATGCGTTCGTGCAAGACTTGGCGGTCGCCGCCAGCGCGCGCCGCCTCCATCATCACCGCTTCGGTACCGGCGAAGGGACCATACGTACGCAGATTGTGCGCGATGCGGCGCTCCTCGACGCGCAGTCCGTCGATGACTTTGCGCGCAAGCGAGACGATCTCGTCGGCGCAGAGCAGCGCTTCGGGAAGCGTCGTGCGGCGGTTCGCCGAATCGTCGAGCGTGCGTTCGAGATAATTCGTCGCCGCGTTTTGCCACGCGACGTCGGCGTATCCCACCAGCAAGCGCGCGAGCGAATCGATGCGCTCGCAGAGAATGGGATTACGTTTGAATGGCATCGCCGAACTGCCGACCTGCGCGCGCCCGAACGGCTCGGCAACCTCGCCGAACTCCGGGCTCGAGAGGATGCGTACGTCGGCGGCAAATTTCGAGAGCGACGCGCCCAGGCCGGCGAGGCCGGAGAGCAGCAGATAGTCGAGTTTGCGCGGATAGGTTTGCGTGCTGACGTCGCGCGCTTGCAGTCCGAAGCGCTCGAGCACGTAGGCTTCCAGCTTCGCGGAACCGCCCGGCAGCAGATGCTCGTACGAGGCCGCGGTGCCGACGGCGCCGCGCAGTCCTTTGGTCGTGAGCTGGTCGAAGACGAAGCGCAGATTGGTTTCGTCGATCAGCAGATCTTGCGCGTACACGCCGAGCCGGTACCCTAGCGTCGTCGGCTCGGCCGGCTGCAGATGCGTGAAGGCCATGCAGACGAGGTCGGCGTACTGGCGGATCTTCTGTGCGAAGCTCGCCAAGAGTTCGCGTAGATTCGCGCCGACGTAGGCGAGGGAGAGGCGCAGACGATAGGTCTCGACGGTGTCTTCGATATCCATCGACGTCGCGCCGAGGTGCAATTTGCCGCCGCCAAGCGTCGCCTGCGAGGCGAAGACACGAATCTCGGCCATCAAATCGTGGTGAATCTCGCGCTCGATCGCGAGCGCCGCCTCGACGTCGATCTCATGCGCGTGCGCGCGCAGATCCGCGACCTCCTGCGCTGCAATCAGGCCGTCGCGCGCTTGCGCCTCCGCAAGCGCCACCCACACGGCGCGCCACAGTTTGCGGCGCTCTTCTTCGGCCCAGAGCGAGCGTAGTTCGGCGCGACCGTATCTCCAAGAGAACGGCGAGGCGTACGTGCGATAATCCATGGGACGAAAGCGCTCTTCGCCTTCGTCTAGAGCGCTGCCTCGTCGTCTTTGGTCGCAGACTCCGGGCCCACCGTACGGCGTTCGAAGTCGACCAGCTCCACGATCACGTGATCGGGCGCCCCGGCGTCGATCGCGCGTAGCGCGGCCGACCGGCCCGCTTCATCGACGAAGTGGCGCAGCTGCTCCTCGGTCATGCCCTCGCTCTGCGCCAAGAGCCCGTCCATCGCCGCCGCAAGGTCGAAGCCGACCGGCTTGTCGCCGAGCCATTCTTGGATCCTTGCACGCCGCGCGTCGGCCCCGAGCTCGGTCAGGTCGACGAACTCCGGGAAGCGGCTGCGCAGCTCCGGATCGAGCGTGTTCGCATCGAACGTCTCGGCGACGATGAAGATCGGCTCCTTCGCGAGGCTCAGCTGATCGATCGTGACCGCAAGATGCGCGATCGAACCAGGATCACCGTACTCAGGTACGTCGACCGCCACGATCGCGTGTCCGCTCGTGCGCGCGGTCGCGAGCGCTTGATCGAGATCGTCGATGAAGGCCGGGATGACCGGCAGGCCGGTTTGGTCGGCGATATTTTTGATCGCGAGCTGACGCGCGTGCGGATTCGGGCCGGCGATGAGGACGGCGCGCGGCACGGTGATCCCCTGCGACTCCATCGTCGCGACATGCGCGAACATCGCCGCGAGCATGCGGCTGCGCTTGAGCACCGGCTCAGGCAGTTCGACATCGGCCATCGAAGCCTGATCGGCGGCCTGCGTCGCGTTGGGATCGATGACCATCGTTTCGGCCGTTACCTCACCGAATGACCCCGGCGCGAGATCGATCACCGCACCGAAGCGCGCGATCGCACTCTCGTCGAGTCCTTCGCGCGTGTTCGCGCACGCGACGACCCACACGCCCGGACGTCCTTCGAGTTCATCCCACTCGCTCCACAACGCTTGGAGCGCCTCTTTGCGCATCGCCTCGTACGCAGCCGAACCGCTCGTGAAGAAGCGCTCGGCTTCATCGATGAAGATGATCGCGCGCGCGCGTTTCGCGGTAGCGAAGATGCGTGAGACCGATGACGCGCCCTGTCCGACATAGCCGATCTTGATCTGCGAGAACGAAAGGTGCAGCAGCGTCGCAGCGGCGGCGCGCGAGAGCGCCTGCATCAGCTCCATCATGTCGACGCGATCGTTGCCGATGATGAAGAGGCCGCGCCGTGTCTTGGGATCGTCCAGACGATAGAGAATGACTTGCCGGATGAGCTCGTTGCGCGTCGTCGCGGGAAGCGCGAGACTCTTGATGATCGCGGCGGTGCCGTCGTATTCGCGCAGCTCTTCTTCCATCCGGCGCACGCGCTCGTCGACTTCTTTGCGCGCGCCCTGGTGCGCGACGATTTCGTGAAAGTCATCGGCCTGGGTCGCAACTTGCGGCAGATGATGTTCGAGCGCACGCTGGAAAAACACGCCGTACGATCGGATGAACGGATTTTCGAGATCGGCGTGAACGAGCGTCGGCTTTTTGTCGGGGAATCGCGTGAGCAGCACGTTGCTGCGCCGCTCGTCGATCACCTCGACGAAGGTTTCTTCGAGCGCTTCCTTTTCACGCACGCCCGGAATCTTCCACGCGCGATCCTCGAGTATGCCGTTGGTCGGGCCGTCGTAGCCGACCAGCGGATGGTTCAAACCGGGCTCGTAACGCGTGAACGCTACGAAGCGCACGTCCTTTCCGTCGCTGCCGAGGTACGAAGCGCGCGCCTTCTTGATCGGCGCGAGGCACTGATCGCGCGCTACGAAGTAGCCGGCCAGCGCCAGGACGATATACGTGCCGAGCATCAGGACGAGGCCGCTGCCCTGCAGCGCATAGATCGCGCCCGCCGCGACCAGCACGAAGAGCCCCGCGATGATCAGCTGACAGCTGCCGGTCCAGCCCAGCGTGAGCGCCTCGGTGATATTGTCGCGCTCGCGCATCCGCTGCTGCTGCCCGTAGACGTCGCGCCACGAGGCGTTGACCATCGCGTCGAGCGCGGTGCGTATCGGGCCGAGCTTTTCACGGTCGGCGGCAATTTGTCTATCGAGATCCTCGCGCTCGGCGCGCACCCGTTCGACGTCGTCCGAGAGCTGCTGCTTCGGATCGACATCGAACGAATCGGCCGGGGACGTGTCGACGACATCCATAAATGTAGTTATCGGCAGTTAGCGGCGGCTCAGGCCGGAGAGTTCAGCAGTTATGCGTTCCACCAATGTTCGATGATCGTCGGGATCGTTTCCGGCCGCGCCGGTGACGATGGCTTCGACGCCGTGCACCGCCCGTTCGTAGGCCACGCGCGCGCGACGTTCGCCGACACGGCCGGCAATCGGCCGCAGTACCCGTTCGCGCCACCGCGCGCGGGCCGGCAGCTCCCCGCCCGGCCGCGCCAGCTCCCAGAGAAGACCGCATTCGCTCGCCAGCGCCGAGAGCAGCGGTATCGCCGCGCCGCGCGGATCGTTTGCAAAAAACTCGTGCGCGATACCGAGCGCCTCGCCCACGTGTCCCTCGACGAGCGCGCTCGCGTAGCGATACGCCTTGGGATCCTCGATCGAGAGCGACTCGCCTTCGAGCGCTTTGTAGGTGATCTTCTTTCCGAGCAGCGCCAATTTTTCGAGATCGTTGCGCACGCTCGCGAGATCGGCCTCGCTGCGCGCAAGCTCGCTGCGCACGCGCGTTTCCGCGCTCGCGCCCAGTTGCTCCAGCAGTTCGTCGATGTATCGCGCGCGTGCTTCTTCGTTCGCGGTCGTGTCGATGCGCAGCGCCGCACGCCCCGCCTGTGCGCCGAGCGGCTGCGGCCGCTGCGACCGTGGCGAGAGCAAATCGGTTACGATCAGCGTGTTGCCGTCGGGAACGGCCTCCATCACCTCGAAGAGCTCGCGCCGCTGCTGCGCGCGCAGCGTTTGTGCGTCGCTGACGACGACGACGCGGCGGTCGGCTAAAAACGGCATAGCGGAGACGGCTTCGCGTACGCGCGCGGCGTCGCTCCACTGCGAAGCGGCGATGCGCTCGAGATTCAGCTCGCGCATATCGGGCGGCAGGAGACGGTCGAGCAGCACCTCGAGCGCGCGCTCGGCGAGCACGCGTTCCGTGCCTTCGATCACGACCAATTTTCCGACCTTGGGCGCCTTGTCGATGAACTCGTAGTATTTCATCTCGAAATCGCTGCCATCGCCGGACGGTCCGCAACGGCCGGAATCGTCTCGTGATAGGGCGGTGAAATCACGCCGTACTCGGTGATGAACGCGGTGACCAGATGTCCGGGCGTCACGTCGAAGGCGGGATTGTACACGCGCGCGGCAGGCGGCGCGACCGGCGTGCCGCCGAAGGCCGTCACTTCGCTTGCGGCGCGTTCTTCGATGTGAATCGCGTCGCCGGAGTCGATCGTGAAATCGAACGTCGAGCGCGGCGCGGCGACGTAGAACGGAATGCCGTGATGCGCGGCGAGCACCGCCAGGCCGTAGGTGCCGATTTTATTGGCGGTATCGCCGTTGCGCGCGATGCGATCGGCGCCGACGATGACGAGATCGATGTTCTTACGCGCCAGCGTCAGTGCCGCCGCACCGTCGACTTGCAGGGTTGCATCGACTCCGGCGTGCGCGAGTTCAAAGTACGTCAACCGCCCGCCCTGAAGTAGCGGCCGCGTCTCATCGACGAAGACATGCGGATGTTTGTCCGCTCGCTGGGCCGCGATGATGACGCCAAGCGCCGTCCCGCCGCCGCCGGTTGCGATCGGTCCGGTATTGCAGTGCGTGAGGATCTGGGCGTTTTTCGGGATGAGATCGAGTCCGGCGTCAGCGATCGCGGCGTCGATGGCAATCTGCTCGCGATGAATCAATTCGGCTTCCGCGCGCATGTCTCGTGCGGCGAGCACGCGATCGACGGCCCAGGCAAGATTGACCGCGGTCGGACGTGCGTCGCGCACGCGGCGCGCGGCGGCGGCAAATTCCTCGTCGCTCTTTATCAGGCGGCGAAGCATCG
>DATJOG010000024.1:0-123113 GCA_035507275.1 Candidatus Acidiferrales bacterium
GTCGAGGGACGAACACTTCCCCGGGCTCGCGATCCGTTGTTGCGAGGCGAAGGCTCGAAGTTTTGCGCCATTCGCAGGAGGCGAACTTCATTTTGGAAGTGGCGCAAAACTCGCGCAGCTCGAGCGGCACAGGATGTGCCGCGAGAAGCGTCTTCGCCGGCAGCAACGGGTCGCGAGCCGAACGGCGCGTTCGTCCCTCGACTACGCTCACTGCGTTCGCTACGCTCGGGATGACAGAGGGGGTGCGTTCGCTACGCTCGGGATGACAGGCGGGGTGCGTCCCTCGACTACGCTCACTGCGTTCGCTACGCTCGGGATGACAGGTGGAGGCGTTCGCTACGCTCGGGATGACAGAGCTACGCTCGGGATGACAGGGGCGCAGCGTTACATGGGCGGGTCTGGGTCGCCCAGTGCTTTCGCCATCGCCCGATACACGTTGAGGCGCCCGCAGCCTTGATGCGCGTCGCCGATATCGTCCGCGGTCGAGCAGAGCAGCGAGAACATCATCGCGGGCGTCGCGTACGAGGGGTTCACCGAAAGAATGAGCGCCGCGGCGCCCGCGACATGCGGCGTCGCCATCGAGGTTCCCGCGATCAAGGTCCGGCAGTTGCCGGCTTCGCTGAACGCGCCGGCCGTGCACGTGCCGGTGAAACTCGTATCCGTCGCCGACGACATGAACGGTGTGGTGGTCCAGATGTTTTCGATCCAGTGCAGATAGTCGGCGTCGTTCCCGCTGTCGTACGGATCGCCGCCCGGCGCGACGATGCCCCACGATGTGGTTCCGTATTGCGTGTAGCTCGTGACGTACTCAGCGTTCGAACCATTGTAATTGCTGCCGTTCATCTCGCCGTCGTTGTATCCGGTCGCGCCGACGGCGATCACGCCCGAATCGCAGGCCGGAGCGTCGACACCCTCGCCGCCGTTATTGCCCGACGCCGCGACGACGATCACGTCGTTTGCGATCGCGTTCGCAATCGCGTCGCCCTCGACGGTATCGAAATCCACGCCGGGGGTCGGACAACCCGTGCTGCTGCTGCCTGAGGTTCCGCCAAGGCTCATGTTGATGACGTTTGCTCCGTTTGCTACCGCGTCGTCGATCGCGCTCGCGACGTCCACATCCGCCGCGCCGCACTGCGGATCGTTGTCGCCTGCCGCGTCGCCGGGCTTGCAGTTATCGTCGGGCGTGGGAAAGATGCGGTAGAGCATGAGCGCGACGTTGCCCGCATCGCCCACGAAGCCGTAGCCGTTGAGCGGATTCGCTTCCGCGATACCCGTCACGTCGGTGCCGTGTCCGTCGCCGTCGGTTACGTAATCGCCGGTGCTCTGCGCGGTTCCGTCCTCGTTGGTGATGAAGCAGCGCGTGCGAACGATGTCGGCCTTGGCAAGCTCCGGATGCGTCACGTCCTCGCCCGTGTCGATGATCGCAAGCTTCACGCTCGTCGACCCGAGTGCGTTCGCGCTGTAGGTATCGCCGCTCGCGTTGTTCTGCTGCGAATATCCGAAGGCGTGTTCGAGCTGCACGACGTGCATGTCCCACTGTCCGCCGGTCGTCGACGTCTCGTAGAGCGGAGTCGGCGCAGGGGAGGCGCCCACGAAGTACGGGTCGTTGCCGAGATAGACGCTGTTCACGACCAACGGCGAGAAGCGGTGCGAAGCGCCGACGGCGATGACGCCGGGAACCGCCCGCAGCGCCGTCTCCACGCTCGCAATCGTCCCCGGCGCGACGTGCAGCAGACGCGTCGCGACGCCCGTCTTGGGATACGCGAACGCGTTGACTTTGATCGCGCCCAGGGATGCGACGCGCGCGTCGATCGCGCTGGATGGATTCGCAATCGCGCTCGAGCGATACGAAACGGCGACCAGCGAGGTGCTGGTGCTGCTGCTCGCGACGCGCACCGCACGCCGCGTGACCGACGCCGTTGCGTTCCCGCCGCTCGCCGCGCCCGCAAGCTCGCTGTCGGAACTCGGACAGGTGTAGGGGCCCGGGGTTGCCCCGGGCGATGCCGTCGCCGCCGAATTGCTCGCCGCGGGCACCGTCGAACCGCCGCCGCCGCCGCCGCCGCAGGCGCAGAGCGGCGCCGCCAGCGCCAAAATCACGAGTGCCGAGATCAACCGATTACGATGCATCACACCTTGCTCAAGAGACGCCAGACCAGTCCGAGCGCCATGACCGTCGCTCTTCGCTGCACCGCGTCGCGGTCGCCGCGAAAATTGAACTGATATGTCTTTATTTCCTCACCCGTGTCGATCGCAAACCAGACGAGCCCGACCGGCTTCTCCGCACTGCCGCCGTCCGGTCCCGCAATGCCGGTGGTCGCAACGGCCCAGTTTGCACGCAATCGCTCGCGTGCGCCCCGCGCCATCTCCCGCGCGGTCTCTTCGCTGACTGCGCCGTAACGCGCGAGCGTCTCCTCGCTCACGCCGAGCTGCGCAACCTTGACCGCGTTGTCGTAGGCAACGATCCCGCCTACGAAGCTACGCGACGATCCTGGGACCGTCGTGAGCGCGGCCGCGATGCGCCCGCCGGTGCACGACTCGGCCGCCGCAATCGTTTGGTCGCGCGCTTGCAGAATGCCGTGCACGGCTGCTTCGAGCGTCACCCGATCCGCCCCGAAGATGAAGCCGTCCAGACGCCCGCGGATCTCGGTTTCGATCTGCGCGATCATCGCGTGCGCCGCGGTTTCGTCCTGCGTCTTCGCCATGATCTTCACGTCGCAAAGGCCCTCGTGCGCGAGCACGGCGATCTTCGGATTCTCGCCGGCGCGGAAAAGGTCGTCGATGCGATGATCGATCTCGGACTCGCCGATGTTCACCGTGTGCAGAACGCGGGTGTAGATCGCGTCGGCGATCGCGTAACGTTCTCGTAAGAACGGGATTAAGAGATCGGTGAGCATCGGTCGCATCTCGCGCGGCACACCCGGCATGCACGCGATGAACTTTTCGCCGGCGCCGAACGCGACGAACCCCGGAGCGGTGCCGCGCGGGTTCTCCAGCACGAGACTCCCGCGCGGCACGTACGCTTGTTTGCGATTGTTCTCGCGCATCTCCCGCCCGATGTGTGCAAAGAAATCTTGCATCTGTTTTAAAGATGGCTCGTGCAGCTCGACGTCGAGACCAAGCGCGTCACACACCGCTTCCTTGGTTAGATCATCCACTGTCGGACCGAGTCCGCCGGTCGTTATCACACCGTCGGCGCGCTCGAGCGCGGCGCGCATCGCGCTTGCAATGCGACTACGGTTATCGCCTACGGCGTGCGTGGCGTAGACGTCGATGCCTGCCGCGGCCAGCGACTGCGCGACGAACACGGTGTTGGTATCGGTCAGCTGGCCGAGCAGCAGCTCGGTGCCGACCGCGATCAGCTCAACCCTCATCGGGATAGACGAAACGAATCTCGGCGTCGAAGCCGTCGGCCGCCTCGATCATCGCAGCGCGCCGCTCGGCCGCGTGCTCCGGCCCCGGCTTAGCCCGCTGCATCGCGAGCTTCATCTCTCCCAGCCGCGTTACGAAGCGCGCGAAACGCTCGTCCATCGCTGCCTGTAAACGCTCCTTGAGGATTTTGCCGACGCGCGGTGCGAGCCCGCTCGTCGCGATCGCGACGCGCACCGGACCGGCCTTCGCGATCGCCGCCATCGCAACGAAACCGTACTTCGGCTGGTCGATGCAGCAGAGCAGGAACTTGTGCCGGTCGGCGAGTGCACGCAAGCGCGCGGAGAGCGCCTCATCTTGCGGAGTGGAGATCACGAAAAACGCACCGCTCACGTCTTCGTCGCGCAGTGACGCCGGATCTTGAACCCAGCGCACCTCGGCTCCCGACTCGCGCAACGCCGCCTCTTTTTCGATCGCCTCGCGATCGTCCGCGCCGCCGATCACGACGCAGCGGCGTCCGACGAGATTCAAGCTCACCGGGAAAAACGCCATCAGTAATCGACCGGCCGCAAATAGAATTCGTTGATCGCGGTGTTCGTCAGCATCGCCGTGGTCGGCAGATGGCGCTTCCAGTGGGTCGAATCGACGCGCTTGCGCACCAGCTTCACGTCGCGCTCGTCGAAGCCGCGTTCGACCAGCTGCTCGTCGGTGTAGCCCAACAGCATCTGAGCGAGGATAGCGTCCGCGCGCGCATAGGTAATGCCGAGGTCGCCTTCGTCGGTTTGATCGGCCTCGAGATCGGCGCTCGGCGCCTTCTCGATCAACGCCCGCGGCACACCGAGATAGCGTGCCAGCTCCCAGACTTGCACCTTGAAGAGATCGCCGAGCGGATTTACCGGCGGCGTGTCGTCGGCGTGCCAGGTGAAATAACCCAAGAGGCGCTCGGTCTTGTTTCCGGTCCCGATCGGCAAGGCGTCGAGCTTGGCCGATTGATCGAAGAGCACGACCATGCGCGTGCGCGCCATCACGTTGCCGCGCCGCCGCGCATCCGCATCGGGCTCGTATTGCAGGTAGCCGTCGACGGCGGCGCTGATGTCGATGGTGCGCGCCGCAATGCCGAGCGCGTCGATAACCGCTTGCGCGTCGCTCAGGCTCGCCGAACTCGAGTTTTTGTACGGCATCCGAATCGCGTGAACGTTCTCCGCACCGAGCGCACGCGCGCAGAGATAGGCGGTTACCGCCGAGTCCACGCCGCCCGAAAGCCCAACCACGGCGCGATGGATGCCGCGCCGTGCGATCAGCTCATCCTGCAAAAACGCAACGAGCCAGCGCGCCGCGACCTCGGGATTGATCGCCGGTTCGCGCACGAAAGCGCCGGCCGGCGCGCGCAGCACCTCGATCACTGCGA
The DNA here is from genome assembly GCA_035507275.1 of Candidatus Acidiferrales bacterium. Taxonomy (GTDB): domain Bacteria; phylum Vulcanimicrobiota; class Vulcanimicrobiia; order Vulcanimicrobiales; family Vulcanimicrobiaceae; genus Aquilonibacter. The sequence continues at coordinate 4,775 of DATJOG010000024.1, forward strand.
GCGCCCTTTGGGCAGCGGCAGCTCGTCGTCGAGCAAGAGGTCCGGCAGCACTGCGTTGAGATCGCCCAACAGAGGCAGCGTCGCACGCGCGAGATCGGATTCGCGCAGATCGATCGTCCCGCTCACGACGCACTCCCCGATCTCCGGAGCCTGTACGTCGATCGCACCGCGCGGATCGACGATGCACGACGATCCCGTCATCCCTTTACCGCCCTCGAATCCCGTCAGGCCCGCATACAGAACGTAAACGCCGTGCTCGCTCGCGGTCGCGCGCAGGATCTCGCGCCAGTGCGTGATCGACGTCAATTCGTGCTCGCCGTCGATGCCGCGTCCGGGCGCGGCCGAAGGAACGATGATTGCACGCGCGCCTTTGATCGCCGCGATGGTCGGCATGATCGCGTGCCACATATCCTCGCAGACGAGAATCGCCATGCGCCCCAGACGCGTTTCGAACGCTTGCAGGCGGCGGCCGCGCGAGAGAAAGCGCTCTTCGTCGAACACGCCGTAGGTGGGCAAGAACATCTTGCGATGGACGTGCACGATCTCGTAGTCGGTGCGCCCCGCGTGCAGATAGATCGCGCTGTTGTAATACGTGCCGTCGTCGTTTTCGTAGAAGCCGCAGCAGAGATCGACCTCGCGCTCGCCCGCGTGCGCGCGCCACGTGCGCACGAGATCGTCGGCAAAAGATCGCGCCGGACGCGCGAGATCGTAGACCGCGCCTTCCAGAAAATAGCCCGTCATCGCAGCTTCGGGAAAGACGATGAGATCGGGCGTGCCCTCGGCGACGATCTGCGCGAAGATCTCGCCGCTCTGTGCGAGGTTTTCGGCGTAGCGCCCTTTCGAAGGCTTGAGCTGGACGAGGCGCACGTCGAAGCGCGCCGGCGAACGCTCGCCGTTACTCCGCGCCGCCACTGGTCGCTAGCTCGATCATCTGATCGACCGGCTGGCGCAGGCCGCATTGCACCGCGCACTCTTCCGCCGGATAGGTCCAGATCTCCGCGAGCGTCGGATGCAGGTGCGGAATCCGCATGAACTGCTCGACGGTCGCGTGGTAGTTCATCGCCACGATGACCTCGTGAATCAGCTCCGAGCCTTGAGGGCCGATGACGGTCGCGCCCAAAATCTCGCCGGTCAGCGGTCGCGCCATCATCTTTACGAAGCCTCGAGTGGTATTGAGGCACATCGCCTTGCCGTGCTCGGCAAAGTCGTAACGCCCCTTGCAGTACTCGATGCCCGCGCGCTTCAACTCCTTCTCGGTCATGCCGACGTGACCGATCTGCGGCTCGCAGAAGATCGTGTGGGCAGAGACTATGCGGTAGTCGGCCTCTTCGTTCGTCCCGGAAACGGCATTGCGTGCGGCGATTTCGCCTTGGTAGATGGCGACGTGTACCAGTTCGTACTCGCCCGTAACGTCGCCGATCGCGAAAATATTGCGGCGATTGGTCCGCAGCGTCAGGTCGACGCCGATGCCCTTGTCGCGATCGTAATTCACGCCCGCGCTCTCCAGACCGATGCCGGCGACGTTGGGAACGCGACCGAGCGCAAAGAAGATCTCATCGACGATGAGTTCGAGCCGTTGCCCGTCGACGGTGTAATGCACGACCTTGCGCGCCCCGCGCTTTTCGACCCGTGTGATTTGCGTGTGCGTGACGACATGGATGCCGTCTTCGCGAAAGTAGCCGGTGAGTGCGTCGCCCACGTCGTCGTCGAGGTCGGTCAAGAGATGATTGCTGCGAATGAGCATCGTCGTTTTGGCGCCCATGCGCGCGAGGAACTGCCCCAGCTCGCAGGCGGTGTATCCGCCGCCCAGCACCGCGACCGATTCGGGAATTCGCTCGAGTTCCAGCAGGCTGTCGCTATCGATATAGCCGGTTTCGTTCAGTCCCGGCACGTGCACCGGAGCGATCGCGCTTCCCGTCGCAACGATGAACGAGCGCGCCTGCAACCGCGTCGTTTCGTCGACCAGTACCGCGCCGTCGGAGACGAAACGCGCGTGGCCTTTGTAGAGCGGGAAGCTCTCGATGCCCTCGATGCGATAATCAGCGAAGTCTTTGACCAGCGCGCGCTTGCGCTGCAGAATGAACGGCATCTCCGCCTCGATCTTGCCCGCGATGCGAACGCCCAGGGCGCCCGCGTCGCGCGCCGCCTGCATCGCGTCGCTCGAGGCGATAAAGGCTTTGCTCGGCATACAGCCGCGCAAGATGCACAGACCGCCGAGCGGTCCATGATCGACGAGCGCGACCTTCGCGCCCAAATCACGTGCGGTGCGCGCCGCGGCGTACCCGCCCGAACCCGCACCGATGACGACGAGATCGTATTCAAACGTTTCCATGCGTTGCTCTTTAGCGGCTCGGACGTGCTCCCAAGCGATGAACCGATTCGATGAAGCGCACCGTCCCGTTGGCGTGTACCAGGATCGAATGCGTGCGCGCGTGATTGCCGAAGAAACGCACGCCGCGCACCAGGTCCCCGTCCGTGATGCCGGTCGCGCAGAAGATCACGCTGTCGCTCTTCACGAGATCTTCAATCAATAAAACCCGGTCGAGGTTGCCGAAACCCATCGCAATCGCGCGTTCGGCCTCCTCCTGGTTGCGCGGCTGCAGGCGGCCCATGAAGTTTCCACCCAGACACTTGATCGCTGCCGCCGCGAGCACGCCCTCGGGCGCACCGCCGGTCCCCATCGCGACGTGGATACCGGTGGTGTCGATGGCGGTCGCGATGCAGGCGTCGACGTCGCCGTCGGAGATGAGCTTGATACGCGCACCCGCTTCGCGCACTTCCTTGATGAGCTCGGCGTGGCGCGGGCGATCGAGAATCACGACGCACACGTCGCCGAGCGGCTTCTCGAGCGCGTTTGCGACCGCTTCGAGGTTCTCGCGGACCGGCGCGTCGATGTGCACGTAGGGCGCCGCTTTCGGCCCGACCGCTAGCTTCTTCATATAGGAGTCGGGCGCGTGCAGCAGGCCGCCGCGCTCCGAGATTGCCATGACGGCGATCGAATTCGGAAGACCGTTTGCGACTAAATTCGTACCCTCGACGGGATCGACCGCGATGTCGACCTCGAAGCCGCCCTTGCCGACCTCTTCACCGATATAGAGCATCGGCGCTTCGTCGCGTTCGCCCTCGCCGATCACGATGCGGCCCGCGATCTCCATCTCCCCGAGCGCTTCGCGCATTTTCTCGACCGCGGCGCCGTCCGCTGCGTCGCGCTCGCCGCGGCCCATCCAGCGCGACGCCGCAAGCGCAGCGCTCTCGGTTACCTTGACAAAATCGAGGGAGTTGACCATGCCCCCGGCTCTACAAGGGAACCCCCGCGATTCCTTTAAGAGAAGTGGCCGTGTCGTCCCACACTCACGCCCCGCATCCCGCTGCTCGCGCATCGCTGACGAGCGATCTGCTCGCCGCCGGACCGGCCGCGTGCACGATCGTTGCGCTTGCCGGATTCACGATCGGATTTTTCGCGTGGCTTGCGCTCATCGTCCCACTCCACAATGCGTTTCTCGACGACCTCGGCCTGCTCGCAGCGCTCGCCGGCGGCGTCGCGGGCTCGTTGTGGTCGTGGCAGCGTTACGCTCGCTACTTTTCGCGGCGCGCGGGCGCGAAGTTCGCGCGCTCACTCCGCTATGACGCCCTGACGTGGGCGCCGTTCGTCTTCCTCTGGCTGACCTTCGTGCTTCCGCTGGAGCTCACGCACGGCGAGTCTCGCATCTTTGTCGTGTGCGCCGCGCTCTTCTGCGTCGGCAAAGTCCTGATCGCCGCGCGCTTCAATCAAACGGTGCGCGAAGTGCTGCTCGACTTCGTCGCGACGCGTACCGCCATCATCGTGATCGCCGAGCTAGCCGCCGTGATCATCGGGCAGCGCGCCGGCGAGCACGTGCAAGAGTCGTCGAATCTGCTGCTCAGCGTCTGGGGACGCTGGGACGCCGTGCATTACCTCGACATCGCGACGCAGGGCTATCAGGGCACCGACATGGCGTTCTTCCCGCTCTTCCCGCTGATGATCCGTATTCTCGGCAAACTCGTCGGGAGCCATCTCGTTGCGGGACTGCTGATCTCGAACGCGTCGTTCTTCTTCGGCCTGCTCTTTCTCTATAAGCTGCTCGAACGCGAATACGATCGCTCCGTCGCGCGCCGCGCGATCTTCTATGTCTCGATCTTCCCCTCGGCGGTCTTCTTCTCGGCCGTCTACACCGAGTCGCTCTTCTTCATGTTGACGGTCGCTTCGTTCTACTACATGCGCGCGCACCGCTGGTGGCTCGCCGGCGCGATCGGCTTCCTTGCCGCGATGACGCGTGTCGAAGGTATCTTGCTCGTCGTGCCCTTCGCGATCGAGTGGTATTCGCAATATGCGCCGCGGCTGCGCGCCCACCTCGGCGATCTCTACGCCGGCGGCTTGATCCCGCTCGGCTTGATCGTCTACATGGCGTACCTTTGGGTGCTCGTCGGCGATCCGCTCTATTTTTCGCACGTGCAGATCCACTGGGATCGTCACTTCGCGCTGCCGTGGGTGAGCATCATCAACGCCGTCCACAAGATCGTGGTAGCGACCGCCGGTCAAACCATCGCCAATCAGGTGATCGAGCTCTCGTTCACGGCGCTGATGATCGGTGTTTTGATTGCCGGCTGGAAGCAGCTGCGCCCGTCGTACATCGCCTATATGGCGCTCTCGATCCTCGTGCCGATGTCGACCTCCAGCTTGATGAGCATGCCGCGTTTCGCGCTCGTGCTCTTCCCGATGTACGCGATCCTCGCGCGGGACGGCGAAAAACCGTGGGTGAATAACCTGATCGTCGCTTTCTTCCTCCCGCTCTTGGGTCTCTTCACCGTACTCTACGCAGATTGGTATTGGGTTGCATAACAGCATCACGTCGCTCGCCGGCCGGCGCGGCGTGCGTCAATTCGTCAAGTTCGGAATCGTCGGACTCTCCGGGCTGCTCGTAAACTTCATCGTCTTCACCGTCCTGCAGCGCTTCGACCCCGAGCACGCACAAGCGCTGCACTACAACGTCTTGTATTCGGTCGCGTTTCTGTCGGGCGGCGTTTCGAACTATTGGCTCAACCGGATCTGGACGTTTCGCTCGACCGGCCACGCGGTCCGTGAGGGCGTGCAGTTCATCACCGTCTCGGTCATCGCGCTCGTCGTCGGACTCGTCGTCTCCGCGATCGTCGCACCGTGGCTCGGCCACGGCCACCGCACCTGGTTCCTGGCCACGCTCGCCGGCATCTTCGTCAACTTCTTCGTCAACAAATATTGGACGTTCAAGAACACCAATTGAAGCCGGCCGCTTTTGGGCTTTGGCTGTTGCTCGTCGTTGCGCTGGCGGCGGTGCTGCGGCTTCACGGCATCCACGATCCGATTCTCGATCACCCGGCGTGGCGGCAGGGTGACACGGCGAGCATCGCGCGCAACTTCGCGACGCTCAAGTACAACATCATGTATCCGCAGACGAACTACGACGGACCACCGCCGAACTATGTCGAGCTCGAGCTGCAGATCGTGCCCTTTCTCGCGGCGACGCTGTATAAGGTCCTCGGCGTTCACGAGATTTTCGGGCGGCTGATTACTCTGTGCTTCTCGCTTGGCACGGTGGCGGTAGTGGGCTATTTCGGCCGCTGGCTCTTTCGCAGCGCGATCGCCGGCCTTTCCGCTGCGTTCTTCTTCGCGATCTTTCCGGGCAGCGTCTACTACGGCCGCACCTTCACGCCGGACACGGCGATGGTCTTCTTTCTCACCGCTGCGCTGTACGTCGTGACCCGGCTGCTGGTCGAGGATGACGTCTGGGGGCAGCGTACGCTCGCGCGTGCGACAGCACTGCTCACGCTCGCGTATCTGGCCAAGCCGGTCGCGGTCGCGGGAATCGTTCCGGTTGCCGGCACCCTGTGGGAGCGCGTGCGCAGCGGACGCACGATGCGCCCGACCGCCGTCGCCGTGCTGCTCGTCGTCCCACTCGTCATTCTCTGGCTCTACGATGCGCGGATCAGCGCGATTGCCGAATGGCACTGGGCAAGCGGCATCACCACGCTGCACGTGCTTCCCGCGCTCAAAGACGCGTTCACGAGCTGGAGCGGCTTCGCGCTCAAGTTCGCGCAGTTCCGCCAAGTGCTCGGCATGCTCCGCGCGACCATGCTCGGTTCGATTGCGTTCTTTCTCACTATCGGCGGTTTTCTCGCGTTGCCGTGGGCGCAGCCGCGCAGCAAGGCCCTGCTATGGGGCTGGCTGCTGGGCGGTCTCGCGTATACCTACGTCGTCGTCACCGTCGAACGCGTCGACTACTACATGTATCTGTTGCTGCCGCTCTGCGCACTCGCGATCGGCGCGCTCGTCACACGCTTCGTCACGTTCGTCGAGGGCGTCGACGCGGCACCGGCCGCGCGCTATGCGATCCTCGCGATCGTCCCCCTGGTCGCGCTGCTCGCTCTGCTGCAGTCGCACGCGGCTGCCGCGCCGTACTACGCCTACAGCAAGCAAACCTATCGTAACGCCTACTATCTCAATCGCGTCCTCGCACCCGATGCGCTCGTCGTCGTCGGTCACTACGGGCCCGACGTGCTCTATTACATCAACCGCTACGGTTGGGAGGAAGATCCCGCGCTTTGGACGCCGTTCGACGAAGAGAGCGCGATCCGCAAAGGCGCGCGTTACTTCATTTCCATCGAGAACAACCGGCTGGCGCGCAACCTCGAACTCTGTGCGTGGCTGCAGCGCTTCGCGCTGCTCGACCCGCGCGCGCAGTGGCCGGTCTACGTCACCGATCCGCGGCACGAACGCCCCGGCGCCGATGCTTTTTGGCGCGCGTTCCGCTCAGCCGAGGCGGCCGGCCGCGGGCGCGCCTTTCTCGACGCTCACGGTGTCTGCGAAGCCGGCAGCGGATCAACCGCGTCGATGCGCTTGAAAAGATAGTCGGCGTGGAGAAATGCTTCGGGGCCGACGTGCACCGAGCCGCGTAAGGGATAATCGAGGCTCATCGTCAGAAAGATCACGAGGCCGGTGAGAAATGCGAGCGTTCCGACCATCGCGTTTTGCAGCGCCGTGTAGCGGAAGCCGAAGAAAAAGGTGAAGGCGATCGTGACGAAACCGCCGATGAAAACCACCGTCCACATGACGCCGTTGAGGCCGTTGGAATCCTCGGCAACGCGCGCGTCGCGATCGCGCAGCGCTTGATCCATATCCCCGAGCATCGACGCGTAGATCGCGTCCTCGCGTTCGCCGCGTGGTCTCGTCGCCCGCACCTCGCGAGCGAGTCTCTCCGCGCCGGTGAAGGTCGGCGGATTGGCGCCGCCGCGCTCGAGTAGCGGCCAGCCGACTCGAATGACCGTGTCGACGTAGGCGCGCGCATCCTGCCGAATGCGCGAACCGTTCGCAAACGCGCCGGCGTCGCGGTAGACGGCAGCGAGGCTGCTCGCTTCGGAGAACGTGCGGTCCTCGGCAGCTTGAAAGCGCGCCCAGACGCCGATCGTGATGAAACCCAAGATGACGGCGTACATGACGCCGACGACCGCGAAGATGAACCCGGTCAGCTCGTTATGCTCGGCAAGAACCGAGACCGGTGCGAAGCGGGATGCAAGACGTGCAAAGAGCAGCGAGAACAGCACGAAGCCGCCGACCACGAGGATCGCTCCCGGAATCAGCGGCAGACTCTGGAACCAGGCAATCATCGCCGTTAGGGCAGCGGCAGCAGCGACGACGCGTTGACGTTCGTCGTTGCATGCGAGGATTCGGGTACGCCGGAACTCACGACCTGACGATACGCGATCAGCCGGTTCGTGTTGCGCGCGACGTCCAGCTCGAGATCGTAGCTGCTCTTGATCGCGGCGGTGAGATCGTCCGTGTCGTAGGTGTACGAGAAGCGTTTGAGCGAGGCGAGAATCGTCTTGTTCGCAACGTCGAGCTGTTGATAGGCGTGCTGGATCTGTAATCCCGCGTCCTTATAGGTCGGATAGTTCGAGATCACGATCTCGCGCTTGAGCTTAGCGTCCTCGATCTCTCCCTTGAGCGATGCAAGCCGCACGCTCGAAGGATCGTATTGGAGCCCGCCCGCGATGACCGCGAGGGCGTCGTCGAAGTCGCCCTTGGTGTAGAGCTCTTGGGCGAGATCGGCGGAACTCTGCACGTAGCCGGCGCGTGCGCGCTCGTCGCTCGGGTCGATGCGCAGCGCCAAACTATACGAAAGCTGGGCGTCTTTGACGCTACCGCGAGCCAGCGCGATTTCGCCTTGGTGGATGCGGGTGCTGACGATCCAGCGCTCGACCGGTCCGGCACAGCCGCCCAGCAGAATCGCGAGGCTCGCGGCGCAGAGCGCTCTAGATATGGAACTGATTGGCAAAGCGTGCAACATATTCAATCACAACGGCGGCGGGATAGAAGATCAATTGCGCGAGCAGCGATCCGACGATCGCCGTCAGGGAGAGATAGAACACCATCGAGCGCACTTCCTCGACGGTGCGCTTTCCGTGAATGGCCTGGTCGGTGATCATTGCCGAGGTCGGGTCGACGAAGAGCGTAAAGGCGATCGTCCCGATCCCGTTGATCACCCCGGAGAGGCTGATCGCGGTGCGCGCGACGTTCACGTCGAGCACCGAGGCGAGAAACGAGGCCTGGACGCCGATCGCGTAGACCGCGGTGACCACGGTATTGAAGATCAGCAGCCGGCGCGGAATGCCCCGCCAGTCGAAGCGGCGGACCTCCTGCCATGTGGGAAGATGCTGGGAGCGCAGCACGTCGGCGAGGTTGCGCCAGACGAAGAGGCGCGCGAGCGCATGTGGGATCGAACCGCGCAGCTCGAACGAATGGACGCCGCGCCGGAAGAGATAGGTACACATCGGCAAGAGCAGCGCGAAGACGATCATGCCGGCCGTACCGGCAAGCACGATCAGCCGCAGTTGCACCTCGAAGACGTGCTGCCACATCGCGACGAGGCCGGGTTCGTGCAGCCGCGTCACGGCGCGCCCCGCAGCATCCGAGAGCGGACCGACGAAAAACGCCATGAACAGATTCGCGAGCCTGCCCGCGGTCATGAAAAGATTGAAGAGCGAGATGGAGGTCGCGATCCGTTTAGTCTGCACGCCCGCCAGGCGCGCCGCATAGGCGCCGATGGTTACGCCTTGCACGATGAACGTAATGATCATCGCGCCGAAGAGTTTACCCGACCAGAGGACCGGGTCGTGCATCAAGCCGCGCTCACGCGGCCGCCCACTCTATCTTGGCTTCGTCGACCGGGCCGAGAATGCAGAGTCCGAGCTGATCCTCGGCAAAGAGCTCGTGCGCGAGCTCTTTGATCTCGCCGGCGGTAACGGCGTCGACACGCTCCTCGATCTCTTCGGGCGCTAGCTGCCGTCCCAGAGCGAACTCGTTGCGGCCGAGGCGGATCATCCGGCTCGAGGTCGACTCGAGCGAGAGCGTCAAGTTGCCCTTGATGTGCTCTTTGGCGAGATGCAGCTCGTTCTCGCCGATCTCGATCTCGCGCAGCGCGCCCAACTGCTGCGCGATCACGTCGATGCACGGCTGCACGTTTTCGGGCGAAGTTCCGGCGTAGACACCGAAGAGCCCCGCCGCGCGATAGGCGGCCTGAAACGAGTAAACCGTGTAGACGAGGCCGCGCTTCTCGCGAATCTCTTGAAAGAGCCGGCTCGACATGCCGCCGCCCAGCACCGTGTCCATGACCGAGAGCGCGAAGCGGCGATCGTCGCGCACGGATAGCGCGCGCGAGCCGAGCACCACGTAGGCCTGCTCGCTATCTTTCTGACGCACCATCGCGGAGGGCGTCGTGCGCGGCGCATCGGGTTCGAAACGTTCGCTTTGCCCCTCGAACTGCGCGAAGCACTCGGCGGCCAGCTCGACGAAACGCTCGTGCTCCACGTTGCCTGCCGCCGCGACGACCACCGAATTGGGCGCGTAATGCCGCGCCATGTGCGCGCGCAGGTCGGCGGGGGTCACGTGGGTGACCGTGTCGACGAAACCGATCGTCGGCTCGCCGAGATCGGACCCGCTCCACATCGTCTGCAGAAAGAGATCGTGAATCAGCTCGTCGGGCGAGTCTTCATACATCTTGATCTCTTCGAGCACGACGTTCTGCTCTTTGGACAGCTCCGCCGGCTCGAAAAGCGAGTGCAGGAACATATCGGAGAGCACGTCCAACGCCAGTGGGACGTGACGGTCGATCACCTTGGCGTAGTAGCAGGTCGTCTCTTTATCGGTAAAGGCGTTGAGGCTGCCGCCCACGCCGTCCATCGTCTCGGCGATCTCGCGCGCGCTGCGCCGGTTCGTACCCTTGAAGAGCATGTGCTCGACCAAATGCGAGATCCCGCGCTGTTCGCGCCGCTCGAGCGACGAGCCCACGTCGGCCCAGATTCCGATGCTCGCGGAGCGTACCGAAGGCATGCTCTCCGTGAGCACGCGCAGACCGCCGGCCAGCGTGGTCTTCTTATACATTAGGGCGACTCTTCGTGAAAGCGGCGCTCGCCCATTCCGAATCGAGAAAGACGTTGGCGCCGCTGCGCAGGCGCGCCGCGAGCGAGGCGATACTCTCGCGCCGCAGGACGCTGACGGTGAAAACGGTGCGGGTGGTCGGCTTCGCAAGGTCGCCGCTGACGATCACGCCTTTGCCGACGGAGATCGGTACCGTCACCCAGAGGTCGATCTCTTCGGCGTTCGGCGCCGCCGCAAAGGCGCGCGTCACCAGGTCCACGATCTCGCGATCGAATGCGTCGCGCGTGAGCGGGCTGTGAAACTTCACGCCGGATACGCGCAAGCCCAGCACGATATGCCCCTGGCTATCGTTGGCCAAGACCTGCATGACCTGGGCCGGCCAGGTGGTGCTGAAGAGCCGCTCGCCGACCGCGGTCGCGATGTCGAGCCGATTGCCGCTCGCGCGCGAGTGCGCGTCGAGATCGGCGACGCTTGGCTCCGCGCCCAAGAGCGCCAACGCCAAGATCAGATTAATAGCTTTGCGCAAAATAGGCCCTCACGACGGCAGGTTCTCCACAGGCAACGCAGCGCGCCCCGCGATCGTTCTGCGGGAGCGGATAGGTGTTGCGCGTGGTCGCACCGGTCTGCGCCTTCACCTGCGCTTCGCACTCCGCTCGTCCGCACCAGGGAATGTCGATCATCCCCGCGCGGGTCTTGCACTTCTCGAAGAACGCGTCGCGATCGGTCTCGCAAAAGGTATGGCTCGCGAGGAGCGCCTTCGCTTCTTCGAAGAGCGAATCTTGAATGGCGTCGAGCAGCAGGCGCACGTTTTGCGCGAGCTGATCGAGCGGCACGGTCTGCTTCTGCTCCGGATCGCCCTTCGCGCGATCGCGCCGCACCAGCACCGCCGTCCCTGCGTCGACGTCACGCGGACCGATCTCGACGCGCAGCGGTACGCCGCGCACGTCCCATTCCGCGTACTTCCAACCCGGCTGCTGATCGCGGTCGTCGACTTTCACCCGGAAGCCGGCCTCACGCAGCGCCTTCGCGGCTTCCTGACATGCGGCGACCGCGCGCGCGTCGCCGGAACGCACGATCGGAACGAACACCGCTTCGATCGGAGCCATCTTCGGCGGAACGCGCAGTCCTCGATCGTCGCCGTGCACCATGATCATCGCGCCGAGCATACGCCACGACATACCCCACGAGGTCGTGTAGACATGCTTGATCTGTTGGTCGTCGTCGACGAATTTGATGTCGTAGGCTTTGGCAAAATTCTGACCCAGATCGTGCGAGGTACCCGATTGCAGCGCTTTGCCGTCGGGCATCAAGGCCTCGATCGAATAGGTTTCCACCGCGCCCGGAAAGCGTTCGCTCGCGCTCTTGATGCCTGCGTAGACCGGCACGGCCGCGACGTTCTCGGCGAAATCGCGATAGACGTCGAGCATGCGCAGGGTCTCTTCACGCGCTTGCGGTGCGTTCGCATGCGCGGTGTGCCCCTCTTGCCACAAGAACTCCATCGTGCGCAAGAACGGGCGCGTCGCTCTCTCCCAGCGCAGCACGTTGGCCCACTGATTGATGAGGATCGGAAGATCGCGGTAGGACTCGATCCACTCCGCGTACATGACGCCGATGATCGCTTCGGACGTCGGCCGAATTGCGAGCCGTTCGGTCAGCTCTTCTTGCCCGCCATGCGTCACCCACGCGACTTCGGGCGCGAAACCCTCGACGTGCTCGGCCTCTTTGACCAGCAGACTCTCGGGAATGAGCAGCGGAAAGTACGCGTTCTCGTGCCCGGTCGCTTTGAAAGCCGCGTCGAGGTGCTTCTGCAGGTTCTCCCACAGCCCGTAGCCGTAGGGGCGCAGCACCACGCAGCCGCGCACCGGCGAGTACGAAGCCAGTTCGGCCTTCAAGCAGACGGCGGTGTACCACGCGGAGAGGTCGGCCGCTTTCGGAGGGATCTCCTTGACGACGCGAGGGGTTGGTTCGGACATGACCGGCCCGGATTCGCCGCGAACCCCAGGGGACCATGCCCAAGCTGACCCGCATCTACACGCGCACCGGCGACGACGGTACGACCGGACTCGTGGGCGGACAGCGCGTCAAAAAGAACGCGCTGCGCATCGAGACCTACGGGACGATCGACGAGTGTTCCAGCGCCATCGGCATCGCGCGCTCCGCGCTGCGTCCGCTGCTCGCGTCGCATCCGCGCGCGGCCCGGCTCGACGCGTGGCTCGCCTGGGCGCAGGACGCGCTCTTCAACATGGGCAGCGATTTGGCGACGCTGCCCAAAGACCGTTGGGAGGGAATGCCGCTGATCGCACACGGCGACGTCGTCGCGCTCGAGCGCGCGATCGACGAAGCGCAGCGCGATTTGCTACCGCTCAACAATTTCATTCATCCCGGCGGTTCGCTGCCCGGCGCGTATCTGCACCTCGCGCGCACGATTTGCCGCCGCGCCGAGCGGCTCTTGATCACGCTGATGGAGAGCGACGAGGGAGTATCGCCCGAAGTGCAGCACTACGTGAATCGTCTCTCGGATGCGCTTTTCGTTTGGGCGCGATGGATTAATGCCGACTTAAACGAGCCGGAGTATCTTTGGAACTCAAGTTCCGCACCGCCTGAGTAAAGGATATCGCCTGACTCGACGCATCGCTCTCCCCGCGATATGCGCGGCCGCCCTTCTGGCCGCGGTGAGCGCGCACGTCGGCATCGACATCCTCGGCGATTACCTCGTTCGCGATGACACCTACGATCACGTCGCCCACGGGTCGCGCGTGCTCTTTACGCTGGCCGCGCTCGGACTCGCCGCAGGAGCCGGACTCTATCTCTTCACCGCGCTCTGCGCCGCCGCGTCCTCGATTCGCGTTCGCGCGCGGATGCTGCACCTGCGCGCCGGATCGATCGCGGGCGCTTTCGCGCTGATCGCACTGCTCGCGCTCGTGACGGTGCCGGTGATGGAGACGATCGATACGCTGCGCGCGGGCGGTGACGTGGACTCGCTTGCCGACGCGTTCGGCGGATCGCTGCTGCTCGGCATCTCCACGACGCTGGGCTGCGCCGCCGCCTGGAGCGCGGTCATCTTCGCGCTCGGCGCCTGGCTCGTGCGCTATCGCGAACGCGTCGCGCAATTACTCTATCAACTCGCCTCCATCCGGCGCACGCCCGACGTCCGCCAGCACGAACGTCTCGCGCCCGAGGTGGTCATCGCCAACAGTCCGGCACGCCTCGCGCGGCGGTCCTCCAAACGCGGCCCGCCCCGGCCGCCCCGTGCAGTACCCGCACACTTCTTCATCACTGCTTAGAAGGGGCTTGCCATGCGATCATGTGGCGTGCGCACTATGTGCGCGACGCTTGTCTGCGCTTTCTTTGCGTGCGCGATTCCGGCGTACGCCCAGAGCGGCGCGCGCATCGACGGCATCGTCGTCGACGCGTCCTCGGGTGTCGCGCTCTCGGGCGCGACGGTCCGTATCGTGCAAAGCTCGCTGCACGCGACGACCGACGCACGCGGCGCGTTTGCCTTCACGGGACTGGACCCGGGAACGTACCGGCTCGCGGTCGAGCGCGAGGACTACCAACCCGCCCTTTCGACACCGGTCACACTGCGCGCGAGCGGAACTGCGCGAACGACGCTCGCGATGCAGCGCGCGGTCGGCGGGCTTCATACGATTGCGGTGACCTCCACGCGCGCGAGCGCGAGCTTGCAAGAGTCGAGCACCTTTACGCAGACGATCAACACCGAGGCGCTGCAGTCGATCGGGGCCGCGCGCGCGGGCGACACGCTGCGTACCTTGAGCGGCGTCAACAACGGCATCACCGGCGACACTGCCGCGCTCGGCGACGACATCAATCTCAACATCCGCGGCATCGGCACGGCCGAGACCGTAGCCGCACTCGACGGGCATCCGATCGGCTACGGCATCAAAGGCGGCTTCAACTATCAGCTCTCGCCGCTCTTCCCGTTTCAAGACGTGCAGGTGCTCTACGGATCGGGCGGCAGCAACATTCTCGGCGTTACCGCGATCGGCGGCGTCGTGAACTTCCGGACGCTCAACCCGACCCCGACGCAGCGCATAACCTTCACGCAAGGCTACGGTTCGTTCCAGCGTCTGGCGAGCAGTCTCACCGCGACGGGGAGCGCGGGAAGACTCGGCTACGCTTTTGCGTACGGCGTCTCGGGACTCGACGGGCCGATCCGTCATGCGAACTTCTATCAGGTCGGCGCGTCCTCCGATCCGTCGGCGCCCGCCGGATCGACGATCTACGACAACGCGATCTACACCGACGACTCCTCGGTCGCGTCGAGGGCGGCGCTCGTCAAATTCACCTATGCGCTCGACGCGCAGACCAATCTCACGCTCACCGACGTCAACAGCTCGTACTGGGAAGACAAGACCGGCAACGGAGACGGCGATTACATGCCTTATGCAACGGCACTCGCGCAAGGTGACGCGGATCTTGCCGCCTACGATCCCGCGACCGCGAAGGTTGCATGCCCGTCCGGCCAGTTCTATGTGAAGGGCAACAACTATCCGGTCGACGGACAGATCGCCGGATGTCAGACGCCGGCGCAGTACGCGACGCTGCAAAACGGCTGGCTCGGCGCCGGCCCCGCGTGGCAAGCCTTCAACTTCGGGTATCAAGATGCCGTGGTAACGCGGCGCGCGGGCGGCGGAACGCTGACGCTCGATGCTTTTACCACCCTCTACAACGACACGACCTATCGCCTGAATCTTCCAACGCCGAGCAAGGCCTATCTGCGCGATTACCGGGTGCAGTCGAGCGGGTCGATCGTCGACGACGACTTCGCCTCGGCGAATAACGACGCCGCCTTCGGCTACAGCTATCTCAATAACGCCTACATCTATTCCACCATCTCGACCAGCTCGAGTTTCGGTGCGCCGTACAGCAACGAAGGCGCGCTCTTCGTTCGCGACGTCTACGCGCCGCAGCACGGCGATACGACCGCGTTTTTCAACCTGTGGGCCAAGCACGCAAGCCAAACGGACTCATCGTATCTCGATCCGCGCCTCTCGATCGTCATGCACCTCTCGCCGCGCAACGTCTTGCGCGCGGCTGCCGGCGCCACGACGACCGAGCCTACCTCCGACGAACTGGATCTGCCGTTCACCGCAAGCTCGCTCGGGCAGGGACTCACGCATACCACCGGCGGCGGCGCGACCTTTACCTGCGGAACGCTCAACTCGATCGGCTCGATTCCTTCGAGCGACCTCAAACCCGAACGCGGCGTCGACGAGGAGGCAGCGTTCAGCCACATCTGGTCGGGCGACTCGATCGCACAGCTTCAGCTCTACAGCGTGAACGTGTACGACAAACTCTACTCGGTGCTCGTTCCGCTCTCGCAAGTCGGCTCGGCCGGTATCGATCCGGCGGCGATTGCGCTCGCACAAGGTGTCGTCGCAGGCTGTCCCTCGCAAACGCCGCTGGGCGTGACGGGAACGGTCAACGTGGGCACGCTCAAAGCGCGCGGCATCGACCTCTCCGGCCGCCAGCGCTTCACCTACCGTTTCTATGCCGATTACGACTGGGCGCTGACCTCGAGCATTCTCGCGAGCGCTCCCGCGCAGCTGCTCGAGTCCAATCTCACCGACGTCCTCGGCAGTCAGATCAAGGGGGTGCCGCTGCACACCGGCAGCATCGCGCTCGACAACACGTTCGGCACCGTCGACGCGCGCTACACCGCGTACTTCGTATCAGCTGGCAACACGAAGAACCTGCCCGCGTACAACTACAGCAGCCTGCAGCTGCGCGCGCCGCTCTCGAAGAGCGCGACGCTCACGGTCGCGGTCTTCAATCTTTTCCAGCAGTACGCGTTCATCCAGGGATTGGTCGGCCAGGGCCAGCCCGCGCAACTCAACGCCTACGCGACGGCAGGGGCGTACGCGCCCTACATCGGTGCGGCAGCGACCGAAGAATTCGGACTGCCCTATCGCTCGATCTACGTTAGCGTGCAGTTTCGGAGGTGAGGAGGTAACGCAGCAACGCGCCGAGCGTCACGGCGTCGTCGATGCGTCCGTCGCGTACGGCGCGGAAGGCGTCGTCCATCGGCATGCGCACCGGCTCGATCGACTCGGTCTCCTCGGCGTCGCTGCGCGCCGCGCGAAGGTCACGTGCGATGTAGAGCACCACGGGATGCTCGATGATCGAGGGTACTTCGTAGAGCACGCCCAGCGGCGTCCATGAGGCGGCGGCAAGGCCGAGCTCTTCGCGCAATTCGCGCTGCGCGCATTCGAGCGAGCTCTCACCCTCGCCGGCGCCGCCTTTCACGACCTCGATCACGAATGTGTCGGCCGCAAAGCGCGGCTGACGCGTAAAAATGAACTCCTTGCGGTCGATTACGAGCACGGCCGATGCCCGGCCCGTCGCGATTGCCACGTGTTCGCCGGTAGCGCCGGTTGGGTGGATGATCTCGTGCACCCGCACGGCGACCCACGGATTCCGGTAAATCTCGCGCTGTACGAGGCGTTGGTACGGGCTGGGGGGACGCATGGGTCCTCCTTGCGAACCTGCGCGAAATGTCCTTTGCGTCCCAGCTTTTCGCGACGACCAACGTCGATAAACTTCGCGCGCTCGCTCAACAGAAAATCCTCAAGCGAGCCCTCACTGCCAAAGATCTCGTCGCTATCGGTTTGGGAACGATGATCGGCGGCGGCATCTTCACCAGCA
Source organism: Candidatus Acidiferrales bacterium (assembly GCA_035507275.1). Classification (GTDB taxonomy): domain Bacteria; phylum Vulcanimicrobiota; class Vulcanimicrobiia; order Vulcanimicrobiales; family Vulcanimicrobiaceae; genus Aquilonibacter. The sequence goes on from DATJOG010000024.1 coordinate 21,867, forward strand.
TCGGAACCGGCGTGATCGGCGCCGGGCCTTCGGTGATCGTCTCCTATCTGCTCGCCGGCGTCACCTCGTTCTTCGCAGCGCTGTGCTACGCCGAACTCGGCGCAATGGTGCCGGTCGCGGGCAGCGCATACACGTACGCCTATGCGACGCTCGGAAAGCTCTTCGCATGGATCATCGGTTTTGCGCTCATCTTCGAGTACGGTATCAGTGCCGCGCCGGTCGCGAGCCAATTTTCGAGTGCGCTGATCGACGTGCTGCGCACCGCCGGCATCGTGCTGCCCGGTTGGGCGCAGATCGCCAAAGACGGAACCAAACTCCACCTCACCGGGGCATGGTGGCTTCCGAGCAGCTGGGATTTTCTGCACTCGCACTACGACGTCGTAGGGGCGCTGTTCGTGATCGTGCTCTCGATCTTGCTTTCGATTGGCATTCGCGAGTCCGCCACGACGAACAATGTGTTCGTCGTACTCAAGATCGGTGCGCTCTTGGTCTTCATCGTGGCCGGCATTCCGCTCTTTAACGCGGCGCACTTCGCGCAATTCGCGCCGTACGGTTGGGGCGCGCTCACGCCGTTCGGCGGCATGGCCGACTACTCGTCCTCGGCGCAGCCCTACGGCATCGTCGCGGTCAGCGCGTTCGTCTTCTTCAGCTACATCGGATTCGACACCGCGACGACCACGGCGGAGGAATGCAAAGATCCGCAGCGCGACGTTCCGATGGGCGTGATGGGCGCGCTCGGCATCGGCACGCTGATCTATTGCGCGACGGCCGTCATCTTGATCGGCGCCGTTCCGTGGAACAAGGTGCCGCAGAGCGATCCGCTCGTCTACGCGCTCGCGCCGCTGCACATGCCGTGGGTGAGCGCGATCATCACCGTCGGTGTGCTGGCGGGCACGACGAGCGTGGCGTTGAGCTCGTTACTGGGACAAGCGCGCATCTTCTACGTGATGGCGCGCGATAAGATGCTGCCGCCCGCGGTCGCGACGATCCATCCGCGCTTCAAAACGCCGCTGCGTACCACCATGATCACCGGCGTCGCCGTTGCGATACTCACCCTCATCGTACCGCTGACCGACCTGCTCAATCTCGTGAACATCGGAACGCTCAGCGCGTTCACGGTCGTCTGCGGCGGGGTGATCTACTTGCGCAAAAAGCGCCCCGACTTGCCGCGCAGTTTTCGCGTACCGTTCGTGCCGCTTTTCCCGATCGCGGGTATCGTGCTCTCGGTCTTTCTCGCCGTCTTCGGTCTTTCGTCGAAAACGTGGACCTGGTTCGTGCTGGCGCTCGTCGCCGGCCTGGTCTTCTTCTTCGCCTATGGTTTCCGCACGTCGAAGCCCGACGAGATCGAACCCGTGCTTGAGCCGGAAGGCCTAGAGGTGTAAACCTTCCGTAACGCGGGCCACCATGGACGCGGAACGTACTACAAACGTCCGATTACTCAACTCGGGTGTAGAAAATCGAGATTCTCTAGAAAGAGGCTGTATATGATAGCCCTGGCTTCCGCACGTCCCGCCGATAGCGCCCACCACTCGTTCTCGCTCTCGCAGCTGCGAGCGCGCGCCACGGAACTGTTCGCAGTCCTGGCATGGGCGCACGTCCCCGCCGTCGCGGGCATCGCGCTGTTTGCGCGTACCGCCTGGGTCGGGCCGACCGGCATCCTGCTCTGCATCGCGATCGCCGCGACCGTCGCGGCTCGCGAAATGAAGGACGGCCCCGCCCTGCGCGCCATCATGGCGCTTGCGGTCGCGGCCGGACCGGTCATGTTCGGTGTCGCGGCCTGGGGCAGCTGGAGCGTCGACGTCAGCCTCTACTTCTTCGCGATCTTCGCGATGCTGATCGGCTACGCCGACTGGCGCCCGATCGCGATGGCGGTAGGCGTAGCGGCCGGCTACGGCGTGATCGCCTCGGTCAGCGCGTCGGACGTTCTCTTCCCGGCTGAGGGCATGGACCGCTTCGTACTCCAAGCGATCTTCCTGCTCGCCGAATGCTACGTCCTGATCGCGATCGCCAACACGCTGCAAACGCTCTTCTCCGGCGTCGACGAGTTCATGGATTTCACCATGAAAGAGACCTCCGCAGCACTGGCCGGCGAGATCAAAGAGAAGTCCCGGCTCCAGGAAGAACTGGCCCGCCTCAAGGCGAGCGCCGCTTAGCGGGCTACTGCGCCTGCGCGGGTTGCGCGGGAGTCGCCTCGCCAAGGCCGGGCGTCATCACCGCAATCCGCGCGAGCCGCGCGTCGTAAGAGGCGCGCACCCCGAAGACGCGAGCGATCGCGACGAGTCCGATCATCACCCTTCCGCGCACGCGGAAGGGTGCCGTTTTTAGGGTGAACGGCACACCGTCGATCGCGGCGCGCACGTCGCCGACCCGCACGTGCAGCGTCTGGCCCTGGCGCACCACGTAGACGTTCGTCCCGTCCAGGCTGGTCTGCGCTCCCAGCGCGTCGGCGAAGGAGCGGAGCGGCACGAAAACCTGATCGCCGGCCGTCGTGACCGGCGGCACGTCGCTATCGACGTGCTGGCCGTCGACGATCATATCGACCGGCCGCGAGAAGGCGAGCAGCGTCGATGAGGTTACCGCAAGCGCGGCGGTGAGCACGAGCATGCGGGCGGACGGGCGCCGGTAGGTCATAGCACGCTCGTGATCTCGCCGGCATAGGCCGGATACTTCTCGGCGATGACCTTCTCGATCTCGAGGCGGAGCATACCCAAGAGCTCGGCTTCGGGATAGGTTCCGACCAACTCGCCGGCACGATAGATCGCGCCCTTGCCCTTGCCGCCGGCGACGCCGACGTCGGCCATCTTCGACTCGCCCGGGCCGTTGACGACGCATCCCATGACCGCGACCTTCACCGGCGCGCTGTATTCCTTGGCGATCGCCTCGACGGCGCGGCCGAGCTCCAACACCGAAATCTCGGCGCGCCCGCACGACGGGCACGCGGTGATCTCAAAGCCCTTCTCACGCAGTCCCAGCGACTTGAGGATCGACCAGCAGACCGGCACCTCTTCGATTGGATCGTCCGCGAGCGAGACGCGAATCGTGTCGCCGATGCCTTCGTAGAGCAGAATGCCCAGGCCGATCGAGGATTTGATCGTGCCGTCGCGGAGCAGCCCGGCCTCGGTGATGCCGAGGTGCAGCGCATAGGGCGTGTTGCGCTCGCGCAGACGCTTGTCCATCAGCCGGTAGGCGTCGACGGTCGTATTCACGTCGTGCGCTTTGAGCGAGATCGCGAGATCGGTGTGATCGTGCTCCTCGAGAATCTCGACGTGACGCAGCGCCGACTCTACCATCGCCTCGGCCGTGTGGCCGAGCGTCTTCTCCAGATCGGGCGCAAGCGAACCCATGTTCACGCCGACGCGAATCGGAATGCCGCGCGACTTGGCCGCGGTCACGACCTCGGCGACCTTCTTCGGATCGCGGATGTTGCCGGGATTGAGACGCAGCTTCGCGACACCGGCTTCGATCGCGGCGAGCGCCATCTTGTGATCGAAATGAATGTCGGCGACGATGGGGACCGGGGAGCGATAGACGATCGCCGGAAGGCCTGCCGCATCGGGCGGGTCTTTCACCGTCACACGCACGATCTCGCAGCCTTCCATCGCCAAGCCGTAGATTTGCTCGAGCGTTTTATCGGCATCGGCGGTGTCGGTCGTCGTCATCGACTGCACCGCAACCGGATAGTCGCCGCCGATCCACACGCTCTTGGCGTCGGACTTTCCGGTCTTGTTCTGCAAAAAGATCGGTTTCGATTTACGCCGCAGGCGAAGCATGAATCTTAGAACACTCCTTGGCCGGAAACGATGCGGGCGATGTCGTGCACTGCGACGACGAGCATGAGCGCCATGAGCGCCGCGAATCCCGCCAGGTGCACGAGGGCTTCTTTGTCGGGATCGACCGGTTTCCCGCGCACGAGTTCGGCGATGATGAAGGCCGCGCGACCGCCGTCGAGCGCCGGAATCGGCAGCAGGTTGAAGAGCCCGAGCGCAAACGAGATCGTGGCCGCGAGCGTGAGATAGGGTCCCCAGCCAAACGCTTGCACGATGCCGGCGGCCTGGCCCATTCCGATCACACCCGAGACCTGGCCCGCGTACCGGTGGAACTGCGTCACCAGCAGAACGAGCGACGAGAGCGTGTTATCGGCGATCCCTGCGTAAGCGAGGCCGCTGTATCGCACCGCGTCCGCAAAGCCGACACGTTCGTACGCGGGCGCCGGCTGGAAGCCGATGCATCCCAATTTTTGATGCGGAGCCGGGCAGGCCGCGGGGACGATGTGAATTGTCTTCGATACGCCCGCGCGCTCGTAGGTCACCTCGATCCGTTTGCCGAGCGACGCGTGAATCGTATCGACGAGCATGCCCGCGTTGGTGACGTTCTTGCCTTCGGTGCGCACGGCGAGGATCTGGTCGCCCGGCTTGAGTCCTTCTTTGTCGGCCGGACTTCCCGCGACGACGGCAGTTACGATCGCGCGATCGAGATGATCGCTCGGGATGCCGAACGCGACCGCACCGGCGAACAGAATCACGAAGGTGAGCACGAAGTTCGCGATCGGACCCGCCAGAACGATTGCCAGCCGCTGCCACGGGTTCTTGGCCTGGAAATTCTGCGACGATTGCTGCGGGAGCTCGCGAAACTCTCGCTGCTGACCGGCCTCGCTCGTCTTGCCGTCCTCGCCTTCCATCATGCAGTAGCCGCCGATGGGAAGCAGGCGCAGCGAATACATCGTACCGCTGCGCGGACTGCGCCAGCCCGCAAGCTTCGGACCCATGCCGACCGCGAATTCATTGACACGCACGCCGTTGCGGCGCGCAATGATGAAGTGTCCGTACTCATGCAGCACGATCAAAATAGAAAGTGTCACGAGGAACGTGAGCGTGTGGTCGAGTCCTACCAAATTGATGACGCCTAAGTGCACCTGATGTCCTCTACGTACTCCGCAGCCGCAAGTCGCGCGTCGGAATCCGCTTCCCGAATGTATGCGAGGGTTGCATCCCGGTGTGCCACCCGCTCGAGCGTGGTTTCGATGATGCGCGCGATTTCACCGAACCGAACCTTTCCTTCGACGAACGAACGCACCGCGACTTCGTTGGCGGCGGAAAGTACTGCCGGCGCCGTTCCGCCTCGAGCCAGCGCCTGGTAGGCCAGCCGCAAGCAAGGGAAGCGCTCGAAGTCAGGCGGCTCGAACTCATAACGCAGTTGGCTCGCACCCGGTTTTGCCCCCAGGGCCTCCAGCGGATCCCCCGCTCTCGGCGGCTCGCCGGCGGCCTGCGCCTGCGGGCGGGAGAGCCGGTCCGGGTAGCTCAGCGCGTAGCCGATGGGAATGCGCATATCGGGCGCACAGAGCTGCGCCTTCACGCTTCCGTCGGTGAAGAGGACGAAGCCGTGCGCGATCGATTGCGGGTGCACCGCGATCAGCACCCGCTCGCCCGGCTGATCGAAGAGGCGGCTCGCCTCGATGACCTCGAGACCTTTGTTCATCATCGTCGCCGAGTCGATCGTGTTCTTGGTTCCCATGCGCCAGGTCGGGTGCGCGAGCGCGTGTTCGAGCGTTGCTTCGGCCATCTCCGCCGCACTCGCGGTGCGGAATGGACCGCCCGACGCGGTCAGCCCGATCGCGGCGACACGCGCCGCATCCTCACCCACCAAACATTGAAAGAGTGCGCTGTGCTCCGAATCAACCGGAAGCAGCTTGCTGCCGCTTTGCGCGGCGGCCGCCAGCATCACCTCGCCGGCCGCGACGATCAACTCCTTGTTTGCGACGGCGATGTCGATGCCGCGTTCGATCGCGGCCAGCACCGCGTCGAAGGCAACTGCGCCGTCGGTCGCGGCGAGCACGATATCCGGTTGCGTCTCGACCGCGACGCGCAACAGACCCGCGGATCCGTCGGCCGCGCTCGTCGCGACCTGCGGTTTGAAGCGTTCGCGCTGCTCCTCGAGCAGTGCGAGATTGCGCCCCGCGGCAAGTCCGACGACGCTGAAGCGATCGGGATGATTCGCGATCACGTCGAGCGCCTGGGTCCCGATCGACCCGGTCGAGCCGAGGATCGCGACGCGCTTCCTTCCGCTCATTGCGGCACCGCCATGACGCCGAGCAAGTGCAGCATGCCGAAGTACGCCATACCGCCGAAAAGATACGAGTCGAAACGATCGAGTACGCCCCCATGCCCTTGAATGATTTGCCCCGTATCTTTCACGCCCGCATCACGCTTGAGCGCCGACTCTGCAAGATCGCCGGCCTGCGCCGCGATCGAGGTCGTCGCGCCGAGCGCGAGACCCTGCCACCACAATAGGTGTAACTGCGGAATCCAGAGCGCACCCGCCGCGCCAACCGCGGTGACGATCGCGAGCGCACCGACCGATCCCTCGACCGTCTTGTGCGGAGAGATCTTCGTGAGCTGATGGCGTCCGATCAGCGAACCGACGACCATGCCGAAGATGTCCGTCAACGCAATCAACACGATCACGTCGTAGGTCCACCAAATGCCCAATACCGGAATGCCGCGCAGAAAAATGAAGTACGTCATCAGCTTGCCGATATAGAGAACGGCAAGAACGGTGTAGGCAGTACGCGCGAAGTAGCCCTTCTGTTCGCCGTACATGCCGATCGAGAAACTCGCGATCGTGATGCCCGCGAGCAAAACGCCCTCCCATTTGTGCAGCAGATCGAACCACGCGAGCACGATATATGCCACGACGCCGAACATCGCGACCTGATACTCCAGCGGCTGGCCCTTGATTTCGCAGAGCGCGTTGAGTTCGTAGAGCGAGAGAATGCCGAGCACCAGCACGAACGCGTCGAAGCTCCAGACCCGGTAGACCAGTGCCAGCCCGACGATTGCCACGAGCAGGCCGACGACCACACGCCGCACCAAAGGCTACTCGCCGAAGCGCCGCTGGCGCAGCGCGTACTCGCGCACCGCTTGCGCAAGATGTTCGCCGGAGAAATCCGGCCAGTATACGTCGCTCATCACGAGTTCAGTGTAGGCAGCCTGATACAGCAAAAAGTTTGAGAGCCGCTGCTCGCCGCCCGGGCGGATCAAGAGATCGGGGTCCGGCACACCCGCGGTGTAAAGGTACGAGGCAATCGTGGCGTCGTCGATGCGCTCCGGCGCGAGCCTTCCGTTTTGCACGTCCTGCGCGATGGCGCGTACGGCGCGTTCGAGCTCGCTGCGCGAGCTGTAGTTTACGGCGAGATTGAGGATCAAGCCGGTGTTCTGCGCGGTCCGCGCCTGCAAATCGGCGAGCGCAGAGCGCGATGCCTCGGGCAGCGCCTGCCAATCGCCGATCACGCGCACGCGCACGTTGTTGCGCTGCAGCTCGGCGAGTTCACTCTTGGCGAAATAGACGCAGAGATCGAAGAGGAACGCGATCTCGCGCGCATCGCGCCGCCAGTTCTCGGTAGAAAAGCCGTACACCGTGACGATCTCGATTCCGAGATCCCGCGCGCTCTGGGTGACGCGCCGCAATGCGATGATGCCGCGCCGGTGCCCCTCGAGCGCGGGGAGGCCGTGCTCGCGCGCCCAGCGGCGATTGCCGTCCATGATGATCGCGACGTGCCGCGGCACGGCGGTGTCAATCGGCGCGATCGTAGGATTCATAGCCGCAGACCAGATCGATGCAGCCCTCGCGTTCGGTAGTGCGCAGTACACGCAGTTTACCGACGCCGAGCCAGTTGCCCACCGGCGCCAATACCTGCAGGTGGAGCGGACGTCCGCTCAGCGCTTTGCGCGCTTCGACTTCGGGGACGAGGGTAAGGTCCACCTTACCCTACACTTCCATGATATCTTTTTCTTTGGACGCGACCAGCGCGTCGATCTCTTTGATGAAACGATCGGTCAGCTTTTGCAGTTGATCCTGCATCCGCTTGTTGTCGTCTTCGGTGATCTCGTGCTTCTTCAGTTGCTCTTTGAGATCGTCGTGCGCTTTGTGGCGCACGTTGCGCACCGCAACCTTGCCCTCTTCGGCTTTCTTTTTCACGACCTTCACCAGGTCTTTACGCCGCTCTTCGTTGAGCGGCGGAATCGTGAGGCGAATCGTTCCGCCGTCGACGTTGGGCGTGATGCCGAGATCGCTCTTCTCGATCGCCTTGCGAATCTCGCCGGCGACATTCTTGTCGAAGGCCTGAATGACGAGCGTGCGCGCGTCGGGCGTGCCGATGCTCGCGACCTGTTTGAGGGGAACCGCCGAGCCGTAGGCTTCGACATGCAGGCGGTCGAGCAGCGCGGGCGTCGCGCGGCCGGTGCGGATCGAGGCGAACTCGGCGCGCGTGGAATCCACGCATTTGTTCATCTTCGATTCGAGGTCTTTGAAGAAATCGGCCATGTCAGTGTCCCGCTCCCACGCTGAGGTTCGATTCGCGTTCGACGACCGTGCCGATCGGCTCGCCGAAGACGACGCGGCGGATGTTGCCGGGAACGGACATGTCGAAGACGATGATGGGAAGTTTGTTGTCCATGCAGAGCGCCATCGCCGTCGAGTCCATGACTTCGAGCCCGCGCTGCAGCACGTCCATGTAATCGAGGCGCGCGAAACGCGTCGCCGTCGGATCTTTCTTCGGATCGGCGCTGTAGATGCCGTCGACCTTCGTGGCTTTGAGGATGGCGTCGGCGCCGATCTCGACGGCGCGCAGTGCGGCGGTCGTATCGGTCGTGAAGTACGGGTTGCCGGTGCCGGCTGCGAAGATCACGACGCGGCCTTTTTCCAAGTGCCGCATGGCGCGGCGGCGGATATAGGGTTCGGCGATCTGATGCATCGCGATCGCCGTCTGCACGCGCGACGGCACGCCCATGCGTTCGAGCGCGTCTTGTAATGCGAGCGCGTTGATAACGGTGGCCAGCATACCCATGTAGTCGGCCGTCGCACGGTCCATGCCGGCTTCTTCGTGCACTTTGCCGCGCCAGATGTTGCCGCCGCCGACGACGACGGCAACGGAGACGCCGGCGCGGCTGACGCCGGCGATCTCATCTGCCATGACGCGCGTCGTGTTGACGTCGACGCCGGTATCGGTTCCGGCGAAAGCCTCGCCGGAGATTTTCAGGAGAACGCGATTGTACTTCGGTCTACTGTTTGCGTCCAAGCGTGTTAATTTTCTCCGAGCGCGAATTTCGCGAAACGCCGAACCTGGATCTTCTCGCCAAGCGAGCCGACCGCCGCGTTGATGAGATCGCTCACCGAGAGCGAGTCGTCCTTGACGAAAGGCTGGTCGAGCAGAACGTGCTCCTCGTACCACTTGTTGAGCTTGCCCTCGACGATCTTCTCGGCGACCTCGGGCGGCTTACCCGCCGGCACCGCGGCTTTGAACTCGTCGCGCACTTTCGCCACGATATCGGCGGGAACCGACGCGCGGTCGAGATACTGCGGTGACATCGCCGCGATGTGCATCGCGATGTCGCGGGTCAAGTCGGCGAATTTCGGATTGCGCGCGACGAAATCGGTCTCGCTGTTGACCTCGACGAGCACGCCGATCTTTCCGCCGGCGTGAATGTAGCTGCCGACCAAGCCTTCGTTGGCCGAGCGTTCGGCCTTCTTCTCGGCTTGTGCCGCGCCGCGCTCGAGCAAGAGCGCCTTGGCTTTGGCGACGTCGCCGTTGGCTTCGATGAGCGCTTTGCGGACGTCCATCATCGGCGCGCTGGTCTCTTCACGCAGCGCTTTGATTTCCTCGGCTTTGGGTTGATACGACATTGAGGTGGACACCGATTCTCCTTACAGCGCGGCTTCGGCTTCGGCCATCGTACGGGGTGCTTCGTCTACTTCTTCGTAGTTTTCCGGATACGGAGCGGCCGCGTACGCGCTTTCCGCGTCGTAGGCGCTCTCGCTCTCGGTCTTGCCCTCGAGGATCGCGTCCGCGATCTTACTGACCATCAGCTTGACGGCGCGAATCGCGTCATCGTTGCCGGGGATCGGATAATCGATCTCGTCGGGATCGCAGTTCGTGTCGATCACCGCGATGATCGGAATCTTGAGCTTGCGGGCTTCGAGCACCGCGATGCGCTCTTTCTTCGGATCGACGATGAAAACCGCGTCGGGGAGACGGTGCATGTCTTTGATGCCGCCGAGGAAGCGCTCGAGCTTCGCCATCTCGTCTTGCAGCTGCGCGACTTCTTTCTTGGGCAGGCGATCGAAGTCGCCTTGCATCTTCATGCCCTCGAGTTCGCGCAGGCGCGCGATGCGCTTCTGAATCGTCGAGAAATTGGTGAGCGTGCCGCCCAGCCAGCGCTGGTTGATGAAGTACGTGCCCGCGCGCTCGGCCTCTTCGCGAACGACGTCCTGCGCTTGCTTCTTGGTGCCGACGAACAGGATGACTTTCTTCTCACGAGCCATCTGCTTGACGGCTTCGTAGGTTTCGCGCAGCTTCTGCACGGTGAGCGCGAGATCGATGATGTAGATGCCGTTGCGCTCCTGGAAGATGAAGGGCTTCATCTTGGGGTTCCAGCGACGGGTTTGATGCCCGAAGTGGACGCCTGCCTCGAGGAGTTCGCGCATGGTGATTACAGACACAAGGATTCTCCTTCTGGCCCCGGGCCGCGTGCTGTCCTAGCCGTGCGATCCGTGTCGAGAGGCCATCGTCGCCTGCCGTCCCTGGCGGGCGTAGTAAAGTGAGCCGCCTGTGAGTGCGGCGCAGAGAGTATAGCATGAGGCCGGGATGCCGTCGAGCCGCTTTGCCGCCCCGGGGCCTGCTAAGGGCCCACGGCGGAAATACCGAAGCTCAAAGGCGATGCGATGGTTAGTCACCGGTGGCCTTGGGTTCATCGGCTCGAATTTCATCCGGCTGGCCTTACGGGAGCGGCCGGAGCTTGAGGTCGTCAATCTCGACGCAATGACCTACGCGGGGAATCCGGCCAACCTGCGTGACGTCGAGAGGGACGCTCGCTACCGGTTCGTCCGCGGCGATATCTGCGACGCGGCGGCGGTTCGCGAAGCGATCGGCCCGGGCGTCGACGCGATCGCCAACTTCGCTGCCGAGACGCACGTCGACCGCTCGATCCTCGATCCCGAGCAGTTTCTGCGGACGGACATCCTGGGCACGCACGTCTTGCTCGAGGCCGTGCGCGAGCGCTCGATTCCACGCTATCTCCAAGTTTCGACCGACGAGGTCTACGGCGACGTCGCACAGGGCGAATCGGTAGAGACCGATACGCTGAAGCCCCGCAGCCCATACTCCGCGAGCAAGGCCGGCGGCGACCTGCAGGTGCTCGCCTATCGCTCGACCTTCGACGCACCCGTGCTGATCACGCGCGGCAGCAACACCTACGGGCCGTATCAGTACCCGGAAAAACTGATCCCGCTCTTCATCACGAATCTCATCGACGATCAGCAAGTGCCGGTCTACGGCGACGGATTGCAGATTCGCGACTGGCTGCACGTCGAGGATCATGCACGCGGCATCATGCACGTGCTCGAGCACGGCGAGCTGGGCAACGTCTACAACATCGGCGGCGGCAATCCGCATACCAACATCGAGATCACCCAGCGGCTGGTCGCGGGCTGCGGACGCTCGATGGAGACGCACGTCCGCCACGTGGCCGATCGTGAAGGGCACGACCGGCGCTACGCAGTCTCTTCAAAGAAGGCGCACGCGCTCGGCTGGACGCCGCACGTCGGATTCGAGCAGGGTCTTCGCGACACGATCGCGTGGTATCAACAGAACGAGGAGTGGTGGCGCCCGCTCAAGTCCGGCGAATTCCTCGACTACTACAAGCGTCAGTACGCGCACCGGTAAGGAGTTTATGAAGGGCGTCATTCTCGCGGGAGGTCTCGGCACGCGGCTGCGGCCGCTCACCAAAGTCACCAACAAACATCTCTTGCCGATCTACGACAAGCCGATGATCTACTATCCAATCGAGACGCTCTGCAAGGCCGGCATCAAAGACATCATGATCGTGACCGGCGGGAACTCCGCCGGCGATTTCTTGCGCCTGCTCGGCAACGGTAGGGACTTCGGCCTCAAAGACATCTACTACACCTATCAGGAGGGCGAAGGCGGCATCGCCGACGCGCTCAAACTCTGCGAGCACTTCGCCGAAGGCCACCGCATCGTCGTGATCCTGGGCGACAACATCATCCAAGACGACATCACGCCCTACGTCCGCAAATTCGAGGAGCAAGACTCGGGCGCGCGCATTCTCTTGAAGGAAGTCGAAGACCCCGAACGTTTCGGCTGCCCGCAACTCGACGGCGACCGCATCGTCCGCATCGAAGAGAAGCCCGCCAAGCCTGCGAGCAGCTACGCGGTGACGGGCATCTACATGTACGATCGCCGCGTCTTCGACTTCTGCAAACGCCTCAAGCCCTCGGCGCGAGGCGAGCTGGAGATCACCGACGTCAACAATGCCTATATCAAGGAAGGCGATCTCTACTACGACATCCTCGACGGCTGGTGGACCGACGCCGGCCAATTCGAGAGCTTATACAAGGCGGCACAGCTCGTGGCGGAGTCGAAACTCGCGCTTCCAAAAAGGTGAGCTGCAGAGTCTGCGGCGGGCACGTCGAGCCGCTGTACGAATCGCGAGGGAGCGCGGTAAACTCCCAGGCCGTGCTCGTGCCTGGGCCAACACGGCTCGATCTGTGCACGACGTGCGGCCACGTTCAGACGCGCCCTATCCGAGAGCTGGATTCCTATTACGCTTCGGATTATCGCTTTTATTCGACGAGCATGGAAGAAGACGACCTGTGCTCCACCCCTTCCGGTGCATCCCTTTTCAGATCCGAGCGTCAAGCGGATATCGTTGAAGCTTTGACCGACCTCTCAAAGCCGCTTCGCGTCCTCGATTTCGGATCGGGTAAGGCGCGCACGCTCAGCCTCCTCCTCGAGCGCCATCCTCAGCTGATTCCGCACGTGTTCGACGTCAGCGAGAACTACCGCGAGCATTGGCAACAGTTCGTGCCGCCGACACAGCAGGCAAGTTTCTCTATGCCTGAGTCATGGTCTCAATCCTTCGATTTAGTGCTTTCCTTTTTCGCGCTCGAACACGTGGAGCGGCCGGCTGCCTTCGCGGCAGCACTTCGTAAATTGTTGCGAATCGGCGGGCGCGTTATTCTATTCGTTCCTGACATGTATTCCAACATCAGCGACATGATCGTCGTCGATCATGTAAATCATTTCTCACACCAATCGCTGGACCACGTGTTCCGCGAGGCGGGCTTCACCGATATTGCGATCGATTCATCGACGCAACCAGGCTGGTCAATCGTCCAAGCTCAAAACGATCGCGGAGGACTGTCGACCAGCACCCACTCTTTTCCGGACCAGCGAGAGGCCGCACGCGAAATCGCCGACCGCTGGACGCAGCTCGGTGAGCGTGTACGAGCCTTGGAAGTGGCACATCCCGCGCGGGGCCGGTCGGCGATTTACGGGAGCGGTGTCTATGGGCTCTTTCTCGCAACATCGATGAGCGAACCCACTAGCCTTGGCTGCTTCCTGGACAGGAATCCTTTTCGCCAAGGTTTGCGCTTCTTCGACGTCCCTGTCATTGATGCAGCCGATGTCCCCGACACGATTGAAATGGTTTACGTGGGCATTAACCCGCTTTTTGCACGGGGCGCGGTCGCTCAATGCGCCGCGCTTGCACGCCGTCACCGCGAGTACTTCTTTGTCTAACACTGCACCCTCCGTTCTTGTTGCGGGAATCGCGGGCGCATCGCTCGGCACTGAGATTGCCAAGGCGCTGAGAGCTTCGGGCATACGATACCGGGTCATCGGGTGTGACATCTCCGAATTGGCATTCGGACACTACAGCGAGCTTTTTGACGAGACGTTGATCGTGCCGGTGGAGCGCTACATTGAGCATCTTCTGGAAACCTGCACGCGCCTCTCCGTGAATGTAGTCGTACCCGGGGGAGACCGCCCGATGGCGCTGATTTCCGGAGCGGCGGATCGGTTTACCGAGCGCGGCATCGCCGTCGCTATAAATTCGCCGAGCATCGTCGCCCGTTGCTCCGATAAGTACGAATGCTCTAAGGAGCTTGAAGCTCTGGGCTTTCGCGTTCCAAAGACGATGATGCTTCACGATGATGCCGATGCGAATGCGGCTCCACTTCCATGCGTGGTCAAGCCGAATTCGGCCAGCGGCGGAAGCGCTTTCGTTTTCTATGCTGCAACGGCCGATGATGTTGGCCTCTATGCGCGATACATTCGCGAAAACGGGCGCGATGCCGTCGCCCAAGAGTACATCGGTGCCGAGAACGGCGAATTTACCGTTGGCGTTTTGAGCAGCGCAGATGCTTTGGTTACCGGCGCGATAGCCTTGCGTCGTGCTTTCCCCTCCAAGCTTTCGATTGCGGCCACTGGTCCTGGGTTCCTCATCTCCAGCGGGTTTACGCAGGGGCATATCGGCGATTACCCGGCCGTAACCAGCACGGCTGCGCGCATTGCGAAAGCACTCGGCAGCACCGGGCCGATGAACGTTCAGGGGCGTCTCGATATTGAAGGTCAGTTCGTCCCCTTCGAAATAAATCCGCGGCTTTCTGCCAGCACATATCTGCGCGCAATGGCTGGCTTCAACGAGGTTGACTATCTCGTTCGCTACCTGCTGAAGCTCGAGCCCGGAGTTCTCAGTATTCGGCCCGGTTGGTATTTGCGAAGCCTAACCGAGACATTCGTTCCAGACGAAAACATAAAGAGATGATTCGCTGGATTCGCGAGCGGTTGGGAACGGCACCCTATAACGACATCAATCTCGCCGGCTGCACGATCGTCGACGTACGAGACCTCGTCGATAAGGCCGGTAACCCCGCTGGCGCCATTTCGAAGCTTGTGCTTGATGCGGTCCGGGCCTATCAGGCCGGGGAAACCGTTGTCGTCGCATGCGACTTCGGCATCTCGCGAAGCAACGCCATTGCGGCAGGCGTTCTCTCCGTCGTAGAAGAGATGAGCTATTCGCAGGCGCTTCGCGACGTCGCCGAGCGAACCGGTGAGCGCGAGATAAAGATCGACGTCGCTACAGCGGTCGCCCAAGCATTCGGTGCGACGGAGCGCAGACCACATTCCGCCCGCCCGCTAATCACCGGGGCAAGCGGATTTCTTGGCGGGGCGCTCCTGCGCTCACTTGGCGGTCGGCATGACGCGCTCGGACCCAGCCGTTCGGAGCTCGACCTCGAAGCCGGGACGCTCGCACTAGCCGAGTACTGCGACCGCGAGAGCGTCGGCCAAATCGTGCACTTAGCTTATCCCCGCGCATACACGAACACCGAGAGCGCAGCTAAGAGTATGCTGATGTTGCGCAACATTCTCGACGTCTGTCGTAGCCGCGACATTCGCCTCATTCTCGTATCGGGTGCGGTTGTTTTCAGCGGGTACACGGGGGCCGATCTGGTTGCCGACGAGGGATTCGAGCCCTGCCCGAAAGGTGTCTACGGAGAGACGAAGTTCATAGAAGAGACGCTAGTGAGCATGCATTCGAATCGAGGCGACGTTCGATCCGTCGTGTGCCGGCTGAGCTCAGTCTATGGACCCGGTGGCCAACGCCCGCGATTCATTCATACTTTCTTCCGCCGCGCCATGCTAGGGGAGACGATCGTGACGCATCGCTACGAAAACGGGCGCCCTGCAGTCGATCTCCTCTTTATCGACGATGCCGTCGATGCTCTTCGGCTCGTGATCGACTCCGAGATACAAGGTGTCGTCCACTTCGGTTCGGGGCATCTCGATACTACGTTCGAGCTTGCAAAGACGATCGTCTCTATAGCCGGCGCTGATGTACGCGTCGAGGAACTCGCCATTGCTGAAACAACGGCGAACGTTGCCCTCAACTCTTCCAGGGCGCTTCACGAACTGCACTGGTCGAGTCGAGTCAATGTACCCGATGGCCTCGCGCGAACGCTCCTCAATAAGCCCTCAGATCGACAAACGGATGCCCTCGCATGAATGATCCTTCACCAAAAGATCCCACACTCGTAAAGGCCATGGGCGCCGACGCCGAGGTTCTCGCACTCAAGCGAGAGCTTTTCGCAAAGAGCGCTGATTACCGATTCTCCTATAATTTCACCTGGCTCGGCAGACCGATCATCCAGTACCCGGATGACCTCGTGGCCCTTCAGGAGATCATTTGGTCGGTCAAGCCGGATCTGATAGTCGAAACGGGCATCGCGCATGGCGGCTCTCTTGTGTTTTTCGCATCGCTACTCAAGCTTTTGGGCGGAAGGCGCTTGGCGCTCGGCGTCGACATCGATATTCGTGCGCATAACCGGAGTGCAATCGAGAGTCATCCCGTCTCGGATTACATTTCGATGATACAGGGCTCGTCCGTCGCTCCGGAGACTGTCTCTCAAGTCTTTGAGCGCGCGCGGGATGCGCAGAATCCATTGATCGTCCTCGATTCGAATCATACCGAAGAACACGTGTTGGGTGAACTTCGTGCCTACGCCCCGCTGGTTAAGGAGGGGAGCTATATCGTGGTCATGGACACGGCAATAGAATTCGTCGATAAAGAATATCCCGGCCGTCAGTGGAAAGTCGGAGATAACCCGTTCACCGCAGTTCATAGATTCCTGGAGGAGAGCCCGCGATTCACCATCGATGCAGAGTACAACGACAAATTACTCCTCAGCGTCGCGCCCGACGGGTTCCTGCGCTGCGTCTCGAATACGTAGGAAATCATAGATGAAGGCTGTTATTCTCGCGGGCGGCCTCGGGACTCGAATCAGCGAAGAGACTGCGGTGCGCCCGAAACCGATGGTCGAGATCGGCGGTAAGCCCGTCCTTTGGCATGTCATGAAGGCGTACTCGCATTTCGGCATCAATGATTTCATCGTCTGTCTCGGCTATAAGGGCTATATGATCAAGGAGTACTTCCATAACTACTCCTTACATATGTCCGACGTAACGATTGATTTACGCGACGGCAATCTCACCGTGCATCGGAGCGACGTCGAGCCCTGGAAGGTTACGCTCATCGATACCGGCGAGATGACCCAGACCGGAGGGCGGCTCAAGCGCGTGTGCGCCTATCTCGATCCTCACGAACCATTCTGTTTCACCTACGGCGACGGTCTCTGCGATGTCAACATCTCCGAAAGTATCGCCTTTCACCGTAAGCAAGGCACGCTTGCTACGCTGACCGCGGTGCAACCGCCTGGGCGGTTCGGTCAACTCGAGCTCTCGGCCCAACGGATAACCTCTTTCCGCGAAAAACCGCCAGGCGACGGCGCCTGGGTCAACGGCGGCTTCTTTGTCTTGCAGCCTGCGGCGATCGACTATATAAAAGGCGACGACACCGTTTGGGAAAGAGAGCCACTCGAACGTCTCGCACGCGAAGAACAACTCTCAGCATTCGTGCACCGCGGCTTCTGGCAACCCATGGACACGATGCGTGATAAAACATTGCTCGAAGGCCTCTGGTCCGAGGGCAAAGCCCCGTGGAAGGTTTGGTAGATGCGACAGACGCAGCCGGCGACGACAACCGAACACATCCCCGTCTTCATCCCGCACATCGGCGTCGATACGCTCAAACACCTCACCGACGCTTTCGACGTTGGCTGGCTCGGCATGGGCGCAACAACCAAGGAGTTCGAGGAACGCATCGCCGCCTTTCTCACGCTGAAGAATCGTTACGTCGTAGCGACGAACACCGGAACCTCGGCACTGCACATCGCACTGCTCAGCACGGGAGTCGGCGCGGGCGACGAGGTGATCGTCCCTTCCTTCAACTACGTCGCAGATCATCAGGCGATCCGCTATACCGGCGCCGATGTCGTCATGTGCGATATCCGCGACGACAATCTCGGGATCGATTGCGGGAAGGCTCGTAAGCTCATTACGAAGCGCACCAAAGCCATTCTGCCATTGCATTTTGCCGGCATTCCCTGCGATCGCGCCGGCGTCTACGCGCTCGCTCGCGAGCACGGTTTGCGCGTCATTGAAGACGCCTGCCACGCGTTCGGCAGCACAATCGACGGTACGAAGATCGGCACCGACGGTGACATCGCGTGCTTCAGCTTCGATCCGGTGAAGATCATCACGTCGATCGACGGAGGCTGCGTCGTCGTCAATACTCGAGCAGAGGTCGAGAAGCTGCATCATCTTCGCCTCCTCGGCGTCGATAAGGATACGACCGAGCGTTACAAGAACTCGCGCGCCTGGGAGTACGACGTCGTCGATCAGGGCTTCCGCTATCATCTGACCAACATCATGGCGAGCGTCGGAGTCTCGCAGATCAAGCGCATCGACGAGTTCATCGCGTCACGGCGAGCGACGTGCGAACGCCTCAGCCGTGCGTTTGCCGATCTGCCGAACTTCCGCGTGCTGCGCACCGATTACCGCGACGTCAGCCCCTTCATATACAGCATTCGCGTACTCAACGGCAAGCGGCAGGCGGTGATCGATCACCTCAAGGCGCACAACATCGCCACGGGCATTCACTTTCTGCCCGTTCATCACCACACGTACTTCGCGTCATGCCGCCGCGACGATATGACCGTGACCGACGCGGTCTCCGAAGAGATCCTGACGCTGCCCCTCCACTCGAACATGAGAGAAGAGCACGTCGCGCGCCTGATCGACGCCGTTACATCCCTCTAGCTACGGAAGTTCGGCATTCTCGAGCGTCGGAAAGGCGCGATCCCGCTCCGAGATAATCGAGACCGGGTGCGGCCACGGGATCCCGATCACGGGATCGTCGTAGGCGATCCCTCGGGCAGCCGCCGGCGTATAGGGATGCGATATTGCGTAGTGCGCCTCGGTGCCGTCCATCAGCGTCTGATAGCCGTGCGCGCAACCGGCCGGGATATACAATCCGGCATGATTCTCTGCGCTCAGCTCGACCGCGACAAAGCTGCCGAAGGTCGCGCTGTCGCGACGCAGGTCGACGATCACATCGTAGAGCGCACCCGCGGTGCAACGCACGATCTTCACTTCTTCGTCAGGCGGCAGTTGATAGTGTAGACCGCGGATCGTGCCGGCTCGCTCGTTGAATGCGATGCTGTCCTGCACGAACTCCGCCGCTAGATTCCGCGCGCTGAAGGCTTCGCGGTCGAAGGTACGCGCAAAGAACCCGCGCCCGTCAGCGATACGTTCCGGGACGACAACGAACGCGCCGGCAATCGCCGTCTCCTCGAATCTCAAAAGATCTCGAGCCTCGGCGTCGCGACGACGAAGCGCCCTCCCCAAGCGCGTACGTGCGCGTTCTGCTCGACGACTTCGTCCCTGATATTCCATGGCAGGATCAGAACGAAGTCTGGCTTGGTCTGCGCGAAGCGCTCCGGCGCGTAGACCGGTATGCGCGATCCCGGGAGCAAAGTGTTCTGTTTGAGGGGATTTCGATCTACGGTGTACCCCAGCAGGTCGCTCTTGATCCCGCAGTAGTTGAGCAGCGTGTTGCCCTTTGCCGGAGCGCCGTAGCCGGCGACGCTCTTCCCCCTGCGCGCAACGCCGATCAAGAATTCGAGCAACGCGGCCTTGTGCTCGAACACGTGCGCCGAAAACGCCCCGTACGTCCGCAGATCGAGTAGGCCAGCACGCCGCTCGTCTTCGAGCACCTTCGCTACACTCGCCGTTGCTACGCGCGCATCCGCCGAGTGCGAAATCCAGACGCGCAGCGACCCGCCGTGCGTCGTCAGCTCTTCGACGTCGATCACCTTGAGCGCATGCGACTTTAGCAGCGTCACGAGCGCATGGAGCGAGAAATACGAAAAGTGTTCGTGATAAATCGTGTCGTACTGCACAAATTCGATCAAACGAAGGAGATGCGGAAACTCGACGCTGATCGTGCCGTTCTCGGCAAGCAGCGCGCGAAGGCCGTCGACGAAATCATGCACATCGGGAACGTGTGCGATGACATTATTAGCGATCACGAGATCGGCTTTGCCGTGCTCGCTCGCCAGCGCAGCACCGGTCTCGCCCCCAAGGAAAACGCTGACGGTGCGCACGCCGCGCTCCTGCGCGATCGCGGCGACGTTGCGGGCCGGCTCGATCCCGAGCACCGGTATGCCGGCACGCACGAAATATTGCAGCAGATATCCGTCATTGCTCGCGGCCTCCATGACGAGGTCCTCGGTGCCCAGCCCGAGCCTCGCAATCGCAGCCGCCACATAGCGCTGACTGTGCTCCAGCCACGACGTCGAATACGACGAGAGATATGCATAATCGCCGAAGATCGACTCAGGCGTTTCGAACGCCTCGAGCTGCACGAGGAAACAGCGCCCGCACACCAATGCGTGAAGCGGATAAAACCGCTCGCCGTCGCTCGCGCGATCCAGGGGCACGTACGAGTTCGACAGCGGCGAAACGCCGAGATCAACGAACGTCTTTTCGAGCGGCGCGGAGCAGCTCCGGCAATTCGGCTGGTTCACCGCGCGGCATACTCCTCGATTTGCGCGATGGTCACTTCTCGCGCCGGCACTCGCGCTGCTACCTCGCGATACCATCGCGCCGTCCACGCCACGGTTTCGCGCGCGTCGAGCTTTGACTTCCAATCAAGTTGCTGACGCGCCTTGGCTGAGTCAAGCCGGAGTTGTCCCGCCTCGTGCGGCCGTGCCGTCGTGTCAATTTCGATGCGCTCCGGTTTGCCCATCGCGCGATAGAATGCGCGCGCGAGTTCGATGGCGCTAACGTGTGACTCAGTCTCCGGCCCAAAGTTCCACGCGCCTGCATCGCCTGCACCGAGCGACGACGCCAGCGCAAGATACCCTGTCAATGGCTCCAGCACGTGTTGCCAGGGCCGCACCGCGCCGGGATAGCGCAGTACGAGCGGCTTGTCGCACGTAATGGCGCGGACCACGTCGGGAACGAGACGATCCGCGGACCAATCCCCACCCCCGATAACGTTTCCTGCGCGCGCGCTTGCGACGCGAAATGCCGCCGTTCCATAGGACGCCGCATAGCCATGCGTCACGAGTTCGGCGGCCGCCTTACTACTGCTGTAGGGATCCTCACCACCCAAAGGATCGTTCTCGCGAAAGGGCATGTTACGCTCGTCATTGCGGTAGCATTTGTCGCTCGTAACCACGACGACATCGCGGACGCCGTTACTTCGCGCGGCCTCGAGCACGTGTGCCGTTCCCAACACGTTGATTGCATAAGTCGCGACCGGATGTTCGTAACTCGCGCGTACAAGCGCCTGCGCGGCGAGATGCAGGATGGTCTCGGGCTTCGTTTGCTTCACGCAGCGCCGAACAAACGCTTCATCCCGGACATCGCCGATCAGCGACTCCATCTCCCCGTCGAGCGCAAGCAACTCGAAGAGGTTTGGTTGCGTCGCCGGTGCAAGGGCTAGGCCGCTGACGCGCGCACCCAAGCGCAACAGCATCATGACCAACCATGCACCCTTGAATCCGGTGTGCCCCGTGACCAGGACGCGCCTTCCCTTCCAAAAGGACATTGAGCGTAAGCTTGCACATCGCCGGTGCCGATACATCCAAATGTGATTGGTAGACCCTCATGAGCGGCTCCGAAAGCTTCCCGCTCGTCAGCATAGCGATCCCATCCTTTAACTACGCCCACTTCGTCGACGGGGCCATCCGCAGCGCGACGGCGCAAACCTACCAAAACCTCGAAATCGTCGTCATCGATAATGCGTCGACCGACAACAGCGTCGAGGTCATCGCCAAGCTCGCCGCGATCGACCCGCGTATTCGCTATACCGTCAACCCGACGAACGTCGGGATGCACGAGAACTTCCGGCTCGTGCGCGAGGCATGCAAGGGTGAGTATCTCGTCTTTCTCTCGGCCGATGACATTCTGTTCCCGCACCATATCAGCGCTGCGATAGAGTATTACCGAACGCATCCCGAATGCGACTTGCGCCACACCGGCTTCGCCCTGATCAACGAGTTTGGCGAGATCGCTGAGGCGTTCGATCATCCGGGACATCGCGGCATTCGCTCCATATCAGCGCGCGAAGAGCTCGGGTATGCGCTGGTGGCCGACGGCCATTACATGTTTCCGTCGATCGTCTTTCCGCGTCGCGTTTTGGATGCGATCGGGCCCTTCCCGACGCACGTGGTCGCTGGAGATATGGAATACATGTTCCGCGCCAACCGCGCCGGCTTCCGGATCGCCTTCGACGGAAGCCCCTCAACCGGCTATCGGCGCCATCCCGGCGGAGCGAGCTCGCGCGAAAATCACATTCAGACCGGAAAGCATCTCCACGACTGGCTGACGTTGTACGACGAAAATCTCCTCCCTGAAACACTCCCGCGATTGGTGGGACGGCGGCGCAGCATCATCGCCATGATCGAGAGCCGCGTACGGCCGTTACAAATGTATGCACCGCAACGCGCGGAGGAGATTTTTGAGCGCGAAAGGGAGCTCTTTGCGCGCGTTCGTGCAAAAGCCGAGGCAATTCCGGATAAGCTCGATGCGGCGTCGGCGCCATACCCTCGCTTCAGTATCGTTCTCCCGACGATGAGCGCGCTGGGTCAGCTCAAGCGCTCGATCGACTCGGTGGGGCAACAAACCGAATCCTCCTGGGAATTGATCGTCGTCTCGAACGATGGGCGCAACATCGAAGGCGTGCTTCACTACTTCATGGATCCCAAGCGCCTCGTCTACCTCGAGACGTCGAACAACGGAAATGCAGCCAACGCAAGGAACATGGCGTTGCGGATCGCGCGCGGCGAGACGATCGCCTACTTGGACGAGGGGGATTCGTGGCACCCGCGCTATCTCGAGATGCTCGGCAGAGCGCTCGACGGCTCCGGGGCCGACTTCGTTCGCAGCGGCGCCTCGCTAGCGCTGTACGACGCGCTCGAGTTCGGGCCGGGGAACCTCCTGCTGCGAGACGAGTCGTTTTTTGCGCCGGCCGCAAGTCAATATGTCGACGCTTACGGTTTTTATGCTCCGCTCAGTGCGATAGCCCATCGCTCGTATCTTCGCGAGGTCGTCGGGACCTTCAACGAAACCCTCGCACTGCTGGAGGATTGGGAGATCGCAGCTCGCCTCGTCTCCACCCCCAACCTGCGTGGCGTGGATTTGCGCGAGATTTTGGTGGAGAGCGCCTATTATCGCGGTCTCGCGCAACAGACGCTCGGCAATCGCATCGCCGCACTTCCGCGTAATTATCAAGCCGTCTCGAGTACGCTGCGAAGCGACCCCTCGGTCCTGGCCGCTCGGGCCGGAGAGATAGTAACGGCGGCGAACACGTTCCTTGCCGACAAGGGAAACATCGAGCATCTTCTCGCATTCATCCGGTCGATAAGCGGCTTTAGAAAAGCTTGACGAAGATTTTGTTCGTTCGCGGCTGTCCGCGCTCGGGAACCACGTTGCTGGCCGACGTACTCAACGAGGACCCGCGCATTGCGCTGATGGTCGAGTACCCAATTGGTAGGCTGGTGGGCGACCTGCTGCCGATTTTCGCGTACGAGAAGCATATCGCAAACAAATTCCAGATACCATTTGCCGGGCAAACGCCCTCGGCCGCGCACGAACGCTTTTTCGACCCACTCGCAAACGGGCCGCATTTGAAGTTTCCGTCGCGTTACCCGACATTGCAAAGGTTGCCGGCGATCGTCAAAGGCGTTCTCGAAGCCGCATTCGAGAAGTCCGAGATCTCGATCATGGGGTCTAAGACGCCCGGGCGCTGGATCGGGACCGACTTCGAGATGGTGAAAACCATCTTCGGCTCTCCAAAAATCGTTTTTGTCGTGCGGAACCCACGCGATACCGTGAACTCCATCCTCAATCGCCGCAATCTGACTCGCGCAGGGCGCGACAACTGGCAGTATGAAACAGCCGGGGAGGCGATCGACGCATATCACGAGGCGACCGCGCAGCTGATGTCGTGCGCGTCGGAGATGCCCGACCATACCTTCGTCGTCGGTTACGAAGACCTGCTGGCGGACCCATCGGATACACTTCGCAGATTGGGTGAATTCCTCGAGGTGGATCTGCGCGACCGCAGCGGCCTGATAAAACAAAGCAATCGCGGAAAATCGATTCTGACGGCCGACGAGGAACGCAGCGTGGACGAGGCGTTCGGCGATGCTCTACGCACCTGGGATCAAAAGCGCTTCACCGGAGACGGAGTCCGAGCCGCGGCGATGCTCGGGGATTGTCTAATGAGACCGGTAGACGGCTTTCGCTACCGCTTCGATGCCTCGTCCGCTCCGAGAGGCTTCTTCGGCGCGGGCTGGTCCGAAGCCACGAGCGACGGCATGTGGAGCGACGGAGAGGTAGCAGACATCTGGGCGTCGATACCGGCGGGGCGCTACGAACTCCTAATCGAGCTGGCCGGCTTCGTCCCGACGCCGCAGTCGCCACCGGTGAGGTGCGCGATGAGCATAGGTGAGAGGGTGGCCGCCACGCTTACTTTCGAGAACATGAAGCTCTTGGAGTTGGATTTCACCGCCGTTGAATTACCGCACGACGGGGCCGCGCGATTGAGTTTCCGATTCGAAAAACTAGCGGAGGCTCACGAACGCGGCGGGCGGGCCGACGACGCCCGCCATCTCGGAATCTGCGCGCGATCCTTCAGGATATCCCGCGTAAGCGAGGCCGGGGCGCGATGAGGATATTCATTGCGATCCTCACGCGCTTTGGCGCCACGAAGCCCTTTCTCGAGGGCGTTTCAAAGCTTCAGCTGCCGCGCGGCAGCGCGTCCATGCACAGCATCGTCTCCGGCGACTTCGCGCCCGCGCAACGTGAAATGCTTTTCGTTCAAGCCATGGACTGGGGCGCCGAATATATCCTCACGCTCGACGATGACGTCGCGCCTTCGCCGAGTGCGGTGATGGATTTGATCGACGCCATTCGTAGCGATGCGGCGGCTGGAATCGTCGGCGCGTTGACGAACGGGCGCGACGGGTCGCCTGCCGTTGCCGGCAACTGGGACGCCGCGAGTCCGGTTCCGCAAGTCGTCGAAGCGATCGGCTTCGGATGTGCGATAGTCCGCGCGTCGATTGCGCGCACGATGGAGCGCCCGCTCTTCTCCGCGCAGGTCGAGCTCGACTTCGATGAAAGCCGTGCAACGCTCGCCGGCGACGATTACCGGTTCTGCGCGCGCGTGCGCGAGGCGGGATATAACATCATTCTCCTTCCCGGCCTGCGGGTCGACCGCATCAACCGGGCGACTGGCATCGTCGAGAAACCACAACCTCGGCGCACGCCGAGCATTCAACACGTACAACACGCCGACGTAGCCTATGGCAAGCCGGCGCCGGTCTTCCAAGCTCCCGCCATCAACCTCTCGGCGCGCGTGCTCTATCTGCACGTCGGCGTTCACAAGACCGGAACGACCTCGATTCAGACGCTGCTTGCGGCAAACGCACCGGCTCTCGCCTCAGTCGGCATTCACGTGCCCTACAAGGGTCGTCCCGTCACGTACTTCAAGACACCGTATGTTACGCAACATAACGTTGCGTGGGGTCTGAGCGAGTTCGTGCAGTACGACGCAAAGGACGGCGGCCTTGAAGAGATGGCCGAGGAGATCGCGCGGATCGACGCGCCGGCGGTCGTCGTATCTTCTGAGGACTTCGAGTTCTTACACACGAAGCCGGAACTGATCGCCAAGCTCGCGGGGACCTTCAAACGGCTCGGCCGCGACGTGCGCGTCATCATCTATTTGCGCGCACAGCACGATTACGCCCTCGCAATCTACAACGAGCACTCCAAAGCCGGCCACGGCATCAATCCCGCCCGCTACCTCGAGGAAATCTCGAGGACCGGCGTTTACGAACCCAAAGGCGCCGTGGGTGTCTATACCGGCGTCAACCGCTTCGCCTACCTTCCATTGATCCGCGCGTTTGCCGACGCCTTTGGAGACGAGGCCATGATCGTTCGCGCGTATCAAAGCGGCCGGCACCCGGACGACATCCTCAAAGAGTTCCTCGCGCTCATCGGCGCAGAGCGGCTCCCGTTCGCCTCGCTCGCAAAGCCCGGCGAGCTCAACGTGTCTCCGTCGTTCGCCGCCGTCCTCAACGGCATCTACGGCGGCGTGAAAACGCGCCTTCCCGAAGCGCCCAACATCGAGCAACTCGTGCGTGAACGCGCGGCCTCCTCCGACATCCCGATCTTCAATAGGAAATTCGACATCATCACGGAAGCCGAGCTCCAGATGCTTCTCGAACGTTTCGGTCCGGAAAATCTCGAGATCGAGCGGCTCTACGGGGCATCGATTCCGTTCCGCGCCGCGGCCGATCTTCCGCAGCGCGACATCTCGGCTTGGGAGGCCGTTCGCAAGCAGCGCGACCTGCTCGATTATGCGATCGAGCGCTGGCAGATATCGTGAACTTCGGTGTCAACGTCGTCGGGTTCGTCAGCGCGCGCCTCGGCATCGGCGTAGCGGCCCGCGCCTCGATAGAGGCGCTGGTAGCGTCGAACACACAGGTGGCGGTTATCGACGTGCAGCTCCCCGATGGGCGCTCCGGACACGATCAGAGCTGGGCTCACTTGAACATTCGCAGTTTGGATGCGCTGCCGTATGCAGTCAATCTGGTTCACATCAATCCGCCCGAAGCAGAGACGATATGGAACCAGATTCCGCAAGTCTTCAAAGGGCGCAGTAACTTCGCCGTTCCGTTTTACGAACTCGCGGACATGCCGGAAAGCTGGTACATTCATCTGCAGCGCTACGATGCGCTGCTCGCGCCGACGCTGCACATAGCAGGTTCGGTACGAAACCGGGTCCCGTTGCCGGTCGCGCACTATCCGATTTCGATCGACGTTGCGAAAGTCTCGCAGCTCGCTAGATCCGACTTCGGCATACCTGACGACACGTTCGCCTTTGTAACCACCTTTGATACCGACAGCGGTCTTCACCGCAAGAACGGCGTCGGCGCGCTCCGCGCTTTCGCCAACGCGTTTTACGGCCGGCCGGATGCCGTCCTTGTTCTCAAGGTCAACGGCATCGCCAAGCATGCCGAGCTCGACCGGGCAATCGCAACAATACCGGCGGGCCGTATCGTCGTCGTCGATCGCTATATGCCGTACGCCGACGTTCTCGGACTGTACGCAGCGTGCGATGCGTTCGTTTCGCTGCATCGAGCGGAGGGGCTTGGGCTCGGATTGCTCGAGGCAATGCTCTTAGGGAAGCCCGTGGTTGCGACCGCGTGGTCCGGCAATATGGACTTCATGGATGATACGAGCGCGGCGCTCGTGCCCTTCACATTCACGCCCGTGCTCGACACGCAAGCCGCCTACTCTCCGCTTGGATTCTCGCGGCGACAGTTGTGGGCCGAGCCCGATCTGCTCGCGGCATCGGATCTCATGCGCCGCCTGGTCGACGACTCGTCGTACCGCGGCGCAATCGCGGCAGCAGGTCAAGCTCGCGCGCGCCAGCGTCGCGACGCGTTTTTCCGCGGCGCAGGCCCTATCGTGCAGTCGGTACTAGTGCGCGATACGAGTCCAGAATGATCTGCGCGGCCCCGCCTTCGAAGAACGCCCGCTGACGTTGCATTACTGACGCGCGCGCCTTCTCCCCAATCTTCGCGGCGAGCCCGGGCTCATCGACGAGGCGGCGCATCAGTGCGGCCGCGTGCGAAACATCCGGCTCTGCCCAGCATACCGTCTCCCAATAGTTCGTCTGGCGGTACTCGGGAAGGTGATCGAGGATCGGCGTAAAGGAATAACGCACGAGGAGCGAGTTCTCGCCGTCCATGAAATCGAGATTCCCCGACCAGCCCGTGGCAACGACCGGCTTTCCGAGCATCATGGCCTCCATCAGACCAAGGCCGAGCCCCTCCGCCCGATGCAGCGACACGAAAGCGTCGCAAACGTCATAGAGCCCGAGTACATCTTCGTACGCCATGTAGCCGTCGACGATCAAGCATTTCGCCGGATCGATCGAGCGCAACGCATCCTCGAGAGATGTGTCGAACGCGGTGCCGTTGAGCTTGAGCACCAGCATTGCGCGGTCGTCGTCGTGAAACGCTTGCGCGAATGCGCGCACTACTGCGGCGCCATTCTTCCTGCTCGAACCGCTGCCCCGATCGAAGGACGCGATGAAGACGAAGGCATTCTCCGGGATACCGTAGCGCGCTCGATCGGCGCGCGCGGGCTTCCTTGACTCGCACGCCAAGGGATAGCTGATGACTCGTCCCGCGACCGCGTTGCGCAACGAAGACGCGATGTGTTCGCTGGGAGCGAGAACTGCATCGTACATGTTGAGAAGTCCGGGCCAGAGAACCGGAACCATGGGTGGTTCGAAGAACGGCACGATCGCGTTGAACCGGGCGGCGAAAAGGTGCGCAAACTCGTGATGTGCCACGTACGCTTGCGGCGGGTTGAGGTGCACGACCGTGATCGGATGGGGCAGCGCCTGTTTGCTGGGCAAGAACAGGTGCTCCCAGGTCAGATCTTTGCGCGCGTGCCCCGACCCGAAATCGAGGTCCACGACCGCGACGGGCACGCCCGCCTTCGTCAGGGCGCTGATGGTTGCGCGCGCGGCCGTGCCCAGACCGAGGCTTCCGCTAACCAACCCTACGACGTTGACGCCCGTCATGACAGAAACAGCCGAATCCCGACGACGACCAAGATGACGGCAAGCCCCGCACGGAAGGCGCGTTCGGGCAAGCGTTTCGCGAGCGGCGTTCCCACGATCACGCCCGGGATCGAACCTGCCAGGAGCAGTGCCGCAAGGCGCACGTTCACGTCGCCGAGTTTGAAATGCCCGATGATCGCCGGCACGAGCAGCACCACGGCAAACGCCACATCGGTACCGACCAGCGTGCGCAGCTGCGCTTGCGAAAGTACCAGCAGCAGCAACGGCAGGGTCAGCGAGCCGCTGCCGATCGAGGTGATGCTCACGAGCGTACCCACGACGAATCCCGTAACGATCAGCGGCACGCGGGGCAGCTGCGGCTCCTCGCGGCGTGCGTCCGGCGCGATCGATCGCGTGAACGCAACGGCCGCCGCCGCGACCAGCAGCGCGACGCCGAGGGCCAGCTTCAAGACGTGGTTGACGGTACCGATCGGAAGGTGCGCGTGCAGCCAGCCGGTGATCAACACGCCCACGATCGCGCCCGGCACGCCGCCCAGCGAGAGAAAGAGCAACGCACCGTAATGCACGGTTTGTGCGCGCATGTGGGTGAGAAACGCGACCACCTTCGTACCCAGGCTGAAGAGCAGATCGGAGCCGATCGCGGTGCTCGCGTTATAACCGAGCAGGAGCACGATGAGCGGGGTCGTCAGCGATCCCGCGCCCACGCCCGAATATGAAATGCAGAGGCCGACGATAAAGCCGACGATGATGGTTTGAATCACGCCCGCACCGCCTGCTCGATGTACTCGAGCAGATGCGCCGCCGACTCTTCGATGCGTTGCCGCGGCGTATCGATCAGCAGTTCGGGGTGCTCCGGTATTTCGTACGGCGACGAGACACCGGTGAAGTGCGCGAGCTCGCCGCGCCGCGCACGCTCATAGTGCCCCTTGACGTCACGCTGCTCCGCCGTCGCGAGATCGCATGCAACGTAGATCTCGTGGAAGGCGCTGGGATAGGCCGAGCGCGCCAGTTCGCGGTCCGCGGCAAACGGCGAGATCAACGCGCAGATCACGATGAAGCCCGCGTCGGCGAAGACGCCTGCGACCGCCGCGGTGCGCCGTACGTTTTCGGACCGGTCCTCGTCGCTGAACCCGAGATCGACGTTGAGCGAGGTTCGCAGTGTATCGCCGTCGAGCACGTACACCTGCCGGCCGCGCTCGAAGAGCATGCGCTGCACCGCCATCGCGATGGTCGATTTGCCGGAGCTCGGTAAGCCGGTGAGCCAGAAGACCGCGCCGGCGTGACCGTTGCGCCTTTTGCGCTCGGCGCGTTCCACCGAGGATGTCATCGCGACCACGTTGGTCGCCCCCTCGCCGCGCGCTTGACCGACGATCGCGTCGACGCGCCCGCCCGCGACGATCGCGCCGCCGCGCACCAGCACGAAGCGGCCGATGCTCGAGGAGGCAACGTTCGTATCCGCGGCGATCAACTCGCGCGCGACGAGCGAGACGACGCCGACGTCGCCGCTGCGCAATTCTTCAGCCTCGCGCGGCTCGAGCGTATCGGGATCGATCGTCTCCTCGATGCGCTGCAACGTCACGGGAATCTCGCGCGTACCCAGACGCATGCGCAGCGCCTCGCCTGCGCGAACCGGATCGGCACCCAGCCACACGACCGTCGTCTGCGCGACGTGGCCGAGTTCGGGCGCGTCGGCGGCATGACTGCCGACGGCGCCGCGGTCGACGAAAACGCGCGCGTCGAGCTCGATCGCAACGCAAGCGCCCGCGCCGGCATGCGCGACCTCCTTCGGCCACTGTACGATCGAGAGCACCCTCGCGCCGGTCTGCAGCGGCCAAAACGTCAAGGGCTCACCGCGTTCGAGTTCGCCGCTCTCGACGCGTCCCGCGATCCAACGCGTACCATCGCGGCGATACACGTCCTGCACCACGAAACGCAGCGGGCCGCCGGTCTCGCTCTGCGCACGCTCGAGCGTTCCCAACGCTTCGAGCAGTGTTGGTCCGCTCCACCAGGCCGTCAGCGGGCCCGCCTTGACGATACCGTCGCCGCTGCGCGCCGCAACCGGCACGATCGCGCGCGCCGTCATTCCAAGCTGTTCCAGAAAGGCGCGCACCTCGGCGGCGCGCCGCTCGTACGCCTCGCGCGGATCGGCGGCGAGATCGAGTTTATTGATCGCGACGAGCACGTTCGCGAAACCGAACCAGCGCAGAAAAAGCGCCTGGCGCCGCGTCTGCAGCGTAATGCCCTCATCCGCCGCGACCACCATCACGGCTGCATCGACCTCCGAGGCGCCGCTGAGCAGATTGCGGATCAGCTCGCGATGACCGGGCGCATCGACGAAGACGAACTCCGCGTCGGGGGTGCGCACCCAAATGCGCGAGAGGTCGAGCGTGATCGCTTGATCGCGCTCGAGCTGAAACGCGTCAAGCAGAAACGAGTATTCGATCGGTACGCCGCGCTTCGCGCTCGAACTCTCGAGTTCGGCGAGCTTTGCCGGCGTGACCAAGCCGAGATCGACGAGAAGCCGGCCGAGAATCGTGGACTTACCGGCATCCACGTCTCCGACCATGACGATGCGAACGTTTTTCAACGCTTACATGTACCCCGTGGTGCGCAGGCGCTCGAAGGCGTCTTCACTCTCGTTGTCCATCGCGCGGCCGGCACGCTCCGGATCGCGCGTTACCTCGAGTTCGGCGATGATCTTCTCGAGCGTATCCGCGTCGCTTGCAATCGGAAAGGTAATGTTGCTCTCGCCCAGCGACCGGAATCGCTTGCCGTCGCGCGCGAGGTAGAGCGGTACGTACGGAATCTGCTCGCGCCGCGTGTAGCGCCAGATGTCGAGTTCGGTCCAGTGCAGCAGCGGATGGATGCGCACGTGCGCGCCGTCGGGGACGTCGTACGAATAGTAGTCCCACAGCTCCGGCGGCTGCGAGCGCGGATCCCACGAACCGTCGGCGTTGCGCGGACTGAATATCCGCTCTTTCGCACGGATCGCTTGCTCGTCGCGCCGGATACCGAGCAGGATGCCGCGATAGCCTTCGCGCGCGATGAGGGCGCGCAGCCCGGCGGTCTTGCGCGCGGCATGGCGCGCCGCCGGCGGCAGCGTCTGGTCAACGCTGCTCTCGGGCGGACACGCCTCGTTGTGAGCCGGGAGGTTCCACTGTGCAACCAGGCGGTCGCGAAACGCATAGACCTCGTCGAACTCCATGCCGGTGTCGAGGAGCACCACCGGAAAGGGAACCTCTCCAAGAAAGGCCTTCCGGACCATCCAGAGCAGCGCGGTCGAATCCTTGCCGATCGACCAGAGCATTGCGAGCGGTGCGACGCACGAGAAGGCTTCGCGCACGATGAAGATCGTACGCGCTTCAAGCTCGTCGAGATAGTCGAGGCCGGACATTCGTCCTAACTCTCGACACAAAGACTTTGCGTCCCTTGGTCTAACGTTACGGTGGCGTTATGTCTCGGTATTTCGAGTTTTTCGGCCTTGAACGCGACCCGTTCTTGGATACGGCCGACCCGTATTTCTATTGTGAGTTCGGCGCTCTGCGCAAGGCAAAGGAGCGGCTTTACGCTTCGGTCGACGCATCGCGCGGCTTGACCGTGATTCTCGGCGATCCGGGGACCGGGAAAACCAGCCTTTCGGGCGCGCTCGAGCAGGATCTGCTCGCCGACGACCGCGTCGTGCTCGCCAAGATCCTCGACCCCGCCTTTGCGACCGAGGTCGAATTCCTCATCGCGATCGGGCGTGTCTTCGGCCTGGCCCTGCCGCCGCGCTCCAGCGCCGCACTGAAGAACGCGCTCAAGAACTTCTTCTTCGAGACCGCGATCCTCGAAAAACGCACGCTGGTGCTCACGATCGACGAAGCGCAGAACCTCAGCGACGAAAATCTCGAAGCGCTGCGGCTGCTGCTCAACTACCACGTGCCGCAGCGCAAACTGCTCAACATTCTGCTCTTCGGCCAAAGCGAACTCGCCGATCGCATTCGCGAGAAGGGCAATCTCGAAGATCGTGTCGACGGCTGGATCCGGCTGGAGCGCCTCGACGCCGGCATGGCTTCGGCTATTCTGGATTTCCGGCTCTCCAAAGCGGGTCTGCCGCCCGACCGCCAGTTCTTCACCCCCGACGCCCGGGCGCTGATGATCGAGTCCGCGCAAGGCCTGCCGCGCCGCCTCACCATGCTCGCGCACGCGGCGATGCAAGAAGCCTGCGACCGGGCGAGCACGCTCGTCAACGAAGACCACGTCCGCGCCGCCATGCTGGTGCGGGGCATCGCGTCCAAACCGGCACCCGTCCCGGCACCCGCCCCCGCGCGGGAAGCCAACGGGACCGCCGAGCTGGTTGCGGAACCGCCGTCCGCGCTCGCCGAGCCGCCGCGCGGGCTCTTCAGCCGCCTCTTCGCGAAGCGCACATGAATCGCGAACCGGATTTCGACTCCAGCGCGGACATGCGTCTGCTCGAGCTGCAGCGCACTTCGCTGGGCATTGCGGCACCGAATCCGGTCGCCTGGGAGACGCGCTATGCGGTCGACTCCACACCCGGCGTCGATATCGTCGAGCAGCTCCCCGAAGCCAAGAGCGCCGTCTTAGGGGTTACGTTGACCGCCACGCCGCCGGGCGACGTGATTCCCGGCACGGTCATCACCTATGCCCTGAGTTTGAACAACGAAGGCGCCGCCGACGCACGCGACGTGACGGCTGCGGTGCCGCTTCCGGGCGGCGTCTCGTACCGTTTGGGCTCGCTGCAGCTCAACGGCCGCGCGGCCGACGATGGATCCGCCGACCGGCTCTTCGGCGCCGGAATCGAGCTCGGGACCATCGCAGCGGGCAGCCGCGCCACACTGCTCTGGAAAGTCGGCGTGCGGATGGGTACCAAGGCGCTAGTCGTGATTCCGCAGGTGCGCGCGCGCGCGACGGCGGTCATCGGCGGGGCGCCGCTCGCAGTCGAACGCAAGAGCAGCTTGACGGCGTTCGCTGGTGAACTCGCGGCCGCGGACCGGGCGATCTTTGAGCTCAAGCCGCTCATCCCAGTTGAGATTCCGGCCGACGAGCTGCCGATCTACGAACTCACCGAGGAGGAAGAGATCGTCGAAGAGGCCGCGCAAGCCGCGCTCTCGAGCGCCGTCGTCATGGCGGAGCCAGAGGTCGCTGCGGCGGAGCCGGTTGACGACGAGCCGGAGCTGCAGCCGCAGCCGGAGCCCCAGCCGGTGCGCGAAGCGGTGGTGCTCTACGGCGGGCTCGAGCGCGCGACGCTCGCGTTCTTCGAGCGAGTCTTCAACGGTTCCAAAGAGCCCACGATTCTCCAGCACTGCATCTTCGCGAGTGCTCTTGCATGCGCGGTCGACGCCGACGGCAACGACGACGTTGGCCTCAAAGCGCATTTAGCCGCGCAGTCGCAGATTCTGCATCGCATCTCGCTGCACGAGAAACTCGGCAAAAAAGAACCCATCGGCGAATACGCCGGCAATCTGCTCGCGACCATCGGCGCGGTCGCACCGGCGCCCGTACGCATGGCGGCAGCATCGACCCCCGAACGCCTGACGCTTGCGAACGAGCTGCACGAGCCGGCGCTCGCGGTCGTGCGCAAGATCGCCGAAGAACGCGAGCGCTGGGACTTCGTGAAAGCGCGCCAGCTCACGCTGGCGCTGCAGGCGCAGCGCGTGCTCCTCGACGACGGTTCGCGTGCAGCGGCACTGGATAACGCGCTGCGCGCCTACGCGCAAACCTCGATGACCGTCCTGCAGAAGCTCTTCGTGCGGTTACGTCTGGATCGCACGACGGGCGTACTCTTCCAGACCGACGCCGCGCTCGACAGCGCCGCGCGCACGCTGCTCGCCGCCGCCAACGCCGCACTGCCGGTATGAAGCTGCTGCTGGGCATCCCTAGCGCGGGCGCGCCGGCGCGGCCGTTTCTCGACAGCCTCGCGCACCTGCAGCTGCCCCCCGCCGTCGAACGGCTCGAGCGCGCGGTCATTACCGGAAACTATATTCCCGCGCAGCGCGACCTCATCGTCGAGCGCGCGCTCGAGTGCGGCGCCGACCTGCTCGTGATGTGCGACGATGATATGGTCTTGCCGCCCGGCGCAATCGCGGGACTCTGCGACGCCCTGGACGCCGACCCGCGCGCCGCCGCCGCCGGTGCGCTCTACTACGCGCGCGACGGCTTTCGTCCGATGGCGGTCGATTGTTGGGATTCGCGCGATACGCGCACCGCGGTCGTGCCGGGCTTCGCGCACGACCCGGTTGCGGTCGACGGCGTCGGTTTCGGCTGCGTCGCGATCCGCACGCACGTCTTGCGCGAACTCATGCCGCCCTACTTTACCGCCCATATTTTCATCGAACGCAGCGCCGGCAGGGTACGCGTCTGCGACGAAGATTATCTCTTCTGCGAGCGCTTGCGCGGCGCCGGATATCGCGTGCTGCTGGTTCCGTCCGTGCGCTGCGGGCATTACGATCGCCAGAGCGACAGCGTCGTACCGCGCGAATGGGAGACGCCCGAAGCAACCGCACTGGCCCGCATGGCGGTGATCAACGAGAACGGGCATATGCTGCTCGTTCCGGCGGGGCAAAACACGAAGGAGAGCACGCCCGAGGCGCACGTGCGCGCCGAGCTCAGCTACGTCGTCATTCCCTGAAAGAGTAGAGAAGCGTCTCCTAGCGGATGTCGCTGAAGAGCGCGCCTTGGCGCTCGCGTTTGCCCACGACCGTCTTCGCGTAGGATTTCCAGCGCGAAATCAGCGTCAGGCGGCCGCCCGCGTCATCGTAAAACCGCTGCAGACGCCGCAGCTGCCACTCGCGGTACTCGAGCACCCGCCGCACGCGGCCGGAGATCTCCTGATCGAACGCAGGCGTGCGCTCCGCTTGCGCGGCTTCCCACGCATTCGCTACGGCATGGCGCGAGCGCGCCATGTCGGAGAGCAGAGATTCAAAGCCTTTCCAGTCGCGCTTGTCGATCAGCGGTCCGATCGCGCGGCACTGTGCTTCGAGCTCCGCTACACTCGAGCGGACGTCTTCGAGAACCTGGCTAGCCAACGGCCGCAAACGTCGACGTCACGCCGTCGCCCCCGGCAAGGTCGGACTGCACGCGCTTCTGCGCTTTGAACTGCGTTACCGCAGTGTTCCACGTATCGCGGTAGTCACGCGCGTAGCCGAGCACGCGCGCGACGCGTTCGGGATCCTTGCGCATGTTGGCCATCACCAGCTCGCGGTGCCAGAAGCCGTAGACGCGCAGCAGATTGGTCGAGAGCTCGCCGCCGATCTCCATGTTCAGCGAACTCATCAGCACGGTGCAGGCGCGCTGCGCGCGCAAGAGCGCCTTGTGGATGCCTTCGATGTCATCACGATCGTGCAACAGCTTTTCGTGAGCCTGTTGGGCGGCGATGATGAGCACGTCGAAGATCTTGACGATGAGATCCTCCGGCGCAGCCGTGAGGATCGACGTCTCCAGATAGGTCTGCTCGTTGTTCTTGCGCATGGCCCCCGTGCCTAACTGCTTGAACTCGAACTCGAGGAGGTTGTCGAGAAGCCGAAGGTCGCGGCCAACTCTTGCTGCTCCGCCTGAAGCCCTGCGATCGCAGTTTCACTGTCGACGAAGCCCGACCGCAAGATGTTGGCCTGCTGATTCGCCTCGTCGGTGATCTGCGCAATCTGCTGCTGCAGACTCGTGATCGTGTCGTTGTTACCGTTCTCGTCGTTTTGGATCAGCGAAACGGCCGGGATATTTCCGACCGGTCCCGCGTTGAGCAACGTCGGAGCTCCGGTGATCGTCGTGAGGTACTCGCCGAGCTGCGTCGTCAAACTGTTCGCCCCGACGATGAGATCCTGCACCGCGTTAGGGTTGCTCGCATAAGCGGCGAGAAACGCGCTGACGTTGAGCGGCGCCAGGTGGCCGTCGGTACCCGAAACGTTCTCGTTTTGAACCGGTGAGGTTTCGCCGTCCTGCGCATCGATGCTGGTCGCCTGCACTGTCGCGAACGAGCTGTTGAGCAGCAAGCCGGCCTGTGCGAGCGAGTTATACGTGCTGTTGTTGCCCAGGAACCCGCCGACGATGCTTTCGAGCTCCGGAATGATCGACTGCGCAGATGGATCGTTCCAGAGCACGCCGCCGGGGATCGATTGCGCGACGCTCAGAGCCGACGACGTCGCGAGCACGATCGGCGGCGCGGTTGCATTGTTGATCTCGGTCACGGCGGCATTATATATCGAGACGAAGTTCTGCAGCGTCGATACGAGCAGCGTCGTGTTCTGCGTCACATCGAGCGTAAACGGCGTCGTCGTGTTGCCGCTGATCGTGAGCGAGATGCCGGGCACCGCGTTGGTCACGGTGTTCGAATTATTGTAGTAGGTCGTCGAGGTGCCGTCCGGGTTCTGGACAGTGATCGCCGATTGCGCACCGACCGTCGTCTTCGCGCCGCTCGCCGCGGTCAGGCCGGCCGCCGTCAGGAAGTTGCTGGTGTCGCCGGAGGCGCCGAGGACGATGCTCTGCGGACCGGAGTTCTGGTTCGTCAGCTCGATCTGACCGCTGACCGAATTGAAGACCGCGGTCACGCCCGCCGAACTGCTATTGATCGCACTGAGGATATCGTTGAGGTTCTCGCCCTCGGACACGTCGATCTTCACGCCGTTGATCGTGAAGTATCCGGCGGTAACCGGCGTTACGAAACCGGCATTCCCGCTCGCGTTGAAATCGGCGTCGGGGTTGATCCCGCCGACGTTGGACGTACCCTCGATGAAGCCGCTGCTGCCGCTATTGATGAGTTGCGCGTTGCTCAGCTGGAAGACTTGCAGGAGATTACCCTGGTCCGAGTTGCTCCCAAGCGAAATCTGCGCGTCGCTCGACGAGAACTCCACGACACCGTTGACCAGCGTCGCCAGAAAACCGGCGTCAGCCTTACTGTCGACCTGGCTCGTAATATTATTGAGGATTTGGTCGAGCGACTGTGTATCGACGTTGTAGCTGATCGACACACCGTCGACCGTCACCGAGCCCTCGCCGTTCTGGCCGTTTTCCGGCGTCACGCGCGCGTAGGAATACGCAAGCGGCACCGTGTCCGACGCATCGCCGGCGTACTGTCCGGTGGTAATGAGGTCGGTAATTGCGTGACCGGCGCTCGCACTCGAAAGGATCGAGGTGTTCGTCGCGGCTTTGACGCTGTCGATCGTATAGAGGCCCGGCGTCGCTACCACGCCCGGTATGCCGGTTGCGCTCAAATCCGACGGGTCGCCCGAGACGGCTTGATATGTCGAGAAGAGATTGGGGTTCGAGAGAGCGCCCAGCGCGTTCTGCACCGAGGAGAGCAGATTGCTGATCTTGATCAACTCCGTGTTCGCGTTGTTCAAGGTCGCGATCTGCGCGTTGAGCTGCGTCGTGGGCGCAAGGCTCAACTGCGTCAGCTTGTCGATGATCTCGTTGTAATCGATACCGGATACGATGCCCGGGAACGAGATGGGTGCGACGTTGGTGCCGTATACGGTGCTGCTGTCGCTGGACACGGGTACCCCTTAAACTTTCCGGTCGAGTGTAACGCCGTCGATTTGATCGAAGAACTCGGCGAGCCCGATCAACTCTTGCGGCGGAAATTGTGCGACCTCTTCACCCGTCTGCGGATTGGTGAAGACGGTCACGACCAGCTGGAGCTGATTTACGTACTTATACGAGATTGCAAGCTCAGGCTGCGAAGCGCCTGAACCCGAGGTCGACGGAACGTTGTAGAGTTTTGCGACAACGGAGGCGAGCGTGGAAGTACCGCTGCTCTGCGTCTTGGGAGGATCGGCGCCCGCGGGCGCATTCGAAGACGTCGCCGGCACGGGTGGCGCAGCAACAACCTCCTGAGTTTGGGGCGAACCCCCGACCGAGCCGCCAGCGGCTTGTACGGTCGTAACGTCCATGTTTACTATCCTTCTCCCGCTTCTTCCATCATCGTCGAAGCACGCGGGCGATTTTAGGAGCCTGCCAGTCCCTGGGCGGCGCGTTAAGGAGAGAATTACACCGTTTTGACCCCGGCCGCCTCTGCATAGGCACCCAGGACGGCCTGCAGGTTTCGCAGGGGATCGCAAAGCTCCGCGGTTCGGGAGGCGACTTGATGGCTGACCGCCGGCGCCCGCATCCAGGCCTGCCGCAGGACGCTCGTCGCGCTCTCGATCGAAGCGGGATCCACGCCGCCGGTGAGGCCCGGCCATAGCTCCGCGTAGGGCAGAGCGGTGCTCAACACCGGCAGCGCGCCGTGCGCCGCGGCGAGCACCGCGCGCGCCGCGCCGTGGCCTGCCCAGCCAAGATCGGCATACACGCGCGCTCCCGAGTAGAGCGCTTCGAGCGCTCCGGGCGAGAGCCGGTCCTCGGGCAAGCAGACGAACTCGCTGCCGGCTACCCCAAGCAGCGCGTAATAATAGTCGACCTCGGCAACGTTACCGACCAGCACGCACGGTACGCCGGCAGCGGCGGCAGCGCGCACCGTTAGCAACTGGTTGCCGCGCGGATCGATCACGCCGTGCACCAAGACGTATTCGTCGAGGCCGCACAAAGCGCCAACCGGCTCGGCCTCACGCGGGGCCGGGGGCACGCACGCGACGGTGCGGGTCGCTCCCCGGAACGGGTATTGCGACCGGGCTCTGGCTTCTTCTTCGCCGCTTGCGAAGATAGCAGCGCGGCTCTGCTCGAAGAGCCGCCGGACCATCTCGGAATTGTACGAGGGCTTGCCGCGCTCGATGCCGTGTCCGACGATGAGCCGCCGGTGCACCAGCCCGCGCTCGATAGACTCCTGCGCTAAATCGTCGCGCACCCCGGTCAGCATCGTGCGAATCGCGTGCGATCCCCACATGGCTTCGTGCGCGAAATCGTCGAAGAGCGGCGTGATCACGACCGGAACGTCGAGACGTTTGGCCTCGTCGAGCACATAGCTAAACTGGTGCGCGTGACGGTAGCCGAAGAGGTGGATCAAATCGACTCCCTCGGCGCGCGCGCCGGTCGCAACCGCGATCTTTGCATCGAAGCCCTGCGCGCACAGCGCGTCGACGAGGGCTCCGGCCTGATCCGTGTCGGCGTCGGGCACCGTCAAGGCGTTGTCGCGCAAGACGACGAGAATGCGTCCAGCCGATCCGCCGATGACCGGCGCCTGCGCGAAGCGGTTGGGGCGCAGGATGGGGTCGCGCGCACGCACCGCAAAGCGCCGCGCCTCGGGGCCATCTTGCGTATCGAAGGAGCACGCAACCGACGAGAAGAGCGGCCGTGCGACGCTGACCGCAACCGCGGCAGGATCGGCCTGCTCCCAACCGATCGCCACCGCGGCTCCGGCCTGCGGCGAAGGCCCGATCGAGACATCGAACGCGGCGCGCGGCAGCTCGCCGTAGATGCCCAAGCCGTACCAGGAGCGCGCGAGTTCGTTGCGTGCGTCATCGCCGAGATCCGCGTGAACGCTTGCCGCGCTCACCGCAAGGATCGAGGCTCCGAAAGCGCCGTCGCGCGAATCGACGCCGACGCGGCGGCTCTTCACAAACCGTTGTGCGTAGATGTACGGCGCCGCATCGAGCAAGACGTCGTTGGCGGGCGCGGCGCAAAGAAACCGCGCCGCCCGCGCGGCATCGAATTGCGCGCGTAGTTCCGCGTCTGCAGTGAAGAAGCCGACGTGCTCGTGCGAGATGCCCGTGAGGAGCGCGTGCGAGAGCAGCCACGGTTCGATCAGCTCTTCGAGCGCCGCAACCGCCGGTTCTTCGAAGGGAAGCCAAGCAGGCCAGATCAGCGGGCTCGACTCGCGCACGCTGATCATCGGCGGATCGATCTGCACGAACGGCACGAGCGCAAACTCGCCATCACGTGCAAAAACGAGGTCGAGCCACCCTTGCGGCCAGTTGCAATACGAAGGCTGCAGCCGGGCTGCGACCAGATGCGGCGCACCGACGACCCGGGCGAAGCGTTCGGGTTCGAGGAAGGGCGCATAGCGCGCCAAGAGCGAGTGCCGCCTCATTTTACGTGCGAGCCCAGGGCACGGCGCAGCGCGCTCGGGCTGCGGTCCTCGATCGCGCCGAGGTCGATCCAGCGTGCGTCGCCGGCACGCGCCGCCCATTCCGCTTCGTCGTCGTAGTCGGCGATCTCGATATCGCCGCACGCGTCAACCGAGATGCCCGCCTTCTCGAGAATGCGCTCGACGCGCGCCGCAATCGCGGTCGCATCGGGAACCGCGAGCGCGCCGATCGCAAGCGCAACGCCGTCTTCCAGCTTGAATGCCTGTGCGAATCGCCGTACGAACTTCGCAACTTCGCTCCAGTCGGCTTCGCTGCGCACCGCGGCCCCAAAGATCGCGCGCGCTCCGTGGAGCGCTTCGACCTCGGGTTCACTCGTTCGCGCGCCCGGAAAGGGAAGGTAGTGCTCCGCGCGTTTGAAGCCGCGAGCGTGCGCATCGGCCCCGTAGTAACCGGTCTCCGGCAGCGGTCCGCTGAATCCCCATTTCTTCGCGAACTTCTCCCAGTTCGCGCTCATCGTCGAACGGTAATCGACGTTGTTGGCGGCAAAAGAGCGGCTGCCGAAGTGATGGATGAAGACGTCGTTGCAAACGTAGATGAGGTATCCCGCCGCGCGCACCCGCATGCAGTAGTCGTCGTCTTCGAAATTTCCGAGCACGTAGCGTTCGTCGAGCGCGCCGATTTGATCGAGTACCGTCCGGCTGATGCACCAGCAGAAGCCGATCGCGCGATCCGTGATATAGCCCTGTTGCCCGTAGAGCCGCCGGCGTTCGACCGCATATGCCTGCATCGCGGCAATATCGCCGTACTGCGCGTCGGCGACCTGCTGATCGCCGGTGACGTTGTTGCTGCGTGGCGCTGAGATACCCAGGCCGGGGATGCGGCGGAACGCATCGACTAGGCCGTCGGCCCAACCCGGCGTCACGATCACGTCGTTGTTCAGCAGAATCACGTAGTCGCCGCGCGCGTGTGCGATGCCGTCGTTATTACCGCCGGAGAAACCACGATTCGTCTTGTTGTAGACGATTTTGACGTGCGGGTCGTCGATCGTCGCGAGCGCGGCCAGCGTTTCGGCGCGTGAGCCGTTGTCGACGACGATCACTTCGTAGGGTTCCGCCGTGTGCTGGCGGATCGATTCGAGCGCCTGGAGCGTAAACTCCGGCGTGTTCCAACTCAGCGTGACGATCGAAACGAGCCCGCGTTCGAAGGCGGGACGCGAACGCATGACACGCTCGAGCGCCGCCGGAGAGGTCTCGAGGAGCTCCGGGTACGACGTGCTGCCCATCGTCGCGTGCGGAAACGCCGCAACGGTTCCCCGGCGCTGCTGCAGCGCGCGCACCAGGAGATCGGCGGTAGCTGCATCGAGCGTCGGGAAATCGCCGAGCTCCATGTCCTGCGGCAGCATGCGCAGGCGCAGGATCACGCAGCGCGCGTCGCTTGCGACGATCGGCGCGTGCGTGCCGCGACGCGTGCCCTCGAGGAAGGTCGCGGCGACGCAGTTCGCTGGAGCCGTTACCCGCGCTAAGAGCTCGTCGAGCCAGCCGGGCTCGACCCGCGTATCGGTCCGCACGAAGGCGACGAAGCGATCGCCGCGCAGTTCCATCATCGACCGGGCACGTTCGACGGCGTCGTTCTGCGCGCACCATGTAATCGACGCGATGGGCGTACCCACGCGGCGAAGATCTCGCTCGAAGGCGTCGCGGTTCGGCTTCGAACCGTCTCCGTGTACGAGCACGTCGATCGGCGACGAGATCTTGTGCGCGAAGCTCTCGCCGCCGTTGCTGAAGCGGTGGACGGTCTGGTAGCGTCCGTCCTCCACGTAGACGCGCGAGGCGTCGAACTCTACCTTGTCGAGCCAACGATCGGCAAGCCGCTGCATGTTCGGCTGCATGCGGCGAAAGCGCTGCGTTCCCGACTGCGATTCGTAGTGAAAAAGCGCCGCCCCCGGTTCGTACACGACACGCAGGCCGCGCTCGCGCAGCTTCAAGCAGTAGTCGACGTCTTCGTTGCCGTTCCAGTAACCTTCGTCCAATCCACCCAGCTCGAGATACAGCTCGCGCGGTGTTGCAAGGCACGCGCCGGTAACGATCTGGTAGTCGCGCTGCTTCTCGATCTGCGGGTTGCTTTGCGCTTGCTCGTCGTAGAGATAGTGAAACGGCTGCATGCCCATCGCGCTGTAGGGCCACCAGCGCACCAGCACGCCGCAATGCTGAATCTTTCCTTTGGGGAAGAGCAGTTTCGCTCCGACCGCGCCGACGCTGCGATCTTCGAGCAGACGCATCATCGGCGCCAGCCACTTCGTGATCGGCTCCGTGTCGTTGTTGAGCAGTACCAGCACGCGTCCGCGGGCCATGCGCGCGCCCTGATTGTTGGCGGCCGCAAAGCCGACGTTGACGTCGTTCCTCACCGCACGGATCCACGGAAAATCGGCGAGCACGGTCTGCGTGTGATCGGTCGACGCGTTGTCGATCACGATCACTTCGCCTTCGCCCGCTCCTTCGAGCGAAGGCTGCAGCTTCGCAAGGCAATTCCGCGTCAGCTCCGCCTTGTTGAACAGCGGAATGATGATCGAGTAGTCCACCGGCCGCCTATTTCAACGCGGCGTCGGCGATTGCTGCTGCTTCCGTGTAGCGCTCGTTGCGCAGGTAATACAGCGAGAGAGCAACCGAGGCGCGCACCGCGTCGACCTCGCGCGCACGCAGGAGCGACGCTTCGACGCCGGCAGTGGACGCCAAGAGCTCGAGCGCCGCCGCTCGCGACATCAGCATGTCGAAATCCTTGGGGTGAATGGCAAGGGCTGCCTCGATCGACGAGAAGGCCGCCTCCGCGCGCTTCTCGTCGAGCGCGCGGTGCGCGCGTTCTTTCCAATCTTCGAAGCTTCGCGGCTGCGTCCGCTCGCGCAACGGCTGCGCCTCATCCGCGCGCCCCTGGCGCGTGAGGAGCTTCTCGAGCTCCTCCACGGCTTTTTCCGACCCGGGATCGAGTTCGATAGCCAGCCGCAGAAAGTGCTCTTCCTTACCGAAGTCGTAGCGCTCCGAAACGCCGGCTGCGCTCACGAGCAGCTCCGAAGCTTCGCTCGGCCGCAGGCGCGGGTACCATTTCTCGACGATCTCGATTGCTTCGGCGCCGCGTTTCATGCGCAGCAAAAAATTCACGTGATGGAGCATCGTGGCGGAGCTCTCATGCGTTTCGAGCGCAAGCCTGTAGGCGTCGTATGCCTCGCCGTAGCGTTTTAGCCGCTCGAGGGCCTTAGCCCGGTTCAACATCAGCGGCTCCACCGTCGGCGCGTTCGCAAGCCCTTTCTCGAACCACTCGAGCGCTTTGAGATCATCACCTTGGATCGCATAGCTCGACCCCATCTCCGAGTGCGCCTTCCAGATGTAGACCTGGTCGTCGACGATGAATTGCTGCTTCGCGAAAGCACCGTCCTCGATCGACGCCGCAAAGGCCGCACGCGCTTCGTCGTAGCGCTGCTGTGCGATCAACGCCTTGCCGAGCATCATGTGGGCGTTTGCATAGTGCTTGCTGCGCTTGAGCGACTCGTGACACATCCACTCCGCTTTCACCGGATCGCCGAAGTGGTCGCAGTAGAGATCGCCGAGCAGCGCCAAGCCGTTGGGCATGAAGGCGCGCGGCGTTTCACCCACGAGCGCCAGCATCTTCTCGAGCGCGCTCAGCGCAAGCCCGTAATCTTTGTTGAGATAGGCGGTCGTGCCCAGATTGTACCAATGATAGGCGTTCTCCGGGTCGTTTTGCGTCGCTCCGAGGAGAATCTCGAGATTGCGCTGTCCCTTGTTGCGTTCCGCGACGACGGAATTGACGTAGCCGTGGTGGATGATGGTGACCGCGCACGAGCCCGCTTCGACACTCGTGCCCGTCCCGTCGATCGCCGGATACTCGTGGATCGGCCCAAAAAAGCGGATGCGGTCGCTATTGGGAAAGATGCGAATCACGTGGTGCGAGACGTCCCCGGATCCGCGGTAGTCGTCGGTGCGATTGATGATGCGGGTGTAAAATCCGTCCATCTGCGCCGTCTGGCTTTTGAGTGCGAGCAGCACTGAGCGCGAGTCCTCGCTCAACTCTTCATCCGCGTCCATGAAGAGGATCCAGCGTTTGGTGGCGACCTCGATCGATTTGTTCCGCGACCAGGAGAAATCGTTGCGCCACGGATCTTCGATGACCGTTGCTCCGTAGGAGCGCGCGATCTCGATGGTGCGGTCGGTCGACCCGGTGTCGCACACGATGATCTCGTCGACGTAGTCGCGCACGCTTGCTAAGCACTGCGGCAAGAACTTCTCCTCGTTCTTGACGATCATGCAGAGGCTGACGCCGGGCGGTTTTTGCTGACGCTCCGGCTGCGCCGTGGTTCGCGCGACGCTGCGCGCCGCCGGTTGCGTCGCCGGCCGCTTGGCTCGAACGTGAATGGGCATTCCCTA
Organism: Candidatus Acidiferrales bacterium; assembly: GCA_035507275.1. Taxonomy (GTDB): domain Bacteria; phylum Vulcanimicrobiota; class Vulcanimicrobiia; order Vulcanimicrobiales; family Vulcanimicrobiaceae; genus Aquilonibacter. The sequence continues at coordinate 66,615 of DATJOG010000024.1, forward strand.
GAGGTTTCGGCAGAATGCAACGAGGGCCCGCCGAAGCGGGCCCTCGAGGAACGACCAGAGCGGTTGCCCGCCGGATCGATTAACGGAACAGGGTGAGAACCGACTGCGCGTTCGCGTTCGACTGCGCCAAGACGGACGTGCCGACTTGGACGAGCAGCTGCAGCTTGGTGAATTCGGTCGTCGCTTCACCCACGTTGAGGTCGGCGATGTTCGATTCAGAGGCTTGCAGGTTGACCGCCGCGGTATCGTCGTTCTGCTGGTCGATGCCCAGGCGGACGACGACTGCGCCGAGATCGGCTTGCTGCGTGGTCAGGGTCTGCAACGCGATGTCGATCTGACCGATCGCGTCTTCCGCCGCGAGCGACGGATTCTGGGACGAACTGACGGCGAGATTGATGTTCGAGATGCGCAGCGTGTTGGTGTTCGTCGCTGCGATGCCGAGCTGAATCACGTCGCCTTCGTTGGCGCCCGACTGGAAGTTGAACGCCGGTGCGGTCGCAAAGTTCGACGGTCCGACGTACTCGGAGATCTTGACGTAAGCCGTCTGGCCGACGTCGCCGAGGGTCGGTGTGCTGAAGTACAGCGTCACGCCGCTATTGCCGCCCGCGCCGTTCGTGCCGAGCACGAACTTGACGCCCTGACCGAGCGAGAGGTATGTCGAGCTGACGGCCGCCGAGGAGCTGATGAACTGTGTGATCTTCAGTTCCGGCGTGGCGGTCGTCGGATTCGACGTGTTGGCGATAACCTGGATTTCGACCGTTTCATCGCGCGTATTCGTCGACGTGTAGAACGCCGCGTTGGCGATGCCGACGCTCGAGATCAGGAAGCCGGTCGACGTACCGACCTTTGCGCCCAGCGAACCATACTGCGTGCCGCTGGCGAGAAGCGCAGCGTTTGCAGTGATGCTGTAATAGGCTTCCGCGCCGCCCTGGTCGCCTTGATGGCTGCCGTTGAGGAGCGCTTGACCGTTGAAGTTCGTGTCCTGCGCGATGCGGTTGACTTCGAGCAGCAGCTGCGAAACTTCCGCTTGCAGATTCACGCGATCGCTCGAGCTGTTGACGTCCGACGCCGCTTCGACCGCGAGTACGCGGATGCGTTGCAGAATATCGGTTTGCTGGGTCAACGCGCCGAGCGCGACCTGCGCAGCATTATTGGCGTTCTGCACGTTTTGCGACGCTTGATTGAACGCTTCATACTGCGAGGTAAGGTTCGTTGCGATAGCGTTACCCGAGGGGTCATCCGCGGCGGTGTTGATCCGCAAGCCGGACGAAAGTTGGGTAACGACGTTCTGAAGTTGCTTCTGATTGTTGTCGAGGTTCAGCTGAACAGCATTCGACAACAGGTTAGTGGCAATGCTCAGGCCTGTAGGCATTTTTCCTCCATGATGTTGGTGCTCGGAGGCACCGTTACGCTAGCCGTGGGGAAGAGTGTCCTTTCTCCCCTACGTCCTTTATCGGCCCGGCCTACAGGGACTTTAGTGGTTCGGCTTGGTCCTCGGCTTGAGGGTGGCGCGCTCGGGTTTGCCGGCGGCCACGGGGGCGGCTCCGAGTGCCTCCTGATTGGTCTTACGGATCTCCTCGTAGACCTCGGAGCGGTGGACCGGGACCGCCCGGGGCGCCTCGATCCCGAGCTTCACCTGGTCGCGGTCGACGGCGACGATCACAATGCGAACATCGTCACCAATCATAATCGATTGATTGATCTTACGGCTCAGAACCAGCATTCCCAGGGCCCTCCGTGGCGTGAGCTGGGTGTTTCGGCAGGGTTATGCGCTCTTACTGCTCGCGGGCATCTTGCGCGGCATCGGCTCGCGCGGCGAGTAGCTGGACCCGTCGAGCATGATCTGGCGGGCCTTGCGCGTGCGAAGGTTGATGATCACCGGCGCCATCAGGTTGATCGTCATCTCGGCGGCATTAGGCGTCACCACGACCACGCAGAGGGTCGCAAAGTCCCCGGCCTCGCGGATCTCGAGCGAGGTGAAGGCATAGGCGGGCAGCTTCGGATCGTAGTTTTCGAAGACCATCCAGGGGTCGACGGCGGGCAGCGCCACGGAGGTGTCGTCGAGGCTTTGGAGCCAGACGAAGCTCGGATGGCTGTCGAGGTTGAGGGGGAGCCAGTTGCGCAGGGTCGGGAAGCCGGGGAGACCCCAGGGGAACTCGATGATTTCATCCGGTGCGTAGCTGCACGCCCCAAATCGCGGGAGTTCGACGGTGATCTGCTGCTCTTCCATTGCGGCTCCGGTTTCCATCGTCTTTTTATCCGTTCTGGAGGTAGTTGAAGAGGTCATCCTGTTCCAGACGCGTGGTGGTTTGGTAGGCCGCCTCGAGGGCGGTCTGGCTGAGGCTGAACTGGCTCGTTACCTTAGCAATATCGGTATCTTCCAGATTCGATTGCACCTGGGTATCGGTCTCGCCGCGTGAAGCTTCGGTAGAGCTCAGCGAGGTGACCGTCTGGACCGTAGCCCCGATCTCGCCCGCTGCATTGAGCGCGACGGTCAGCGCGTTGTCGATATCGCCGAGCTGGGTCGAGAGGTTATCGACCACGTCCCCGGTCGAGCCCAGGAGAAATGCGCTCGAGAAGTTCCCGGTTGCCAGGCCCGCCGCGGCCGGCGAATCGGTAATGTAGAACGACTGATTCGCTATGTCGTCGAGCGACATCCGCTGCGTTTGGTAATCGAAGGAGGCGGTGACGCCGGTCGTGCCGGTCGCGGCGTTGATCTCGGCGATCACGTTCTGCATCGACTGACCGGCCGTGAAGATGAACGTCTGGCCGGTCGGCGTCAACGAAGTATAGAGGGTAAAGGCCACGTTGCCGTTGCCGACCGAAGCCAGCGGCGTCATGAGTATCTGCGGCGTGCTCGACTCCATCGAGGCGATCGTGGTCGTTGGCAGGATCGCTTGGTTGGAGACGTTTACCTGCGCTGTGCTCTCGTCGGTCGTCTGCTGATCGGTGAGGGTATCGCGCAGCCGGATGAGCATATCGAAGACGCTCGGCGAGCCGTTGGAAGCGTCGAGATTGAAGGCCTGCTGTAGCGTCACGTTGGTCGGCACGAGCTGTCCGTTGGGAAGCTCTTCGCTCTGCTGGACGATGTTGTTGGCCGTCTCGACCGCCGTCGGCGGATCGCCGACCGCCTGGACGAGACTCGATCCGGGCGGCGCCGCGGTCCCTGAAAAGATGAACTTGCCGTCGTACTGCGTGTTCGCGAGGCCGATCGTTTCTTCGAGCAGTTGATTGATCTGGTCGCCGATCTGCGAACGCTGCGCCGGCGTGATGACGTCGCTCGCGCCCTCGATTGCGAGATTGCGCGCGCTCTGCAAGATGTTGGTCAGATTCGAGAGCGTGCTGTCGGTCGTCGAGAGCAGGTCGTTGAGCCCGGTGAGATTCTGGCCGACTTGCGTGGTGACCGCGGAGTCGTTGCGCACCGAGAGATCCTGCGCGATGAGCAGCGGATCATCCGAGGGTTCGTTCAGCGAGATGCCGGTCGAGAGCTCCTGGCCCTGCAGCTGGTACTGCGACTCGATGTTCTCGATCGCGAGTGTTTGCTCGGAGTATATCGTCGAGGTCGCGATGCGCATCATGATGGGTTCTCCTGCCTCTCCTTAGGCCCCAACGCCCAATCCGGTCACGATTGTGTCGAGCAGTTGGCTGAGCGTCGAAATGGTTTTTGCAGCCGCCTGGTAGGCGGTTTGGTACTTGATGAGATCCTGTGTCTGTTCGTCAATGTTGATACCCGAAATGCTCTGCCGCTCCTGATCGATCGAAGTGGCCAGATTGGTCTGGGTGGTGGTGCCGGTGTTGGCCGTCGAGGTGTCGAGACCGACCTGCGTCGAGAGCTGGCCGTACTGCTGCTGCAGCGTCTGCGTCTGCGCCGACGTCACCGAGATGTAGGTGGAAGGCGCCGTGATCGTGTGATTCAGCGAGGGCGTAAACGTCACCGACTCGACTCCGCTCGCGTTATAGCTGACCGACGAGATGGTCACGTTCTCTTGCGGGCTGCCGCCGCCGACTTGCGCGTCGATCGTCAGCTGTTGACCGACCTGCAGGTTGTCGACCCCCGCCGGAAGCTGCAGCGTATACGCCTGCCCGGCGGTGAGGTTCTGCGTGATCTCGGTTTCGAGCGCCGGGAAGCCGACGTTGCTCTGGAAGAGGTTCACCAGCGAATTTGCGACGCCGTTGTCGTCGGCACCGTAATCGTTGGTCTCGTCCTGCTGCACGTTGTTGATGTTGCCCGCGCCGAGGACGCCCAGAAGCGACGTGTTGGGCGTCGCGGCATTGTAGAGATTGTCGCTGATCGTAAAATAAGGCGTCTGAGCGTTCGTCTGCTGCGCGCCGCGCAGCGCCAGGCTCTCGTTGGACGGATCGCGAGCGAAGACAATCTCCTGCGACGCCGAGTCGTAGGACGCCGTCACACCGCACTGCAGCGCGTTGAAGCTCGAGACGAAGTCACCGATGTTGTCCGCATAAATGGTGCCTGCGACGGCGCCGGTCGCCGGCGGCGCGCTCGACGTATAGTCGAAAATCTGCGAGATGCCGTTGACCTGAATCGTCAGCTGCGGCCCGTTGGCGCCGCCGCCTGCAAACGCAGCGGTCGGCGCATTCGCCAGCGCTCCGTTCCCGATCAGGGGCGAGGACGTATCGACGGTGTTGTTCGCGGAGTTCATCGGCACGATGCCGGTCGTCGTGCTCGTGTCCGCCTCGGTATTGATGAGCACGACCGGGAGTTGTTCGGGATCCGAGATACCGCACTTGATGTTCCCGGCCGAGATCGGCAGCTGCGCGTCGATCGGCTGGAAGAGCGCCGTCCCCGCAACCTCGTTGGAGTCATATCCCGACTCGGTGATGCGGTTCACTTCGTTGGCGAGCGTCGACGCGAATTGATTGAGCTGCGCGTTGTAGTTGCTCAGTTTATTGTTATAGAGATCCTGGAGCGCCGCGAGCTGCCCGCTGCCGAGCGGAATACTCGGCGAGCTCGACGACTGCGGCGGATTGGTCGCGAAATAGACGTTGAAACTCTGCGCGCCGTTCGAGGCGGTACCGATCACCGGAGCCGCCAGGTGGTAGGCGACCGTGTCATTGACCAGCGCCTGGCCGTTGACCATGACGAGCACGGATCCGTCGGCCTGCACCGACGTCTGAGTCGAAATGTACTGCGAGAGCTGGTCGATATCGTAGTCGCGCTGGTTCTCGAACTGATCCGGGTTGTCGCCCACCGCCGTCGAGGCCCGAACCTGTCCGTTGAGCGAGGCGATTTGATCGAGCAGCCCGTTGACCGTCTGCACGATCGTCGCGCCCTGCGAGACGGTCTGATCCTCGGCATCCGTAATCGCCGTCGACGAATTGACGAGCGACTGTGCGAGCGACTGCGCCGAGGAGAGGACACCCGCCGCCGCGGATTCCGTACTCCCGGTTGCGGAGGCGTTGTCGAGCGCGGTGATCGCCGTTTGGAAGTTCGTATAGGCGGTGCTGACGCCCGCATCCGGATCGCCAAGCTGCGACTGCACGCTGTCGAGAATCTGTTGCTCGGTCGAGTAGTAGTTCTGCGACGAGCTCGCGCCGCGGAAGAGCTCGTCGTAGGACTGCACGTTGGCATCGGTGACGGCCGCGACGATCGTACCGTCGCCCGCCGTTCCGGGAACGTGCGTCGCTTCGAAGGGCGAGCCGACGATCGGCGGCGCCTCGGTGAGCTGCACTTGCTGCTGCTCCGCGCCGGGCGTGTCGACGTTGGAGATGTTGTCGGCCGTGACGTTCTCGGCGACCGAGAACGACTGCAGCGACGTCGAGGTCAGCTCGAGACCGAAGAACGTGCTCTGCGGGAAGAAGCTGCTCATGCTTTACTGCTCACCAGCACGCTGTTGGTGGGCGGCGGAACGAAACCGCGCCGCTTGTAGGTCCCGGGCGTGTCGTTTGCCGCTTTTTGGAGAGCCGTCGTGATTTTGACCAATCGCTGCATCCCGCTTTGGATCAGGGCTTTGTTGTTGTTGTTCGTGATTCGCAAGCCGATCGAGGTCGTCGTCAATTCCACCAGACGCTGATTGAGCGTCGGCCACAGTTGACGCGGCGCATAGAGACAAACCTGGCGCAGCGTCATCGAACCAAATCCGCGAATCTGCATGCCGCGGCGTTTGCCCGAAGCGGAGTGGTATGCGCGGCGCGCCGAGTCGAGTCCGCGTTCGCACTCGAGGATATCGGTAGCGCTGTTCTTGACGAGCGCTTTGGTCAGCGCCAGCGCCGCTTCGTGCGTCCGTCGCAGGAGCAGAGACTCGTCGAGCAGCGCGGCCGCAAAGGCGTCCCACGAATCGCTCATGGCTCGATCCTCTTATCGACGTCGACTTTGGCCTCGTGGCCGGCATCGCCCAGCACTGCGCCGCGCAGTTGATTCTCCAGCTGCTCCGCCAATCCGAAGCCGCCGTCTTTCGCCATCGCCTCGGCGCGCTCGTCGTTGAGCATGCTCTGCCACGTCTGCTCCGCCGAATCGTCGGTTCCGAAAAGCGTCTGCTGCGGAACGGTGTCCTGCATGGCGTTCATGACCATCTCGAGGAAAACGCCTTCGAACTGCGTCGCCGCATCGTGCAGCTTCGCCAAAGCCTGTTTCTGCTCGGGCGTGTAGCTGTTGGTCGGATCGACCGGCGAGGGAGCCATCAGATGATCTCCAGATCGGCCTGCAGCGAGCCGGCGCTGCGCAGCGCTTGCACGATCGCGATCAAGTCGCGCGGCGAGACGCCGAGTGCGTTGAGTGCGCGAACGACCGAGAAGAGCGTCGTCTGGCCGGCGATGAAGGTCAGCTGATGCCCCTTCTCCTGCGCGGTGACCGTCGTGTTGCGTTGCACCGCGGTGTTTCCACCCGCGAGCGCGTTGGGCTGCACGACTTGATTCTGCGTCGTGATCGTAATCGAGAGGTTCCCCGACGCGATCGCACAAGGCGCGAGCTTGATGTCGCCGCCGAAGACGATCGTGCCGGTGCGCTCGTTCATGACGACCTTCGCAAGCTCGTCCTGCCGGAAGCTCAGATCTGATGCGTCGGCGAGAAACTGCACGGGGTTGTTCGCATAGCGCGGCGGGAGCGTCACGTGCACGGTTTCGGCGTCTTGCGCCTCGGCCGTGCGCGCGCCGAAGTGCTCGTTCAAAATCGCGGCGAGATTCGCGGCGGTTTTGAAGTCCGGCGTGGTGAGCACGTAGTTGAAGCCGCTCGGCGAGTTCTCGATCGGCGTGACCATGTCGCGCGCGATGATGCCGCCGTTGGGGATGCGCCCCGCGCCGGTGAAATTCTGGTTGACGCTCGAGCCGCCGAACCCGGCGACGAAGCCGCCGACCGAGACCGGCCCTTGCGCCGTGGCGTATACGAGGTTGTTCGCGGCCCGCAACTCGGTGAGTACGAGCGTGCCGCCCTGCAGGCTGCTCGAGTCGCCCATCGCCGAGACGTCGACGTCGACGTTGTCACCCGAGTGGGCGAAGGGCGGCAGCGTCGCGGTGACGATCACCGCCGCGACGTCGCGCGTGCGCACCGACGTCTGCGCGACGGTGAGCCCGAACGACTGCAGAATGTTCTGAATGGTCTGGCTGGTGAAGATGACCGAGGTCGAGTCGCCGGTGCCCTGCAGGCCGACGACGACGCCGTAGCCGACGAGCTGGTTGCCCGTCACGCCCTGCACGTGCGCGATATCCTTGACGAGCACGCTCTTTCCGGTCGATTGTGCAAACGCGCACGAGCCCGCGCACACGAACGCGAGCATCAGCGCGGTCAGTGAACGAGCTAGAACAGCCAACTGAGGATCCTCGCGAGCAAACCTTTGTTCTTCTGATCGTTACCCTTGAAGGTCGCCTGCACGTTGGCCACGCGCGAGGCGAGCACGGTGTCGGTGTTATCGATGTCCACCGGGCGAATCGTTCCCGTGATGTGCAGCGTCTGCAGCTGGCCGTTCACGGTGAGCGCCTGATCGCCCGCGATCTGTAGCGCTCCGCTCGGAAGGATACCCGTGACCGTCGCCATCATCGTCGCCGTGAATGCGTTGGAGCCCGTCGCAGTCTGTGCCGTGCTCGTCGTCGACTGTCCCGTGACCGAGTTGTTCAGACGCACGAGGGGCAGATTGAAAACGCCTTGGCCGCCGCCGCCGGTCATCGCGACTTGCTTGTTGCTCGAATAATTGTTCACTTCCGAATTCGAATTGGTGAGATCGAACTGTACGTAGACGAGGTCGCCGACCTGCTGCGCGCGGTGATCGTCCATCAAGCTCAGCGGATGACCGGGCCCGGCCGGCGGCGGCGCGGCTTGATAGAGCGTATCCGCTGCCGCAGCGACGGGGGCGAACGCGAGCAGAATCATCGCGAACAACGTGCGCCTCATCATTGTGTCTCTCCAGAAATATTGAGCTCGACGCGGTCGGGGCCGACGATCGTGCCCGTCAGCGTTTTGTTTGTCTTCGGATCGTAAACGTTGATCTCGTCGCCCAGGCCGCCGCTGTTTCGCGCGACGACATCCGCGACGACGCTGACGCCGTCGCCCGAGACGATCAGCGTAACGGTGCTCCCGGCTTTGACGAGTTGATTGACCATCGTCTCTTCGATCGCGACCGGCGCGCCCGCCCGCACGGCCTCGATCACGCGCCGCCCCAACAGCACCTCCATGCCGTTGGTCCGCTGTCCGGTGTACGCGATACGCGCCATCTTCAAATCGCCGGGCTCGAGCACCGCACCCGGCACGAGATCGTGCGCCGCGACCGCGGTTTGGACGTAGCGCTGCACGCGATAACCAACGAAGATCTGCCGTAGGAATTTACCGTTGAGGTCTACCTCGATCGGGACGTTCACGTACGTCGACGTCACGATCGCGGTCTCGACCGCGAGCGACAGACGCCCGGCGGGCACGACTTGATCGGGAATCGGAAACGCCTGCACGAGCTGCGCGTCGCCTTGCAGCGGCACCCGCTTGCTCACGGGCGCGGCGAGCGCTTCGAGGCGCTTGCCGGGCAGCACTTGCGTCGCCGCTTGCGCGCGCACCGTCGCCGGCACGCATGCGATCCATGCGAGCGCGAGGACGAGAGCGGCGGCGAGCGTGCGGATCATCGATCTCCTACTGGAACGGCGACATCGCGATCGCTTCTTGCAGCATGTTGTCTGCTGCACCGACCGCTTTAGAGTTTGCTTCGTAGGCGCGTTGCGAGACGATCATATTGACCATCTCGTTGACGACCGAAACGTTGGAATTTTCCAAATATCCGTCTTCGAGGGTACCCGCGCCGTTGAGGCCGGGCGTCGTGACGATCGGCGGTCCGCTCGCGCCGGTCTGCTGGAAGAGATTGTCGCCGGTCGGCGAGAGGCCCGCGTTATTCACAAAGCGCGCGAGCTGCAGCTGGCCGAGCGTCTGCGCCTGCACCGCGCCCGGGACCTGCGCGGTGACCGTTCCGTCGGGCGCAACCGATACCGAGATCGCGTTTTGCGGAATCGTGATCTGCGGCTGTACGAAGTAGCCTTCGGCCGTCACGATCGCGCCGTTTGCATCTTCTTTGAACGAACCGTCGCGGGTGTAGCCGGTGGTGCCGTCGGGCAGCGTGACCTGAAAGAAGCCGTCACCTTCGATCGCGACGTCGAGGTTGTTGCCGGTCTGCACGAGCGAGCCTTGCGTGAAGACCTTCTCCGAGTCGGAGACCTTCACGCCCAAGCCGACTTGCTGACCGACCGGTACGATCGAAGCCGCCACCGGAGCGCCCGGCGCTTGCAGCGTCTGGTAGACCAGATCCTGGAAACGCGCCTGATTGCTCTTGAAACCCTGCGTATCGACGTTCGCGAGGTTGTTGGAAATCGTGTCCATGTTGTACTGCTGGGCCACCATGCCCGATGCCGCAGTATAGAGTGAACGCATCATATTGTTGTACTAAGCTCCTCGCTATGACGTCTTGCCGACCATGGTGATGGCCTGGTTGACCGCATCGTCTTCGGTTTTGATGGACTTCTCATTGGCCTCGAACCAGCGCTCGGCCGAAATCAGGTCGACCATCGAGGTGACCACGTTGGTGTTGCTCTGTTCGAGGAATCCTTGTTGCACCGACGCGGTCGTAACCGGCGTCGGTCCCGCGTTACCGCTTATCGCGAAATTGTTTACGCCTTCGGGCCGCAGATTCAGGAGGCTGTTGAACTGCGTGAGACCGAGTTGCGCGACGACGGCGCCGCTCTGCGTGATGCTGCCGTCGCTTGCGATCTGCACCGTGCCGCCGGTGCTCGGTAACTGAATCTGCTGCCCGTTGGTGTCGAGCACGGGGTTGCCGTCACGGGTGCGCAAAATACCCTGCCCGTCTTCCGCGAACTCTCCGTCGCGGGTGTAGCGCACGCCGTTGGCCGTTTGAATGGTGAAGAACGCGTTGGGATCGTTGGTGATCGCGACGTCGAACGGATTGCCGGTCGATTGCAGCGGCCCCTGATCGAAGCTCGTCGGCGTGTCGTAGATCGACGAACCGGTACCGAGCAAACCCACCTCTTGCGCAACGGGCTTGCCGGGCAGCGGATTACCCGCAACCTTACCGGGATCGGTTTGAATCCGGTAGATGTCGAGAGAGGGCGCGGACTGAATTTGGAGCAGCGTCTTTTTGAAGCCGCCCGTATTCACGTTGGCGAGATTGTTCGCCACGTTGTCGGCCATGCTCTCTGCAACGAGCGCTCCGCTCGCCGCCGTGTAGAGGCCACGTACCAAAAGAAAAACCTCCGCACGAACGGGCTTCTTTTAGCGCGAGTCCCTCAATCGATCGGGTCTCGCAGCGGCCCCCACCCTTCGTGCAAAGGTCGTCCAGGCCGCGAGTGCCAGCAACTACCGGTACTCATTTTGGATTTCGGCGCAGGCGGCGGAAAATTTAAGGGACGGGTCAGAACTGCATCTGGCTTATTTCCGTATAAGCCTGCAAAATTTTGTTGCGGACCGAGAGGGTCATCTGCATGGCCAGGCCGGCCTCTTCGACGGCTTTGACCGTCCCCTCGAGGTCGTTGGTCTTGCCCATCGCGTAGTCTTCGGACTTCTGCTGGGCAGTCAGCATCTGATCGTTGACATGGTCCAGCATGCCGGCCAGGGTGTCCTTGAACGAGACGCCCCCGCTTGCACCGTTCCCGCCGCCCTCTTCGCCTGGGAGCGGCTCGGAGCGCGGCGCCTGCGGATTGACGTCGGGAACGAACGTCCCCGGCACGATCTTCCCCATCGCATCGCCGTAGCCGCTGTTGATGTCCATCGAGGCCTCGTCTCCTAGCTCTTGAGGATGGAAAGGTCGGATGCGCCCATGTTCTGAGAGGCCGTGATCGCCGCAACGTTGGCCTGATACGCGCGCGAAGCAGCCATCAGGTCGACCATCTCTTTGACGATCTCGACGTTGGGATAGTGAACGTAGCCCTGGCCGTCCGCCTCCGGATTGCTCGGGTCGTAAACCAAGCGATCGGGGCTATTGTCGTTCGTGATGCCCAGGACTTGCACGCCTTCGACTTGCGCCGGGTTGGAGTTCTGCGGATCGAAGGGATCCGGCGGGGCGAAGGGATCGTCGTCTCCCGAGGAGCCGATCTGGTCCGAACCCTCCGGTGCGGCAGACTTCTGCGCGAAGATCACCAGCTGACGCTTGAAGGCGCCGCCCTGCGGGGTGCGTGTCGTATTGGCGTTGGCGATGTTGTTCGCGATGACGTCCATCGCGAGGCGCTCCGCCGAAAGGCCCGACGCGCTGATCTCGACCGAATCATAGTAGCCCATCAGGACGCTTGCTCCGTCGCTGCTTCACGAATGAATTTATACTGCTCCTGCAAGAGCTCCGAGACAGTCTCCTGGTAGCTCGTGTTCTGCTCGAGCTGGGCCATCTCTTGATCGATGTCAACATTCGATTGATCGACGCGCATCTGCGTCGTCTCGTCGACTTCGGGCTTGGGGTCGTAGGGAACCGGCGGGGTGCCGTCGCCGACCGCAAACTGGCGATCGTCATCTACCGTCATCGCCAGTTCGTCCGGGTCCGGCGGAACGCCCATACTCTCAGCCAAGGCAGCCTTGAAATCGACGGTCGAGCGGCGGAAATTGGGTGTGTTGACGTTGGCGATGTTGTTCGCGAGCGAATCATGCTCCAGCTTGGCTCCCTTGGTCGCCTCGCTGAGCAATTGGGTCACTTCCCCAAGCGGAAGTATGCTGAAATCAGCCATCTCACTACTTATCGGCAGGCATCGCGAAGGTATGAGATGCGAAGCCCTGTTGCGCGGCGTGCAAACGGGCGTAGGCGCCGTTGCGGGCCAGCAGCGCGTCGTGCGAGCCGGTCTCGACGACCCGCCCTCCTTCGATATAAAGAATTGCGCTCGCGCGCCGGATGGTCGAGAGCCGGTGCGCGATGATCAGCGTCGTTCGTCCCGGCAGCAAACGATCGAGCGCGGATTCGATCAGCGCTTCGGAGTGACTGTCGAGGGCGCTCGTCGCTTCGTCCAGGATGAGGATGCGCGGATCGCGGACGATCGCGCGCGCGATCGCGATGCGCTGGCGTTCCCCGCCCGATAGGCGTACCCCGCGCTCGCCGGCTTCGGTTGCGTAGCCCTCGGGGAGCGTCGTGATGAATTCGTCGGCGTTCGCCTCGATTGCGGCGGCGCGCACCTCCTCGTCGCTTGCGTCGAGCCGGCCGTAGCGAATGTTCTCCGCGATCGACGTTCGAAACAGCTGCGGATCCTGCGGTACGATCGCGATCTGCGCGCGCAAATCGCTCAGCCGCACGCCCGCGATGTCGATTCCGTCGATGCGGACGCTGCCGCGCTGCGGATTGTAGAAGCGCGGGATCATATTCACGAACGTCGTCTTTCCCGCGCCCGACGGCCCGACCAACGCCACGATCTCACCCGCACCGATCGACGCCGTCACGTCTGCGAGCGCCGGCTGTTCCTGCACTGCATACGAGAAGTAGACACGATCGAACTCGATCCGTCCGGCGATGCGCGGCATCGGCGCGGGCTGCGCGACGGCCTCTTCTTCTTCGGGCAGATCGAGCAGTTCGAAGGCACGGCCGGTCGAGACTAGCGCCTTGCTCAGATCGCCGAAGAACGCGGCCATACGATTCATCGGATTGACGAGGTTCACGACGAGCAGCCAATAGTTGAAAAGCGCTCCGCTGTTGAGGCGGCCGACCAAAACCTCGCGCACCGAGAGCCAAATGATGACGATGACGCCGCAGGTGAGGATCGACGAGATCACGACCGGCTGCATGTAGACGAACTGGTTCACCTTCATGTACGCGCCAAAATAGTCTTCGTTGCGATGACGAAAGCGTTTGGACTCGTACTCTTCGCGCCCGAAAGCCTTGACGACGCGCTGCGCCGAGAGGATCTCGGTCAGCGTGGCGGAGAGATTGGCGATGCGCGACTGCGAGCGCTGCATGCTCGAAGAGATCAGCCGTTGGAAGCGCGAGACCGCAAGCGACATCAACGGCGCGATGAAGATGAGGACGAGCGTCAGCAGCCAGTCGATGTAGATCATCGCGATGAACGAGCCCAAGAACGTGAGCAGCGCGTTGATCGACTGCGGCAGCGAGACGCTCACCGCGTCGCTCATCACTTGCAGGTCGCTGTTGAAGCGTGAGATCAATTCGCCCGGACGCCAGCGGTCGAAGACCTGCAGCGGCAAGCGCAGGAGCCGTTCGTAGAGCTGCTGACGCAACCGGGCGAGGAAGCGCTGCCCGGAGAGCGTGGTGAGATAGTTCGTACCGTAGGTCGCGAGATTCGAGAGCACCAGCGAGACGTAGGTGGCGCCAAGCGCGAGATAGAGCACGTGCAGATCGGGCTGCTGGTGGTGCGTAGCGGGATCCACCACTTTGTTGATGATGACGCCGAAGGCCCAAGGACCGACCAGAAGCAGCAAGCCGTTGACGGCGCCGAGACCGATTGCCAGGAGCAGCCGGGGATAATACGGGCGCCCTTCGCGCGCCAGACGCGCGACCGTGGACTGCATCATTGGGTGAGCCCTTGCGGCCCGCCGCGGATGAAACCTGCACCGCTACCGGCCGGTAGAGGATGGGTGTAGGATTGGAGCGAGACGCTAAGATTATGGACTGCTATTTTCACTCGAACGTTCCGTCGGTAGCGCCGTGCGCGCACTGCGGAAAGGCAATCTGCGCGACCTGTCGCGACGAGCAAGGCGGGTGCCCGAGCTGCCGGCTCGGTCAAAAGATCGACGCGACCGTCGGCGAGCGCAGGCAACTCCACGGTCAGGTTCCGCCGCGCCCGAGCGCTCCTCCGCAAGCCGCGCGCGGAGCTACCGTCACCACGGTCTCCGACGATCCGGTCGAATCGCGCGCGCTCGCCGCGCTCGGATATCCCCTCTGGCCGCTCGCGCTCTTGGCGTTGCTGGACTCGAAAAAATCCAACTATATAAAACGGCAAGCACTGCAAGCGCTCGGCTTCAACGTCGGCTTCGCCGCGTTCTGGGGTTTGCTCGAGCTCGTGACGCAGCTTCCGTTCCTGGGTTGGTCGCCGCTCGGGTGGTCGTCGAACTTCGTGCTGCTCTTCATGCTGCCGCTCTTCTTGGTCTCGAGCGCCTTCTTCGGCATCAAAGCCTGGCACGGCGACCCCGTGCGCGTGCCGGTGATCAGCGATTGGCTTGACGAACGTATGCCTGCGTGACGTAGGCGCGATACCGTTCTAGAAATGCGTGTGCTTCGCGTTCGTGATCGACGACCGGCGCGGGATAGGCACGTGCGAAGAGCGGTAAGGCCAGTTGTCCCTCGTCTCGTCCGCCGCTCCACGCGCTCATCGGCAACTGCGCGAGTTCCGGAACCCATCGTTTGACATAGGCGCCGCTCGGATCGTAGCGGCGCCGCTGCTTTTCCGGATTATAGATGCGCGGATATTGCGCCATGTCGGCGCCCACGCCGGCGATCCATTGCCAGTTTCCGTTCGCGAGCACGGGATCGTCCTCGATCAGCCAGCGTTCCCACTCGTCGCGCCCGACACGCCAATCTACCCCGAGATCGAAGCACAGAAACGACGCGACGACCGCGCGCACGTGCGGGTGCATCCACCCCGTCTCGTGCAGTTGGCGAACACCCGCGTCGACTAGCGGGAAGCCGGTGCTTCCGCCGCGCCACGCGTCGAGCGCCCGATGCGTGCGCGCGAAGGTAAAGCCGCGCATCTTCGGCTGTAGCGCTTCGTCGTCGATCGGCCCGTAGAAGTGCGCGAGCTGCAGGAAGAAATCGCGCAGCGCAAGCGAGCGGACGAAGAGCCGCAGCGAGACGCGCTCTTCGCTCAATAAAAACGGATCCTCCAGCCGCGCTAGCGTCGCGCGCAACACCGTGCGCGCCGCGATCGAACCGAAGGAAAGATGCGCCGCGAGATGCGAGGTGCCGTCGTCGCTGGGCACGTTCATCGCGACGGCGTATTGCACCGCGGCTCCGCCGCTCAAGAACTTGTCGAGCGCGGCAGAGGCGACCGCAGGGCCTGCATCGAGCGCGCGATCGCCGGCTCCGAACTCGTGGGGAACGGGCAGCGGCTCGCTCTGCAGATCGCTCGGCGCGAAACGCACCAGCAGCGGGACGTCGAACGAAGCCGGCCGCAGCATGCGCCACACATCGTAGTAGGGAGCAAAGGCGCGATAGCCGTCGCCGCCGCTCGGTCGCGCAGCAGCGGTCTCCTCGGGCGCGATCGCCGGCGCGTCGTGCACGATCTCCGCGCGCAGACCCGCCTCTTCGAGTTCCGATTGAACGCGTGCGTCGGAAGCTGCACCGGGCCCGTCGTAGCTCGTGCTCCACGCGACGCCGCGCGCGGCGCAGGCGCGGGCAATGCTCTTGAGCGTGGGGCCGGCGGCGCCGCGCCGCACGATGAGCCGTCCGCCGCGCTCGTTCAGCGCGCGTTCGAGTGCCGCAACTGCAGCACAGTAGAAGGCGGCGCGCCGAGGCGAGCGTGCGAGCCGCGCCTCGGCCGCGCGGTCGATGACGAGCACCGGAAGCACGTCGCCGTGCGCCGCAGCCTGCGCTAAGCCCGCGTGGTCTTCGACGCGCAGGTCGTGCGTAAAGCGGTAGATAAACGGCGCCGCCATTGCTTCCTTATTAAGATGAAGGCTACAACGTCTTTACGTAAGCAGCGATGTCGCGTACGTCCTGCTCCGAGAGCGTGCCGGGATAGAGTTTGGGCATCGGCGGGTCAGGCTCTTCGATCGCCCGAACGATCTGCGCGAGCGTACGCTTGTGCCCCTCGTTCACGAGCGGGGGCCCGATGCGCGAGGCGTCGGCTGACGAATCGTGACAGACTGAGCAATTTCTTGCAAAGAGTTGTGCTCCCCGCCCGTCATCCGAGCGCGCTGCACCGCTCTGCTGATGCGAACAGCCCACGGACATAAGTCCCGTAAGAATTGCAAGGGCCGCAGCGAATACGGTCTTACGGCGGGTTTGCATTGCTGGCGGGCGTTTCGTCTGAGGGGGCCCGTCTCCCCGCGTGGGGAATCGAAAGGCAACGTGGCCCGAAAGATCTTTCTGCGCTTTGCGCAGGCGAACGACGTCGACCGCTTGACGAAAGACGGCGTCCTTAGCGGCGCCCCCTCTCCGCGCGAGAGCTGGACGACGCGCATGTCCATGTGTCTAGGCGAGCAAAAGGCCGGACGCCGCGTGATTCTCGTTGCCGAGGATCAAAGCGGTTTGCTCGGCATGGTGCAGCTCGTCTTCAAACTGCCCCCGGGCTACGACGATCCCGAGGCTGCCAACGGCATGGACGTCGCCATGATGGAGAGCCTGCGTTTGCGTCCGAACGCTCCGGCGGAAGTGGGCAACGAATTGGTCGGCGAGGTGCAGCGCCTCGCGATGAAGCGCAAAGTCAAGACGCTGACGTTCTTGATCTCGATGCACAACATGCGCGCTATCAATCAAGCCAAGAGCTGGGGCTTCGAAGAGTTCCGCATCATGCCCGAAGCCGAAAAGATGCTCGCGTTCTTCAGAAAATCGGTCGACTGAGCGTTTTTTAAAGCTGGCGGTCGTCGTCGTCGCCGGCGCGGAAGGTGAACGCGTCGCGATAGACCCCAGGCGTCGCCTTGCCATTGACCGTGCGCGGTGAATATCGCGCCGCCATTGCCGCCTTACACACGGCTTCATCCAATACGAGATATCCCGACGACTTCGTGATCGTGCACTTGGTGGGTGCGCCACGCTCGTCGACCAGCACTTCGAACGCGGTCGTGCCTTGCGCGTCTTCGGAATAGGCGATCGGCGCAGGCCGAGGATTGATCGCAGCATCGCCGCCGAGCGGCATGACGTCACGCACGATCGTCAACGGCGCAACCGAGATGGACTCCGCGCGTCCGCCGATGACCGGCGCCTGCGTGGAGGCGGGCTGCGCGCTTTGCTGCTGCTGCGGCATCGCTTCGTCGCGCCGCCAGATCGGCACGTTGGAGGCGGGCGCGACCGGCGCTTCCGCAACTTCGGTCGTTTGCGTCGTCGTCTGCGTCACGGCATTGCCGTTCTGGGTGACGACGTTGTGCACGACCACGATCGCGCGGCGCGGCGCCGGAGAGGCGCCGGTGCGGTGCGGTGCAGCGGCGACGCGCGGGCGAGGTTCGATCCCGACGTGAACGTCGGCGAGATGCGCGGGCGCATTCCCGGCTTGCGCGACTTTCGGTCCGGTCGCCGGTGTGCGGACCATTGCGGCCGGCAATACGTGCAGCCAAAAAGAAACCACGAGCGCGGCGGCAAGAACGGCAGCACCGCTACCCAGCAATGCGACCCGTGAACGGCGCTCGAGCGGACGCGGTGCCGGTTCCCACGTTTCTTCGTCACGCGCTCGTGCGACCGTCGCCATGACGCGCTCGATCTCGCGTTCGCCGCCGAGCGTACGCAAACAGGCCGCGCAGGTCGCGACGTGGTTGCGGTAGGCTTCGCGCTCGGCGTCGCTCGCCTCGCCGAGCGCAACCGCTCCGGCAAGAATCTCGGCCCGCGCACACTGGTCGTTCACAATTGCTCCGTCATCACCGATCGCAGGATCTTCATCGCCCGGCAGACGCGCTGGCGTACCGCGTCGGGCGAGGTATCGAGGATCTTTGCAGCCTCACTAGAGGAATAGCCCGCGTAGCTCGTCAGCAGAACCGCCGCCGCCTGTTCGGGCGGAAGCTTCCCGATCGCCGCCTGCAGATCGACCGACGCCGCGCTGCGTTCGTCGATCCGCCACGACCGGTCGTCGCCCTCGCGGTCGAGCGGCAGCATGCGTATGATCTTGCGGCGCCGCAGGTGCGAAATCGCTCCGTTGGTCGCCGTCTTGTAGAGCCACCCCGCCGTCAACGGGCGATCCGGATCGCGCTGCAGCGTCCGGAAGGCCGCAAGGAATACGTCCTGCGTCAGGTCGAGCGCAAGCTCGCTGTCACCGACCATGCGCCGCAAATAGCGCGCCAGCTTCGTCTGATATTCGCGTACGAGCGCTTCGATGCGCACCTGAACGCCGGCCGCCGGTTGCGTGGCGAGGTAGACCTCCTCCATGCGTGCTGGTCCCCCTTTCTCGTCCAACGCTAGGGCACCAGGCTCTGTGACGCGGCAAACGAGGGGCTCGCTGACGACGAGCTGGCCAAAATCAGCCGCCGATCTCGGAGAAGGCGCGCATGCGGGAGCTGGCTTCGCCGAGGCGGAGGTGGTGGCGCTCGGGTTTGATCGCCATGCTCGCCCGCAGAAGCTCGGCGAGCTCGCTGCTGTTCGCCCCAGCGCGCAGCGGCGTGCGCAGATCGACGTGCTGATCGCCGAAGAGGCAGAGGCGCAGGCGCCCGTCGGCGGTGAGCCGGACGCGATTGCAGCGCTCGCAGTAGTCGTGCGAGAGCGGAGAGATGACCCCGACGGCGCCCGGCGCTCCCGGATAGGCGAAATAGCGTGCCGGTCCGTTGCCGGGCGGGCCCTCGACGGGCTCGATGCGTTCGACTGCGGCGACACGCTCCAAAATCTCGTCCGAAGAGATGAAGCTCTCGCGCTGCAGGGCGAGATTTTCGTGCACGGGCATCACTTCGATGAAGCGCACGTAGACTGCGCGCTCGCGAGTGAGCTGCGCGAACGCGGCGATCTCGTCGTCGTTCTCACCGCGCATCACCACGCAATTGAGTTTGACAGGCGTGAGCTTCGCCGCGATCGCCGCGTCGATGCCGCGCAGTACTTTATCGAGGCCCGGACGGCGAGCGATGCGCTCGAAACGATCGGGACGCAGCGTATCGAGCGAGATGTTGACCCGCCGCAGACCGGCGGCGAGCAATCCGTCGAGCTGCTCTTCGAGCAGCACGGCATTGGTGGAGAGCGCGATGTCGTCGATGCCGTCGACGGCATTGATGCCTGCTACCAGGCGGTGCAGATCGCGGCGCACCAGCGGCTCGCCGCCGGTGAGGCGAATCGTTCGCACGCCGGCCTGCGCGGCCGCGCGCACGATCGCGACGATCTCCTCGTACGAAAGCAGCTCCTCGCGGCGCAGCCACGCGAGGCCAGGCTCGGGCATGCAGTACACGCAGCGCAAGTTGCACTTGTCGGTGACCGAGACGCGCAAATAGGTAATCGGCCGATTGAAGGCATCGGCGAGCAGCGCGCGCGTGAGATCGACCGTCGTGCTCACGGTGCGATCTCCCGTAGCGCTGCGGCAATCTCCTCTTGCACCCCGGCGTCTCCTTCGAGCGTCGCCCGCGCACGCAGCGTTTCACGGGCGGCGGGCGCGCCGATGCGGCCGAGCGCCCAGGCTGCCGCACCGCGCACCATCGGGTGCGGGTCCCCGGCGAGCGCGGCGGCAAGCGCCGGAACCGTCGAGCGATCCAGCGCGTTTCCGAGCGCGATCGCCGCATTGCGGCGCAGCACCGCCGCGCCGCGCCAGCCCATCGCCGTGCGCGCGTAGCGCCGCTTGAACTCTGCGCTGCGAAGCTGCAGCAGCGCCGTGAGCGCGGGCGCGGCCGTCTCGGCATCATAAGGAAAAAAGGCCGCGCCGCCGCGCTCGCCCGCGTTTCGCGTAGGCGGGCAAACGACTTGGCAGATATCGCATCCCCAAATCCAATCGCCGATGAGCGGACGCATCGCGCGCGGAATGGGATCGGTGCGCTGCGTGAGATCCGCGATGCAGCGCGTCGCGTCGATGGTGTAGTCGCCGCGCAGGGCTTGCGTCGGACAACCCGCGACGCAGCGGACGCAGCTGCCGCAGCTCTTCTTCAGCGGTTCGTCCGGCTCGAGTTCGAGCGTCGTGACAATCTCGCCGAGAAAGACGAACGATCCGAGCTTGGGCGAGATGAGGTTCGTGTGTTTGCCGATCCATCCCAATCCCGAACGCGCCGCAAATGCGCGCTCGGCAATCGGCCGCGTGTCGCAGGCGATCGCGGTGACCGGCGCATCCGCCGCTCGATCGATCGTTGCGGCGACGTCGGCGAGCAGCGCGCGCATGCGCGCGTGGTAGTCGAGCGACCATGCGTAGTTCGAGACGCGTCCGCGCAGCGGCGCACGCGCGGGCGGCGGCGTCGCATAGGGCACCGCGATGCACACGATGCTGCGCGCTCCTGCGAGCACGGCGCTCGGATCGGCCGCGGCGCGCGCGTACTCCTCGCCGTATCCCCACGTGGCGAAATCGCCGCGCTCGAAGGCTTCGCGCATGCGTTCTCGCGACTGCGCGTCATCGCGCGCGCTGACGACGCGAACGTCGCCGGCGCCAAGCTCGCGTGCGCGCCGCAGGATCAGTTCCTTCACAGCGTCGCGAGCGGTCCCCGGGGTCCCGCCGGAAAAGCCGCGTCGATCTCCGCGACGTCGGCGGCGTCCAAACGAAGGCCGCCCGCACCGGCGTTCTCCTCGACGTGAGCAACGCTCGCAGCTTTGGGAATCGTGAACAGGTTGGGTTCGCGTGTGAGGAAGGCGAGGATCACTTGACGCGGCGTCGCGCGATGCTTCTCGGCGATACGGGCGAGCACCGCGCCACCCGGCGTCGACACGCGCGGGAAGGCGCCGCGGCCGAACGGCGTGTAGGCGACGACGGCGATGTTCGCTGCGAGCGCGGCGGGAATCAACTCGTGCTCGATGCCGCGCTCGCGCAGATGGTAGAGCACTTGATTGCATGCGAGCGGCACGTCCTCGAGCAACCGCTGCGCCTCCAGCATCTCGCCCACGTCGAAGTTGCTGACGCCGGCAAAGCGCGTCTTTCCGGCGTGCACCAAATCGCCAAGCGCGCGCATCGTCTCCCGGAGCGGCACGTGACTGGGCCAGTGCAGCATGTAGAGATCGAGATACTCGAGGCCGAGCGCGCGCAGGCTGCGCTCGCAGGCCTCGATCGTTCCCTTATAGGTGGCGTTGCTCGGCAACACTTTGCTTGCCACGAAGACCGATTCACGCGCAACACCGCCCAACGCTTCGCCCAACAGACGCTCGACCGCGCCCGACCCGTACATCTCCGCCGTGTCGAGATGCGTCATGCCGAGTTCGATGCCGCGGCGAATCGCGCGAATCGCTTCGGTTTTGCGCGCGCCGCTCTCGGGCATATCCCACGTGCCTTGACCGATGACCGGGAGCGCGACGCCGGTCGCGCCGAACGGTTTGTGCTGCATCATTCCTCAGAAGAAATCGAATGATTCGTGCGCCGCGGCGTAGGCGAGTAAGCCGCCTCGAAGGTGCCGGACGCGCGTGAATCCGGCATCGCGCAGACGCCTGATCGCCCACAAGGACTTCGCTCCAACGCGGCACGCGACGACGTAGTGACGCGCGCTGTCGAGTTCGTGCATGCGCGCCTCGAGCTGCGAGGCCGGAATGTGGAGCGCTCCCTCGACCAGTCCGAGCGCCGCTTCGTGCGGTTCGCGCACGTCGAGCAGGGTCGCCTCGGCGAGCGCGTCGTCCAGCGCTGCGGCCTCGAGATCGCCTTCGTCACGCTCCTCGTCGCGGGCGAACTCCGCAACCTCGCGAATGACCGCGTGCTCGCTGCAGATCGCGCAACTCGGATCGCGCTCGAAGCGCACCTCCCGCGTGCGCGCGGTCAAGCTCTCGATCAAGAGCAGCCGCCCGGCAAGCGGTTCGCCGATGCGTAAGATCAACTTGAGGGCTTCATTGGCTTGCCACGTTCCGACGATACCCGCGAGCACGCCGAGCACGCCGCCTTCCGCGCACGTCGGTACGCTTCCCGGCGGGGGCGCGTCGGGATACAAGCAGCGGTAACACGGCCCGCCTCCGTACCCGAAAACGCTGACCTGCCCGTCGAAACGAAAGATCGACGCGTAGACGTCGGGCTTGCCTTCGAGCACGCAGGCGTCGTTGACGAGATAACGCGTCGAGAAGCGATCGGTGCAATCGACGACGACGTCGTAGGGATGCACCAGCTCGCGAGCGTTGCCCGCCTCGAAGCGCAATGGAAACGCGTCGATTGCGACCAGCGGATTGAGCGCGCGCAGACGCTCGGCCGCGACGCTCGCTTTCTGTTTTCCGACGTCACTCGTAGCAAAGATCGTCTGACGCTGCAGATTCGTTTCGTCGACCGTGTCGTCGTCGACGACGCCGATGCGTCCAACGCCGGCCGCGGCGAGATAGTGCAGAACCGGCGAGCCCAAACCGCCGGCGCCGATCACGAGCACGCGCGCCGCGCGCAGCCGCTCCTGGCCCGCAAGTCCCACCTCGGGAATCAGCAGATGGCGGCTGTAACGCCGCAGTTCCGGTCGTCCGGCGAGGCTCAGCCGCGCGGGTGTCGTTGATTCAGCCATTGCAACACGTCACCGCGAGCATGTTCGCCTGCGTAGGTATGATCGCTTTCGATCGTCACGAAGTCTTTGGGATCGGGCGCGCGGTCGTAGAGCTCGCGCACGCTTTTGGGCGGCACCATCGCGTCGCGGGAGGCCGCGACGTAGAGGACGGGGCGGCCGGCGAGCTGTGGAAGCGAGCGCTCGAAGCGCTCGTCGGCATCCGCGAAAAGCTCGGGAAGGTCGACGCCGACGACGTACGAGGAGCGAAAATCGACGGCGCCGGCGGCGCGCAGGGTCGCGAGCGCCCCCGGACGGCCGTAGCTGGTTGCAATCGCGATCGCGCCCTCGATCGACGGGTCGGCGGCTGCGACCAAGAGCGCGGTGGCCGCGCCCATGCTGTGTCCGAGCGTATAGAGCGGTTCCTGGTGCTGCGCGCGCGCGTGCGCCACGACCGCGCGCATCGCGTCGATGCAGTCGTCGAAGCCGCGCAGTTCGCCGCCGCTCGCACCGAGTTTGTGCCCGGGAAAATCGAGGTTGTAGACGCGAAAGCCGTGACTCTGCAGAAACGCGCAGAGAAAGTCGAGATTGTGCTTGCTCGACGAATATCCGTGTCCGGCGACGATCGCGACGTTGCGCGGCCGGCGCGGCTCGTAGACGAGCACGGCGACTTCGTTGCGCTGCGCGCGCACGCGAATCAGATCGAGCGGCACTCGTTCTCGACCCAATCGCCGGTTCCGTCGGCGTAATGTTCCTTCTTCCAGATCGGCGCGCGTGCTTTGAGCTGATCGATCGCATAGCGACATGCGTCGAACGCATCGCCGCGATGCGGCGCCGCCGCACAGACCGCGACCGCGATCTCGCCGACGCCTAAGGGGCCGACGCGGTGTACGATCCCGAGCCGTACCGCAGCATGCTGCGCTTCGATCTCACGCGCGATCGCCGCAAACTCGGCGACGGCCATCCCTTCATGGGCTTCGTACGAGAGTCCGGTGACGCTGCGGCCGTCGCACGCGCGTTCACGCACGACACCCAGAAAAGTGGCGACGCCGCCGCACGCATCAGTGCGAACGCTCTCCTCGAGCGCGCGCGGGTCGATCGGCTCGCGCACGATCGCAAACAGACTCATCAACCGCCTCCCACCGGCGGAAGCAGGGCGATTTCGTCGCCTTCGTCGACACGCTCGTCCAAGAGCGCCGCGACGCGGCCGTTGCGCGCGATGCGCGTAACCGGCGCGAGCGCGTCGACCTTACGGTTGCGCGCGCGCAGCGCTTCCCAACAGTCGACCAGCGTCGCGCCTTCGGGCACGATCAAATCGAACTCGCCTTCGCCGAGCAGCTCGCGCATTCGCGCGAAGGCGCGCACGCGAACGGTCACCGGCGATCAATAGCCTCCGATATCCATGGTGTACTCATGCTGCGCGAGCCAGGCGCGTGCTTGCGCGTGATCGGCGAGCATGTCGATACGATTGCAGATCAGCTTGTAGAGCATCACTTCCCAGAAGTGCCGGTCTTTGGCATAGATCTCGTCGGGAATCTGGTTCTCGCTGCGCGCGAATTCGCGCAAGCCTTCCCAGTCGCGTTCGCTCAAGATCGTGCGCAGGCGCGCTTCGTACTGCGGGCTGGGCGCGCCGGGAATCATGCGCTGCGCTTCTCGCGTTTGCGCGGCTCGAGCACGAAACGCTCGATCGCGCGCGCGACGCCGTCTTCGCCGTTGCTCGCGGTCAGATGCGGAGCGGCCTCGCGCACCTCGTCCAGCGCGTTAGCCATCGCGACGCCGACACCCGCCCAGTGCAGCATCGGCAAATCGTTGCGAGAGTCGCCGATCGCGAGCACGTGCCGCGCTTCCACGTTCAGATCGCTGCAGAGTTCGGCCAGCGCGCGCTCTTTGGTTGCGTCGAGCGACGTGATCGCGAGTTCTTCGAAATCGAGCCACGTCTCATGTTTGAAGTGCACGGGATGATCGCTGAACCGGCCGCGTACTTTTTCGACCGACTCGTGGCCGAAGAAACGAATAAAGGTTGGTTCCCGCTCGGCCAAAGCGTGCAGGTTCGGAACCTCGACCCACGAGGGCCCCGTCATGTCGGCCATGTAGCGTTTGCCGCCTTCGCGGCGGTGAAAGCGTTCGTCGACATAGACCGCGACGTCGAGATCGTGCTCGTGCGCGAATTGGATCAGCGGCGCAGCGGCCTCGCCCGGAATCGCAACGTGCCGAAGCTCGCGCCCGCTCGGCACCGCTTTCGTGAGCGCGCCGTGGGCGCAAATCAGCGGATCGGTCAGGCCGAGGTCGCGGGCGATCTCGAGCGGGTCGTCGCTTCCCCGCCCGGTCACGATGACGACGCGAACGCCCTGCTGACGCGCTGCGGTGACGGCGGCGCGGCTTGCCGGCGAGATGCGTTCGGAAGGATCGAGGAGCGTGCCGTCGAGGTCGAGGGCGATAAGTCGGATAGTGGGCACCATCCCAAGCATAGCGCGAGGCGTCAAGGGGGCAACCCGCGCAACCGCAAAATGACCAGAAGCGTTACTGAGGTAAGCATGCGGCGCAGATATATCGCGTTCAACCGTTCCAAGATCCCCGACGGCTGTCGACGCTCGGAGTAACCTTTACTATGCCATGTACGGCCCAAGTGCCGAACCTCACGGCTCGCGAACAAGCGCAGTTCATCCACGATGCGATTCCGCCCGGACTCTTCCGGACCGACGACGATAGCGAACGCATCCCGTGGCGCGTCAGTCCCGAGCCGTTCGCGTTATCCCAAAAGACCGTCGCGCGTATCGAGCAAATTGGCCGCGACCTGCTGGCCTTCTACCGGGCGCTGAACAGCCTCTACAATCGAAGCGCTCGCGGCACTGCGCCCGCCTTCATCGCCGAGTATCTCGACCGCGGCAAGCCCGAACACATCGTGCGCTTGGCGCGGCAGAATCGCTTCAAGCAAGACATCCCGGGCGTCATTCGGCCCGACTTGCTGATGACCGATGACGGCTTCATCGCCTCGGAACTCGACAGCGTTCCCGGCGGAATGGGTTTCGTGGGTGCGATGACCGAAGCGTATTGCAAAGCCGGCATCGAGTCGATCGGCGGCTCCGACGGCATGCCGCGCGGTTTTGGCAAGATGCTCGCGTACGCGAGCCGCACGCAGAACCCAACGGTCGCGATCGTCGTGTCCGACGAGTCGGGCGACTACCGCACCGAATTGCGCTGGCTCGCGGAAGCAATGCGCAAGATCGGCGACGTCAAAGCCTTCGTCTGCATGCCGCAGGACGTCATCTTCACCGAACAAGCGCTCTTCGTGCGTCTCGAAGACGGACGCGAAGAAAAACTCGACGCGATCTATCGCAACTTCGAACTCTTCGATCTGCTCAACGTACCCAAGCAAGAGCTGATGCTCTATGCGGCGCGGCACAACCGCGTGCTGATGGTGCCGCCGCCGAAGGCGACGCTCGAAGAGAAGCTTTCCTTTGCGCTTTTCGCGCATCCGGCGCTGGCGCCGCTATGGCGCAGCGAACTCGGGAAGGACGGCGCCGCCATTTACAACCGCCTGCTCGCGATCTTTCCGCGCACGTGGGTGCTCGATCCGCGTCCGCTTCCGCCGCAAGCGTTCATCACCGGACTCGAAATGCGCGGCCAGCCGGTTTCGGACTGGCGCGCGCTCGTGGAACTCGGCAAGGGCGAGCGCGACTACGTCGTCAAGCCGTCGGGCTTTTCGGAGCTCGCGTGGGGATCGCGCGGCGTAAAAATCGCCAACGACCTCACGAAGGAAGAATGGGCTGCGGCGCTCGAGGAAGGCCTGAACGCGTTCGACCGCACGCCATACATTTTGCAGCGCTTTCACAAGAGCAAGCGCATCCGCATGCCGTATCTCGACCGCGCGAGTGACGACATCAAGATGTTCGACGGCCGCGCGCGTTTGTGCCCATATTACTTCGTCACGAGCGAAACGACGGTCGAGCTGGGCGGCATTCTCGCAACGGTCGCGCCCGCCGACAAGCGCCTGATCCACGGCATGGTCGACGCCGTCATGGCTCCGTGCTTCGTAAAGGAAAACGGCTACTAGCGCTTTGTCATCCCGAGCGTAGCGAACGAAGTGAGCGTAGTCGAGGGACGGCGCCCGTCATCCCGAGCGTAGTCGAGGGACGGCGCCTGTCATCCCGAGCGTAGTCGAGGGACGGCGCCTGTCATCCCGAGCGTAGCGAACGAAGTGAGCGTAGTCGAGGGACCGCGCCTGTCATCCCGAGCGTAGCGAACGAAGTGAGCGTAGTCGAGGGACGGCACCTGTCATCCCGAGCGTAGCGAACGAAGTGAGCGCAGTCGAGGGACGGCACCGCGCTTAGCTTCGCCGCTCGGCCGAAGGCATGGACGTAAGGCGTCCCTCGACTACGCTTCGCTACGCTCGGGATGACAAGAGCGCTTCGCTACGCTCGGGGGATGACAAAAGCGCGAGGGCACGGACATAAGGCGTCCCTCGACTACGCTTCGCTACGCTCGGGATGACAAAAGCGCGAGGGCACGGACATAAGGCGTCCCTCGACTACGCTTCGCTACGCTCGGGATGACAAGAGCGCTTCGCTACGCTCGGGATGACAAAAGCGCTTCGCTACGCTTGGGATGACAAAAGCGCTTCGCTACGCTCGGGATGACAGAGCGCGAAGGGGCTAACGATTTCTCGTGACGACGAGGCCTTGAGCGGTAACGTCGATTTCATCGGGTACGTTGGTCGTGGGATCGTACCAAATCGTAAAGGGCGCTTGACCCGAAAAGCTGATCGGCAAATCGGCGGCCGGAACGGTTGAAGGCCGCGTCGCGGCGGTCGCGTCGGGAACGAGCGTGACGGTTTGTCCGAGCGAAGGAACGACCGCAAGTACCGCGACGTCGTCCCACGCGCGCATCTGCGCCGGGAGCGGGAAGAACCCGGCGAACGTGCCGAGATCCACCACGACGAAATGCTTGGTGCTCCCGAGCAGGTCGAACGATTGACTCTGCCCGTGTACGTTGGTGATGTTCGCGGTGCTGTTTTGAATCGTTGCGGAGTCCTTGATCGGTGAGCCGTCATTGGTCGCGTTCAACTGGTAGGTGAGCGGGCCCAAATCGGGCCCGAGAATCAGCGTCGCATTCGCGCTCGCCGACTCGCCGCTGATCGCGCCGGTCGCATGTTCGTCGATCTCGGTCGTCGTGCCGATATTCTTGACCGTCAGCGTGGAGGTCCCGACGTTGGTTCCGGCTATCGTGGCCGTGTAGGTGTACGTTCCCGCGGCAAGCCCCGCCGCGAGCAAAAGTCCGACCATGGAAACCTCTCTAAACGTTGAGCGTCCGTGCGTGTACGGGCACGAGTCGCAACAGCGTATCGATCTCGTCGTGCGTGTTGTACCCGTGCGGCGCCACGCGAATGCCGCTCGCTCGCCAGGTCGTGATCACGCCTTCCGATTGAAGAGCTCGCCCAAGCGCGACCGGGTCGACCCCGGGGAGCGTGAACGTGACGATGCCTGAAGAAACTCCAGGCCCTCGCAGCGAGCGAACGTTGGCGCCACAGGCCGCGAGCCCCTCTGCGAGGTGGTCGGTAAGGTCGAGCACGTGCGCCGCGATCGCGGCGGTGCCGGCGGCTTCGATCACCGATATCGATCGGTCGAGCGAGGTCGCGCCGATGAAATTCGGCGTGCCGCCCTCGAAGCGCGACGCGTTGGGCGCATACGGCTGCTCGTACTCAAGAAAATCCCAGATATCCGCGAGCGAACGCCAACCCGGCGAACCGGTTGCGAGACGGTCGAGCAACGCAGAAGCGACGTAGACGAAACTCACGCCTTGCAGCGAGAGCAGCCACTTCTGCCCGCCGCTGTAGAGCACGTCGATGCCGAGCGCGCGCACGTCGAGTCCGAACGCCCCGAGCCCCTGAATCGCGTCGACGCAAAAGAGAGCGCCGCGTTCGTGCGCCACCTGCGCGAGCGCTTCGAGATCGTGGCGATAGCCGTCTTCGAACGAAACCCATGACACGGTCACGACGCGCGTACGGTCGGTCATCATCGTGCGCAGTACGTCGGGCGTCATGCGCTCGCGCGCGGTGTCGACGAAGTCGATCTCGACGCCGTGCCGGCGCAGCGCGAGCCAGGGAATCGCGTTGGCCGGAAATTCGTTGTTCGGCAGAATGACGCGGTCGCCGGGCTGCCAGTCCAGCCCCTGCGCGACGACGTTGGCGCCGTCGCCCGTGTTGCGCAGGATCGCAATCTCTGCGCCGCTCGCTCCGATGAAACGCCCGATGTGCTCGCGATAGGCGGGCATCTTCATCTCGTAGCGCGCGACGCCCACGACGCCCTCCGTTGCCTGCGCGTCGATAAAACCCGCGAGCGCTTCGCGCGTTTGCTGCGGCAGAATGCCGGTGGCGGCGTGGTTCAGGTAGACGTAACGATCGGTAACGGCGAACTGCGAGCGCTCGAGCGGGGTGGTCACTCCTCGCCGATCATTTCCTTTGTGTGCCAGGCAATATTGCCCGCGCGATCGCCGACGCGCTCGAGCGATGCAAGAACGAACAGATAGCGCGTCCCGGAGCGCACGAGCTCGGGATCCTGCTGCATCTCTTCCTGCAAGAGCTTGATGCTTCGCTTGTAGAGTTTGTCGACTTCGTCGTCGCGTTCGATGACTTCGCTCGCAAGATTCGGATCGCGCTCCGTGTACGCGCGCATCGCGTCGAGCAGCATACCGTGCGCGACGCTCGCGATCCGGTCGATCTCGACCCGGTGCGGACGCAACGATTGATCCGCAAGTTTGATCGCGTTCTTCGCGATGTCAACGGCGTAGTCGCCTACGCGTTCCAGGTCGGTCGCGATTTCGAGCATCGCCGCAACCTCGCGCAACTCGCCCGCGACGGGCTGTTGGCGCCAAATCAATTCGATGCAATGCGACTCGATCCGACGCCGCAATTCGTCGATCGAGTCGTCCCCGGCAACCACGCGCGCGCCCGCCGTCGCGTCGCGGCGTTCGAGCGATTCAACGGCGACGCGAATCGCGTCTCCGCAAAGCGCGCCTAAGCGAACGACGTCGAGCCGTGTCGCCTCGAGTGCCTCATGATAGGCAGTCCGCACCTTTGCGCATCCTCCCTCTAGGCGATGAGTCAAGCGGAAGTAAGTCTACCGCGGAGCAGAGAAAGCCCCTGCGCTCTTTATCAAACGATAATCTAAGGGAGAAAGCAGTGCAAGAGATTCGAACCGTCGGCGTCTGCGGGGCCGGGCTGATGGGCAACGGTATCGCGCAAGCGTGTGCGAGCGCGGGCTTCGACGTCGTATTGATGGAGGTGGCCGACGAGCCGCTCGCGCGCGGCGTCGCGAGCATCACGAAATCGCTCGATAAGTTCGTCGAGAAAGGAAAGTTGCCGCAGGCCGGGCGCGATGCCGCGCTCGCACGTATCAAACCGACGACCAAGGTCGGCGATTTGGCGGGCTGCGACCTCGTCGTCGAGGCGATCGTCGAAAACGTGGAGATCAAGACCAAGCTTTTCACGCAGCTCGACGGACTGCTCGCGCCGGATGCTATTATCTGCAGTAACACCTCGAGTCTCTGCATCATCGAGCTGGCCGCTAAAACCAAGCGTCCGAGCCGCGTCGCCGGCCTGCACTTCTTCAACCCCGTACCCATCATGAAACTGGTCGAGGTGGTCAAAACGATCGCGACGACGCAAGACGTCATCGACGCGCTCTTTGCCTTCGCGAAAAAGCTCGGGAAAGAGCCGATTTTGGCGCAAGATACGACCGGTTTCGTCGTCAATCGCCTGCTGATTCCGTATCTGCTCTACGCGATTCGCTGCTACGAGGGCGGACTCGCGAGCAAAGAGGACATCGACAAGGGCATGAAGCTCGGCTGTGGATATCCGATGGGGCCGTTCGAGCTGCTCGATTTCGTCGGACTGGACACGACCTATTACATCGCGCAGATCATGTACGACGAGTTCAAGGACCCGATGATGGCGCCGCCGCCGCTGCTCAAACGGATGGTGCTCGCGGGCCGTTTCGGCCGCAAAAACGGAAAGGGCTTTTACGACTATGAGTGAGACGATCTTCGAGAACATTTTGGTCGACAAAGACGGCGCGATCGGAATCATCACGCTCAATCGTCCGAGCGCGCTCAACGCGCTCAGCGTCAAGCTGCTCGCCGAGCTCTCGTTCGCACTGCTCGAACTCGATCGCAACGCCGATATTCGCGCGATCGTCGTCACCGGAGCCGGCGAGAAGGCATTCGCCGCCGGCGCCGACATCAGCGAGCTCAATGCCCTCGGGAGCGCGACTGCAGGCGCGGACCAGGCGCGCATGGGGCAATCGATCACGCGCCAGATCGAGCGCCTGCGTACCCCGGTGATCATGGCCGTCAACGGCTTCGCACTCGGCGGCGGCTGCGAGATCGCGATGGCGGGCGACATCCGCATCGCGAGCGAGAACGCAAAATTCGGTCAACCCGAGGTCAATTTAGGGATAATTCCCGGCTACGGCGGATCACAGCGCACGACGCGGCTCGTTGGGAAGGGCATGGCGATGTATCTCTGTCTCACCGGCGAGATGATCGACGCACACGAGGCGCATCGCACCGGGCTCGTCGAGAAGGTCGTGCCGCTCGCCGAATTGATGAACGAAGCCAAGCGAATCGGCAATGCCATCGCAGCGAAAGCGCCGCTCGCCATCGCCGCGTGCAAGCGCGCGATCAACAACGGCGCGCATCTGTCGATCGACGACGCGCTCGAGCTCGAGGCGCTGGAGTTCGGCACGCTCATCGGCACGCAGGACTTCAAAGAAGGCACGAGCGCCTTCCTCGAAAAGCGCAAGCCGGCTTGGAAAGGCGCGTGAATGCTCGCGCGCGCGGCGCTGGCCGTAGTAGCGTTCGCGACTCTAGCGACGGTCGCCGTGCGCGCCGGCGATGCCGGGCCGCCCCGCGATATCCGCGCGATCGAACGTGCACTCCCTGTTCTCGCGGCACGCCGGCTCGAGCGAGACGGAATCGCCGGCTCGAGTCTGCGCATCGAAAGTGTGGTGGTCACGGGCGATGAAGCGCGGGTGCTTTGGCGCGTCGACGGGCCGAAGCCCCTCGTTCAGATGGAACGGATGATCTATCGATACGATCGCTGGTGGGTCGCACAAAACAGCTCTCTGTCGTCAGACGGTGGCAGTGCCGCGTGCTGCCGCGTCCGGTTCGCCGATCGCGCATTCCAGCTCGAAACGAGTAACATGGGCGGCTACGGCATGACGCTGCATTTCGCGGCCAACGACGCTCCGGAAGACGCGGCCATTCGCGACATCACCGGGCGTCCGCCCACGGAGGCGGAGAGTTGGATGACGCCGGGAGGCAACAGCTATTTCTTCTTCTCGGGGACCGTGCAGGCGCAGCAGCCGATACACGTGCAGGCGGGGACGACGATCGACGTGTGGTTCCCGTTCGTTCTCGACACGTCGTTGCGATATAGCCTTACGCTTGCATCCCCCGGCACCATGTCGATCGGACCGCTCGACGGCGTACTGAAGGACAACACTCTCCACTTCGTTCTGCCGGCGTTTGCTGCAACTCCCGGCGCTGACTTGATGGGTGAAATCGAAAGCGATTAGTTCGCGAGCCTCTTCTGCGCGTTGGACATCGCGAGGCCAATCGCGGGGTTGAAGCCCGACCAGGTTGCACGGATGCGGCCTTGCGGATCGATGACGACGATCGTCGGAAAACCTTGGATAGCGAAGAAGCCTTGCGAGAGGCTTTGCGGATCCAGCACGACGTTACGGAGATGCAAGCTCTTCGCGTACGCGGCCGCAACCGAGGCCGGCTCGCCGACGTCGATCGGCACCAGCGCGACCTTCGGATGCGCGCGGGCATAGCGCAACACCAGCGGCGCTTCGAGGCGGCACGGTTCGCACCACGACGCATAGAAGTCGAGAAACGTGACCCGTCCACGCTCGTCGCTGATGCGAAAAGTGCCGCCGCCGAGCTTCGGATAGGTGATGCGCGGCGCCGGATGAGCGTTTGCGAGGCCGAGCGCGCGCGGCGCGAAGAAAATCCTCCACACGACCAGCGCCACCACCACGAGCGCGAGGACGTCGACGAGGCGGCTCCACTTACTCGACGAGAAGAACCGCAGCGATGCCCTGCCCTCCGCCAATGCACGCCGACGCGATGCCGTAACCGCCGCCGTGCTTGCGCAGATCGTTCAGCGTCGTAATCGCGAGTCGAGCACCCGACGCGCCGAGCGGATGTCCAAGCGAGATCGCGCCGCCGTGCGGGTTGAGGCGCACGCCGTCAGTCCCCATCTCGCGCAGACACGCGAGCACCTGCGGCGCGAAGGCTTCGTTGATCTCCATCACGCCGAGGTCTTTCTCGGCGATGCCCGCGCGCTGCAGCGCTTTGGGAATCGCATAGGCTGGACCGATGCCCATGATGCTCGGATCGACCCCGACGACACTCGAGCTCACCAGGCGTCCGATCCACGAGAGACCGCCGGCTTTCGCCTGTTTCACCGTCGTGAGTACGACGGCGGCTGCCCCGTCGGTGATGCCGCTGGCGTTGCCGGGCGTCACGACGCCGTCTTTCGCAAAGCGCGCCGGCAGTTTTGCGAGCCGCTCCATCGAGAGGCCGCTGCGCGGGCCTTCGTCCTTGTCGACGATTGTCTGCGCACCCTTGGCCCCGGGCACCGCGACCGGCGCGATCTCTTCGGCAAAATAACCGCTCGCCTGCGACTCGAGCGCGCGCGTCTGGCTCGCAAGCGCAAACTCGTCGCAGGCCTCGCGCGCGATGCCGTATTTCTTCGCTAGATTCTCGGCGGTGATCGCCATCGGCGTGTTGCCGTACGAATCCGTCAAAGCCGACCAAAGCGAATCTTCGAACTGCACGTTCGCGCCGAACGGAAACCCGCGCCGCGCGCCGCGCACCACGTGCGGCGCCTGCGACATGTTTTCGGTACCACCGGCAAGCGCATAGGTCGCTTCACCCAAGCGCAGCGATTGCGCGGCGGAGAGAATCGCTTGCAGACCCGAGCCGCAGAGGCGATTGACGGTCAGCGCGGGGACGCCGATGGGGACGCCGGCGCGAAGCCCGATGTGGCGGGCGAGATAGATCGCATCGGCGCTGCTCTGCACGACGTTACCGAAGACGATTTCGTCGATCTGGTTTGGAGAGACGCCGCTGCGTTCGAGCGCGGCCCGGGCGGCGGCCAGGCCGAGGTCGGTCGCGGTGACGTCGGCGAGGGCGCCGCCGAGATTGCCAAAGGGTGTACGGGCGCCGCCAAGGATGACGACGTCGGAATCGTGGGGCGTGTTGGTCATGGGCCGGGGGTATTCCAGGACTATGCCGGGGGCACCCCTAACCTTCGCGGGTCATGCCAATCACACGATCCGCCGCCATCATGCTCGATGCCCGGTCGCTACCGCCTGCAACCAAGACCGAGCAAATTCTCGACGCATTCGACAAGCTCCAAGTCGGCGGCGCCCTCGAAATCAACGAGGAGAGCGATCCGCGCGCGCTGCGTAACGAGATGACGCAGCTGCGCCCCGGGCGCTTCTCGTGGGACGCGCGCAATCTCGGCGGAAATCGCTGGACGATCCGCCTCGAGCGCATCGACGAGCACGCCGACGGCGAGACCTTCCTCGAGCACGTCCCGCAGTTCACGCAAGCGAAAGCAACGACGATCAAGGAGCTCGCCGGACAGATGAGCGAACGCGCCTATAAATCCGGCGACACGATCTTCGACGAAGGCGAGATGTGGCCGTACTTGGGCATCGTCAAGAGCGGCAAGGTGATCTATACGCTGCTCTCGCCCGACGGTAAGACGCACACGATCGGCGAACGCCTCACGCACGATACGCTCAACGAAAGCGGCACCTTCGACGGCGGCGGCGCGACGACACGCGCCGAAGCATTGACCGACGCGACCGTCGTCACGCTCCCGAGCGAGGCGGTCATGCACGCGATTCGTAACGACGCCGAACTCGCGCTCGGTTTTCTCATCGCAAGCTCGCAGGCGCGGCGCCGCTCGATCGACACGATCGCGGACCTCGCTTTCGCGCACGTGCTGCAACGCGTGGCGAAGTTTTTGCTGGGCTATGCCCGGACGTCGGTCGGGATGACGCGCGGCCTGCCCGGCGTCGAGAATCTATCGCAAGCGCAAATCGCGGCGGCAGCCGGAACGGTGCGCGATATGGCGGCGCGCGCGCTGCTGCGTTTGAAAAACGCGCAAGCGCTCGAGCTCGATCGCGGGCGCGTCAAAGCCATCGACCGCCAGCGCCTGGAAGCCTTCGCGCACAACGTACAAGCGCCGCCCGTGTGATCGGCGTCATCCGAGCGCAGAACTACCGCGGACGTGAAATCGCGGCGGCGTTTTCGGATGAGGCTCCGCCGCGAACGCTCTGGCGCGTCGCGATCGAGAACGGCGAATTGCACGTGAGCACGCTCGAAGACGAGTTCGCGTATGACGTCGAAATCGTAACCTCGCCGCAGCGCTTCTTACTCGACGACGACGAGATCGTCTTCGTCTATGCGATCGAGGGCGCGGCAAGCGTCGACGACACGAGTTGCCCCGCGGGCGACACCATCTGGCTGCAAGAGGCGGACGGGACCAGCATACGCAGCGAGGGTCGCGCCGCCGTCGTCCGCATCACGCCGATCTAGGTCGGCGGCACCGGAAGGTACTGGCAGGGTACGTGCGCGCTGAAGGGGTCGGCGAACGGCGCGTACTGTTCGTCGAGCGTGGCTTTGTATGTGTAAAAGCTGCTGCAGCCGAACGGCAGCATCGAATTCTTGAAAAGCAGCGACTGCCAGACCGGTGGGGTGGTCGCCACGGCCGCCTGCGGGGCGGCAAGCATCTCTTGCTTCCTGGGCAGCGTAATGGCGGGACGCGTGGGGGGCACCGAGAGCGTATCGGGCCGAGAAAAGCCGTGTGTGCTTGTCATGGCGCTAACGACGGCGATCAGGAGCATGGCGGTCCTCCTCGAGCTGAGTCTACGACCCGTGGCTGACGGACCCTTGAAAAACGCTTGAGAGGCCCGAATTGTAACGCACGATTTCGCTGGCGGGGGAAGCCCGGTGTGCCTACCCTAGTGGTATGACAACGCAAACCTCCATCGCACTGGCCTATCTGCCGCTCCCTGCCGAGATCGCCGGCGAGGCGCGGCGAACGCTGCGCGACCGTTTCGGGCACGATTTGCGCGTGGAACGGAACCAAGCCCCATGCCGCTCCTGTTTACGCATCGCGAACGAGCCCGAGGACCTGATTCTGCTCTCTTACCAACCGCTTCCCGATCGCAACCCGTATGCGGAGATCGGCCCAATCTTCATCCACGCGCGCGCGTGCGAGCCGTACGCCGCAGCGGAGTTTCCGTCCGATTTTCGCGTGCGCGAGTTGATCGTGCGCGCCTACGATCGCGACGGCCGCATCGCCGACGCGCTCGTTGCGGCACCGGGAGAGGCCGAGGCCGCCTGCGCCGCCTTCTTGTCGCGCGACGAAATTGCCGAGGTGCACGTCCGCCATCGCAGCTACACCTGCTACGACTTCAAAGTGGTGCGCGGGTGAACGCTCCGTTCTACGGCGTTAGCACGACGCGGATCTATTGTCGCACCGGCTGCAAGAGCCGCCGCCCGCTCGCACGCAACGTGCGCCATTTCGCGAACGTCGAAGACGCGCGCGCCGCCGGGTACCGCGCCTGCAAGCGCTGCCGGCCCGACGAGGTCGCGACGATTCACGATCGCGTCTTGGAAGCTTGCCGTGTTCTGCGCGACGCGGGTGAACGCATGACGCTCGCGCAGCTCGGCGCACGGGTCGGCTTGAGCCCGAGCCACCTGCAGCGCCTCTTCACGCAGACGATCGGCATCTCGCCCCGCGCGTATGCGAAGCTTGCACGCGAGGATCTCTACGAACGGCCGCGCGGCGACCGCCCCGGTTCGAGCGTGCGCTACGCCATCGTCGACTCGACCCTGGGCCGCGTGCTGGTCGCCGTAGGCCCCCGCGGCGTCTGCCGCGTTGACATCGACGACGACGACCGCGCGCTCGAACGAAGGCTCCGCGAGACCTTCCCGCATGCATGCGTCGAGCGAAACGACGAGCGCCTCACGAGCGCTGCGTCGAGCATCGTCGCGTATCTGGCTCGCCAAGGCCCGTGGCCCTTGCTGCCGCTCGACGTGCGCGCGACGTCCTTTCAACTGCGCGTCTGGGACGCGCTGCGCAAGATCCGGCCCGGTGCGACGATGGAGTACGCGGAACTCGCTCGTGCGATCGGTTCACCCTCCGCGGCGCGCGCGGTCGCGCGCGCCTGCGCGAGCAACCCGGTTGCGCTGCTCATTCCCTGCCATCGCATTTTCCCGGCGGCCGGCGGCACCGGCGGCTATCGTTGGGGCCCGCGGCGCAAAGCCCGGCTGCTCGAACTCGAACGCAGCGCGCTAGTGGACGATATAGACGTCGGCGGTTAGCGCGCCGTTGACCATCGTCGGGTGGACACGCAGCGGCGTGCATCCGCTGCGCGCGTGCAGACGCATCGTCACGTGCGTAACCGATTCGTCGACGAGCTGGTGCACGCTGCAGTCCGAAAGGTCGCCGGGAACCGACGCATCGAGCATGTAACGGCCCGGTTCGAGCGGCAGCATCACGAAGAAGCCCTTTTTATCGGTGTTCAGCGTCGCGACCGCCTGGTCGACCCGGCGCAGCGGCAGCCGGAAGATCGCGACCTTCGCGTTGGCGACGGGCGTACCGCCGGGGCCTATCACGTGCCCGGCAACGCCAGCGTTTGCCGCGAAAGCCGGC
Organism: Candidatus Acidiferrales bacterium; assembly: GCA_035507275.1. Taxonomy (GTDB): domain Bacteria; phylum Vulcanimicrobiota; class Vulcanimicrobiia; order Vulcanimicrobiales; family Vulcanimicrobiaceae; genus Aquilonibacter. The sequence goes on from DATJOG010000024.1 coordinate 103,967, forward strand.
AGTATCGTCAGCGCGAGCACGGCCATCAAGCCTATGAAGATTTTCATGGCTTCGATGTACCCGGTGCGGCGTGCGCGCTAACGCGCTACACGCTTAGCGCATCGACCGATTCGAGAGCCGCGGTATCTCCCGGTGCTTGCAAGTCGAAGGCCGCACGCTTGCTCTTCGCGGCAGCATCCGCGAGCGGTTGTTGCTGCGGTGCGGCCGCCGGCTTGGGTGCATTGCTGAGCGCGGCGCGCCCCTTCTGCACCGAACCGAGCGCCGCCGCGAGGCGCGCCTCCATCTCGGCAAGCATCTGTGCCGCGTAGTGATCCGCACCTTCGCGAATCTTCCGCGCACGTTCTTCGGCTTCACGCAGGACGACCTCGGCGGTGGTACGCGCACGCTGCAGAATCTCGTGATCGTCGATCAGTTCATCTGCTTTTTCTTGCGCTGCGCGCATGACACGTTCTTGGTCCTTGGCAATGATCTGCGCGCGTCCGACTTCTTTAGGAAGCGTGGAACGAATTTTCTCCACGAATTCCAGGAGCCGTTCCTCGGAGAGAACACGATGACCGGCGGGAAGCCATGTTCCCTCGTGCACGTAACTCTCGAGCTTATCCAACACGCGATAGACCGACATTCCGAACCTCCGCTTATGCTTGTTTGAGTGCGGTCCGCTTCGTCGACATGACGTTCAATACCGGATGCGGCACGAACGGTGCGACGTCGCCACCGAGAAAGAAGACTTCTTTGACGAGGCTCGAGCTGACGAAGGAGTACCGCGCGTCCGACATCAGGAAGAGCGTATCGACGTTCGAGAGCGACCGGTTCATCAACGCGGTCGACATCTCGGTTTCGAAGTCCGACACGACGCGAAGTCCCTTGACGATCACGTCGGCCTCCTGCGCTCTGACATAATCCGCAAGCAATCCGCGGAAATGAGCGACGCGAACGTTCGGCAGATGCGCGACGCACTCGCGGAGCATGTGTTCGCGCTCGGCGAGCGTGAACATCGGATTGCGCTTTTGTGGATTGACGACGACGGCGACGATGACTTCTCCGAAGGCGCCGGCGGCGCGTTCGATGACGTCGAGATGCCCGTTCGTCGGTGGATCGAACGACCCGGGGTAGATGGCCCGCGTGACTCTCGGAGTCAACCTACGGTGAAGAACGCCAGAGCGACATCTCCGTACACTTCTTCGCGCGTCGAGCGATACCCCGGTATATCCGGAAGAATCCGTTTCGCCGCGTGTTCGTAGACGACGAGCGCATCGGGAGCGAGAAGCCCGCGTTCGAGGAGCAAGCGAAAGAGCGCGAGCGGCACGTCGTTTGCGTACGGCGGATCGAGGTACACGATGTCAAAGGGCCCTTCGATGCGATAGAGCGCGCGCTCGGCGGGCGCGGCGACGACGCTCAAGCGGTCGTCGATCTCGAGGCCCTGCGCGGCTTCTTCGATCGCCTGCGCGGTTTCGCGATGGGCTTCGACCGAAACGACGCGCTTCGCGCCGCGCGAGGCGGCTTCGAAGCCGATCGCGCCGGTGCCGGCAAAGAGATCGAGCACGCTCGCGCCCTCGATGCGAAGCGCGAGAATCGAAAAGAGCGACTCCTTGACGCGACCCGGCGTCGGGCGCACGTGCATCCCCTTGGGGGACTTCACCTTCCGGCTTCCTAGCGTGCCGCCGGTGATTTTCGGACTCAAACCCCTGCCTCCGTAGCAACCAAAGTCAGAACTTCCGCAAGCGCGTGGACCACGAAGGTCGGCGCCGGGAGCCCAGGCGGATAACTCTTCCCCTCGTGGTCGAGCCAGACCGCCCGGAAGCCTGCAGCGAGCGCTCCGCCGACGTCGGCCCGCGGGTCGTCGCCGACATAGAAGCAACGCGCCGGATCGACGCCGAGTTCGTCCGCGAGCGCGGCAAAGGCCGCCGGATCGGGCTTTTGCACGCCCAGATCGGCGCTCGCGATCACCCGCCCCCCGAATCCCGCCCGCCGTGCCTTGGCCACCTGCAGCGGATTCCATCCGTTCGAGAGCACCGCCACCGTAATCCCCATTCTCTCGAGCGACGCGATGGTCGAGCGCGCGTGCGGGTCGGGAACGATGAAACTCTCCGCCATGGCCAGCGCCATCCGCTTGAACCCGTCGACGTGCTCCTGCGCCGGGGTCACGCCACGCTCCAATACGAAGCGGCGTACGGCCTCCTCGATGGTTCCACCACCACTGCGGGCAAAGGCCAGCAACTCGTCGATGTGCTCCGCCTCTTGCGCGAGGCTCCCGAGCGCATCGCCGCCTTCCTCGATCACGCGGTCGAGCAAATGCAAGAAAGCTACGCGCTCGAGCTTGTTGTCGATGCACAGCGTGTGATCGATGTCGAAGCCTATCGCGCAGGTCTTCATCTCACTTCGGCCCCGGTCCGGTAATGATCCGCACGAAGCCGTTCGGGCGAATCCATTTCGCGAACGCCGCCTGCACTTGCGACGCGGTCACCGCGAGATAGTGCTGCGCATCCCGCTCGTATTGATCGAGCGGCAGCTCCTGCCCGGCGTATTGCAAGAAGAGATCGGCAACTCCGTCATAGCTCGCTTGCCGGATCGGCACCTCGCCGAGCAGCAGCGCCTTCGCGCGTTCCAAACTGCTGCGCGAGAGCGGCGTGATCTGCAGGCGCTGCAAATCGGCGAGCGCTGCCTGTTCGGCGAGCACGATGTTCTTCGGGTCGCACGCGTAGGTCACCGAGAAGCTCGAGCGCGTCTTGCCGGCATGCAGCGAGCTGCCGATCGAATACGCATAGCCGTGCACTTCGCGCAGATCGTGGTAGAGGATCGAGGAGTAGAAACCTCCGGTGAGCGCGGTATTCGCAAGCTGCAGCGCGGCCCAGTCGGAACCGGTACGGCGTACGTCGTTGAGCTCTACGAGCTGCACCGCGGACTGGACGCGTCCTTGCGCCGGGACGACGATCTGTCCCGGCTGGTTGAGCGGCACGCTCGGCGGCTCGGTCTGCGGCTTGGGGCCGCTCGCCGTCCAGTCGCCGAAGTATTTCTCGATCGCGGCACGCGCGGCGCCGGGCGTTACGTCGCCGATGACGACGATCGTGGTCAAATCGGGACGATACGCCTGCGCGTACCACGCTTTGATCTGATCGAGCGTGATCGAACCGACGCTCTTCACGGTCGGAAAGTTTCGATAAGGGTCGCCGGCCGGATAGAGCGCATCGTTCAACGCGACCTGCGCGAGATAATCGGGTGAGGTCACCTCTCCCTGCATCTGCCCGACGTACTGACCCTGCACGATCGCGAAACTCTTGGGATCGAATGCCGGATGGAGTTCCTGATCCGCGAGCAGCGCTACGCCGCGATCGAAATCTTTGGAGAGCACTTGCAGACCGAAATCGGTCCCCGCCGTGACGGAAGCCGAAATCTTGTCGAGCTCGGCCTGATACGCGACGCGGCCGTACGTCGTGGTGCCGAACGGAAAGAGCGCGGTCGTGAGATCGTTGATGCCGCGTTCATCCGCCGGCTCTTGTACGAACGGATCGTTCTCGATGCGGCCGGAGATTTCGACGGTCTTGGTTATCGACTCGGGCTGCACGATCAGTCGTATTCCGTTTGCGAGCGTCATCGAGACCGGATCGAGCGTCTTGGACGGCACCTTGAGGTTCGCGAGAACGCTCTGCGCCCATGACGGCAGCGGTTGATGCGTCTTGGGCGGCACCATGTTGTTCTCTTTGGCAGGTCCGCCGCCGCCGCCGCTCGCCGCGCCCGCGTTCTTCGGCACCGCGTAGGCTGCAACGGCGTGCGCGTTGTCGAGGTAGGTGCGCAGCACCCGGTCGACGTCGGCCGTGGTCACGCGCTCGAATGCGCTCTCCATGTCGCCGGGCGAGGAAAGGCCCTGCACCGCAACGGCCTGGCTCCACTGGAATGCCGAATCTTCGATCGAGTTCGCGTTGAACTCGAGCTGCGCGATCTCGCGGCGCTTCGCGGCTTCGACCAAATCGGCGGGAACGCCGTTCTCGCGGTACGCGTCGATCACCGCGCGCATCTCTGCATCGATCGCATCGGGCTTCACGCTCACCGGCACGACGCCGATCGCCACGCCGATAGCGGCTTCGCGATACGTTTGCGCCTGGAACGCCGTATAGAGCGCCTTGCCCGACGCGGTCAGCCCGTAGAGGTCGCCGCGCTGGCTCGAGAGGACGTCCTCGAGAATCTGCGAGGCCGCATAATCGGGACTGTCGTAACCGGGCAGCCGGTATCCGGTCAACACGATCGTGTAGGGCTGATCGGAGAGGTCGCGATAGATCTGCGGCACGATCGGCGCGAGCTTTACCGCCGGTTTCGCCGGGAGCGCAGCGGCGGGAACGTTGCTCCAGAGCGCCTTGATCTTTGCGATCGTCGAGGGGCCGTCGACGTCGCCGACGATGATGTAGACGGCGTTGTTCGGGTGATACCAGGTCGTGTAGAACCGGCGCAGGAGCGGCGTGTTCACCTGATGCGCAAACCCGTAGACGGTGCCGAGTCCGTTCTTCGCGTAGGGTGTGCCCGCGAGGATGCGGCGCACCATTTTTTGGAAGCCGCGGTAGATCGCGCTGCTGTTGTCTTGCGTGACTTCTTGTGTGATCGCGAGCCGCTCTTGCGCCCACTGATCCGGCGCGAGCATCAAACCCGTTGCGCGCGAGCGCTCGAGGTGCAGCGCGATATCCAAATACTGTGATGGAACCGTGAAGTAGAATTGCGTCACCGCGTCTTCCGTGTCGGCGTCGAAGTCGCCGCCCGTCAGACTGATGGTGTCCATCAATTGCGAAGACGAGAGCGATGCGCTGCCGCGGAACATCATGTGCTCGAGCGCGTGCGCCTCGCCGTCCACGCTTTGCTCGTCGGAACCAGCCTCGTAGTTGAGCACCGTGCTCACGACCGGCGCGAGCGGATTATGCACCACGACGATTCGCAGGCCGTCGGGAAGCGTCGCACGCGTGACGGTGAGCGATGCGGCGCTCGCCGGGATATAGAGGCAGAACGACGCGGCCATGGCGGCCGCGAAAAGGGCAAAGCGCTTCATTGCGCCCGGCTTTGGCCGCTGATCCGGCGAGCCCTCTCTACGACGAGAGGACCAGTGCGCGCGTCGACGGCGCGCGCTCGAGCGCCGCGCGTAGTGCCGCGTGTACCGGCTGCTTCAGCGCCGGGTCCGCTGCAACGATCTTCTCGGCCTGCGCCCGAGCCTCGCGATAGACTGCGATGTCGCGCACGAGGTCTCCGATCCAGAGATCGGCTGCGCCGGATTGCACCGTTCCGGCGAACTCGCCCGCACCGCGCATGCGCAGATCGGCCTCGGCGATCGCGAAACCGTCGGTCGATTCGGTGAGAATCCCCAGCCGCTCCGTTTCGCCCGCCTCGTCCGGATAGACGAGGAGACAGAACGACTTCGCGGCACCGCGCCCGACGCGCCCGCGTAGCTGGTGCAGCTGCGCGAGCCCGTAGCGGTTCGCGTCGAGAACCACCATCACGCTCGCGTTGGGAACGTCAACGCCGACTTCCACGACCGTCGTCGCAAGCAGTACGTCGATCTCGCCGCGCGTGAAGCGCCCCATGACCTCGTCCTTCTCGCGGCCCGTCATGCGTCCGTGAAGCAGGCCGATCTGCCGTTGCGCAAACACGTCACGCTTCAAACGTTCCGCCTCTGCAACGACGCTCGTCAGCTCGCTCTCTTCGTCGATGGCCGGCGCCACGATGTACGCTTGATGCCCGCGCGCCACGTTGGCTTCCACGAATTCGTATGCGCGTTCGAGACGGCTGGTGCGAATCGCGTAGGTCTCGATCGGCGTACGGCCGGGCGGCAACTCGTCGATGATCGAAAGGTCGAGATCGGCGTAGACCGACTGCGCGAGCGTGCGCGGAATCGGGGTCGCCGTCATGTGCAGCGTGTGCGGCGCAACACCTTTCGCGCGAAGCCGTGCGCGCTGTTCCACGCCGAAGCGATGCTGTTCGTCGATGACGACGAGTCCGAGGCGCGCGAAGTCGACGTTCTCCGTCAGCAGCGCATGCGTGCCCACGGCAAGCAGCGCTTCGCCGCTCGCGAGCCGGTCGAGCGCGGCGCCGCGCGCGCGCGCGCCCTGGCCGCCGAACACCGCCTCGACGGTGATGCCGAAGGGCAAGAGCAGCGGCGCGAGCTTGCTCGCGTGCTGCGCGGCGAGAATTTCAGTCGGCGCCATCAGCGCCGACTGCATACCGTTACGCGCCGCGAGCAGCACCGCCGCGGCCGCGACCAGCGTCTTACCGCTTCCCACGTCGCCCTGCAAGAGCCTATTCATCGGCACGTCGCGCGTCATATCGTCCCAGATCTCGCCGATCGCGCGCCGCTGCGCGCCGGTGAGCGCGAACCCCAGCGAGTGCGCGAACTGCTCCAGCAGATCGTGCGGAATCGTCAGCGCGCTCGCGTCGTGCGAGCGCTCGCGCTCCGCTCGGCGCAACTGCGTGCCGGCGGCAAGCACGAGAAACTCCGTAAAGATGAATCGCTCGCGCGCTCGCTGCGCCTCTTCGGGCGTCTTCGGCGCATGAACGGCTCGATATGCTTCGCGCAGCGCGGGAAACGCTTGCGCCGCCCGGACGCTCTCGGGAAGCGGATCGTCGCCGGCTTCGTCGAGCAAGCGCGCGAGATTCTTATGCACGACCGTGGCGATCTTACGCGTGCTCAAATCCTTGCTCGCGCGATAGACCGGCACCATCTCGCCGTGGTAGCTCTCACCGTCGCGCAAGTGCGCGTACTGCGTCACGTTGACGACGGCGCCGGCGAGCGTGCGTTCGACGCGCCCGCGCGCGAAGAGACGCATGCCGTCTTTGAAGCGGCCGTACACGTAGCGATTGCGGCCGATCCACTTCGCGGTGAACTCGCCCGCCTCGTCGCGCAAGCGCACTTCGACGATCTCGAGTCCGCGCACGCGCCGCTCCTTTACGCCGCAGACGGTGCCCACGGCGTTTTCCTCACCGCCGCTGCCCCCGAGCAGATTCGACGGCGTGGGAAAGCGCAGGTCGTCGTAGCGAAACGGAAGATAGTCGAGGAGATCCCGCGAGCTTTGGATTCCGAGTTCGCGGAAGAGCGCGACGCTTTTGGGCCCGACGCCTTCGAGTTCACCGATCTTCATGAAAACGCCGCCGTCTGTGCGCGCAGTTCGTCGTAGGCGGCGCGCAGCCGGGGAACCGGCACACCGAGACCCTCACCGAGTTCGACGATCGCGCCGACGATGGGATCGAGTTCGAGCGGGCGGCGCGCTTCCAAATCCTGCAGCATGGAGGTGCGCACGTCGCTGAGACGTTGCGCGTAGCGCATGCGCGCTTCGAGGTCGATCGCATCGACGACGCCGAGCGCGCGCCCTACTTCGACCGCCTCGAGCATCAGCGTCCTTACCTCCTCACGCGCAACGGGATCCGCAAGCATCTCGTGGATCGTCATGTGACGCAGTGCGCTCACGGGATTGAGTCCGGCATTGTTGATCAACTTGAGCCACACGAAGCGGCGGATGTCGGGCTCGATTTCGGGCGCTAAACCGGCGTCGCGCATGATCGCCGCAAAGCGGTCGAGCACGCCTTGCAGCGCGGGATCGAGCGCGTTCAAAATGTAGCGCGTGCCGCCGCTCTGCGCAATGCGTCCGGGCGCTACGATGTTTCCCGATACATGCACCACCCCGCCGATCGTCTGTGCGTCGGGCAGGCGCGCCCCGATCCGACCGCCCGGATCGACGGTTTGCAGCGGAGGCGTTCGACGAAACCAAAACGGCACGCCGTTCTGCATCGTCACGACGACGGTACCGGCCTGGGCTGCCGCGTCGAGCTGAGGCAAGAGCGCATTCCACTGATGGGCTTTGAAGGTAAGCAGCGCGACGTCGACGTGACCGAGCTCGCGCAGATCCTCGCTCGCGTCGACGGCGGCGCTGAACGAGCCGGCGTCGCTCTGCACGACGGTGATGCCCTCGCGGCGCATCGCTTCGAGATGGGCGCCGCGCGCGACGACACCCACGCGAACGCCGGCGCGGGCCAGCATCGCGGCGATGAACCCGCCGATGGCACCTGCGCCGACAACCGCTATTCGCATCGCTAAAAATTGGAGGCGACGGGCAGATTCGAACTGCCGAATGGGGCTTTTGCAGAGCCCTGCCTTACCACTTGGCTACGTCGCCATGGAGCGGGTAGTGGGAATCGAACCCACGCATCAACCTTGGGAAGGTCGCAGGCTACCATTACATCATACCCGCGAACCACAGCAGCCCGCCGATTCGTTGCAGGCAGCGAGCCGTCCTGGCGGAAACGCTGGCCGCATGACGTGGGTCTACTCCGTCCCGTCTTGGCTGGTGTGCATTCTCTTCGTCGGCGGTTCGAGCGCCATCGCGGCAGCCGGGCTCATCGTTTCGCGCCGGCGCCGCGCGCGACTGGGCAGCACGTCAAACGAGGTAGCCGGGCCGATCATGGCCACGCTCGGCACGATCCTTGCGGTCATGCTCTCCTTCATGGTCGTAACGGTTTGGCAAGAGTACGACCAGGCGGCCGCCACCGTTCAAATCGAGGCAAACGAGATCTCGAACCTGTATCACGAGGTCTCGGATTTTCCGCAGCCGCAACGTAACACGATTCACGCCGCGATCGAACGCTACGTCGACATCGTCGTGGATCAGGAGTGGCCGCTGATGCGGCAAGGACTCTCGAGCCCGCGCGCGCATCGCGCCGCCTCCCGCATCGTCTCGCTCATCGGCGCCTACAATCCATCCACGCTCTCGCAGCAAACGGCACAGGCGGACGCCTTGCATCACGCGCACGCCTTCATGGACGCGCGTTCGACACGGCTCTTCGCCAACCAGCAATCGGTACCGCCGCTTCTTTGGATCGTCATGATTTTCGTTGCCGTCGTAACCCTTGGCTCATCGTTCTTCTTTCACATACAAGACGAACGCGCGCATCTGGCAATGACCGTCGCCGTCGGCGCCGTAATCGGCGCGATTCTGGTCGTGATCGCCGAACTCGATTTGCCGTTTCGCGGAGATCTGCAGATACCGCCGAGCGCATTCGCGCACGATTACGCGACCTTCCTCGACGACCCGGTTCCGACTCCCGAGCCCCCGAGGCACCGCTAGCTCAGGATGTTTACCGATCGCGCCAAGATCAGCGCGACGGTGACGAACGAGATCAGCGATTCGACCAACATCAGCATCTTGGCGGCGCGTGTGAGCGGCATGGTGTCGGTTGGGCTGACGGCGAGCGCGTTGGTGAACGAGAGGTAGAGATAGTCGATGAACATCGGCCGCCAATCGGCGGGGATGCCCTTGACCCTGCCGCGGTCGACCGACATCTGCGGAAAGAGAAAGTCGATGGATGGCGTGTCGCACGCGGAGACGTAGCGCTCGCGGTCGAACGGCCCCTCGCCGTCGAGCTGCCAGTACCACAGCGCAAAGACGATGATGTTGGTGATCCAGACCGAGCCGCCGCTCTCGATGAGCTCCTGAGCCGTCATTCCGTGCCCGCTCGCGTGCGCGTTGAGCAGGTCGTTGATCAGCAAGATGACGCTTGTTATGTTGAAGAAATTCAGGGCCGCCGCGAGGGCAATCGTCAGCGCGCGCATGAGGTGGGAATCCCGCATCCCGGTGGGCGCCATGGCCACGATCGGCGTGAGCAAAAGCGCCACGATCACAGGGACGACCCAGACGGGGCCGACCGTGAGGCGCTGCGGCAACGCGATATAAAGCAAGACGGCGACGAGAACGGCCAGCCGGGCCTGGTGTCGATCCTTCACGCGCCGATGTCCTTCGCCCGCCCGCAGCAACCGCCTTCGGGCATCCTGCGTTGAAGATGGTATGGCTACTGATTTTCGAGACGGCAAAACCTTTCCGCGCCGCGGACGCCAGGCAATAGACGGCGTGCTGTGGCTCGCCCGGGTTTCTGATAAGGCACGTGCCGCCGCCGCCGGCACCATCTTCGATTACATCTATCCCTGCCCGATGGACAAGGGCGTCATGGAGCGTTGGGGTATTACACCCGAGCAGTTCGATTTCGCCGTCGCCAAGCACGCGACCGACCAAGAGCTGCTCGTGTGGCTGCGCGAGCGCGCTACCGATGAAAGCATTCAGCGCGCGAACGAATGGCTGCTGCGCGAACGCAAGGAAAACCTCGATCGGCAAGATGCCGAGGAAGGAGTAGCGGTTGGGTGAGATGATCGAGTTCGCGCGCCCCGACGGCGCGCGTGCACCTGGTTACTACGCGGCGCCCTCGGGCGCCGCGAACGCGCCGGGCGTCGTGATGCTGGAAGAGTGGTGGGGTATTACCGACCACATCAAACACACTGCCGACGAATTAGCGGCCGCGGGTTTCCGCGTGCTGGTGCCCGATCTCTATCGCGGACGCGTCGCTGCAGTCGGCGATGAAGCCAATCATCTGATGCAAGGCCTCGACTTCGGCGATGCGGCGACGCAAGATGCGCGCGGCGCCGCGCAGCACCTTCTCGCGACCGGCTCGAAGAAAGTCGGCGTAATCGGCTTTTGCATGGGCGGTGCGCTGACGTTTCTCGCTGCCATGTACGATCCCGAGTTCAGCGCCGCCGTTTCTTTTTACGGTTACCCGCCCCCCGAGGCGGGCGATGTGGGCGCGATCAAGATTCCGATCCAAGGGCACTGGGCAACCCGCGACGCCTTCTTCTCGATTGACGGCGTTGACAAAATCGAGGCGCGCCTCAAAGAGGCGGGCGTGCGCAGCGATTTTCACCGCTACGACGCCGAGCACGCGTTTCACAACCCCAATCAGCCCGGTCACGCGGGTCTCGGCCACTACAACGAAGATCTCGCGAAAACGGCGTGGCGCCGTTCGCTCGATTTCCTCAAGACGCACCTGGCGTAGCTATTTACTGAAAAGCGTCCCGGCGTTGACGGGCGCGCTGCGAAGCGCGCCCTGTTCGAGCCCCCACTTCTTGAGCAGCGCGTCGTAGGTTCCATCGGCGATGACACCATGCAGCGCGGCGACGATGCGCGCGCGCAAGGCCGGGTTGTCTTTTCGCACTGCGATGCCGTACGGCACGAGGTCGAATTGCCGGCCCGCCACTTCGTATTTATGATCGTTCGTCGCCGCCAAATACGCCACGACGGGAAAATCGGTGACGTGTACGTCAGACTTGCCCGCTTTGAACGCGTCGAACGCTTGATCGTCGGTCGCGAATTCGAGTAGCTTGATGGGCGCGAGGCCGAGACTCGTGCAATGCTTCGACTCCTCGTCCAACGCCGTCTCCTGTGAGGTACCGCGCTGGACGTCCACGCGCAATCCGCAAAGCGCGGCGACGTCGAAGATGCGTTTGGGATTTCCGGCCGGCACGAGCATGCCGCTCCCCGCGAGCAAGTAGTCGACGAAGTCGACCTGGGCCTCGCGCGAGCGCGTATCCGAGATCGCCGAGATACCGATATCGAAGGTGCCGCTCTTCACGGCGTGCAGCAGGTCGTCGAAGGTATGGTTGCTGACGACGACCGGTTCACCGAGGTGCCGCGCCAACGCCTGAGCCAGATCGATATCGAAGCCTTGCATCCGGTGATCGGGGCCGTAGAACTCAAGCGGCGCGTAGGAGACGTCGGAGCCGACCCGTAGCGACGCGGAGGCCGCGGCACACAGGCACGCAGAGAAAACAGCCGCGAGTAAAGCGGCGGCTAACCGAGAGAAGCAACTCATGTATGGAGGTATCGGCCCGCGACGGCCCTAGCTGCAGAGAGACGCAGAAGGCCCGCCTGAAAAGACGGACCTTCTCAACGATGGTGCCAAGGGCCGGAATCGAACCGGCGACACCGCACTTTTCAGGCGCGTGCTCTACCGACTGAGCTACCTTGGCATGAGAGGGGCGCCCTCGCTTGCGCGGAGCGCCCTCCCCAGACTGGCGTCGCTGCTGGGGCTCGAACCCACGACCTCCGCCGTGACAGAACGCGGCTGGGATAATAACGAAGGCAATCCACGCGTTGGGAGGGCCCCCAAAACAAGCCGAGCGGGACGGTCTGAGGGGAAATTTTAGGGGAAACGGGACCGGATGCCTGCCGGGAAGCGACTAGAGCGTCGAGATCGATGCACATCGGCAGCCGGGATGAAGCGGCGGCGCCTCAATAAGGCGACGCCGCAGTTCGACCGCCGGTGAGAAGTTCGAACCGTCCAGGGCGCGGCAATTGCTGCAAGTCATTTCATCCGGTGCCGCGGACCACACGCCATTTGCGCCCCGAAGTTCAGAAAGCATCATAAGGTGTCGCGTTGTACAGATTATGGCTGAGATGGCGTTGTGGAGAACGCGAAAGTGCGTCATTAACGCCGGCCGACGTTCAAAGCGATCCCAGCGATCATGTCCCTCCTTCTGAAGCACCGCCAGCACTTCAGGACCAATCAAGGGCGTCAGCTTAGCGAGTACCTCCGCCTTCGAGCGTCCAGCTTTCACGAGACCAGCGCTCCTCGCGACGTCGCGAAGGGTTGCAAGTGTAACGTGCTCCAGAAAATCCTCGGGGGTCGGGGGGATTATTAGTGGTCCGAAAACAGTATCTGAAATTCCCTTAGAAAGCAGCGCGCTCGCCCATGAATCGTACGCGGGCCACGTTGGCGCCTGCGCCTCGAAAAGGTCGAAAAGCTTTTCCTCGCAAGTTCTCGGAATCCACGCCGGTGCAAGAGGGCCGTAAGCTGTATGGATCTCATCGATTTCTCGCGCTCGGCCAGTTATAGCCGGCGCATCCATGAAGAATCGGTGGTCTGCCCAGTAAAACGCTAGCGAAGCAGCACTGGGCATTGAGAACCTCGCATCCGTATTCCATAATACAGGAGCCTACACTGAGCGATCCTAGCGTGCCACTTCACTCTAGTATCGCCAAACGCTTACGTCGGCACACAATAGCTGGCTCACTCTTTACCTTTACTCTTTAGCCGATCTTCATTTTCAATTATGTACGCTTTGATCTCGTCTGCAATCGATAGAAGCTTCAACCATTGCTCTTTGTAGAGAGTCACGGGGAAGCGACCGAGGCCGTAAAGAGAAACACCGCCTTTTTCGCTAACCTTGAGCGAAATATCCGAGGAACGAGATCTACGTAGGCGCTCGTTCTCCGATCGCAATCGTTCGAGTTCCGCTTCTAAAGCGTCTTTATCCATTAAGTGAATCCCCCCGCTTGCGGCCCATAGTCATTATATTGTGAATCACGAGCGATTAGTTGTGAACCATCCAGGCCGGTAGCCCGTGGCACGCCCGCCATCCTCTGAAAAGATGAAGCGTATCCCTTCGCTCCTTAGGTCCTCAAAGTATTGAGACAGTGTCGAATCACCCACGACCCACAAATTTCCGCCCTGTTCGCGATTGTCTATAAAGACGAGCGCAGCATCACGAAGGCGATCCACCAATGCGACCCCTCTGTCACTAGCGGACCCTATCGGGTGCGCGCTGCGCGCAGCCCGATCTAACTTCGCATTTTCACTTGCGGCTTCGATCGCGATCACTGCGCCGTTGTTACCTGGGCCAGGCGACACGATAACCGGAGCACTTTTTAGCGCTTCGGCATTCGTCTCTTTAGATAGGTCGCTCATCGGCGCCGCTTCTTGGGCTGCGGCAGCCTTCGTGCGAGCAGTGAATGGGTTCCCCCACTTCCTAGCTCGTCCGCCAGCTTCCGCGGCGCGCTCCTCAGGCTGATTTGCCCACTCGTCGCGAATCTCGGCGGCTCTTGTCAAGATGGCGTCGCGAAGCTCGCTTCCATCACGCGCATCCGGAATCGATTCACTGGCGCGTGGCTTGATATTTAAAACTGCGATGCGTCTAAAAACGGGTTCCAAAGCAGAGTTGGGATCGCTAAAAAAGAGCGAGCCCCTGATCCGCTCAAATCTGTAGCCACAGCGCTCGAGAATCATTTGTCTCGTCACGTCACGCTCAAGCGTTTCCAAAGTATGGTATCGATCCCCATCACACTCAACTGCTAGCGTGCGTTCTCCATCTGTAACAAGCATGTCAATTCGGTAAGAGCCAACATGGTATTGCGGTATCACGCGATAGCCGCGCTCGATTAGAGCTGCCTGCACCAAGGTTTCAAAAGGCGACTCAGCCCGCTGGCGCGCTTCCTCCTTCAGTATCTCCGTTGAGTCGGGATTTCGCGCGTGCAAGATAAGGCGTCGCCGAAGATCTTCCGGCTTCATTCGATGAGGATCGAGCGAATGGCAAACCCACATTTGATCCCGGGCGCGGCTCGCCGCTACGTTAAATCTCTTTTTTGTTCTATCTCGTGGTCCGTAGCCAGGATCTCGCGAAGTCCCGTGTTCATCAGGACTATCGACAACCGATAAGAGCATTACGTCGCGCTGGTCGCCTTGAAACTGCGGTGGCATGCCGCATTGGATTTTACGCGCCTCCATTTCCCGCGGATCGATGTGTCGCCTCAAGAGGGTCTCAATATACATCGCCTGCTTTTGGCCACTGAGAGCAACTACGCCGAATGTGGCCCTTTCGTATTCTTTTCGTTCCAACATTGCGCAGACCAGCGATGCCACATACTTGCCTTCCTCAACGTTAAGCTGCTCCTTACTGACGCCGTCGTTCACATGCGCTTCGACAGTGGCTGGCTTTATGCGAACGTCACTCGAATCGCGCAACGGCTTGATCACACCATTGTACGAGAGGTTGTTGCTGAACCTGATGATTGGCTCAACGCAGCGGAAGTGCTCCGTTAGTACAACGGGAGCACCGAATGCAACTTTGGCGAAATCGAAAATAGATGACTCTTCGATGAAGAGCTCTTTCTTTGGCACACCTTCGAGGAACGTGTCGATCAAGTGATCAACGCGCGCGATCTCAGTGCCTGGTCTTTCCGGGGTGACCTGTTCGTCATCCCCGACCACAATGACGTGCTTCGCAAAAGACATGGCAAGCAAAGCATATATATCGGCCTGACTCGCCTCGTCGATAATAAGTACGTCGAAGGCGTTTACGTCGCGATAGGTTGTGTACACGCGACTGAGTGGCATGACCCATGCAGGAACGGCGCCCTGACTTAGCTGCATCTGTTCCTGCGCAAGCTTGGCGAACCTATTCGCGCGTTTTCCTTTGCCGCTTCCGAACATCTTGACTGCGTTTTTGTACGCCTGCAATGCCGATCGTTGAGGTGACGTCGTAGAAGACAATAAATGCGCCCATGCCCTGCGCTCCGCGACGTCCGCGGTGAGATCTCTAAATCGCTCCGTTAACCGCGAAATATCCTCAAGGAGCTTCGAGAGAGACACGCTGGATCGGCGCGTCAGCTCCTGTCGAAGCTGCTGCCAAAGCCAAGCCTTGGTCACATTTCCAGGCGCCGTGCCTCCATCGTGCGGCGGCCTCCGCTTCTCGATTTGCGCCGACCACTCGGCAGCCGCCGTTGAAAGCCGCTGCAGTAATTCTCGCCTTTCGCTTGCGCACGACTCGAGGTTCTCCAAACGATGGAGCTCGCGTAGATGTGTTGCGTACCCGAGCGGATCTCGATCGCTCACTGCACGCCGAAGCGCGGACCAGAGATGCGAGCTATCACGTTTCCCGATGCCATCAGCGAGCACACCTTCAGTCGCATCAAGCATCTTCATTATTGCGAGACAACGTCGCCGCTTGTATTCGGCGATGGCCTCGGGTCTAAGTAACTCGGGGAGCGCTGAAGTTAGCCTGCGAATCTCGCCATACTCAGAAACGTCCGGTTCGATCGCAGCTAGGATCAGATCCCATTGCAAGCCCTGAGACAACAGCAGCATACGCGCCGGCTCAAACTGAGTCGTGTGCCAACGAAGCAACTGGGTAATACGAGGAACAAGTTGTGCAACTACACGCTCGGGATCAACACTAGAGGAAATGTCGATTCCTGATCCGCCTGTTACGACGATCCATCGTCGCCGCAGCTCCTTACGCATTTTTTCCAGAGTTACGTGCGAGATGAGCGCTTCTATGTGTTCTTTCTCGGAAGGTGTCACGCCCCGAACAGAGCAGGCCTCAAAAGCTCTGCGCCACGAACTGTTGAAGAGCTTGACGAGGGGTCCAGGCGCCTTGCGCTTAGACTGCCAGTATGTCGCGATTTCTTCAAGCGTTGGCAAGATCGAGTCGAGCTGGTCTTCGGACACATTCGGTTCGTGTGAGGCACCTAACGAGGCGTGCCCGTCTGCAAACTCTTGAACCTGTTTCACGAGCTCCAAGAGTTGGCTCCAAGTATCAAGATGGCCACCACCGACCATGCCTGCTCGTAACGCACCAGCCTCCCACGTCCCAACATTCGACGCCGCAGCTACTGCTGAATCAAAAGTCTCGAGTGCGCTCATGACGAGTTCCGCATCGGATTCGCTCTCCGGCGTGTTCCAAAATCGCGGATTCGCTGGGTGTTCTGCTAGGAGGGTCAGGTCGTCGCAAGCGGACTTGAAGTCATCAAAGGAAGGCAACTTAGCAAGCCGCGGCCGTCGCAGCTCAAACTCTCGTTCGTCCTCAGGTGCAACGATTTCGTTCAGTGAGTAGAGCCTTTCGAACTCCGCACCTGTCAGAGGAGGCGGCTCAAAAGCGCGGATTGGTCCAGGAAGCCAGCCATCAACACTAGCGTTCTCGCGAACGTATCTTGCTGCGTCACTAGGAGCAAATGTAGAACTCGCTATCTGGATGTCCGTATATTCGTCACGACGAGCTCGTATTAAATCATCTTGCGCCCCCTTCAACTGCTGAAGCACCGTCGCTCGCTCTCGTGACAGAGCGGTCTCCTCGGCGGCATTACTCATCGATTCGGCTGAACCTAGGTGACCTGTTATCGCATTTATTGCGCTCTCCATTTGAGCGCGGCTACGTGCGTCAGCACCCAAAACCGACACGCAAAGCGCCTGAAGCGGCGGGGCGATTTGGTCACGGACAACCTCCAACGCCTTCGACGTGTGGCTCGTTACAAGAATTCGGTAACCGGATGCAAGAAGATGTCCAATGAGGTTCGCAATGGTGTGCGTCTTGCCGGTTCCGGGCGGCCCTTGCACGACGACGCCGCCAGAACGCTTCAGTCTGCGGGCGATTTCAAGCTGTTCCGCGTTGGCGGCCTTTGTGAGTAGGACTTCTTCATCCGCACCATTTGTGTCGATCGAAGGATGCGAGGCAGCTGGTTCGACCTCAGGTTGCAGTTGGTCGCCGACAACACGACTTAAGAAGTCGGGGACTGGCGCACCTTTTTCGATCTTCTCAATTACCGCGTCGATAGCAGATGCGTAGTCAAGTGTGCGTTTTCTGGTAAGCAGGACCGATGCGCGAGATATCGCTGGGGATTTACGACGGGCCGGCGGCGCGTCCCGGAAAAAGCGGCCCTCGCTCGAAAGGCGCGTAATAAAACGCTGAAGGAATTCGTCTACTGCTGCGCCCGCTAGCGGGTGAAGCTCGTTGGATTCGAGTTCACGGCGCGTTTCTGAAACCAGGGCAGGATCAGCAACAGGCACCTTGCTGAGGAGCGCCTCGTACAGCTGCGTCGATTGCGGAGTATTGACAATAAGAAACTCCGGGATATCTGGATTGAATTTCAGCTCAACAGGCTTAAGAAGAATCGGATGGTCGATGTCATCATCGCCTCCTCTGGACCACGCCAGCCGGCCATCCCCCACTAAAAGATCAAACTGCTCTGCCTCGCGCTGCAGTTCGTTATGAAGACGATAGAGACTATCGAAATACTGCATGCCCTCTCGGGCCATCACATCCTCGGAGCGCCAGGCTGCCCACCGCCGATGCCAAGTTTGAAACGAACCTACGCGTTGCTCGTTAGCGTCGAAGCGCTCTTCCCCATCATCAAGCGTTCTTGTCTGATGAGCTGACACGTTATTCCCTGACGAACGCCAATCGCCATCGATCCAATCGGCAACTTCGTCCGGCGGCGATGGCGGCTCGAGCAAATCAGGGCGAGTAACACGCAAAATTATCGAACCAGAGTCATCATCCGCATCACTTGCTGCGTCTACATCCGCAGCTTCATACCTAATGTACGGGTTGGCGGTAGGGCCAATAGGGAGCGTAAACGGCTGATCGGCAAGGCGTAACGGAACCGGGTGCCGGACAAGATGTAATTGCCGCAGAAATTTATAGATCTGCAGAATTTTCTTGCGAACTATTTCGTCCGCGCTTGACGTCGGATTTACGCTCATGTAGTCCGTTCTTCCGGGTACAACTTCTATCGTTTTAGCAAGAGCCTGTCTCGAAGCTGGTTTGCAGCGGTTCGCAAAACCCCGGACGGCAGCTCTTCCGCCCCCTCAATTGTCGTCCGAATATACGCTACAATTGCACCTTGCGTAGGGCGCCCCGATGAAAACGCGTCCTTGAAGCCATCGCTATTCGACAATTGAGAGATCATGGCAAGCAGCCTTTCCACGTTTTTACGGCGCTCCTCTTCAAGGCGCTCTTCGGCCTCCTGTGATGACTCTTGGGCCTTGTGCCTAGCTCGGTCTCTCATTTCTTCAAACGAAGCCAGCCATTCGGCGGGTTGAAAGAACGAAATCGATGCACCTCCAAAGCACCCGGTCAGCCTCACCATCAGGCACTGGCCAATGTATTGTTCAAATCTGCGAAGTTTTCCATCTATAGAGCGCAGATCGACGCCAATACTACCATCGTCATCATCATCATCATCGCCGCTTACACCGATGAAGCCATCTTCATAGAAGAACTCATCCTCGTCGAGCTCCTGCGTTTCCATAAAGATCACGCGCATGCCCAATTCAGATGCGCATGTAGTGAACTCGTCAAGACTCTCCAGCGTGAAGTCATTCTTCTTGTCGTCCGGTCCCGTGGCCTCAAATACGCAGAACCCCTTCGCACGCAGAGCGTCAACAATA
Source organism: Candidatus Acidiferrales bacterium (assembly GCA_035507275.1). Taxonomy (GTDB): domain Bacteria; phylum Vulcanimicrobiota; class Vulcanimicrobiia; order Vulcanimicrobiales; family Vulcanimicrobiaceae; genus Aquilonibacter. The sequence continues at coordinate 122,756 of DATJOG010000024.1, forward strand.
TGGTCGCTAACGCTAGTCACTTCCATCATTCCTGGGGCCTCACTTTCAGAGAATAACTAAGACACAACCAAGTGAGATACTAAGCGTTCAGCGGCAGACGCAGCATAGTCGTCAACGGGTCCTGAATGGCGCGTGATGTTGCCGCCGTCAACGCTGTCTTCTACCAATATCGTATCATTTACAAACTGCGCGACCTGGCTGAGATGTGAAATCACACAAATCATGCGACCGGTCCGCGATCGTTTGCGAAGTTCAAGCATTGCCATTTCAAGTGTCTGAGCATCGAGCGAGGCGAAACCCTCATCTAGGAAGAGCGCTTCGATTCTAGCCCCGGCATTCGATGCAATCTCCACGACAG
>DATJOG010000025.1:0-40604 GCA_035507275.1 Candidatus Acidiferrales bacterium
CGAGAATAGTCGTGGAGCGAATCCTCATGTCGTCACCGTTCTACCCAGCCCGAGCGTTAGGGGTTTCATGAAGCGTGCCGCCATCCTTGCCGCAGCCGTACTCCTCCTGCCAAGCGCCGCTGCGGCGCAGGCGATGCCTCCCGGCGGTACGAACGCCGCGACGATCAACGCGACGCTGCAAAATCCGACCGCCGCCGCAATGCAGCGCGGCACCCGTCGCCGTGTTTTCGACCGACTCCATGCTTCCCGACGGCTGACCGGCCCCGAGTCGCCGCAAAGCACGCAAGACTACGTAACGATTCCCGTGACGAGCAACGTCACGGTCACTTACGCGATCAAGTGATGCGCCTGCAGCGCGTGCCGCAGCCTTTCGATCGAAGCGAGCGCGCGTTGCGCCATTAGGCGGCGCCGCTCTTTCTTGTCGCGCACCTCGTGGTCGAGCGGCGGAAAATACGACCATGTCACGTTGGCCGGCTGAAAATCGTGCGTCTCGGTGTTCTGCAGATGCGCCACGACCGCGCCGAACGCGCTTTCGCGCGGAAACGCGATTGCGGGCAAGCCCAGGATCGCGCGCGCTGCATGGATGCCGGCCATCGCACCACATGCCGCCGCTTCGACGTAGCCTTCAGCGCCGGTGATCTGCCCGGCGAAATAGAGCGCCTCGTGCCCGCGCAGCCGGAGATACGGATCCAGCAGGCGCGGCGAGTCGATGAAGCTATTGCGATGCATGACCCCGAGACGCAGCCACTCGGCGCCGGCGAGGCCCGGCAATTTTCCGAAGGCTTCTTTCTGTGCGGGCCACGATAAGCGCGTTTGAAAGCCGACGAGATTGAACGCGGTGCCCTGGGCATTCTCTTTGCGCAGCTGCACGACCGCGTGCGGTGTTTTGCCGGTACGCGGATCGCGCAGGCCGACGGGCTTGAGCGGCCCGAAGCGCAACACGTCGTCGCCGCGATCTGCCATCTCTTCGATCGGCAGACAGCCTTCGAAGTACTTTCCGCCGGCTTCGAAATCTTTGGGCTGATGCCGCTCGAGCGTACGCAGGTCGTGCACGAGCTGCGCGTACTGCTCGCGATCGAGCGGAATGTTGATATAGTCGTCGCCGTCGCCTTTTTCATAACGCGACTTGCGATACATGAATGACTCGTCGATCGAGTCGGCTGCGACGATCGGCGAAGCTGCGTCGAAATAGGCGAGACGTTTGCCGGTCAGCGCATCGAGCGAGGTCAAGAATTCATCGTTCGGCAGCGGGCCGCACGCGACGACGACCGGGCGTTCGAGCGGAATCGCGCGCACCTCCTCGCGATGCAGCGTGATGCCGGGATGCGCCGCGATGCGCGCTTCGACTGCGTCGGCGAAGCGCTCGCGGTCGACAGCCAGCGCACCGCCCGCGGGAACGGCAGCGTCGCGCGCGCTCGTGACGATCACCGAACCCAGACGCGCGAGTTCTTCCTTCAGCAGACCGACGGCGTTTTCGAGGGCCGCACCGCGCAGCGAGTTGCTGCAGACGAGTTCGGCGAGCCGGCCCGTGTGATGCGCGGGTCCGCTTCGTTGCGGCCGCATCTCGTAGAGATCGACGCCCACGCCCGCGTTCGCGGCCTGCCATGCCGCTTCGCAGCCGGCCAGCCCACCTCCGATTACCGTCAGGCGCACCAAGCTCATATTCCAATTCCCTGATTTTGGAAGATCACACCTCCGCGAGTTCGCGGTCTTCGCTTGCTTCTTCGGTTCCGGCTGCTTTCGCGAGCGAGGATACGTCGTGTTCCTTATTCGCCGCGCACTCGAGGTGCACGACGCCGCCGCGACGGTTCTTCGCGACCACGTGGCTGCCGCAGACCGGACACGGCTGCGGAATCACGCGATCCCACGACACGAAATCGCACTTTGGATAGTTCGCACACCCGTAAAACGTGCGGCCCTTCTTCGAGCGGCGCTCCACGATGATGCCGCCGTCCTTGGGACACTTCGCGCCCGTGTCTTTGACGATGGGTTTGGTCGTCTTACACTCGGGATAGCCGGTGCACGAAATGAAACGGCCGAAACGCCCGGTTTTGATCACCATCGGCCGGCCGCAGTTCGGACAGATTTCGTCAGTCGGTTCGTCTTTGATCTCCAAACGCGGCAGCTTCTTCTCCGCCTCCTCGAGATCGTGCGCAAAGGGCGTGTAGAATTCGCGCAACACGCCGACCCAATCCGCGTTTCCCTCGGCGACTTTGTCGAGGTCGCCCTCCATTCCGGCCGTGAACTTCAAGTCGACGACGTCTTTGAAATGCTCGGCCAAAAGATCGTTGACGGCGATGCCGATATCGGTTGGCTTGAAACGCCGGTCTTCTTGCGTCACGTAGCCGCGCGCTTGAATCGTATCGACGATCGTCGAGTAGGTCGACGGACGCCCGATACCGTTCTCTTCAAGAGCTTTGACGAGCGTTGCTTCGGTATAGCGCGGCGGCGGCTCGGTGAAATGCTGCTTCGGTTCGATCGCGCGGCGGTCGAGCGCGTCGTGCTCGCGCAACTCGGGGAGCCGCACCCGGCCTTTGCCCTTAGCGGTGCCGTTGCTCTTCGGAGCGTTCTCACCCGCCGGCGCATCTTCGTCTTTACCTTCCTCGTATACGCGGGTGAAGCCGGCAAACTTGACGATGCTGCCGGTGGCGCGGAACGTGTACTGACGTGCGGCGATATCGACCGTGGTCTGATCGAGAATTGCGGGCGCCATCTGCGAAGCGACGAAGCGCTCCCAGATCATCGTGTAGAGCCGCAGTTCATCGCGCTTGAGGACGTGTGCGACGCTTTCGGGCGTGCGCAAGACGCTCGTCGGGCGAATCGCTTCGTGCGCGTCCTGCGCGCCTTCGCGCACCTTGTGCGCGGCGCCGCCATGGAAATTCTCGCCGTAGGTCGCGGTGATGAACTCGCGCGCTGCATCGCGGGCCGAATCGCTGATGCGCGTCGAGTCGGTACGCATGTAGGTGATGAGACCCTGCGTGCCCTCGGAGCCGCCCAGGTCGACGCCTTCGTAGAGACCCTGCGCAATCTGCATCGTGCGGCGCACCCGCAGGCGCAGCTTGCGCGACGCTTCTTGCTGCAGGGTCGAGGTCGTGAACGGTGCGGGCGCGTTGCGCCGCACCTCGCGGCGCTTGACGGAGGCAACCGAGAAGGCTGCGCCCTCGAGCGCGGCCAGCACCGCATCGGCCTGTGCCTGGTTCACGATCTCGATCTTCTGGCCGCGATGGGCGATCAAATCGGCGGGAAAGACGATCGAGGGCTCGCGATCGGTCGCGAGCTGCGCGGTGATGCTCCAGTATTCGCGCGGCACGAATGCGTTGATCTCGCGCTCGCGGTCGACGATCAGGCGCACGGCGACCGACTGCACGCGCCCGGCTGAGAGCCCGCCGCGGACCTTCGCCCAAAGCAGCGGGGAGATCTTATAGCCCACCAAGCGGTCGAGGATCCGGCGCGCTTGCTGCGCGTTCACGCGATCCATATCGATGTGATGCGGCTCTTTGATCGCCGCGAGTGCGGCGTCTTTCGTGATTTCGTGGAGCTCGATTCGCTTGGGATCGGGCAGCTTGAGAAGCTCGGCCAGATGCCACGCGATTGCCTCGCCTTCGCGATCGGGGTCGGTCGCGAGATAGACCTCGCTCGCACTCTTCACCGCACTCTTGAGCTCTTTGATGATGTCGCCCTTACCCTTGATCGTGAGGTACTTCGGCGTGAAGTCGTGCTCGACGTCGACGCCGAGCGTACTTTTCGGCAGATCGCGCACGTGCCCGACGGACGCCTTGACGACGTACCGCGGCGGCAAAAACTTCTTGATCGTTCGCGCCTTGGTGGGCGACTCCACGATGATCAGGGGCTTTTTCACGGACCTCAGTATACTCCCGGGGTCAAGGCCCGGGCAACGGCGGCGGGCTCTACGCGCGTACGCACGCACGCGCGCGTACGCGCACGCACGCGCGCGATTTGCATGAAACGAAAAAATCCTTTATAGTGCGCTTAAAGCGCAGTTCGTGCGCTGTCCAAATAGCGCTGTTCGTCCCCCCGGGGGACGAGGAGGAATGAATGGACTCCGATACCATGATGAATGGCGAGACGATGGCCGAGGCCAAGAAGAAGCCGCGCCGTAAAGCCCGCCGTAAAAAGGCCGCTGTAGCCAAGAAGGCCGGCGGACGCAAGAAGGCAACGCGCCGTAAGAAAGCGGCTGCGAAGAAGACCGGCGGACGCAAGAAGAAAGCCACGCGCAAAAAGGCCGCTGGACGCAAAAAGGCCGGCGGACGCAAGAAGAAAGCGACGCGCAAAAAGGCCGGCGGACGCAAGAAGAAAGCCACGCGTAAAGCGGCCGGCCGCAAAAAGAAGGCCGGCGGACGCAAGCGCAAAGCGTCGCGCAAGAAAAAAGCCTAGGCCGGCAACCGACAGTTTAATGAAGGCGGACGAACGTTCCGCCTTCTTCTTTTTCTCCAAGCCGGTCACGCGATCTGCTGTTCGATGCCGCCTTCCAGCCGCACGATGAACGTATGCACGTCGGCATTGAAGCTCCATTCGTGCAGCAGAAACCCAGCCGACTCGACCCCGATTCCCAGACGGGAGCGTCCGATCACGAATTGGGGCGACGTGCTCGGAGCGGTGCAGGCGATCGTTCCGTTCCAGGGACGCATTAAAATCGTGTGCAGGTGTCCGGCGACGATGCGTGCGATCTGGCGATGCGCGCGCACGACCTCGGCCAACCCCTCGACGTTGACGAAGCGCTGTGCATCCATGGCCGGCACACCGGTCCGAAAGGGCGGGTGGTGCATCGCGAGGATGGTCGGCCGCCGCGGATGCGCACGCAGCTCCGCATCGAGCCACGCCAGCCGCTCCGCGTCGACGAAGCCGCCGCTGCGGCCCGGGCGCGTCGAATCGAGTCCGAGGATACGCAGCGGCCAGGCGTCGATCGCGAAGCTCGCGTGCGATTCGAAGGTGCGTAAATAACGATGATCGCTGAAAGCCCGGCGAAGGGCGTCGCGATCATCGTGGTTTCCGGGAATCAAGAAGTGCGGGATCTCGAGCCGCCCGAGAATCGACCGCAATCGTCGATACTCGTGCGGCGAACCTCGTTCGGTGAGGTCGCCGGTTGCCAGCACGATATCGGGGCGGGGCCGCAGCGCGTGTAAGCGCACGATCGTGCGGCGAAGATAATCGCTCGTATTGGGCATGTGGTGCAGCACGTGCCCGCGTCGTCGAATGTGGAGATCCGAAATCTGCGCGACGATCACGGCACGATCGTATCGTGCGCGGGTTATCGCGAGTTTAAGCCTTGCTCAACACCACGGGACCGGCGGCGAGATCGGGCGCGTTGCCGTTGTGCTCTTCGAGGTAATGACACGCGGCGAAATGGCCGTCGGCGTACGCTCGGAACGCGGGATCTTCGACTTTGCAGCGCTCGAACGCCACCGGGCACCGCGTATGGAAGCGGCAGCCCGACGGCGGATCGACCGGTGAGGGAATATCGCCGGTCAAAACGATGCGCTTGCGGCGCCGCTCGGCCGCCGGATCGGGAATCGGAATCGCGGAGAGCAGCGCCTGCGTGTAGGGATGGAGCGGGCGTTGGTAGAGTTCGTCGCGGGAACTCAGCTCGACGATTTTGCCGACGTACATTACCGCAACCCGCGTCGAAATGTGCCGGACGACCGAGAGATCGTGCGCGATGAACAGGTAGGTCAGGCCGAGTTGCTGCTGCAGATCCTCGAGCAGGTTGATGACCTGCGCCTGAATCGAGACGTCGAGCGCCGAGACCGGTTCGTCGCAGACGATGAAGCGCGGATCGACCGCGAGGGCGCGTGCGATGCCGATGCGCTGGCGCTGGCCGCCCGAGAATTCGTGCGGATAGCGATTTGCGCTGTAAGGGCGCAAGCCCACCAGCCGCAGCAGCTCTGCGATGCGCTCTTGCGCGGCCTTTCCGGTGGCGATGCCGTGGATTTTCAGCGGCTCGCCGATGATCTCGCCGACGGTCATTCGCGGATTGAGCGAGGCGTACGGATCCTGGAAGATGATCTGCATCCGGCGCCGTAAGCGGCGCACCTCCCGCGAGCGCATCGTCGTGATCTCGGTTCCGTCGAACGCGATCGATCCGGAGGTCGGCTCGAGCAGATGCAACAGCATCCGCCCGATCGTGGTCTTACCCGAGCCCGACTCGCCGACGAGGCCGAGCGTCTCTCCAGCCTCGATCGAAAAACTCACGCCGTCGACCGCTTTGACGTCGCCGGTGTGCCGCGAAAGCAGGCCTTCGTGAATCGGAAAATATTTCTTGAGTTCCTGGACCTCTACGAGCGGCACGGAACCTCACCATCGTAGAGGCGGCATCGCGCAAAGTGACCGGCGCCGAAGTCGTAGAGCGCCACCGGTTCACCGCACGCCGGCATGCGGTTGGTGCAGCGCGGCGCGAACGCGCAGCCGCGCGGCAGATTGAGCAGATTGGGCGGCTGTCCTTCGATTGGGACGAGGCGGCGCCGCTCGCGTTCGTCCAAGCGCGGCAGCGACGCGAGAAGACCCTGCGTGTAGGGCATCTTCGCCTCGCGGAAGATCTGCTCGGCCGTTCCGTACTCGACCAGATTCCCGCCATACATGACGAGCACGTTCTTGCAGACTTCCGCGACGACGCCGAGATCGTGTGTGATCAGAATGATCGCCGCACCGGTTTCCTGCTGCATCTCGTTCATCAACTCGAGAATCTGCGCTTGAATTGTCACGTCGAGCGCCGTAGTAGGTTCGTCGGCGATCAGCAGCTGCGGATTGCACGAGAGGGCCATCGCGATCATGACGCGCTGGCGCATCCCCCCCGAGAATTGATGGGGGTAGTCGTCGATGCGCGACTGCGCCGCGGGGATGCGCACTTTCTCCAGCATCTCGATCGCCTTGCCGCGCGAAGCCGCCCGGGAGTACCCCAAGTGCAGACGCACGACCTCGGCGATCTGCTCGCCGACGGTCAACACCGGGTTGAGGCTGGTCATCGGATCCTGGAAGATCATCGCGATCTTGAAACCGCGAATCTTGCGCATCTGCGCCTCGCTCTTCGCGGTCAAATCTTCGCCCTCGAAGAAAATGCCGTCGCTCGTCATTGCGGCGTTGCCGGAGAGCAGGCGCATCACCGAGAGCGCGGTCACCGATTTACCCGAACCCGATTCTCCGACGATGCCGAGCGTCTCGCCTGGCTCGAGTGAAAACGAGAGGCCGTTGATGGCCGTCACGGGCCCATCCTCCGTCCGAAAGGTCGTACGGAGGTTGCGGACATCGAGCAGCGCGCTCAAGAGTGCCTAGATTCCCGTGAGTGAGAGAACGAAGCCCGCGAGTACGAAGACGACGGCAGTGAATCCGGTCAGGCGTTTGAGTTGGTCTTCGGCGCCCATGCGGCCGTAGGCCGATTCGACGCGGCCGCCGATCGTGCCGGAGAGCCCCTCTTGTTTTGTGGTTTGCACGGCGAGCAGCGCGACCAGCGCGACCGCAGCGATGACGAAGATACCGGCTACGCCGTGCGTCAGCCACGCGGCGTGAGCTTGCAGCACCGTCTGCGGCGCCTGGACGATGGGCGGTGCCACGACTTGCTGCTGCACGTTCGGCGGCAGCGAAACCTTGATGGGCACGGCGGGGGCTTTGGCCGCAGCGGCGGCGAGCAAAGAGGTCAACGACGTATCTCCTGATGCGGGTCGAGCGCGCGCGCGACTCGCTGCGCAATTGATTGCGCCGAGAGCCCGAAGAGCGCGCGTTGACTGGGCTGCGAGTCGTGGTGCACCAGCACGTCGGAGACGCCGACGCGCTGCACCGGGACCGAAAGGCCCAAATCCGAGGCCCTCTCTACGACCGCCGACCCGAAGCCGCCTGCGAGCGAGTGCTCCTCCAACGTAAGAATCAGATCATGATTGGCTGCGAGTTCCCGCAGAAGCGCCTCGTCGACGGGTTTGGCGAAGCGGGCGTTGACCACGGTCGGAAGCCGGTCGGAGCGGCCGAACTCGCCGCTGGCGAGCAGATCGTAGGCGTCGAGGGCCACGTCGACCGTGTTGCCCAGGGCCAGGATCGCAACCCCGCCCCCCTCGCGCAGGACCTCCGCCTTGCCGTGCTCGATCGGCGCGACCGGGTCGCGGTGGCGCCCGCTGGTCGAGCCGCGCGGGTAGCGGATCGCCGCCGGCGCGTTGAGGCTGAGCGCGTGCGCCAGCATCGGCAAGAGCTCGTCTTCGTTGCGGGGAGCCATGACCGACATGTGCGGGAGCGTACGCAAGTAGGCGATGTCGTAGAGTCCCATGTGCGTCGGGCCGTCGTCGCCGACGAACCCGGCGCGGTCCAGGCAGAAAACGACCGGCAGATTCTGCACGCAGACGTCATGCACGACCTGGTCGTAGGCGCGCTGCAGAAACGTCGAATAGATCGCGCAGACCGGCTGCAGCCCGTTCGTCGCGGCGCCGGCCGCCATGCACACGGCGTGCGCTTCGGCAATGCCCACGTCGAAGAACCGGTCGGGGAAGGCCTTCGCGAATTTCGAGAGTTTCGTGCCGTCGGGCATCGCGGCGGTGATCGCGATCAACCTCGGATGCGACTGCGCGAGTTCGATCAGCGAAGCTGCGAAAACATCGGAGAAGGTGGGGCGTGCATCGGGCTTGATCTCGAGCTTCCCGTTCTCGACGTCGAAGGCGCCCGAGACGCCGTGAAACGTGCGCGAGTCTTTCTCGGCCGGTTCGTAGCCCTTGCCTTTGATCGTGCGCACGTGCAGCAGCACCGGGCGGTCGATGCTCCGGGCCGTTTCGAGCGCGTCGATCAGCGTGTCGACGTTGTGCCCATCGAACGGTCCCATATAGCGGAAGCCGAGTTCTTCGAAGATCACCGCCGCCTTTTCGGCTGGTGCAACGAACCGCATCGCCCCCATCTCGGCACTCGCGAACGCCTTGCGAGCAGCGCCGCCGAACGGGATGTGCTCGAAAACGTCCTTTGCGCGTTCGCGCACGAAGTTGGCGAACGGCTTGCTGCGCAGCACCGAGAGATACGAGGCGATCGAACCGACGTTGGGTGCGATGGACATCTCGTTATCGTTGAGAATCACGATGAAATTCGATTTGAGCTGACCTGCGTTATTGAGCGCTTCGTAGGCGAGCCCGCCGGTGAGGGCGCCGTCGCCGAGCACGGCGACAACCGTTTCGTCGCTGCCGCCGAGATCGCGCGCGACCGCCATCCCATAGGCGGCCGAGACCGACGTCGATGCGTGCCCCGCACCGAAATGATCAAATTGGGATTCGCTGCGCATCGCGAAGCCGGATATGCCGCCTCCCTTGCGCAGGGTATGGAAGCGATCGCGCCGCCCGCTCAGGATCTTGTGCACGTAGGCTTGGTGCGAAACGTCCCAGACCAGTTTGTCCTGCGGGAGATCGAGCACGCGGTGCAGCGCGATCGTCAATTCGACGACGCCGAGATTCGGCGCGAGATGCCCGCCGTTACGCGAGCACGTGACGACCAGCATATCGCGAATCTCGCGCGCGAGTACGTCGAGCTCGTCGCGCGTAAGGGCCTTGACGTCGGCCGGGGAGTCGATACGTTCGATGACCATAATTGACCGGCGAGGGTTCGCCGGGACTTGAGGAGATTCCGGCTGAGGAGCCAAGGTAGCCCCAATGCAAGACCCGCTTCAAGAGCTCGTCGTCCCCATCAAGAACCGCCGGGCTTGGCGCGATCTGGCGCGGATTCTCTCAACCATCTTCAACCCGTTCCTGACGGCGCTTGCGCTCTTCGTCATCCTCGCGCATGCGAGCGCTCGCGGAACGCTGGATTTTTGGTGGCTGCTCGCCCTCTCGACCTTCTTCACCTCGATCGGGCCGATGATCTACGTCTTCTGGCTCTACGGCAGCGACCGCATCTCCGACCTCGATATGTCCGTGCGCCACGAGCGCGAAGCGGTCTTCGGCGCGTTCGTGGTGTTCTATCTGCTCGGCACGATTGCGATGTGGCTGGCACATGCGCCGCGGATGATGATCGCGGCGATGGCGGCATACACGCTCTCGACGCTGGTCGTGCAGTACATCACACGGTATTGGAAGATCAGCACGCACGCGATCGGCATCACCGCCCCGCTGGTTGCGCTCACGCTCTTGTACGGTAACCAGACGCTGCCGTTTCTGGTGCTCGTACCGATGGTTTGTTGGGCGCGCGTCTACCTGCGGGCGCACACACTGCTCCAGGTGATCGCGGGTGCAGCCCTTGCCACCCTCTCCACCGTGCTCTTCTTCCACCTCTTCCATGTCGGGAGCGCGGTCGATACTAGTGGAATGGGGTTGCTGCCGAGATGATTTCCGCCCGGAACGAAGACGAGCTGTTCGACCGGTTCAACGCGAGCATCGCGACCGCCGTCGACGCAGTCCGCCAAGCCTCGGAAGCAATCGCGGCGACCGCCCAGGAGCAGACGACGCTCATGGTCGCCCTCTCCGATACCGCCGGCACGCTCGCGACGGCCTCCCGCGAAACGGCCGAGCGGCTGCAGAGCGCGCAGGCCGCGGCGCGCGCCGCGGCGGCGGACCTCGGGAACTCCTTCGAAGTCGTCGAGAACCTGCTGACCTCGGTGCAGCAACTCGCCGAACTCTCGGCCGATACCGCCAACGCGATGGACAATTTCGGACGGCTGATGAGCGAGATCGGGCGCATGACCGAGTTCGTCGAGGACGTCAGCGACGAGACCCAGCTGCTCGCGCTCAACGCGGCGATCGAAGCCGCGCGTGCCGGACAGCACGGACTGGGTTTCGCCGTCGTCGCCGGCGAGGTCGGGCGGCTCGCGAAGACGACGAACGAGTCGACGTCGGCGATCAAGAGTCTAGTCGTCGAGATCCAGCGCGAGGCCGAAGCGACGATCAAAGCCGTGCGCGCGAACGCCGAACGCTCCGCTGCGTCGGCGCCGCTCGCCGATGTCGCGCGCGCCTCGCTCGCCGAAATCGCCGAGCTCGCCGCCGACCTTTCGGTGACGATCGATCGCGCGGTCGTGAGCGGACGCGAGCACAGCCAAGGCGCGGAGCAGATGCGCAAATCGACCGACGGACTCGCCAACGTTGCCGCGGCGCAAGGCCGCGAAGCGCTCGAATCCGCCTTTGCGACGCAGCGCCTCGCGTATTACGGCGCGGAGATCGAGTACATCGCACGTTCGCGCGTAACCACGAAGGCCGATCACACCACGATCAAGATTGCGACGCTGCTGCCGCCGGGCTATCCGCCGTCACGCGCTTGGGAATACGTCGCCAAGCGAACGCTCGAACTCTCGGAGGGCCGGCTGCGCTTCGAGCTCGAGATTCCGTTCACCGGCGGCGGTGAAATGGAGGCGCTGCTGCGCGTGCGCTCGGGCGAACTCGACATGGTCAGCGTCACGACGTACGTAGCCGGCGCGCTCGTGCCGCTCACGCAACTGCTCGACCTTCCCTTCGTTTTTCCCGACACTGCCGCCGCGCACCGGCTGCTCGACGGCCCGCTCGGCGGGCAAATCCTCGCGTCGTTCGAATCGTTCGGCCTGCACGGCCTGGCGTTTTTCGAGAACGGCATGCGCCATTTCACCAACAGCCTGCACCCAATCCGGCGCCCGGCAGACATGCGCAAAATGCGCGTGCGCATTCAGGATTCGGTCGTGTATCTCGCGCTGATGCACGCTTTAGGCGCCTCGCCCAAGGTCATCCCGTTCGGCGACGTCTACCGCGCTCTGCAGAAACACGAAGTCGACGCGCAGGAGAACCCGCTAGCGAACACGCTCGGCGCGCGCCTGTACGAAGTCCAGCGCTACCTTTCCCTGACCGCGCACACGTACAACACGCAGATCGTGCTCGGGAACATCGAGCGCTGGCGCGATCTGCCCGCGGCGGATCGCGAGATCATCGGACAAGCCTTCAAAGAGGCGACCGAGTACCACCGCGGCATCGCCGCCGAGGAGGAGCAGCGCGCCATCACCGAGCTGCGCAAAAACCTCGAGATCCACGAACTGCAGCCCGACGAGCGCGAGGACTTCGTCAAGATGTCCCGCTTCGTTTGGGAGCGCATGGAGCCGCTTTTCCCGACCGACGTTTTCCGCTTGCTGCTCGGTCGCAACCTGGACAGCTGGCGCCCGCGCATCAACTTGGTGGCGGCGTCGCAGACGCAGAGCTTCACGCTCGACGACATCGTCAACTCGATCGACCGCTCCATCAAGTCGGTGCGCGCGACAGGGGACACCATCGGAACGCAGTCGCGCTCGCAGATCGCGAGCCTGAACCAGCTCTCGCAGCAATCGATGACGCTCAGCACCTCAAACGAGGAGCTGGCGAAGCACTTCCAAACGCTGGGCGAGCGCTTCGAACAGGTTGCGCCGCAGGTTCGCATCATGCGCGACACCGTGAGCGAGCTGATCGAGACGATCAACGTTCTCTCGGCGATGGCCGTGCAGAGCCGAAACGCTCTCGACCAGTTCGCGAAATCGATGAACCAGATCTTCAACATCATCAATTTGGTGCGCTCCGTCTCGGACAAGACGAACCTGCTCGCGCTCAATGCCGCGATCGAAGCGGCGCGAGCGGGCGAGCACGGCAAGGGCTTCAACGTCGTAGCCGGCGAAGTGCGCGGCCTGGCCGACAAAACCAAAGCATCGACGCTCGACATCCGCAAAGTGCTCGGCGACCTCGAATCGCGCGGCAAAGCCGCGGGCGTCGCGATCGAAAACGGCGTCGCAAAGGCCGAGCACAGCGCGAGGCAGGCGCGGATGGCGCAAGAGGCATTCGGCCGCATCGAACAATTTGCGAGCTCCGCGCAGTTCACGCTCGAACAGGCTGAAGACGCGGCAAACGACGAAGCGCGCCGCGCTTATGCGATGTACGGCGATTACTCGCAGATGGCGGCGCTGGTCGAGTCACACGCCAACGACAGCCGCTCCGCGCTGGGCGCAACCGTCGAACTCGAACGCCAGCGCCGCGCGCTCTTTTCGTAACCCTGTCATCCCGAGCGTAGCGAACGTAGTGAGCGTAGTCGAGGGACGCCCCTGTCATCCCGAGCGTAGCGAACGTAGTGAGCGTAGTCGAGGGACAACCCATGTCATCCCGAGCGTAGCGAACGTAGTGAGCGTAGTCGTGGGACGCCTCCCTCTCATGGCTTGGCGAAGGCTCGAAGTTTTTGCGCCATTCGCAGGATGCGAACTTCCTTTGGCTGTGGCGCAAAAACTCGCGCAGCAGGAGCGGCGCACGATGCGCCGCGACGAGCGTCTTCGCGAGCCGTGAGAGGGATGCGGTCCCTCGACTACGCTCACTACGTTCGCTACGCTCGGGATGACAAGGGGGATGCGGTCCCTCGACTACGTTGCGCTTCGCTCCACTACGCTCGGGTTGACAGCGCATCCACCAGCGTATCGACCGCGAGGGAGCGTGCGGGGTGTTCGACGCCCGCGGGGTAATGCGCTTCGATGCGCACGAAGGTTTGCGCGTCGCCGCGAGGCTCGAAGCTTATGCGCAGCCGCTCTTGATTGATCGTCCCGAATCCCGCTTCGATCGTGTGGGTGATGCGATCGTCGAGGTAAATATTTGCGCCGAGCGTGCGGTCGATAGCGTCGAGCACGCGCTCGTGCGCGGCTTCGACGCCCAGCGGCACCGTCACGTCGCGATGGGGGCGTAATCCGATCTTGGGCGCCGCGCGTTTGCGCAATCCGAGCGAAACGAGCAGCTCGCGAAAGAAGCTCACCGCGCCATGAACGCCGCTGCGATCAATCCGAGCAGGCAGAGCGCGGCCAGCGCGCTTGCCGGAACGATGCTCTCACGCCGGCGCGTGAAGGCCAGTGTGTAGACCGCTTTGAGGACGTTGTTCGAGGATGACGCGATCACGACAGCCACCGCCGCAACCGCGACTCCGATGCTCGCCGCGCCGCCTTGCGCGAGGCTGAGCACGAACGGGTCGATGTCGGTAAAGCCGACCACTGCGGCCAGAGCCAGCACGCCGTGCGCGCCGGCGTGCTCCTGCACCCACTTCGAGATCAGCGAGATCGCGATCAAGAGCGCGGCAAAAATCACGGCGGTTCCCAACCGTAGCGGATTCGACGGCGCGACCGCGGGCATTGTGCGGCTGTGCTTCGCGCTCGGAATGACGAAAGCAAAAAGTGCGGCGATCGCTATGGCGATGACGGCAAGCACGAGTAGAGGGAGTGCGACGGCGCGTGCGAGTTCGAAGTCGAAGACGGCGAGGATTACGACCATGCGCAGATACATCATCGCCGTCGCGACGACGATGCCCGCCGTGATCTCCGGCGTCACGCCTTCGTCGTGTGCGGTACGCGAGAGCACGACCGTCGTTGCGGTCGAGGAGTACAGACCGCCGAGCGCTGCCGCAATCAGAACGCCGCCGCTCGGGAGCACGTAGCGCTGCAGCAGATAGCTGGCATAGGAGAGCGCCGAGACCGCGACGACCGCGAGCCACACCGAGAAGGGCGTGATCTGCGTACCGGGAATGCGCGGCCCGCCGTAGAGCAGCGGAAGCACGACGCCGACGAGCAGTAAGAACTGGCCGGCCGTCAGCACCTCCTCCGACGGCACGCGCGCGACCAGCGCGTGCAGCAGCTTGCGCGAACCCACCAGCAAGACGGCGGCCACGACCAGCGCAACCGGGATCCAGAGCGGCTGGGTGAGCGCGATCGGACCGAGCGCGTAGGCGATCAGAGCGCACGAGGGGACGATCAACGGACCGTCGGCCTGCACGCCGCGTGCGATCGCGTCGCGAATATAGAGGAAGACCCAGGCGCCCAGCACGATCAGCCCCGCGACGAACGCGAGGGCGAAACGGGGCTCGATCAGATAGAGAACGGCGCCGGTGAAAGCCAGGAGCGGAAAGGTGCGAACGCCGCCCGGGAGCGCCGGCTTCTCGCTGCCGAAGAACTCTTCGAACGCGAATCCGAAGAAGAGCGATAGCGCGAGAAGTACGGCGTAACTCACATGCCGCGCCAGATTTCGCGCACGGTCGTACTACGTTCGACGGCTTCCTGGTCGCGGTAGGTTCCGCCCACGAAATCCATCGACGGGTTCGTGACGCCGTACCAAAAGTGCTCGTTTTTGAAATGATGCCAGAGATGGTACTTCTTCACGTACTTTCCAACCGGCGTGATAGGCGTGAACGGCACGTGTGCGACGAAGTGTACCCACTCGTAGTAAAACGTCGCGACGATCGAACCGAACGTCAGCGAATACGCGAGTGCGACGTTGCGTGTGATCGCAAAGAAGACGGCGTAGTAGAGCAGCGCCATCGGAACGACGAACCAGAGCGGCAAAAAGAGCAGCTCGAGTTTGGGCGGATCGATGTGATGATCGTAGTGCAGGCGGTGCTGCAGTTTGAGGATCCACGGAATCCGCGACGGCTGCGCGTGAAAGAAAAAGCGGTGGGTCGTGTACTCCGAGCCAAAGAACACAGCCGCGCCCGCTACTGCGCCCCAGAATGAGAATGCGATCACGCCGAGCGCGAAGAGTGCGATCGATACGACGATTGCGGCTGCGAGGGCGAGGGTCGCTCCGTGACGGAAAAAGTCGCGGATCACCCAGCCGCCCGGATCATGTCGAGCAAGCCCTGGCGATCCAAGAAGCGGATGTGCCCGCGTTCGCGCTTGAGCAGTTCTCGCTGTTCGAGCTCGGCGATGGCGCGCGCGGCGACCTCTTTCACCGTGCCGGCCGCGGCCGCGATCTGCGCTTGGGTCAGGCTCGGAAGCGGAGCGCGCGCCGGGCTGAGGCCGCGTTCCGGGGCCGCGTAGGGCACCAGGACGTGCGCGACGCGCGCGATGATCGGCATCGTCGCCTGCGTCGCGAGCGCCTGCATCAAATCACGGCGCCGCTGCGCGCAGACGCGCCCGAGTTCAATCATGAGCTGCGGATTGCGCTCGCCGACTTCGAGGACGACGCGGCGCGGAATACGCAGGTATCGCGCGATCTTCGAAAGCGCGATGACGCGGCCCGCCGAGGGCGCGCCGTCGAAGAGCTCGAGTTCGCCGACCAGCTCGTAGGGAAAAATCTCGTTGAAAATGCGCGGGCGCCCGTTGCCGTTTCCGGTCGTGAGCGCGAGCACGCCTTCGAACACGACGCCGACATACGGCCAGTCGGTGTTTTCACCAACCGCGGTCTGCCCGCGGCGTATCGTGTGCAGGCTCGACTCGGCGACCAGTGCCGAGCGCGCCTCTTCGCTCAGCGTTCGAAAGATCGCCGCGCGGGTGAGAATGCCGGCCGGCGACGGAGCGTCGGCTTCGACCGACGCGCGCGTCAGCCGGATCTCCCATTCGTGCTCGCCGATGCGGCGGTGGTCGAGTATGATCTCGCGCGGCCGTGCCTGTTCCATGCGAAAGGCCAATCCACGCGGCTCGTTCTCGGTGACGATGACGATCGAGTCGCCTACCGGGAGGCGATCGAAAATATCTTTGATCTTGCTGGGCCGCTCCCACACGGGAAGCGCGCGCACATCGAGCCGGTTAGCATCCATATGAAGTAAGCGTTTTCTCGTTATCTGGTAGAAGTACTGCCCGCCGGGGGCGAGGGGAGCGCGGAGAGCGGGGCGATCGCGACCGGATTCTTCATCGCTTCCCATAATTTCCGCGGGCCGGGCGGAAGCGAATCCATGTGCTTGAGGAACAGCGCGAGCGTCCAGATCTGCGTCTCCGTAAGCGATTTACCATACGAAGGCATGCCGGTCATGCGAATGCCGTGCTGGATCTTCCAAAAGGTTTCGCCTTCATCGTCATCCTCGACGCCGTGGCGGGCCAGCTGCGGTGCGTGCTGGTAGAGTCCGATCGCGATCGTGGAGGGCCGCTGATTTGGCACACCGTGACACGCCGAGCAGTTTTCTTGATAGAGCTTGATGCCGGCAGCGTAGTTGGCATCGGTCGCCGCGACGGGATTGGCTTGGCGCGGGGCTTCGCGCGCAATCGTGTTGTCGAGCGCCTGCCCTGCCAGCCAACGCTCGAGCCGCGGGGGGCGCGCGTCGGCCGCGGGTGGGATCAGGAGCCCCTGGGTCAAGCCGACGTACCCGGCGACCAGCGCCACGATGACGGTGGCAAGAACGCCAACCACGAATCCCTTGAGCATCGCACCTCCTTTTGAGGTCGTATGGATTCGAAAACCAAAGCGCAGTTCCCCGAGGAGCAAACCGCGGACGGGCGATTCGAGCGCCAAGAAGATATCTTCCGCGGCTGGGTATCCGCTGATGGGCATACCGGCTTCCCCGCGGTCGCCGGCCGCTACGACCTCTTTGTTTCGCTGGCCTGCCCGTGGGCGCATCGCACGATCATCATGCGTAAGCTCAAACGTCTCGAGGGGGCGATCGCGATGACGATCGTCGATCCCATTCGTGACGAACGCGGATGGCGCTACGGCAATCATTTCTTGAGCGAACTCTATCTCGCGAGCGATCCGGGCTACCGCGATCGCGTCACCGTGCCGGTGCTGTGGGACCGGCAAACCAAACGCATCGTCTCGAACTCGGATGACGACATTCTGCGCATGTTCGAAACCGAGTTCAACGCGGTCGGCGATCCGCTCCCGGATTTCTATCCGCTCGAACACCGTCAAGAGATCGATGCGCTCAACGAGGAGATCTTTCACGATCTCAACGACGGCGTCTATCAGGCGGGCTTCGCGACGTCACAAGCCGCATACGAGGAGGCGGCCTATCGCGTCTTCGCGATGCTCGACCGTCTCGAGGAGCGGCTCGCAACGCGCCGCTTTCTCTTCGGCAAGGCGCCGGTCGAAACCGATTGGCGCACCTTCGTGACGCTGATCCGCTTCGACCCCGTCTACTACGGGCACTTCAAGTGCAATCTGCGCCGCATCGTCGACTATCCCAACCTTTACGGGTACCTACGCGATCTCTATCAATACCCCGGCGTCGCGTCGACGGTCGATTTCGATCACATCAAGCGTCATTATTACTACACGCACGACGATATCAATCCGACCCGCATCGTGCCGATCGGCCCGCTCCAGTACCTCGAGATGCCGGCCTTGCGCGAGCATCTCGGCTAAGCCTCGAGCACTTCGAAGATCACCGCTGCGCGAGTCGAGCGATCACGACGCCGAGACCCGCGCCGGCGAGGCCGAGAACGACGGAAGCCGCCGTGTAGACGAAGGCGGGAAGCAACCCCGTCTCGAGCAGCGTCAGTGCGTCGATCGAAAAGGTCGAAAACGTCGTGTACCCACCCAGCAATCCGGTTGCCAGCAGCACGCGGAGGAACGGTGTGATGCCGAAGGCGCGCGTCAGGGCGAGTTGTGCGACGATACCGATCAGCACGCTGCCGCTTACGTTGATGAAGAGCGTGCCGTAGGGGAAGCCCGGTCCGAAACGCTGCAGAAAGACCTGCCCGACGACGTAGCGCAAGACACCGCCTATCGCCGCACCGGCGGCAACCGCGACCATCGCTTTTCCGTCGATCATGACGGCCTCCGCGAAACGCGCAGAAGCTCGATGTTTTCGAGCGTGATCAATCCTCCCGCGATCATCGATTGCAGCTGCGGCAGAAAAGCCTCAACCCTGGCTTCTTCCTCTATGACCTCGATGAGAATCGGAAGATTGGTCGAGAGATCGAAGGTGCGCGCCGCGTGCACCGTTTTGTGCAGGCCGTACCCCTCGATGCCCTTGAGAACCGTGGCGCCGGTGAAGCCGGCGGCCTTGAGCGCATCGACGATCGCCATGTAGAGCGGCTTACCTTCGAAGCGGTCGTCTTCGTCGACGAAGATGCGCAAAAGTTTTCCCGTAATGCGAGCAGACAAAAAGAAAACCCCCGTCTCAAAGCGTGTGCTACAGACAGGAGCCATCAGCCTCTAGCGGCGGTTCTACGGGAGCTCCATCCCGCGTCTCTAGGTCATGCCTTCGTCTTCGAAAGCCGCAAATACTGCGCGGCCTCGACCGTCAGGAGCCCTTCGCCGATCATCTCCTCGAGCTCACCGATGAGCGGCTCGATGACGGCCCAGTCGTCCACGACCTCGATGAGGATCGGCAGGTTCGGCAGCCACGAAAAGACTTTCGCAACGTGGACCTCTCCGTGCCCTCCGAAGCCCTCGATGCCGCGAAAGACCGTCGCTCCCGCCACGCCGCGCCGCCGTAAGAACTCGACGATTGCCGTATACGCCGGCTCCAATCCGATGCTATCGGTTTCGTCGACGAAGATTCGCAGGAGTTTGCCGTCGTGGAACATCCGGGCGCTTTGCATCTGCCATCGCTCCCCGTGAACAGTATAGCAAAAGCGAGATCAGGAGAGGGTGGGATTCGAACCCACGGAACGCTCATCACGTTCTGCGGTTTTCAAGACCGCCGCATTCAACCGCTCTGCCACCTCTCCCCGCGCCCCTTCATTGCCTTAGGCGGCGCGGGTTTCCCGCCTCGGATCGCGTATTGAAGACCGTACGGGAGGTGCTGCCATGAACTACGATCGCCGCACATTTCTCCTCCAAGCAAGCGCGGGACTCGCGCTCTGCGCGAGCGCAGCTCCGGCGAACGCCGCCGGCGGATCGCCGCCGTACGATGCGAAGCGCGGGCTCGAAGTATTGATGGCCGGCAACGCGCGATTCGCCGCCGGCAAACCGGCGTGCACGCCGCTGACGGCGCGCCGCGCCGCAATCGCTGCGGGGCAAAATCCGTTTGCAATGGTATTGAGCTGCTCCGATTCGCGCGTTCCGGTCGACACGATCTTCGATCAGGAACCCGGCACGATCTTCGGCGTTCGCGATGCCGGAAATTTCGTCGAGCGCACGGGGCTCGGTTCGTTTGAGTACGGCATCTTGGTGCTCAACGTACCGCTGATGCTGATTCTGGGCCACAGTGACTGCGGCGCGGTAAAAGCGGCACTCGCATACGACCAACACGGTGAAAAACAATCAGGCTACATTCAGTACTTGGTCGAACGCATCGCGCCCGGAATAAAAGGCAGCGCGAATCTTTCGGCTGCGGTCGCAGCGAACGTGCGCGCAAACATGCACGCCGCGACCTCATCGGACACGATCGCGAAAGCCGCCGCGGAGGGGAAAGTCACGATCGCCGGAGGCGTCTACGACTTGCACTCGGGGAAGGTGACGCTGCTGGCGTAGCCGGCGCGTACTCCACGTCGGCTTCCACCGACGCGGTACGCGTATCGGGCGGCACCAGCGTGTACGAGATCACGAGCGTCTCGTGCTCCCAGGCAGGCTGATACGGCGCAGGCTGCGCGCTTGCAGTAAACGACCACGATCCATCGGTATCGGGTGTTCCCTGATCGAATACGATGCCCGTGTGCTCGAGCGTGACGCTCGCGATGTATTTCAAACCGGTGCCGCGCAGCACGAGCACGCCGCGCGGCAGATAGGCGATCGCGCTCGTTACGGTGGGCATCGGCGGCAGGATCGCGAACGGAAGCGCGGCTTGCGGATGCATCGCTTCTTCGGTAAGCACCGCTGCGCCGCCGGCGCCGCCGGCTTGCGAAGCGTCGATCGTCGCGCTCACCGAATCCGCGGTGCGATCGAGTTCGCTGACGTCGAGCGTGTGTCCCAATCCATCGGTCACGTCGACGCTCGCGACGCAGCTGCCCATGCCCGCGCCGCCGTCGTCGAAGCGCAGCCGCGCGCTCTTCGCACCCGCAACGATCGTCGCCGTTCCCGGCGCGAGCGTCCAGCGCGCGGCGCGCGGCTCGATCAGCGCGATCGGCGGTGAAGTCACCCGGTCGAAACCCCATACGCTCGTGATACGCGCGCTCCCGCCCGCCTTCAAGCCGGCAACTTCGCCGGAGGTCAACTGCACGCCGTATCCGCGCAACACGTCGTAGCTCGCCGGAACCGTGAAGCTCGTACCCGAGGCCGTAAACGTCACCTCATGACTGCGGAAGTAGATCGGCAGCGCCGAGAATGGCATCGTCAGTTCGAGCGAGGAATCCGAGAGGCAGACCGGCAGCGACGGCGCGGGGCCGTAGACGGGAGCTTTCGGACTCGTCGCCCTCGAGCCGATCGTGAAATAGACGATCGTCGACGGCTTGGCAGCGCTCGCGTCGTATTCCGGCTGCTCGCTCACCTGCACGCCAGTCGTTTTCGCCCCCGGCGTTATGACGCCGGGCTCGAAGATGTAGTGCGCCGAGACGCGCCGTTTGGCCAGCAGCGCGTAGATCGTGCCGATCAGCATGCCGTAGGTCGCGGCGCCTACCGAGATGCTGCCGCCGACTGCCGCGACGACCGACGTCTTCGGCGCGCTCTCGTAGCCGGCCGCGACTGCTTGCGCGGCGCACGCATACTGCGTACTCTGCGCGACGCTGGTAGCAAAACAGGCTTCGCCGCCGAGATTCGAACCGAAGAGCGACTGCGTCGCGGCTGCGACGCGCGCACGGCCGTCCGCGAGCTGCCCGGGTTGGATCGACGAGAGCGAAGTCAGAAACGCGTGCAGCGTCGATGCCTTGGCTTGCGCGCTCGCCGAGAGCGAAGCGGTTCGCAAAAGCAGGCTGCGGTTCTGCAGCTGCGAGATCGCGTCGCGCGCTTGCGGAATTCCATGTCCATAACGGTCGCCGCTCTCCGGCACGAGGAAGATCAGCGGTGTCGCATCGGCCGCGACCGTGATCTTCCACACGTAGCCGGGTTTGGCGCGACTCAGGTCGGCATCGGCTATCGGAAAGCTCGGCGCGTGTTGCAGGTAGTCGTCGTACATATCGGCCACGACCAAGTGCCAGCGGGGCGACCGGCTGAACTGCACGCCGCGAGGGAACGAGATCTCGATGACGTCGCCCGGCTCCAAATACGGGACCTGCGTCGCGGGCAAGGTGATGCCGCCGCGCGCGACGTTCACGTCGACGCTCGCTCCGAGGATCTTGAAGGCCTTCGGCGCCGCGGGCGGGGCCGCACCCAGGAGGAGAGCGCACGCCAGAAGCGCGACTGCTATTTGCCGCATTCAACCTTTTTCAACGTATCCGCGGTGGGAATCTGCGCGAGACGCTGGAAAAAATGTTGACTATGGCTACGATGACGACCCCTATAACGAACGTTCGCGAGCGCGTCTCCGCCGAAGAGTGGGATCAGCGTGTCGCACTCGCTGCCGCGTATCGTCTGGTCGCCTACTTTCACTGGGACGACCTGATATTCACGCACCTCTCCGCGCGCGTGCCCGGAGGCGAGCATCACTTCCTGATCAATCCCTACGGCATGATGTTCGACGAAATCACGGCGTCGAGTCTGGTCAAGATCGATCTCGACGGCAATAAAGTGATGGAGTCGCCCTACGAGATCAATCCGGCCGGATTCACCATCCACAGCGCGATTCACGCCGTGCGCGAGGATGCAAAGTGCATCTTCCACGTCCACAGCCTCAACGGTATCGCGGTCTCGGCGCAAGCGGGCGGCGTGCTGCCGATCTCGCAACAGTCGATCTTCGTCCTCTCCTCGCTGGCCTATCACGACTACGAAGGCGTCGCATTGCGCGACGACGAGAAGCCGCGCCTGGTCGCCGACCTCGGCGAGAAGAACTTCCTCATGCTGCGCAACCACGGATTGCTCACCGTCGGAGAAAACGTGCCGGAGGCATTCCTCTCCCTCTACATCTTCGAGAGCACCTGTGCGATTCAAGTGCGCGCGCAAGGGCTCGGCGACAAGCTCGTTCCGGTCGACCCGCGCGTCATCGCCGGCGCGCAAGCGCAAGCCAAGCAAGTCACGCGGGGCGCCGGCGGAAGTTTGGCGTGGCCCGGCCTGCTTCGCAAGCTCGATCGCCTCGATCCGTCCTACGCGACGTAGCTGCCGCTGCTACCCGTTCCAAGGGCAACGCGGCAGCGGCGCCGGATCGTCCGCGTATTTCGGCGAGAGCGCTTCGTTTAACGCCTGCTCCAGCCCAGAGCTCGTAGCGAGTTGCACGAAGCCGCTGCTGTAATTCTTGTAGCTGTCGTCGAGATATTCTTTCGCCTTCACGAATCGGCTGAGCCGAGCCGTATTATCGAGCGCCGGCGAGTGCTCGAGACCAGCGCAATAGAAGACGTTGGCAAGCACGAATCGTATCCACGCGGTGCGCTGCTGACAGTATCCGTTGACGTGCGCATAGCAGTAGGCGCTCTGACCGTGATCGCCGGCCGCTTCCGATGCGCGAATCGACGCCGCCGTCGGCGAGCCGGCGTTCTCCAAGTACCTGAACCAGCTGCTATAGAGATTTCCTTGCAGGTTCGTCTCCGCTGGGCGTGTTTGATAGATCGCCTGCTGGATCTGGCCGTCGAAGTAGAGCGCGAAGCCGTTATCTTCGCCGAACGAGCGCAAGAATTCGACGATTGCTTGCGCGTAGGCAAACTGGCCCGCCGCAATGGCGCTGAGCCCGCGTGCCTTCGCGTCGGCAACGACGCGATTGTATTCCAGGCGCAGCTTCCATGCCGCGACCAGGCGCACGTGATCGCGAATCGGCGGAATATCCAGAGCCACCCAATCGTGAAACCACTGGGTGCCCACCACGGCCGGCGTAAGATTATCGACCAGTACCACCGGCGCGAAGAGGTACACCAAAAGCGCAACCGCCGCGAGCACGCCCGCAACGATCCATGTCGTGCCGCTGCGCTTTTGCACGCTCGGGCGGGCGCCCGGAAAGCGTTGGTCGATGAAGGCGAACAGGCGCGCTACGTGTGCGTCGAAGTCTTTCCCCGACTCGATGTCGATCGCGTTGAGCTTTGCCAAAGCGCGCACGTCTTCGGGTAGCGCGCTCTCCTTCGGCATCGCCGCCCGTTCGATGAGGATTGGCAGAACCGGGACGTTTCCGCTAAGGGCGGCGGCAACTTCGAGGCGGACGGGGTCGTCGGCGTCGAGAATCCGGTTCGCGCCGCTCGCTCGTGCTCCGAGCCAACGCTTTCCGATGACCACGAGCAAGAGATCGGTCTTTCGCAGCGCTTCATCGATGTATTTTTCATAATCGACCGCCGGCGGGATCGCGTCGAGGTCCATGAAGACCTCGCCCTTTCCGAAGCGCGCGACCAAACGCTCGTAGATGAGCCGTGTAACGGCTTGGGAATCCGAGCGGCGGTAGGAGATCGTGATGCGTGGCACCGAGCAATCCCAGCCTACGTCGTCAGCAGATTCTCGTAGCGCTTGCGCAGTTCGCGCTTGAGGAATTTACCCACGCCGGTTCGCGGGATCACGTCGATGAAGACGACGCGATCGGGGATTTGCCAAGCCGCCAAATGCTGCACGAGCCACGTTCGCAGCTCTTCTTCGCTCAACTCGTGGCCTTCGCGAACGACGACCGCAGCGACCGGGCGCTCCTGCCACTTGGGATGCGGAAGACCGAAGACGCAGGCTTCGCGCACGGCCGCATGACCCATGATGGTGTTCTCGACCTCGACGGAGGAGATCCACTCGCCGCCGGATTTGATGAAATCTTTGACGCGGTCGACGATGTCGAGATAGCCATACTCGTCGACGGTGCAAACGTCGCCGGTGTGGAACCATCCGCCCTCGCGCTCGAAAGCTGCAGCCGTTGCGGTATCGTTACGGTAATACCGCGCCGTCACCGCGTAGCCGCGTACCAGCAGCTCGCCGCGCGAGATCCCGTCGGCCGGGACGTCGTCGCCGTGCTCGTCGACGAGACGCCACTCGACGATGGGCGCGAAGCGTCCGGCTTTGTAGCGTTCTTCGCGCTGACGCTGCGGATCGCCGTCGAGCAGCGACGTGTTCGAGTTGACGGTTCCGATGGGCGACATCTCCGTCATCCCCCACGCGTGTACGGCCTCGATCCCAAGTTCTTGCAAGCCGTCGAAGAGCGAACGCGGCATCGCGGAACCGCCGATGATCACGCGCTTGAGATCGGGCAACCGCTCGTTCGACATCAGCAGCGCGTCGCGTACGCCCATCCAGACCGTCGGCACGCCGGCCGAGAGCGTCACACGTTCGCTGCGGCAGAGCTCGATGACGCCGGACGGATCGAGCCGCTCCATCGGCATGATGAAATCCGCGCCGACGAGCGGCGCGATGAACGGCAGCCCCCACGCGTTGACGTGAAACATCGGCACGATCGGCATGATGCGATCGCGTTCGCGCGGACCCAAGTAATCGGTGAGCGCCGAGGCGAGAGCGTGGAGATAGGTCGAGCGGTGCGAGAAGAGCGCGCCTTTCGGATCGCCGGTCGTTGCCGACGTGTAACAAAGAATCGCCGCGGCGTGCTCGTCGATCTCCGGCCATTCATAGCTCTCCGGCTTGCCGGCCAGCAGCGTTTCGTAATCGAGCGCGCCCGTCACGGGTTCGGCCGGCGCGCCCATCGCGACGAAGGTGCGCTCTCTCTCCGGCTGCAGCGCGCGAAAGGCGTTGACCGCCTTGGCGAGCGAGCCATCGAAAAAGACGATGTGGTCGGCAGCGTGATCGAGGATGTACGCGACTTGATCGGGGAAGAGCCGGATGTTCACCGTATGGAGCACCGCACCGATCATCGGTACCGCGTAATAGAGCTCCATGTGGCGATGCCCGTTCCAGGCAAACGATGCGACGCGATCCCCCGGTTCCACGCCGAGTTCCACGAGCGTATGCGCGAGCTTGGCGACCCGTTTGGCGAGCTCCGCGTAATTCTCGCGTACGATCGCGGGGCCGTCGCGCGCGACGATTCCTTTACGCGGGTGCGATTTGGACGCGTGCGCGAGAATCGCGCGAATCGAGAGCTGCCGGTCCGGCATCGTCGACATCAACATAGGAACTCACCTATTGCCGAAAGGGAATCGTCGTGCATGACGACTCCGAAATGGTTTGCGTCGATCTCCTTGGCGCCGGCCGCGGGCGCCGCGCGCAGAAAGGCGGCCAAATCCGCCGAGGCGACGACGTGCGCATCGCGGCTGCCCAGACCGCGCGCCGCGCGCAAGACCAGCACGGGCAGCGCCAGCGTTTGCCAAAACGCGCGCGGGGAGTGTACCGCGGCATACGCGGTATCCTCGTAGAGCGCGCCGATCTTCGTGCGGGCGCGCACGCCTTCACCCGGAATCGCTTCGACTTCGTAGCGATAGTGGCGCTCCCAATAATCATTCCACGGCGTCGCGAGGTTCAGTCCGCGCACCGCGTGCACGTAGTCGTCCGCGTTGCGATATTTCCAACGCAGCCGTTGCGCGCCGCGTGTGAGTGCGAGGGCTGCTGCCGGCGTCGGGCGCGCGAGCGCGTCGATTGCGACCAGTCTGCCGATCCGCTTGCGCCGGTCGAGCGCTACCGCGTTCATGCCGACGAGCGCCCCCATCGAATGCCCGACGACGTCGAAGCGCTCGATCCCGAGCGCGCCGGCGACGTCGAAGAGGTCGCTCGCATGACGCTTCCAGCCGTAGGTGCCGCAGCGCGTCTTCTCACTGAGACCGCGTCCGCGCAGATCGAGTGCGACGACCTGGCGCCGCGCGGACGCAAGCCGTTCGCCGAGCGGGTCGAAGGCGCACGCGTTCGACGAGAGGCCGTGCAGGCAGAATACCGCGGGGTCCGCCGGATCGCCGAAGCGCCGGACTTGGATCTTTCCCGAAGGTACGTCGACCGCGAACGTCTCCACAGCTATCGTAGAAAGTTCTCGATGAGCGCGCACGTTTCTTCGGCTGCCACGATGCCGTAGTGATTTGCCGCAACCTCCGCGCCGCGCCCGGTGGGCACGCCGGCGAGAAACTCGTCGTAGTCCGCCTGCGTTACGACGAATCCGTCGGGCCCGCCCATCGGGACGGACGCGCGCAGCAGCAGCGTGGGAAGCGTCAAGAGCGGCCAGAGCGCGCGCGGGTCGTGCGCCGCGCCGTACACCGAGTCTTCACCGACCGCAGCAGCACTGGTTCGCGGAAGCACGTTTCCGTTTTCGGTGACGAGGTCGTACCGGTAATGCTTCTCCCAGAAATCGCTCCAAGGTTCGACCAATCCGGTCGAACGAACCGCCGCGACGAATGCATCCGCCGTCGTAAAATGATCCTTACGCGCCGCGAGCGCTGCAAGGATCGCGGCGATCGACGTCTGCGACGGCACGCCCAAACCATCGATCAGCACCAGCCGGCGAATCCGCTTTCCGCGATCGAGCGAGACCGCGGTCATGGCGACGAACGCGCCCATCGAGTGTCCAACCAAATCGAAATGCTCGAGGCCGAGCGCGTCGGCGGCTTCGAGCACGTCGAGCGCATGATTCTCCCATCCATAGGTGCCCGGTGCGGTGATCTCGCTCCATCCGCGGCCGCGCATGTCGAAGGAGATCAAGCAGCGGCCGTCCTGCGCGTAGCGTTCGCCCAGCAGGTCGAATACGCGCGAATTCGACGAGAGCCCCGGCACGCAGAGCGCCGCGACACCGCTCGATAGATCACCGAAGCGCTCGGCGCGCAGACGCCCACGCAGAAGCTCTAGGTCGAAGTCTTGCGCCATGACGCCGATAACACTCCCCCGGCGATACCTTGCCGGAACCAAAGGATGCAGACCGCAAAGACGATTCCGATCACCAGATCGGTCTCGCGCCCGATTGCGGTGCTGGAGACGAAGTAATTCAGAAGCTCGTAGACCGCGGCGCCGATCGCCGGACCGACGATCGTGCCGCTACCGCCGAGGACCGTCATCATCACGACCGCTCCCGACGTGTGCCAGTCGCACATCTCGAGGCCCGCGAGCCGATTTCCGAGCGCGTAGAGCGCGCCCGCCAAGCCCGAAAGCGCGCCCGCGATCACGAACGCCGCGAGCTTGTAGCGGTGCACGCGATAGCCGAGCGCGACCGCACGCGTCTCGTTCTGCCGGATGGCGCTGAGCACCGTACCGAAAGGTGAGTTCGTCAAGCGGATCACGAGCCAAAAACTCATCGCGACCGCGACGAAGATCACGTAATAGAACGCCACGTCATTCGAGACGCTCACGCCGAAGAGCGTGCCGCGGGTCGTCATCGGCAGCCCGTTCTCGCCGCCGGTAAAGCTCGACCAATTGATCGCCGCGAAATACTCGATCTGTGCGATCGCGAGCGTGATCATCGCGAAATAGATGCCCGAACGGCGCACGACGATCGCTCCGACGACGCAGGCGAGAACGGTCGCGTAGAGCACGCCCGCCAGGATCGCGAGCGCGCCGTCGAGATGATAATTCTGCACCAGGATCGCGGTCGTGTAAGCGGATCCGCCCAAAAACATCGCTTGCCCGAACGAGAGCAACCCGGCGAAACCGAAGAGCAGGTCGAGCGCCAGCGCCAAGAGCGCAAAGCACAAGATGTCCATCGCGAGGACCGGGTAGATCACCTTGGGCAGGATCAATGCCGCGACGGCGACCAGTGCGAAGAGTACGGTCCGTGCGTTCATCGTGCGCTATCCGGCCGCCCGAGCAAGCCCGAGGGACGCAGCCAAATGACGAAGACCATCACGATGAAGATGAGCGTCGTCGCGATCGGCGGATAGTAGACCGCGCCGATCGCTTGCAGCAAGCCCAAGATAAAACCGGCAATGATCGAGCCGGTTATCGAGCCCAGCCCGCCGATGACCACGATCGCAAAGGTATAAATGATGATGTCGTCGCCCATCGTGGGCAGCACGTTGGTGGTCGGCGCGGCAAGCACACCGGCCAGTGCTGCGATCGCGACACCGACACCGAAGGTGATCGTGACCAAACGCGGCGTGTTCACGCCAAATGCGCGGACGAGCGCCGGCGCCTCGATCGTCGCGCGAATGCGCGCACCGAGAAGACTCCGGTCGATGACCAGCCAGGCGACGAAGCACACGGCGAGCGAGACCGCGATCACGAAGAGTCTGTAGGTGGGGTACAGGGTGAATCCGAGATTGGTCGCGCCCGAAAGCGCTTGTGGTATCGTGTAGGGCGATCCGAGCGTTCCCGCCAGCAGCGTCATCACGTTGACGATGATCAGCGTGAACGCAAAGGTGAGCAACAGACCGTAGATCGGATCGCTCGAGGCTAAACGCCGCAAAGCAAACGACTCCACCGGCATGCTCAAGAGCCCGACCACGAGCGGCACGAGAATGAGCGCGGCCCAGAACGGAAGCCCGATGAGCTGCGCGCCGTAGTACGCACCGAACGCTCCGAGCATGTAGATGGCGCCGTGCGCGAAGTTGATGACGCGCAGCGTCCCAAAGATGATCGAGAGGCCGAGCGCGAGCAGCGCGTAGTACGCGCCGCTCGCAAGGCCGTTGAACACCTGCTCCGCGATGTAGTCGAGACTCATCGCGAGCCGATTACCACGTTCGGTGGCAACCTTCCGTCGCCGGATTCGGGAAGGCCTGGTCGCCCGGGACCGTTCCGATGACCTTCAGCCACGCGTTGGGCTCCTTGTACTCCGACTGCGGCAGTACTTGATAGAGGTAGAAGTTATGGATGACCTGATGATCGGCGGCGCGGAACTGCCCGTCGGTCGCGTACATGTCGCTGAACTTGTGGCCGTCGAGATAGGCGATGACCTTGTCCGCGTCGGTCGTTCCGGTTGCCTTCACGGCGTTCAGCCACTGCAGCGTCGCCGAATAGTCAGCCGCTTGAATCGAGTCGGGCATCGTTCCGCCGCCCATCTTCGCCGACCAGCGTTTCGCCCATGCCGCCGCCTGCGGCGTTTGATCCCAGTACCATGAGTCGGCGAACTTCAAGCCGGCCCACAACGCGGGATCGGTCGTCACCTGCGAGCTGAAAAAGAGTCCGGCGACGATCTTCATCGACTTGTCGAGGCCGAATTCTTTGGCCGCCTTCATGCTGTTGACCGTGTCGGCACCTGCGTTGAGCAGCGCGAGTACCTGCGCGCCCGAGTTCTTCGCGGCGAGCATATAGGACGAGAAGTCGGTCGTTCCCAGCGGCATGAAGTCGATCTTGTCGAACTTGCCGCCGAACGGCGTGATCGCGTTCGTGAATTCCTCGGCCATCGAGTGTCCGAATGCATAATCCGGCGCGATGCCGTACCACGTCTTGTCGCCCGATTTCACGATCGGGATCGCTTCGGTGTGAGCCAGAGCGTACGTATCGTACGCGTACATGTACGTGTATTTGTTGCAGAACTTACCGGTGATGTCTTTGTCGGCCGCACCGGTGACGATTGCGAGCTTATGCACTTGGTTCGCGACCGACGAGACCGCGAGCGCGGTAGCCGAGTTGACCAGATCGATCGCCAAGTCCGCGCCGTTGCTGAATTCCTCACGTGCCTTGGCGTCGGCGACCGTCGCGGTGTTGCGGTGATCGACCGCGTCGACGACGATGGGCCGGCCCAAGACCTTGCCGCCGAAGTCGTCGACCGCCATCTGTACCGCGGTAACCGAACCTTTGCCCGACAAGCTTGAATAGACGCCGCCCATGTCGGTGATGACGGCGATCTTGATCGGCTGATCGGCAGCGGTTGCCGGAGCGGCCGAAAGCGGTGCGCAGAGCATGAGCCCGGCGCATACCGCGGAGACGATTCTCGATAAACGCATCCTAATGACTCCCTGATGAAGCAAGAATTGCGGGATTCAAACGGCGCAGCGCGCCGGCAAGTCCTCCGGGGACGAATAGAACCAGAACGATGAAGAGCACGCCGAGGAGAAAGAGCGGCTCGGAGAGCGGAACGCGCAGAACCGGCGGCAGCGACTGCAGCGCGGATGCGTTCGACAGCACGACGAGACGAAAGTCGAGATACTCGTAGACGATGCCCCCCAAGACCGCGCCCCACAAGGTACCAACGCCGCCCAGCACGACCATGACCAGCAACACGAGGGTAAAGTTCGCCGTGGTAACGTCGGGACTAGCGCTGCCTTCGATGAGCAGATAGACGGTTCCGGCCGCCGACGCGAGGAACGACGAGAGCACGAAGGCGCCCAATTTGTAGAGATACGGGTTGAGTCCGATCACCGCGACACGCCGCTCGTTCTCGCGGATCGCCTGCCATACGCGGCCCGGCGCGGAGTTGACGCTCCACCAGCCGATGACGCAGGTACATGCCAGCAGGCCGAGCGCGAGCCAATAGAGATTGCGCGTGTTGGCCACGCCGATCAGGAACGCCGGCAACGCGTTGACGCCGAGCGCCAGCCCTTCTTCTCCGCCGGTGAGGCCGAACGGGTTCTGCATGACGAGAATCGATCCGGCTTGCGCGAAAGCAAGCGTCACCATCGCAAACGCGACGTCGCGCACCCGCAAGCAGACGGCGCCGATGACGAGCGGTAAGAGTATCGAGAGCACGAGCGTGAACGCGAGCGCTTGCGGCAGCGTCCAATGCCAGCGCGCGAGCGCAACAGCCGTCGTGTAGACGCCGGCAGCGAAATAGAGCGCGTGTCCGAACGAAAGCAATCCGGCAAAACCGAAGATCAAGTCGTACGAAAGTGCAAGTGCGCCGAACACGAAGCAGAGCGCAAGCACGTTGAGCGTTCCGGGCGCACGCACCGGCTCGGAGAAAATCGGCGGCAGCGGAATCGGAATCCACGGCGCCGCGACCAGCAGCAGGATGCCCAGGAGAATCGCGGCGTAGCGAAGCGTCCGCGCGCTCACGTGGACTCCGCCGTTCGCGGGCGCAGCAGCAGCGCTGCTGCGAGCAGAATCACGACCGAGAAGTCACCGATGCCCGGGGCGGCGTAGAAGTTGAGGAACTGCTGCACGACGGCGACGACCGCTGCGGCGATCGCCGAACCGGTGATCGAGCCGAGCCCGCCGATGACCACCACGATGAACGCGAAGATGAGCATCGACGTGCCGCGAACGGGATCGATGTAGCCGAAATAGGTTCCGGCCAAAAATCCCGCAAGCCCCGCGGCCATACCGCCGATGACGAAGACGAGCGTAAACGCGCGGTCGACGTCGATACCGAGTGCTTCGACCATCGCGCGGTTCTCGACGCCGGCACGGATCACGAGCCCGTAGCGCGTTCCACGCAAAAAGAACAGCAGCGCGGCGAGCACGACGAGTGCGATTGCCGCGATCGCAATTCGCGTGGTGGGAACATCCGTGCCGAGCACGTGAATGCTCCCCGCCATCCACGCAGGCAGCGTCATCTGCTTCGGATCTGAACCGTACGCGCCTTCGACCAAGGCCACGGCCGCGAGCGCGACACCGACCGTCACCAATATCTGGCCGATCGGCCGCGCGTAGAGCGGACGAATCAAGAAGACCTCGAGCAAAAAGGCACACGAGCCGCCCGCGATCACCGCAACGACGAGTCCCGTCGACCACGCGACGAGCGCGTTCCCGCCCTGCAGCGGAAGCGTCACCTGCCATGCGATGTATGCGGCGAGCGTAAAAAGCGCGCCGTGAGCGAAGTTCAGCACGCGCATCAGCCCCCAAATGAGCGAGAGGCCCGAGGCGATCAGAAAGTAGAGACCGCCCAAACCAAGGCCGGTCAGGAGCAGGAGCGCGACCGTGCTCACGGTGCTCATCTCACCGGTCCGCCTTCGCCGAACCGACGCCCAGATGATGGCGCGCCAGTTCCGGGTCGTTCATCAACTCTTCCACGGTTCCGACATATCCGACGCGTCCTTGATCGAGTACGATCGCATCGCGCGCGAGCTTGTGCGCGACGCTGAGGTTTTGCTCGACGAGCAGAATCGTGACGGCCTGCGCCGCGCGCTTGAGCGCGTCGACCACGTGACGCACGACCAGCGGCGCGAGCCCTTTGGTCGGCTCGTCGACCAGCAGCAGCCGGTTTCCGCCGTTGAGCAGCGCACGTGAAAGCGCGAGCATCTGCTGCTGACCGCCCGAGAGGGTTCCCGCGCGCTGCGCTCCGCGCGTCTTCATCTCGGGAAAGAGCTCGTAGATCAGATCGTATTGATGCTCGCAGTCCGCGCGCTCCGCCAGGCGCAGATTCTCCTCGACGGTGAGTGCCGAGAAGACGTCGCGATCCTCGGGAACGTAGGCGATCCCGCGGCGCGCGATTTCGTGCGTGCGCAGCGTCGCGATCGTCTCGCCTTCGAAGTCGACGCCGCCGGTGCGGTCGACCAGGCCGAGGATCCCGCGTAGGGTCGTCGTTTTGCCGACGCCGTTACGGCCGAGCAAACCCGTGATACCGCCGCGCGGCACCCCGAACGAAAGGCCGTGCAGAATGTGCGACTGACCGATGTGCACGTGCAAATCGCGCACTTCGAGCACGTTCACAGCGGGTCTCCGAGATACGCCGTCTGCACCGTCTCGTTGGCGACGATGCGTCCCGGCGTATCGATCGCGAGCAGCGATCCGTGGTGCATGACGGCCATGCGGTCGGCCAGCTGCGAAACCAAATCGAGCCGGTGCTCCACCATGATCACCGTGCAGCCGCGCTCGCGGTGCATGCGCGAAACCAGCTCCAAGATTTCCGGAACGTCTTCGACCGCCATCCCCGCCGTCGGTTCGTCGAGCACGGCGACGCGCGGCTCGAGGCAGAGCAGAATCGCAAGATCGAGCTTACGCTTTTCGCCGTGCGAAAGTGAGGCGGCGTTTGCGAGCATGCGATGCGCGAGCCCGACCTGCTCGAGCGCCTCGCGCGAACGCGTCAGCGCCTCGTCATTTGCATCGGCCAGCCGCCAGAGCGCATACGATCCGCCCAGGTGCGCCTGCGCCGCAAGGCGCACGTTTTCGAGCGCCGTCAGCGCGTTGAAAACACTCGAGGTTTGAAAGGTGCGGCCGAGTCCCAAGCGCGCCCGCTCGAACGGCGGCGCGTGCGTCACGTCGCGATCGAAGAGCCGTACGCTCCCCGACGTCGGGTACGCGACGCCGGAGAGCAGATTTACGAGAGTCGTCTTTCCCGCGCCGTTTGGACCGATGACGACGATGAATTCGCCTTGCTCGATCTCGAGTGAGACACCCTCGACGATCGTGATGCCGCCGACACGGTATCCCAGACTCTCAGTGCGAACGGCTAGTGGAATGGATGCACCGGCGGCGCAACCGCGCCTGGCGGCAGCGTACGCAGACAGACCGGATAGACCTTGGTGCCCTCCGTCTTCAACGTCGCGACGAACATCGGCTCGAGCAACGCGTGATCGGCGGCACGAATCTGCTCCGACCCCTTGGGACCAGCGAACTTGTAGCCGTCCAGCGCCCCAATCATCTTCGGAACGTCGTCGCCGTCGGCCGTCGCGACCGCGTGCACGATCATCTCGGCTGCGACGAACCCGTCGTTCTCCGGCCACTCGGGCAACTTGCCTTCATCTTTCTGATCGGCCCGGATCAGAAACTCGTCGGGCGCGTTGTGCGAACACTCCGGCAGATAGATCGAGATGTACTGAATCTTCGGGTATTTCGCGAAGAGCGGGAAGGCCGCGCGTTGATCCAAGCCGGTGACGACGCGCGTGCTGTCGAGCACTCCGGCGTTCGAGAGCGCCTGCATGAGCGCGACACCCGAGGCGCCAGCCCACGCGATGAAGAGCAGATCGGGCTTCGCGTCGACGACCTTCTGCGCAAACGGCGTGAAGTCGTTGGCCGAGAGCGGCACCAGCAATCCGCTGACGGTCGCCCCCTCGCTCCCGAGCACCAACCGCGCGCCGGCGACGTTGGCTTGACCGAACGCCGAGTCTTGAGCGAGCACGAGGATCCGTTTCCCGCGCAGATTCGTTCCGAGAATCGTGCCGATGGTGAGCAGGTCTTGAATGCTCTCGCGCCCGATGCGCACCGTGTTGCGATTGACGCCGGTCAACGCATCGGTTGCGGCAAGCGGCATATAGAGAATGTTGTTCTCTTGAGCGAGCGGAGCGATTTGGACTGCGATACCCGACCAGACGGTTCCCGCGATGATCTTGTAGCCTTGTCCGATCAGATCTTTCGTCGTGGCGATCGCTTTAGCGGCATCGCCCGCGTCGTCGTAATCGGAGACCTCCAGCTTGTGTCCGCCCGCCATGCCCGTTCCGTGCGTTGCATAGTCGAGACCGACCTGAAATCCGCGGAGAAACTCGACGCCGTACGCGCCGAGCAAACCCGTCTTCGAGGTGACCAAACCGATCTTGACGGGTGCTTTGTCCGCAGCTGCGACCGGGGCGATGCCGGCGCTTACGAGCGAAAGAGCGATCGCGGAAGAGAGCGCCGCCCGAATGACACGATGCACAATGATACGCATGGAACGAGTATTGCAGACCGAGCGGCGCGCTGTTTACACCCAAAAGGACATAGTTTTGAGCGGGCGAAGCGGCCCGGTCAAAGCGTAACTATGGAACGAGCCACTGGGGGAATTCATTCCCGTATCCGCTTAGCCGCGGATGAACTCGCTCATTTGGAACGCGAAGTTGCTCATTTGGTCTCGGTCCTCGATCGCGAGGCGATTCTCAAAGAGGCGACGCGCATTCTCACGGAAGAATTTGGCTTCAATTGTGCTTGGTTTGCCGAGCGTTACGATGACAACGCCGTCGTCATCCGCCACGGCGAGCACATGCTCTCTCGCGTGAAGGATATGATGCTGCGGCGCGGCTGCGGCGTCGGCGGAAAGGTCTACGCGTTCGGCCGAACGGTTTGCGTCGACGAGTACCTGCTCTCGCACGAGATCACGCATCATTACGACGACAAAATCGTCGAGGAGCGCGTACAGGGCATCATCGGCACGCCGATCAGCTACGAGGGCGCCTTTGCCGGCGTGCTGATGGGCGGGTCGCGCAGCGGAACGACCTTCGGCGACGGCGCGGCGCGCATCATCGAGACCGTCGCGGATCGCACCGCGCAGGCGCTCGACGTCGCCGAGCAAGCGCAGCGCCGCTCGGCCGCGGCGATTCAAGAAGAGCGCCAGCGCATGGCCCTGGATCTGCACGACACCGTCGGCGCGATGCTCTTTGCCATCACCGCCGGCGTTCGCAGCGTCAACGAGACGGTCAAAGACGGCGATTTGCGCGCGCGCCTGGGGGCGATCGAGAGCCAAGCGAAACAAGCCGCGTCGATGCTGCGCGACTCGCTTCGGGCGCTTTCCACGCCGACCGACCAGCTGGCGCTCGGATCGGCGCTGCAAGCGGCGATTCACCTCTTCGAGGTACGCACGTCGATCAAGGCCGACCTGATGATGCTCGACGTCCTCCCCTCGCTCAGTGATTCGACCGTGCGCATTCTCATCGCAGCCGCGAAAGAGGGCCTGCTCAACGTCGAAAAACACGCGCAGGCGAGCAACGTCGTGGTGACGCTCGGCAGTCTCGGCAACGGCGTCACGCTCGCCATCACGGACGACGGCATCGGCGCGGACAGGGAATCGGTACTCGCGCATCACGAGGAGCGCGATCACGGCTACGGGCTCGACGCAATCGAGCACGCGCTCGCGGGCGTCGGGGGTACGCTGCAGCTCAGTGAGAACCCCGACGGCGGAACGACGTTCCGCGTGTGGATACGATGCTGAAGCACCCGGGCGCGGCAACGACGATGATCCGGCTCTTCGTCGTCGACGATCATCCGGTCGTGCGCGACGGCGTCGCGCTGCTCGCGACCTCGACGCGCCGCATCGAACTCGTCGGCTACGCACCCAACGGTAAAGCGGCGCTGGAGATGGCCGCGCATCTCGAGCCCGACGTCATTCTGCTGGATCTTCGCTTGCCCGACATGCTCGCGCCGGAGCTAATCGCGATGCTGCGCCGCAGCGTCCCCGACGCGCGCATCATCATTTTCACCGCCTATCCCGATCATCCGGCGGTCTGCGCCGCGCTCGACGCGGGCGCGTGCGGGATCGTCACGAAGGACGCGGCCCGGACCGATCTCGCCTCGGTGATCGTGGGCGCGATGCAGGGCGAGGATCCGGCCCTACATGCGATGCCGAACCGCGCCCAGACGATGGTCGGCCGCAGGGAGTATGACGTGTTGCGGCGCGTGGCGATCGGCGAAACCAATCACGAGATCGCCGAAGCGATGAACTTGAGCCCGAACACGGTGAAGGCGTATCTGCGCAACCTCATGCAAAAACTCGACGCGCGAAATCGCGTTGAAGCGATATCGCGCGCCAGAGAAGCGGGGCTCCTGTAAGGAGCCCCTCCCTATCCTAGCCGGAAGCGCTAGAATTTTATCGCGTAGCTGAGCTTGAAGAGGAACGTCACGGAACGCACGACATCCGGCGTCGGAATCGTGTCGCTCGAGTACCGGCCCTGCAGCTTGAAGTACGTGAAGCTCGCACTCAGATCGTGCGGGAGTATTTGCAGCAGGCCTCCATCGACTACGTTATAGACTTCCGGCGTCTGTTCGGCGTGGAAGAAGACCGGCAGGCTTTCGTAACCGACGAAGGGGATCGTGCCCGGCCGAATTCCCATCGTAACGAACGGGAACATCGTGAGCCCGTAGCCGTACACCACGCTGCTGCCGACCGTGCTGTAGCCGACGGCGGTCGGTGCTTCAAGACCCTCGCCTACAGCATTCGCACATCCAACGTACGCGCTGAGCGCCCCTTCAGGGCAGTTGAACGTCGGACGCGGAAAGTAGTTGACGTTGAAGCTCGCGTTGAACATCGGCGGCTGGTATTTTCCGTGCGGACCGAACGCGTAGGTGCCGCCCACGCTCCAGGAGTTCGAGTCGATGCTCGACGGATTGGAAGAGCCGCCGACGCACGAGATCGAGTTGAAGTAGCAAATCGAGTACGGACTCGTCGCCTCGAGGGCGCTGCGCTGGTGGCTGCTGTAGTAGGCGCTCAGCGTCAAGCCGTGGCCCGCAAGATAGTTGAGTGCGAGCTTGTCGGTGCGATCGTCGACGCTGCCGCTGAGGATCGAGAACGGCGTGATCGTTACGATACGGCCGAGCGAGAAGTCGAAGTTGCTGTGCGTGTATGCAAACGCCCAACGGCGGTTGATGTGATAGGTCAAGCCGTAGTCGATACGCCAGTTGTTGGTCGTACGCGGGGCGTTACCGCACGATCCGGGACCGGTGCAATAGAACGGAAGCGTTCCAACCGGCGGCGGCGCGTTCGAATCGCCGGTTCCGTCGAGGAAGTAAATCGGGCTTACGTCGATTTCGAACTGATTGGCGGCTCTCGCGGCCAGGGGTGTTACCAGAAGAAGCGATCCGACCATGAGGCCCGCGATCGCTAGTAGGATGGCGCGACGCATATAGTTGCCTCCATTTTGATATGACAAAATGCGGCCAAGCGCTCGTGCTTCTGACCGCTTTCTTAAGAAAATTATCGCATTTTTTAGGTTTTCCCCTGTACACCCGAAGGGATGTATTAGGACATGTGCCAGCCGTGGCTCACGACGATCGATTGCCCGGTGAGCGCATTGGTTGGGAAGCCGGCCAAAAAGACGATAGTGTCCGCCACATCCGCGGTCGTCGTGAACTCACCGTCGACCGTTTCTTTGAGCATGACGTTCTTGATGACGTCGTTCTCAGAAATACCAAGCGCCGCCGCCTGCTCGGGGATCTGCTTCTCCACGAGCGGCGTGCGCACGAATCCGGGGCACACGACGTTGGAACGAACGCCGAAGCGCGCGCCCTC
This sequence comes from Candidatus Acidiferrales bacterium, assembly GCA_035507275.1. Taxonomy (GTDB): domain Bacteria; phylum Vulcanimicrobiota; class Vulcanimicrobiia; order Vulcanimicrobiales; family Vulcanimicrobiaceae; genus Aquilonibacter. The sequence goes on from DATJOG010000025.1 coordinate 38,197, forward strand.
CTTCGCGACAGTGCGGCATAGACCAAGCAGTCCGTGTTTCGCCGCGACGTAGGGCGCCTTCAGCGGCGATGCCTCCTTGGAATGGACCGAGCCCATGTAGAGGATCGAACCGCCCTTGTGATGAGCGTACATATGCTGCAGCGCGGCCCGCGTCACCAGGAACGCGGCGTCGAGGTGCACGCTCACGACCCGCCGCCAGTCGGTGTAGCTCAGCTCGTGAATCGGCGCGATGATCTGAATACCGGCGTTGCTCACGAGAATGTCGAGGCCCCCGCAGGCGGCGATCGCGCGCGCGACGCCTGCCGTCACCTGCGCTTCGTCGGTGACGTCCATCGTTACGGCGATCGCACGGCCGCCATGCTGCTCGAGTTCCGAAGCGGCGCGCTGCGCGCCCTCGGCCGAAAGATCCGCAATCGCGACGCTCGCGCCCTCGCGTGCGAGCGCGCGAGCGATCTCGAGACCGATGCCGCTCGCGGCGCCGGTGACGAGGGCAACTTTGTCGACAAGCCTCACCTCGAGCGTCTCCTCCATATGTAGTCTTGCAAATCAAAGCAAAAAGGTGCTACACCTTTTCGGACGTATTGGCGCGGAATGAACGGGGAAGAGCAGCGCGCCCTGCAAGCATCCGGAATCTTCAAGTCGTTCGCGGGCTTCGTCGTGCTCGACGATTTGACATTGACGATTCGCCCCGGCAGCATTCACGCAATCATCGGACCCAACGGCGCCGGAAAGACCACGCTGATCGGCGTTCTCTCGGGATTTTTGCAACCCAACGCCGGAACGGTCCACTTCGGCGAGCGCGATATTACCGGCATCGGCGCCGCGTCGGTCGCGCAGCTCGGCATCGTGCGCAGCTTTCAGATCAACAGCATTTTTCCGCACATGACCGCGCTCGAAAACGTCAAGGTCGCGCTGCAGGCGCGCACCACGCTTTCGCGCCGCATCTTTGCCGGGCGAAGCGCAACCGCCGTACTCGACGACCCGGCGCGCGAAGCGCTGCACCTCGCGGGTCTCGACGAGTATGTCGAGAGCGTCGCGTCGACGCTTCCCTACGGTAAGAAGCGCGCGCTCGAGCTCGCGATCGCGATCTCGCAAGAACCGCACGTGCTTCTGCTCGACGAGCCGACCTCGGGAATGGGCGCCGAGGATATCGCGCCAACCATCGAGCTGATCGGCCGCGTTGCGCGCGGCCGCACCGTCGTGCTCGTCGAACACAACCTTCGCGTGGTCGAGCACTTGTGCAGCCGCGTCAGCGTGCTCGAGCGCGGCAGGCTGCTCACCGAGGGAACCTACGATGAAGTGCGCGCCGACCCGCGCGTGGTCGAAGCCTACCTCGGCGGAGGCAAACACTAATGCTGCGCCTGCGTGACGTACACGCCTACTACGACGAGTCGCACATCCTGCACGGTATGAGCTTCGAGCTGCGCGACGGCGAGGTCGCGACGCTGATCGGGCGCAACGGCGTCGGCAAAACCACGACCCTGCGTACGATCATGGGTATCGTCCGTGCGCGCAGCGGATCGATCGCGCTCGACGATTACGAACTCGCGAACCTGACGTCGGATCTCATCGCCAAACGCGGTATCGCCTACGTCCCCGAAGAGCGCGGCATCTTCGCGACGCTGAGCGTACGCGAGAATTTGCTCTTCGCGCCCGTGCTCGCGCCCGGCGGGTGGGACGTGGATCGCATCTTCGACGCGTTTCCGAATCTCAAGGCCCGCGCCTCCGCGGTGGGAACGACGCTCTCGGGCGGCGAGCAGCAGATGCTCGCGATCGCGCGCGCCCTGCGCTCGGGTGCAAAAACGATTCTGCTCGACGAACCGACCGAAGGCCTCGCACCGGTGATCGTCGAGCGCATCGGCGAGATCATCCGCGAGATGAAAACCGCGGGCATCTCGGTACTGCTCGTGGAGCAAAACGTCCGCTTCGCCGCTTCGGTCGCCGACCGGCATCACATCGTCGTGCAGGGACGCATCGAACAAGTTCTCGACACTGCCGATCTCGTCGCACGCGAAAGCGATCTCCTCGCGTTGTTGGGAGTATAAACGCACTGTCATCCCGAGCGTAGCGAGCGCAGCCGCCTGTCATCCCGAGCGTAGCGAGCGCAGCCGCCTGTCATCCCGAGCGTAGCGAGCGCAGCCGCCTGTCCCGAGCGTAGCGAGCGCAGCCGCCTGTCATCCCGAGCGTAGCGAACGAAGTGAGCGGAGTCGAGGGACGAACGCGACCTTCGGCTCGCGACCCGTTGCTGCCGGCGAAGACGCTTCTCACGGCACATCCTGTGCCGCTCGAGCTGCGCGAGTTTTGCGCCACTTCCAAAATGAAGTTCGCCTCCTGCGAATGGCGCAAAACTTCGAGCCTTCGCCTCGCAACAACGGATCGCGAGCCCGGGGAAGTGTTCGTCCCTCGAC
>DATJOG010000026.1:0-23145 GCA_035507275.1 Candidatus Acidiferrales bacterium
GCGCCTTCGGCAAGCAGCACCCCGCCTGGATTGAGCATCGGCGGCGCGCTCGCGAAGAAGCGGCGATAGAAATCGAGCCCGTCGGGGCCGCCGTCGAGTGCCATCTGCGGTTCGAAGCGCAGCTCGGGGTCGCCCTGGCCGGACGGCACGTAGGGCAGGTTCGCAACAATGGCATCGTAATGTTTGCCGCGCACCGGGTCGAGCAAATCGCCGAGATAAAACGCGACGCGCCGATCGAGTTGCAGCCGCCGGCGATTTTCGATCGCGACCACGAGCGCTTCGGGTGACGCATCGACCGCATCGACGCGCGCTTGCGGCACCTCCGCAGCGATCGTCAAGGCGATCGCGCCGCTGCCCGTGCCGACGTCGAGCACGCGCGCGGCGGTGTAGTCTTGCAGATGTGCAATCGCCGCTTCGACGAGATGCTCCGTTTCGGGCCGCGGAATCAACACGCGCGCGTCGACCATGAACTCGCGCCGATAAAAGCCGACGCTGCCTATGACGTAGGCCAGCGGCTCACCCTCAGCGCGTCGCGCGGCAAGTTCGTTGTAGCGCGCCTGTTCTTCATCGCTTAACGGTTCATTGGGATGGGCGCGCAAATATGCGGGGGATTTGCCGGTGACGAACGTCACGAGGGCTTCACGATCGCCGCGATCGAGTTCAATCACGGATCAAGAGGCCTCGGAGAGACGCACATCCGTGCGCAGGATGAGGAGCATCAGCGTTACAATCGCTAGGTCTCGAGCCATCGGCGCTCCTTCGACTTCGCTCGCTGCGTTCACTACGCTCAGGATGACAAGGATGTTAGGCCGGTTGGGCTTCGCCGGCGAGCAGTTTGGCTTGTTCGTCGGCGAGGAGATCGTCGACGATCGGGCCGATCGCGCCGTCCATGATGCCGCGGATGTTGCCGTAACTTTCGTTAATGCGGTGATCGGTTACGCGGTCTTGCGGGAAATTGTAGGTGCGAATCTTCTCGGAGCGATCGCCGGTGCCGACTTGGCTGCGCCGCAGCGAACCCATCGCTTCTTCCTTTTCGCGCTGCTGACGCTCGTAGAGCATCGCGCGCAGCATCTGCATGGCCTTCTCGCGGTTCTGCATCTGCGAACGCTCCTGCTGCGAGGCGACGATGATCCCGGTCGGGACGTGCGTGATGCGGATCGCCGACTCGGTTTTGTTGACGTATTGTCCGCCGGCACCGGAGGCCTTATACGTATCGATCTGCAGATCGGATGATTTGATGTCGATCGGCACGTCGGCATCGACCTCGGGCAGCACCGCGACCGTCGCGGTCGAGGTGTGAATGCGGCCTTGCGCTTCGGTCGCGGGCACGCGCTGCACGCGGTGCACGCCCGATTCATGTTTGAAATAGCGGTACGGCGAATCGCCCTTCACGCTAAAGACGATCTCTTTGTAGCCGCCGGCTTCGTTCTCGTTCTCCGAGACGAGTTCGACGCGCATACCCTTCGACTCGGCAAAGCGCATGTACATGCGCGCGAGATCGCCTGCGAAGATGCCGGCTTCATCGCCGCCCGCGCCGGCGCGAATCTCGATGAAGACGTCTTTGCCGTCGTCGGGATCTTTGGGAATCATCAGCATCGCAAGCTGCTCTTCGAGTTGCGCCTTGCGCGCGCGCAAGTCTTTGAGCTCATCGGCGGCCAGCTCGCGCAACTCCGCATCGCCGCCCTCGCCCAGGAGTTGTTCGTTGCCCGCGATGTCGTTGACCGTCTTGCTGTACTGCCGGTAGGCGTTCACCGTCTCTTCGAGGGCCGCACGTTCTTTGACGAGTGCCGTGTAGCGCGCTTGATCGAAGTCACCCGACGGATGCGCCAATTCCGCCTCGATCTCGTCGAAGCGCCGGACCATGGTGTCGAGGCGTGCGATCACGCTTGCATTTAACTCGGCCATCTCAAATAAAAGACGAGCCGCAGTGCGACTCGTCCCCGGTCATTGACGAAGGTGTTAAGCCTCGGCTGAGGCTTTCTTCGCGTCCTTGGCGGCTTGGCGCTTCGCGGCTTCCTCTTGCTTCTTCGCAGCCGCAGCGGCACGCTGGTTGAACTTGTCAACGCGGCCGGCGGTGTCGACCAGCTTCTGCTGGCCGGTGAAGAGCGGGTGGCACGCGGAACAGATCTCGACGCCGATTTCTTTCATCGTCGAGCCGGTCGTAAACACGTTGCCGCAGGCGCAGTGTACCCGCGCCTCGGGGTACCAGTGGGGGTGGATCTTCTCTTTCACAGCCCCCTGATTATAACAGGGGCCGCAAGGGGGCTTCGGGCGTTGTTGCCGGGCCCCGTCCGTGCTACACTAGTTCAACTAGTTTATGCCGAAACAATGGAATCTCCAAGATGCGAAAGCCCGGCTCTCCGAGCTGGTCGATCGGGCGCGCGCCGGCGACGCCCAGGTCATCCTGCGCCGCGGCGAGCCGGCCGTTGTGGTGATCGCTTATGAGGCGTACAAGCCGAGCGAGCGGCCGCAGCAATCGGTTCTCTCGTTCTTACAGAACTCGCCGCTCAAGGGCCTCGATTTCGTCATGCCGCGCACGGACGAACGGATGCGCGACCCCAAGTTGGAATGACGCGCCTTCTTCTCGGCACGAACGTCGTGTCCGAAGCCACAAAAATTCGTCCCGATCCCGCCGCGCTCGCATGGCTTGCATCGCAGCAACTCGATGCGTGTTTCCTCAGCGTGCTCACGCTCGGGGAGATTCAGTTCGGGATTTCGCGGCTCGCGCCATCCGTGCGCCAAAGCGAACTCACACGCTGGCTTCACATGGAACTGATTCCCACGTTTCGCGACCGCATGCTTCCGTTCGACCGCGACGCGGCACTCGCGTGGGGCGCGCTATCCGCGCTCGCGGTCTCGCAGGGCAAGGCGCTTCCCATCGTCGATTCTCAGATCGCCGCGACGGCAAAAGCGCAGGGCCTCACGCTGGTTACGCGAAATCTCCGCGACTTTTCGGGCCTTGGAATCGACCTCGTCAACCCTTGGGAGAGCTGATTACCGAAGCGCTACGGTACAGTCAGCCCCGTGACCGCCTGGATCAAGTGGCCGGCGAACGGAACGCCGATGCCGCTGACTTCGTCGTAATTCGGTCCGGCCGAAGCGCCCGGAATCGGCGATGCCGGCGCGTAGGTCGGATTCGCCATCTGGTTGTCGCCGTACACGATGTCGTAGAAGACGTCGTGGTAGGTGAGCGACGGCGTGTAGCCGTTGATTTGGGAGTGAGCGTAGATGGCGTATAGGTAGGGTGCGGCGTTGCCGAGGCGCCAGTACGAGCCGCTGCCGCTGTTCGGGCACCAGCCGTGGCCGGGATTGGCCTTGCAGGCGCTGAGTACGTCCGCCCACATCGCCGCCATCTCCGGCGCCGCAACCGAGGTGCCGCCGATTGCGCCGAGCGTGCCGCTCCACTCGTAATTCTGCATCATCGCAACGCCGGTGCTCGGATCGCCGATCATCGAAACGTCGGGCTGCTCGCGGTAGGTCGCGCCGATCGCGCTCTCCTGCCACGACGGCGCCGTAATGCCGATGCCGCCGGTCCCGGAGTCGCCGCCGCCCGATCCCGCGAGCGCGCCGTAGCCGCCCTCGAAGGTCGTGATCCCCCACGCCACCCAAGGCGCCGTCGTCTGTCCGTAAGCATTGAGCGGCGCGGTGATGCCGCCTACCGAGGTCACGCTCGGGTCGCCCGCGGGATACGAGACGCACTGCTGCGCCAAGTAGGTGGTGTCGCTATAACATTCAGCCGAACCGTTGTCGCCCGATGAAACGAAGACCGCGACGCCTTCGACCGCGAGTTCATGGAACTCGAGCTGCGAGTACGAACCCTCGTACGGGTCCGTGCCGCCGGTAACGCCGGTCCAGCCCTGCTGCGGCTCGCCGCCGCCGTAGCTGAGCGAGAGCACGTCGACCTTGTCGTCGGCGATCGCCTGCATGATCTCGGGATCGGATTCCACGAGCCCGATTTCCGGGCCGTAATCCGGTGCACTGCTCGGGCAGGTGCTCGGGAAACTCACCGAGGAGCAATCGGCCGCGTTGTAGGCGAGATAGAACCACACGTTGGAGCCCGGCGCGAGGCTCGCCGCCTGCTGCGTGTCGAGCTGCGCTTCACCGTCTTCGGGATTGCAGGCGGGCAGACTGCCCGCGCACGTCGGGCTCGTCACCGGCGGCGGCGCTTCGAACGCGCTCGAGTACGGGAACTGCGGATTGCCGATCGTCGCAAGTGCCGTCGCAACCGGGCTGGGCGAAACCGCGACTTCGGTGACGGTCGCCACCGACGCGTTGGTTGCCGCGGCGAATGCATTCAGATCGCAATCGCCGTGACCGCCGCACGAGCCGATCGCGCCGTTGGCGGTGTTGGTGTCGATCGGACCCGTACCGATGATGCCGAGATGGATCCCGGTGCCGTTGTAGTTGTCGCTGTACGCGCCGTCAAAGTCGAACGCCGCGCGAACCGTCGAAGGCGAATAGCCCACCGAATAACCGTTGGCTCCGCGCGGAGGCGTGATGATGTAGGTGTGCATCGTACGATAGCGCACCAAACCGCCGACCGCGTCGACCGCGAGCTGCACTTGGAAGTGCGGCTGCGTCATCGGCGCGATGAAATCGACGCCGTTCTTCTGGTAGATCCCAAAGGTCGTACCGAACGCCTTCTGCATGTTCGCCTGCGGTCCGGAGACCGTGAGCAGCAAGCGCTGCGGCCATCCCGCGACCGCGAGCCCGTTGTTTGCAAAGTATTGCGCGGTCTTTTGATAGTCCGACTGCGAGGCGCCGAACTGCGCGGCGATTTGCGTGGGCGTGAGGAAATGGCGGAAGTTGGGAGAGCTCGGATCCTGCACCTCTTGCGCGTAGGTCATCAGCGCTTGCGCATTGGATTGATGGACGAGCACGTTCGCGCTCAAGCTTGCGTTCGAGACCGGCCCCACGTAGACGGCGCCGCTCATCGCGGCCTGGCCGTAGTCTTGCACGATCAACTGCGGCGGCACGTTCGCGAGGTCGCTACTGCCGTTCGGCGTCGCCGGCAGAGCGCCGCCCTTTCCGCCGCCTCCGCATGCAACCAGCGTGATTGCGAGAAACGCCCCCGCCGCCCAAATCAACCGGCTCTTCACTGCAAACCTCCCAAGCGGCTCGTGGCGACGTGATGGATGAAGGCGTCGATCCGCTGCGCGCGCTGCAGTGCTCGCGTGAACGCGATGCCCGACGCGTGCGCGGCGATGCTGGCGGCGAGACCGCCGCTGCCCGCGCTCATCGTGCGCACGCTCGTATCGCCGGTGGGCGCCTGGCTGTACCAATAAGCTTCAGAGATCGTGTTGGTTTGCAGAGCGGCTCCGGTCAGCGTGACGTAGATGACGTACGGCGTGTCGTAGTTGTAGTCGTAGTAGATGTTCTGCTGATCGCTGATGACCACGCAAGCCGGTCCGACCGTCGTACTTCCCGCGAAGTCCGAGACGACGTACGAGTCGATCGTTTCCGTCTCGGTATAGCCGAGCACCGGGTCGATGATATTTATCGTGCGATGGAAGTCGTCGCCGGAAGGAACCGCCGGTGACGGATTGCACGGCGAGGGCAGCGGTGTGGGCCCGCGATCCGTCGTCGAATCGGAGTAGAGCGAATTTCCGGTCCACCATTGCGGGATCGAGAGCGATCCCTGACTCGCTCCGCCCAGCGTAACATCCAGAATAATCGTGCTCTGCGACGGCGCCGAGAAGGCGAGATCGAGGGCGCCTTGATAGGACGCGATCGCGTAGTTGCCCGAGAAGTTGCTGCTGACCGTGATCGTATTGGGTCCGGTCCCGCCGGCGATCGTGTCTTGCTCGGTGTAGCTGCCGCCACTCTGATAAGTGCGCGCCGTCGTCGTTCCGTCGGCGAGCGTTGCCGCGACGCTCGAAGGCGGCAGGTTCGTGATCGTGCCGCTATACGGCAGCGACGAGACACCGTAGACGAGCGGCTGCAAGCCGTAGGTCGTCGTCGTGACGTCGCCGGCTTCGTCGGTCGAGGTCTCGTTCAATTCCGCGAAGCCGTTCGCGGGCGTCGAGGTCGCTTCGACGCTCGCGTCGGTCGTGGTCGTGGTCGTCCCTTGCAATGTATATGCGTCGGTCTCGACCGTATGCTCGTCGATCGCGGCTCCCGGCGACGACGTCACCGTCACGTCGACCGTGACGCTCGCTTGCGCGGTCGAGGCCGGAATCGGACACGGCGTCGCGCGATCGATCGTCTCGGTCAGCGTCCCGTCGTAATCGAACGTCGCGCCGGCGTTGATCGGCTGCACGCCGACGAGCGCGGTGTGCGCGCCGCCGCGCGTGATGCTGTCCGGCTGCACGCCCACGCAGCCGTCGGGATTCGGCGAGGGCAGCGTGCCGCCGCTGTACACGGCAAAATATGCGGCGGCGCTCGATGCGAGCGTAAACGTTCCGGTCACCGGCAGCGTCACCCAATAGCCGTTGTCATAGTACGCGACGTACAATCCGGATGACGGACTCGCACTGATCGTCGCCCCCGAACTCGTAACCGAGATCGCGGCCGACGCGGTAAGCGTGATGTACGAGACCGCGGTATACGGCGCTGAACTCGACTGCGCGCGCACTTTGCTCACCGCTGCCGAAATCGTGCGCGGCGCGGCCAGATTGAGCGTGCTCGCGCCCGACGGCACCGCGGTGGACGCGGTGAGAACGCCCGAACCGCTGCCTGCCGCAAACGTGATCGTCCCGGTATAACTCGCACCGCTGGGAACCGGCAGCGAAACCGACGTGGAGCTCGACCCCGAGAGGCTCAGATCGACCGAATTACCGGCCGGCGTAGCCGTTGGGGTTGCCGTCGCAGGCGTGCCGCCGCCGCCACCTCCGCCGCCACATGCGGCAAGCGCCGCGGCAAAGATGAGTGCGCCGAAAAGTCCAAAGCGAGCGTGCACGCAGGCTCTCCTAGTCGAAGGCGAGACGAGGTTGAGGCACTTACCGTTACTCTTTCGGCATCCCTGCGGAGCACGAATGAGAATAGCATTACTTTTTACACTTGGCATCGCAGCGTTAATGTTGATCGGCGCAGGCGCACCGCGCGACGGTGCAACCATCGTGAACTCGGGATCGACCAATACCGCGGGCTATACGGTTGCCGTGTGGAGCGATGGAGAGGCGAGCCTGAGCATTCGCGGCGGCACGACACGGACGTTTGCGATCCCATCCGAAGTGAGCGAGCGCTTCTTTACCGATGTGAAGAGCGCGCGCGAAGCAAATGCGCCCGCGCAATTTTGCATGAAGAGCGCTTCGTTTGGAACGCGCACGGTCGTGACGTGGCATGGCTGGACCTCGCCCGATCTGCAGTGCCCGCCGCAAGAAGCAAGCACCGCGGCACTCGCGCAAGACGTACGCCGGATCGTCGCAGCATCGGGGCTCGCGGGCCCACCGCACCGGATCGGCCTCCCGCCCAGCCTGCGCAAGATTCCGCAGACGACCCCCGAAGTGACGCCGACGTGAAATACCCCGTCCTCATCGCAGCCGCCGTTTGTTGTATCGCCGCGGCTCCCAGCCCTCAGTCGACGCCAACCGCCCCGCCCTCGCCCCCGCCGCTCCAGGGATCGCCGGCCGTTACCGTCAGCGCGAGCCCCGAGGTCGCCCCGAGCGTCACGCCGACGCCCAATCTCGACACGATCATGGGCGGCTCGCAGCCGTCGCCGGGCCCCGGGCCGAAAGGCCGGCACGGCGCCGGCCCGCGCGGCACGCCCGCCCCGCCGCCGGTTCGCCGAGGGATCGACGGCGTGTGGGAGATCGAGATTCAGCGCGGTCCCAAGACGCAGTACGAGCACATGAATCTGCTGCAGCACGGCGATGCGATCACGGGCATCTATCTCACCGCAGATAAAAAGAGATACCCCATCGCGGGCTCGGTCGACGCGCAAAACAACGTGCGTCTGGTCATCTCGCTTCCCGACGGCACGACGATTCTGATGGAAGGCCTCGTCGATAACCTGACCGACATGCGCGGCATGTTCACCGATCCGACCGAACGCGTTCCCTTTACGGCCGCCTATCGTCCAAAAGAAAACTGGATCGAGAACATCAACGCGTCGCCGGGCGGACTCGGCGGTGGAACCGGCAGCGGCCCGCCCTAAGTAATCCTACGGGACCTGCGTACCCGTTACGGCTTGAATCAGGTGACCGGTAAACGCAGCGCCGATGCCGGTCACTTGATCGTAACCCGGTCCCGCATTGTAACCGATCGGTGTTTCCGCCGGAATCGGTGCGGGTGAACTCGCCGGTACCGCCTGGTTGTCGCCGTAGATCACGTCGTAAAAGACGTTCGCGTATCCGAGCCCGACGCTCACGCCGCTGTACGATCCGGTCGCAAGCGCGTTGTTGCTGCCATAGATCGCGTAGTAGTAGCGCGCCGGATTTCCGAGGCGGTAGCCGTACGTACCGCCGGTGTTGCAGGTAGAACTCGCTTTGCAGGCTTGCAGTACGAGGCCCCACTGCGCCGCCGCCTCCGGAGCCGCGGCACTCGTGCCGCCCTCGGCGTAGACTTGCGTGTATCCGCTGTAGCCCGCGTATTGCAGAATGCTGGGTCCCGTCAGCGGATCGGCGTCGAGGGAGATATCGGGAATCTCACGCATCGCGACGCCGGTCGTCGCCGCTTGCCATGGCTGTGGCGTAAAGACCGACGAAACGCCGCCGCCCGAACCGACATTGTTACCGAACGATCCATCGCCGCCTTGTGTCGTGTTGTCGGCCCAGGCGGTGATCGCACCGGTCAAATTGCCGCTCTGGTCGAGCGGTATATTCACGCCGCCGACGCCCACGACGTTCGGATCCGACGCGGGATAGTTGACGCACGCGGTGCCGAGCCATTCACCGGTCGAGGGATCCTGACACTCCCATGCACCGTCGTCACCGGAGGACGCGAAGAGCGCGATGCCCTCGTCGACCAGCGAAGCCATCTCGATCTGGCCGAGTCCGGGCGCACTTGGATCGGATGAAATGTAGTCGTAGTATGCGGCGATGTTCTCGGGTTCGCCGAAGCTCATCGAGATTGCGTCGGCGCGATTGTCGGCGATCGCCTGCTGCAGCTCGTCATCGGTGAGATCGATGCCCTCGGCATACTCGAAGTAGTCGCCGGAGTTGCAGGGCGGATCGTAATATTCGGATGTCGATAGGCTGTAACACGCCGCTTCATACCCGAGGTAGAACAGCGTCGTCGCACCGGGCGCAAGTCCCGCGATCGACTCGGTATCGAGTTGCGCCTCGCCGTCCTCGGGGTTGCAATCCAGCACCGAGACGTTCGTGTTGCTGCAGTTCGGCTGAACTGCCGGCGGCGTGGTGAGAAAGACGTCGAAGGGGTCGAACGAGGACGTGCCGGTGTTGCCGTTGGCCGAACTGGCCGGCTGCGGACTCACCGCGACTTGCGTCACCGTCCCCATCTTGGCGCCCCAATACGAACCCAGCGCGACGGTGTCGGCGTCGGTGTTGCTCGCGTTGAGGATCGGACCCGTTCCGATGATGCCGACGTTGATACCCGTACCGGTGAAGCCGGCGTTCCACGCACCGGAGTAATCGAAGCCCGTAGCGATCTGCTGCGGGGCATAGCCGTAGTAGGTCGCGTTATTGTTTTTGATCAGGAAGCTGTGCATCGTGGTCGCGGCAACGAGGCCGTAGACGCCGCTAACCGGCAGCACGGTCGAAAAATGCGGCGTGCCGACCGGAGCGATGATGTTCTTCCCGTGGTAATCATAGAGCCCGAACGAGGTGCCGAAGGCCTTTTGGAAGGCTTGCAGCGGGCCGGTCACCTTCAGTGTTTCACGCTGCGGCCAGCCCGCAACGTGCAGTCCGTTTTGGCTGAAGTAGTTTGCGACTTGCGTGTAGTTGGATGCGGTCGCACCGTAGGTCGTGCCGATCTGCTGCGGCGTCAACCAGTGACGGTACTGACCCGAGCGCGGATTGTTCGCCGCGGCCGCGTACTGCACCAGACCGGCCGCGTTTTGCATCGTCACTTCCACGTTGACGGAGAGCAGGAGCCGATTGGCCGGTGTCACCGGGCCCACGTAGTGCAGCTGCTGCAGAAGCGACGCTCCCCACGAGAAATTCGCGAGCGCCTCTTGCCCGTTGTACGGCGTAGAGGCCGGCTGCGCCACGCTGGTTTGGGCCGGAAGACCGCCGCCCCCTCCGCCGCCGCACGCGGCAAGCGCGATGGCAAGACTCAACGCGCCGCCTGCGGCACGCATCGTGAAGCGGTTCATGGACGACCTCCCTGGCGCGTTACCGAGACGGGTTTGGCTGTGGTCGAGCGGATGCTCGCAATCACGGTACGGATGAACTTTCCGCGAGCGCGCGCGAAGCCCGTAAGCTCGTGCGATTCGAGGGCGAGAGCGATGGTGCTGCCCCGCGACGACGCTAGCGACGCCCCTTGCGAGCTCCCGGATTGCAACGCGATCGTTTCACTCGTCGTCTGCACTTCGGTGCCGAGCGACCCGTAGTAGAACGTATACGGTTGATTGTTCTGCCAGTCGTATGCGTAATTCACGACGTCGTTCGATACGATGCAAACCGGGTAGCCGTTCGCGGTGTAGGTGTTGAACGTCGTGGTTTCGATGAAGCCGATGACCGTGTCGAGTTGAGAGATCGAGCGCGTGACTTCGTTCCCGGAGGTGCCGTTGGCCGTTCCGCAGCCCGACGGGAAGGTCACTCCGGTCGCGATCGCATCGCTCTCGGTGTAGAGCGCGACCGGCGTCGGATACCAGGTTGGATCCGAGAGCGCCGCGGTGGCCGGATATCCGCAGCACGACTGCGCGTACGCCGTGTAGTTGAAGTTCATCGCGATGTTGCCGCCGGACGGCGCCGCCACCGTGAGACCGGCAACATACGCACCGGCATAGTACGGGTAGGGGGTCGGGCTCGAGAGAACTCCGGGCGGAGGCGTCGGGAACGTGATGCTGCCCGAGCCATCCGCGTTCACGGTGGTGACGACGTTACCGCCGGCGCCGCCCGAAAGGATGCTCTCCGTATCGGTGTAGCTTCCGTCGGCCGCGTAGGTGCGCACGCCCGACTCGCCGGTGGAGTAGCTGTAGTCGATCGTCTGCGCCGGCGAATTCGTCCACGTCGCATTGTTCGCTTCCGGAATCTCGTCGAGAATCTCGGGCGTCACATAGGTCGTGGTGATCACCGGCTCGTCCGCCGATGAGGGCTCTTGCTGCGTCGATCCGTAGAGCAACTCGTCGTAGACTCCCCCCGATTGCGCGGCGCCCATCCACGAATCGGTGGTGAGCGTCGTCGTCGCAAGGTTCGAGGAATCGTTCTCGACGGTGTGAACGTCGAGTGCGTTGACGCTGCCCGACGGATAGGGCGACGAGCCCGTGGTGACGGTCGACGCAACGGTGTAGTCGATCGTCGCAGGCGGTGCGGTGGTTTCCGGCAGGGCCGTGCACGTGCAGCCGAATGCAAAGCCGTAAACCCAGTTGACCGATTTCGTGCCGCTATACGCGGCCGCCGGCGTCGGAGCCGCCGTCGACGAGACGACGAGCGCGAAGAGATACGTATCGCCCGCGGTCAGCGTGAACGGCGGAGAGATGCTCTGCGCAGGAAATGAAATCGTGTTACCGCTGGCCGTTCCCGGTCCGAGCAGCACGTTCCAGCCCGCGCTCGTGTTTTGTTCGTTATAATAGGCGACGTACGCATCGCCCGTCGGCGCCGATGAAAGCGTGAACGAAAAGGCCGGCGTCGTCGCAACCGAGATCGTCGAAGACACGGTAAGCGAGACGACGCCGAGCACCTGCAAATTGCTGCCGCCGATCGTCGCGCGCAGCTTCGGCGCGGTCAGCGAGGGTGTCGCAACGCCGCTGGGAATCGCGGCGTCGAAACCCAGCGTTGCCGTCGCGGCCGCGTTGGCTTCGGGGAGCGTTATCGAACCTCGCGTTCCGTTGCTCAACGTGTCGAACTGCACGGTGGTCGTGCTGGTCGTCGAGATGGCGGCGGATGTGCTCTCGGTCGCGGGGGGTGATACCGATACCAATGTTCCAGAGGGCGGTGTATATCCGCCGCTCCCGCTGCTGCACGCAACCAATGCGGTTACGACCAGCGCTCCAAATACAGCTACACGCGCGTTCATGGAGTCTCCCTATGGAAAGCACCGACGAACACGTGAAGTTAGGTTTTTTCAGGCGCGTACCTGCGGGGCCTTAGGACCTATTTCCCAAGCGCTCCTCGACATACGGCACCAGGCCGCCCGCGTCGATCAGCCGCCGCATGAACGGTGGGAACTCGGCCGCCTGGTATTCAGTATTTTTCGTGATATTGCGAATAACACCCGTGGCTGGTTCGATCGTGATTTCGTCGCCGCTCTCGATACCATCGACGGCCTGCGCGCATTCGAAGATCGGCAATCCGATGTTCAACGCGTTTCTATAGAAGATGCGTGCGAAGCTCTTGGCGACGACCGCGCCGGTGCCGGAGCCCTTGATCGCAATCGGTGCGACCTCGCGGCTCGACCCGCAGCCGAAATTCGTATCAGCGACGATGATATCGCCGGGCGACATCGACGCCGCGTAGTTCGCGTCGAGCCCCTCGAGCGCGTGCTTTCCGAGCTCGATCGGATCGACGAGATTGCAGTATTTCCCGGGAATGATCACGTCGGTATCGACGTTCTTTCCGTACTTGTGGGCTTTGCCTCGTAAAATTGCTTCCATTACGTCCCTCGACTACGCTTCGCTACGCTCGGGATGACAAAGCCAACACGCGCGGATCGGTGATCCTGCCGGTCAGCGCCGAAGCCGCGCACGTGGCCGGTGATGCGAGATAGACTTCGGATTTCGGCGAGCCCATGCGCCCGACGTAATTGCGATTGGTCGTCGAAATCGCTCGCTCTCCGTCGCCGAGCGTGCCCATGTGCCCGCCGAAACACGCGCCGCAGCCGGGGGTGTTGACCGCGCAGCCGGCCGCCGCGAGCTTCGTGAGAATTCCCTCGCTGGCCGCCTGCATCCAAACTTTTTGCGAACCTGGGTTAACAATCACGCGCAAGTTGGGCGCAATCCGCTTGCCGTCGAGGATGTCGGCGGCAATACGCAGGTCGTCGAGATACCCGTTGGTACACGAGCCGATGAAGACCTGATCGACGGGGATGTCGTCGCGCGTGACTTGCGAGATCGGGTGGACGTTGTCGGGCGTGTGCGGACAGGCGACCTGCGGTTCGAGCGCCGCGACGTCGATGCGCAGCGTGCGTGCATAGCGCGCGTCGCCGTCGCTGCGTTCGACGACGAACGGACGATCGGTGCGTTCTTCGACGAACGCGATCGTCTTGGCGTCGGCGTGGAAGATGCCGTTCTTCGCACCCGCTTCGATCGCCATGTTCGCCATCGTGAAGCGGCCCGTCACCGAGAGCTCGTCGACGGTCGTACCGCGATACTCGATGGCATGATAGGTTGCGCCGTCGATGCCCAGTTCGCCGACCGTGCGCAACATGATATCCTTCGCGAAGACCATCGGGCCGGGCCGGCCGTCGTACACGATCTCGATCGTCGCCGGCACTTTGATCCACACCTCGCCGAGCACGAACGCCGCCGCGATATCGGTCGAACCCATCCCGGTTGCAAACGCACCGAGCGCGCCGTAGGTGCAGGTGTGCGAATCGCCGCCGACGATCACCTCGCCGGGTGCGACGAGCCCCTCTTCGGGCAGCACGACGTGCTCGATACCGCCGCGGCCGACGTCGTAGAAATGCGAAATCTTGTGTTCGATCGCAAAATCTTTCATCAATTTCGCGATCTTGGCCGATTGGGTGTCTTTGGCCGGAACGAAGTGGTCCTCGACCAGCGCGATACGCTCCGGATCGAAGACGGTCGTGGCGCCCTTGATCCCGCGCATCACGTTGATCGCTACCGCCGCGGAGATCTCGTTGGCCAGCACCAGATCGACGTTCACGTTGACGATCTGCCCGGGCTCGACCCGATCGACTCCGGCATGTCGCGCCAGAATCTTCTCGGTCAGTGTCATACCCATGATGTTGCTTGGTACGCGACGAACCAGCCTAAGCCATGCAGGACCACAGCTTCGGCTTCGCCACGCGCGCGATTCACGCGGGCACGCCGCCCGACCCGGCGACCGGAGCGCGAGCCTTCCCGATCTATCAGTCGGCCTCGTTCGTCTTCGGATCGACCGAGCAGGCCGCCGAGCTCTTCCAACTGCGCAGCTACGGCCACATCTACAGCCGCATCAGCAACCCAACCGTCGCGGCGTTCGAGGAGCGGATGGCCGCGCTCGAAGGCGGGCTCGGCGCGATCGCGTTTTCGAGCGGCCTCGCGGCGCAGCTCTGCACGGTGCTGGCGCTCGCGCAGGCGGGCGATCACGTCGTTTCCTCGCAGAACGTCTACGGCGGCACGGTGACGCAGTTCAGCGTCACGCTGCGGCGCATGGGTATCGAAACCACCTTCGCCCCGGTCGACGACCTCGCGGCGCTCGAAGCCGCGATCGCACCGAACACCAAGCTGCTCTTTGCCGAGACGATCGGCAATCCGTCGGGCACGCTCGCCGACTTGCGCGCGCTCGCGAAACTCGCGCACGAGCACGGTATTCCGCTCGTCGTCGACAATACGTTTGCATCGCCCTATCTCTGCCGTCCGATCGAGCACGGCGCCGACATCGTCGTGCACTCCGCGACCAAGTTCATCAGCGGCCACGGCACCACGATGGGCGGCGTGACGATCGAGTCGGGCCGTTTCGATTTCGCGAGCGGCAAGTTTCCGTTGCTCTCGCAACCGAGCCCGGGCTATCACGACAAGGTCTTCACCGAGACCTTCGGCGAGTTCGCGTTTTTGATGCGCGCGCGCGCCGAGGTTTTGCGTGACGTCGGCGCGCAGATGTCGCCGATGGACGCGTGGATCTTGCTGCTCGGTTTGGAGACGCTGCCGCTGCGCATGGAAAAGCACGTCGCCAACGCCAAAGCGGTCGCCGCGTATCTGCAGGCGCGTCCCGAGGTCGATTGGGTGCGCGCGCCCGAGATGGGCGCGATCTTCATCTTCGGTATTCGCGGCGGACGCGAGGCCGGGCGCCGCTTCATCGACGCGCTCGACCTGTGGAGTCACCTCGCCAACGTCGGTGACGCGAAGTCGCTCGTGATACATCCGGCCTCCACGACGCACTCGCAGCTGAACGACGACGAGATGCGCAAGGCGGGTGTTGCACCGGAGGCGATTCGCCTCTCGGTCGGCCTCGAAGACGTCGACGATCTCACCTGGGATCTGGGCAACGCGCTCGAGGCATCGCAATGATTCTCAAAACGCCGGCCGAGCGCAACGCGCTGCTCGCTCGCTCCAAGACCGTCGCCGTCGTCGGCGCCTCCAACAATCCGATGCGCCCGAGCTACACCGTCTTCTCCTACCTGCGCACGCAGCACCGCTTCGATATCGCGGCGATCAATCCGACGATCGGCGAGATCGACGGCGTCCCGGCCTACCCGTCCCTGACGGCCTACGCCCAGGCGCACGGCGCGCCGGACATCGTCGACGTCTTTAGGAAGCCAAGCGAGCTGGTACCGCTGGTCCGCGAGGCGATCGCGGTCGGCGCCAAGGCGATTTGGTTTCAATACGGCGTGGTCAACGAGGAAGCAATCGAGCTTGCCGATAAGGCAGGGCTGGACGTCGTCGTCGATCGCTGCATCAAGGTCGAGACGGCCCGCTTCAACGGCGGGCTCTCGATGACGGGACTCAACTCGGGAATCATCACCAGCCGCCGAACTGAGAGTCACGTGTGAGTTACACCGACGAAGCCCACAGTCTCGATTCAGAGCTTTTTGCCGTGATCGAGCGCTGGCACGATCGCGATCGCGATCTCACCGACGACGCGTTCAACGATCTCGCACTGCGCATCTTCGCACATCAGTTGCGCTATAACGAGCCGTATGCGAACTACTGCAAGATGCTCGGCGTCACGCTCGAGTCGATGCCCGCCGACTGGGAAGCGATTCCGCCCGTGCCGAGCGCGGCGTTCAAAGAAGCGACACTCGCTACCTTTCCGCCGGCGCAGGCCGAGCTGACCTTCGCGACCAGCGGCACCACCGCGTCGCAAAGCGGCCGCCACTACATGGAAAACGCCAAGCTCTACGACGCCGCGCTGCTGGCGGGCTTCGACTGCTTCATGCTGCCCGACCATATCCGGCTACGCTATCTCAACCTCGTGCCGAATCCGGCGCAGGCGCCTCACTCCTCGCTCGGTTACATGATGGCGCGCGTGAGCGAGCGGCGCGGCGACGGCGCGACCGCGTGGTATCTCGACGGCGACAGTTTCAACATCGACGCCCTCATAGGCGACCTCGAAGCCGCGGTCGATCACGATCGTCCGGTCTGCATCGCGACCACCGCCTTTGCGCTCGTTCACGCGCTCGACGCGCTGCACGAACGCCGGCGCTACTTCGCGCTACCGACGGGATCGCGCCTGATGGAGACCGGCGGCTTCAAGGGCCGCTCGCGCGTCGTGGATCGCGACGATCTCTACGCGCGCACGGCCGAGCGCTTCGGAATGACGAACTGCGCGATCGTCGCCGAGTACGGCATGACCGAGCTCACCTCGCAGTACTACGACAACGTGATGCTGGCCGGTCACGACCATTCGCACGCGGCGGTACGCTACAAGCTCGCGCCGACGTGGCTGCGCGCGCGCGTGGTCGACGCGGCCGGCAAGACGGTTCCCAAAGGCGTCGTCGGTGCGCTGGTACACGTCGATCTCGCCAACCGCTCGTCGTGCATCGCCATTGCGACCGAGGATCTCGGCGTCCAGTTCGAGGATGGCCTCGTACTGATCGGCCGCGAAAGCGGCGCCGCGCTGCGCGGCTGCTCTCTCTCCGCCGAGGAACTCGTCGTGCGATGAATGCATTGCGCGCCGTGCCGGCACGAGCGATCGTGCGCGCGGTTGCCGATGCCGCGGCGCGATGGGCCGACGCCGACTTCCCGATCCGAGTTCGCCTGCTCGCGCGCATCGTCGAGCGCACCGGATACACGTCGCCGGTGGTCGAGTACGCGCTCGACCAGCTCTTCGGCTCGCTGACCAACGACGCGATCGAGGCGACGATTGCAAACGAGCTCGGCTCGATCGACACGCTCGACGAGTTCGCGCTGCGCCCCGGCCGTCCACGCGCGCGCGCGCTCGCGGCGGGCAACGTCTGCGTCATCTCGAGCCGCACGACGATCGGCGTCGCGATCGTCCCCGCGATCTTCGCGCTGTGCGCTAAGTGCGACGTGCTGGTCAAGGATCGCGAAGACGGGCTCGTGCGCGCCTTCTTCTCTTCACTCGCGCAAGAGCGCGACGAGTTCGCAGAGGCCGCGCGCGCGGAGGCGTGGGAGGGCGAGAGCGAGAGCGTCAGCCTCGGCAGTTTTGACGTCGTCGTGGCGTTCGGCAGCGATGCAACGCTCGGACGCATCGCCAATGCAACGCGCGCCGGTTCGCGCTTCGTCGGTTTCGGGTCGCGCGCGAGCATCGGCTACGTGGCTCGCGAAGAACTGCGCGATGTCGCGCACGCGACCGCTCTCGCGGCGGGCGCCGCGCGCGATCTGGTGCTCTACGAGACCGAGGGCTGCCTCTCGCTGCACGCGCTTTTCGTCGAGCGCGGCGGCGGCGTCGACCCGCAGCAGTTCACCAAGCTCGTCGCGCAAGAAGTCGAGCGCGCTTCGGTCGAGTTTCCGCCCGGACTGCGCGACGCGCGCGCGAGCGCCCGGATCGCAAGCGCGCGCAACCTCGCGGCGTTCCGTTCGGCGGCGGGAACGGGCAGCGTCTTCTCCGATGCGCGCGGCTCGTATCTCACGGTGCTCGACCCGCCCCTCTCCGAACCGCCCGCTTTTCTGCCGCGCGCGCTTGCGATACATGCGGTTGACGATCCCGGCGAAGCGATCGCATACCTCGCTGCGCACGACGTACCGGTCGAAGCGGTTGCGCTCGCGGGACGACGCGACGACCTGCGCGCGTTCGCGGTTGAGATCGGCGCACATCGCATCGCGCGCTTCGGCGACCTGCAGCGTCCGCCGCTAGGCGGAAATCACGGCGGCCGCGCGCGCATCGCCGACTTCGTTACATGGATCACCGACGAGCGATGATTCCCGGACCGAAGACGCGCGAGCTTCTTCCCTCGCTGCAGGCGCACGAATCGCGAAACGTCACGTACGTTGCCGAGGATTTTCCCGTCTTCTGGAAGTCGGCGAGCGGCGCCACGGTGGAAGACGTCGACGGCAACGAGTACCTCGACTTGATCGCGGCCTTCGGCGTTGCCAACGTCGGTCACAGCAATCCCGCCGTCGTCGCCGCGGTCGCAGAGCAAGCCGCCGTGCTGATGCACGGCATGGGCGACGTGCACCCCACCGCGGTGCGCACGCATCTGCTCGAGCGCCTCGCACGCATCCTGCCGCACGGCCTCGACAAAACATTCCTTGCGACGACCGGCTCCGAAGCCGTCGAAGCCGCGCTCAAAACCGCGATGCTCGCGACCGGCAAACACCGCTTCGTAGCGTACGAAGGCGCGTATCACGGACTTTCCCTCGGCGCGCTCGCCGTCGGCGGCATCCCGAAGTTCGTCGAGCCGTTTGCAGCGCTGGTCGCGCAGACGACGCTGCGCTTGCCCTATCCCGACAAGCTCGCGACCGATGCGCCCTACGCACTCGCGCAGCTCGCCGACGCGCTCGACGCGCACGACGACATCGCCGCAGTCGTCATCGAGCCGATTCAAGGCCGCGGCGGCAGCGTCGTCCCGCCCGACGGCTATCTCGCCGGGCTGCGCGCCTACTGCGACGCGCGTGGCATCCTCTTGATCTTCGACGAGATCTACACCGGCTTCGGCCGCACCGGCAATTGGTTCGCATGCGAACAGGATCACACGATTCCCGATATCATCTGCATCGGCAAGGCGATGGGCGGCGGCTTTCCGATCAGCGCCGCGGTCGCGCGTCCGCACGTCATGGACGCCTGGCCGCGTTCAAGCGGTGAGGCGCTGCACACCTCGACCTACCTCGGCAATCCGATGGGCTGCGCAGCCGCGCTCGCGACGATCGGCGAGCTCGAACGTCTCGCACTGCCGAACGCCGCACGCGAACTCGGCACCCTGATCCAGCGGCGTCTCGCCGAGATGTCGGAGCATCCGAGCGTCGTCGCGTTTCGCGGACGTGGCGCGATGTGGAGCTTGCAGCTGCGCAGCGCGCAGGAGACCGACCGCGTCGTCAAGGCCGCGCTTGCCCACGGCGTGATCCTTCTGCAAGCCGGCGCCGCGGGCGACATGATTTCGATCACGCCGCCGCTCGTCATCACTCCGGTGCAACTGCACCGCGCACTCGAAATCCTCAAGGACGTACTGTGAAAACCTATCGTATCGGCATCAGCGGCGCCGGCTTCGGCGTCAAAGCCCATCTCCCGGCGCTCTTGGCGCATCCGCGCTTCGAGGTCGTCGCGCTCGCGTCACCGTCGAGCGCGGCCGCAATCGCGGCCGAGCGCAAGATCCCGCATGCCTTCGCGAGCGCGCGCGCCATGATCGACGGTTGCGAGCTCGACGCGATGGTCGTCAGCCCGCCGCCGTTTCAACATCGCGACGACGTGCTCGCCGCGCTCGACGCCGGGCTGCACGTGATATGCGAGAAGCCATTTGCGCTCAACGTCGAGGAGGCCGAGGAGATGGTCGCCGCTTCGCGCGACGCGGGTACGGCTTGCGGAATCGCACACGAATTTCGCTTCGTGCCGCAACGGCAAGCGCTCAAGCAGCTGATCGACAACGGCCATCTGCGGCCCCTGCGCGAGATCGAAATCACGCACCTCACGACGTTTTTGCGCGAAGAGGACACCTCACGTCAGCGCGGCTGGTGGTTCACGCGTGAGAAGGGCGGCGGGATGGCGAACGCGATCTTCTCGCACTTGATCGATAGTGCAAACTGGGCGGTGGGGCGCCCGCCGCGTAAAACACACGGTTTCCTGCGCACCGCGAACCGCGAGCGCCACGATAGTCAGGGCGAGTTCACGAGCGCGGTCGACGACGGCTGCTTCGCGCTGCTCGACTACGGCGACGGCCTGGTCGCGCGGCTGACGACCGACGCGACCTGCGCCGTCGAGTCGTTCACTTTCGCCGTACACGCGGAGAACCGCACGGCCGTCGCGAGCGGACCGGGCGCGATGGACAACACCCTCTACAGCGTCGACGCCGACGAGACCAACGAACTGCAATGCAAGCCGTCGCCGTACGCGAAGTTCGGCGCGGTTCTGCCAAACGTGCCCTATTTGATGGAGCTCTACGACGAGTTCATCAAACAAATCGAAACCGGAACGAGCGCGCTTCCGACGTTCCAAGACGGCTTGGAAACCCAGCGCGTCCTAGCCGCCATCGGCTACTCGTTCCCGAGCTAGCGCCGGCTACGCCATTTTGTCGGCGTCGATGATAGCCTGCGCAAACGGCTGCGGGGCCTCCTGTGGCACGTTATGCCCGATTCCCTTGAAGATACGGTGCTCGTACTTGCCGGTGAACTTGCTGCGATACGCTGCACCGGAAGCACCGGCGCCGTCGAAATCGCTCGCAATCGTGATCGCCGGAACGCCGATATCCGGCTTCGCCGCGAGCTTCTTTTGAATGGCGTCGTACTTGTGCTCGCCCTTGGCCAAACTGAGCCGCCAGCGATAGTCGTGAATCACGATTGCGACGTGATCGGGATTCTCGAAGGCTTGCGCGGTGCGGTCAAAGGTGGCGTCATCGAACTTCCACTTCGGCGAGACGATCTGCCAAATCAGCTTGTTGAAGTCGTGGCGATATTGCGTGTAGCCGAGTACGCCGCGCTCGGTCGAGAAATAATATTGATACCACCATGCGTACTCGCCGGCCGGCGGCAGCGGCTTGAGATTTGCCGGAAGGTCGGTAATGAGGTAGCCGCTCACCGAGACGACTGCCTTGCACCGTTCCGGCCAGATCGCGCCGAGTATGCCGACGGTGCGCGCACCCCAGTCGAAGCCGCCGACCACCGCCTTCTTGATATGCAGCGCGTCCATCAAGTCGATGACGTCGAGCGCGACGGCCGCCTCCTGCGCGTTACGAAAGGTGTCTTTCGAGAGAAACGTCGTCGAGCCGTATCCACGAAGGAACGGGACGATCACGCGATAGCCTGCGGCGGCCAAAATCGGCGCAACGTCGACATAACTATGAATATCGTAGGGCCAGCCATGCAGTAAGATCACGGGAGTACCGGTCGGCGGGCCGAGGTCCGCGTAGCCGATATCGAGGACGCCCGCGTTCACCTGCTTGATGGAAGGAAACGACGTGTTTTTCGCTTCTGCCGTCCCAAGCGCGGCGAGTTCCGCGGCCGCGACGGTCATTGCAGCGTTGAGAAAAAATCTACCCCTGGAAAGCGCCATCATGTCAGCACCTCCGTCCCGATTGGCTTGACGAACGTACCAGCTAAACAAAGGACTGTCCATACGATGCTCATTCAATCCGTTCACTACACGGTAGCGCCGGAGGACGGCGACAAAGCCGAGGCCATCCTGCGCGAACTGCGCGAAGCCTCGCGCCGGGAGCCGGGCGTCATCGCCTTCGAGATCGCGCGCAGCCGCGACAACCCGGGCGCCTTCGCGCTGTACGAGGAGTACCAAGACCAGGCCGCAATCGAGGCGCACGGAAAAACGGAGCACTTCGAGCGGCTGGTCGTCAACGGCATTCGCAAGCTCGCTAAGGAACGCATCGCCGTCACCGGCCCCCCGATCTAACCGATGAATCGATTCGTTGCGGCGGGAGCGACGATGCTCGCGGTCGCGATGGGCGTCGGACGTTTCGCATACACGCCGCTCATCCCGATGATGGAACACGACATGGGTTTGAGCGTCGCGATGGCGGGAGCACTCGCAACCTGGAATCTCATCGGCTATCTCGCAGGCGCTTCCCTCGCGATGCACCCCGTCACGCACGGCGTACGTCTTGCGATCGTGCGCTCTAGTCTCGTTTGCGTCGTGATCACCACCGCGCTGATGGCCGGACCGCAGGCGCTCTGGGTGCCGCTGCGCTTTCTCACCGGAGTCTCCAGCGGTTTCGTGCTGGTTTTCGCGTCGAGCATCGTGCTGGAACGCGCGGCGAGCGCTCGAAAACCCTCATGGCCGCCGCTGTACTTCAGCGGCGTCGGTTTGGGAATCGCCTTCTCCGGCATCGCCGTCCCCTTGCTCGCCGGTTTCGGCGGTTCGCGCGCAGCGTGGCTCGGCATGGCGGCGTTCAGCGCGATCGCGCTGTTCGCGACCGCATCGTGGTTTACCGAGGAAGCGCCGCCCGCGAGCATCGCGGAGGCGGAGGTCGACGTGCCGGTGCCGCCGCATCGCGCGGCGTTCGTGTGGCTCTGCGTCATCTACAGCGCCGAGGCATTCATCTATATCATCCCCGCGACGTTCCTCGTCGCGATCGTCGAAGGGATGCCGGAACTCTCTCGCTACGCCGCGCTCTCCTGGGTCTTCGTCGGCCTTGCTGCCGCTCTCGCGACGTTTGCGTGGATTCCGCTTGCGGCCGCATTCGGCAAAGCGCGCGCGCTCGCGATCGCGCTCGCGATTCAGGCGATCGGCATCGCCGCACCGGTTTGGAGTCATAGCGCGCTTGCCGTCTTGCTCTGCGCGGTCGCACTCGGCGGAACGTTCATCGCGATCACGCTCTTTGCAACCGCCATCGGGCGCGACATCTTCCCGAAACGCACGAATGCCGCGGTGAGCCGGCTCACCGTTCTCTACAGCGTCGCACAAATCGTCGGCCCGATCGTGGCGACGCAACTTGCGCTACGCTTCGGCTCCTACGATCCGGCGTTGGCGGTAGCATCCGTCGTGGCTGTAGCTGCAACGGCCCTTTCTGCCGCCACCGTGCGCGATCGGCACTTATCACCCCGAGCGTAGGCGCGCAGCGCCGTAGTCGAGGGACGCTCATGTCATCCCGAGCGTAGGCGCGCGGCGCCGTAGTCGAGGGAGGCTCATGTCATCCCGAGCGTAGGCGCGCAGCGCGGTAGTCGAGGGACGCTCCTGTCATCCCGAGCGTAGGCGCGCGGCGCCGTAGTCGAGGGACGCCCCTGTCATCCCGAGCGTAGGCGCGCAGCGCCGTAGTCGAGGGACGAACACTTCCCCGGGCTCGCGATCCGTTGTTGCGAGGCGAAGGCTCGAAGTTTTGCGCCATTCGCAGGAGGCGAACTTCATTTTGGAAGTGGCGCAA
>DATJOG010000027.1:0-94862 GCA_035507275.1 Candidatus Acidiferrales bacterium
ACGCCATGCAGCGACGCAAATGCGGCAAGCGCTCCGCGCACCGTGCGCGCATATTGTGGGTCTGGGGGGATTTGGATGTGGAGCGTTGGTTTCTCCGGCATTGCGGTGGGATTCTACCGCAAGGCGGAGGGCACGAAACCCGTGCAGTGCAAGAGAGCGCTATGCCGAATGCTGCTCCAACCCCCGACGAAGTCAAAACGTACACCGACCGCGCACGCGCGTCGCAAGTACGGATCGCCACCGACAAGGGCGACATCGTGTTCACGTTTTTCCCCGACGATGCACCCGTTCACACCGCCGCTTTCATGAAGCTTGCCGAAGAGGGGTTTTACGATGGCCTTGCGTTTCATCGCGTCGAGCCCGGTTTCGTGATCCAAGGCGGCGATCCGGACGGCGACGGCACGGGTGGCCCCGGCTATCGCCTCAAAGCCGAATTCAACCAGCGGCCGCACGTGCGCGGCACGGTTGCAATGGCACGTTCGTCGAATCCGGACTCAGCCGGCTCGCAATTCTACATTTGCCTTGCCGACGCGCGGTTTCTCGATAATAACTACACGGTCTTCGGTCAGATGACCGAGGGCTTCGAGACGCTCGACGCGATTCGCAAAGGCGACAAAATGAATCTGGTAACCGTCGAACCTACGGAATAAGGTGAGCGATATTCCCGGCGGCGTATTCGGTGAGCCACAGGCTCCCGTCCGGTCCAACGGTGATCTCTCGCGGCTGCGCGCCCGTTGAAATGAGCGGGTATTCCGTGACCGCATACGACGGTATCGCGATCTCGCCGACGGCGTTATTCCCCGAATCGACGAACCACATCGCGTTGTCCTTTCCGGCGACGATCCCGTTGGGATGCGTGCCGGCCGGCAAGGAGATCTGATGTGAGATCGTGTCGGTTGCCGGATTGATCACGAGCACCAGCGGTGCACTGCCGCCCGACGCGCAGACCCAAACGTTCCCATCCGATCCATACGCGAGGTAGGTCGCGCTGTCGCCGTTCGGCACGCTGATCTCGCTGGAAAGCGCGTTGTTGTTCAAGCTGAAGTCCCCAACGAATGGCCCCTCCGCGAACCATGCGTCGCCGCTCGTGCCGCCGGGAACCCACGTCACCTCCGCGGGCGTACCCGAGGGCGAGAACGGCAGGATCGTGAAGAGCCCGCCGCTGTCGAGAGTCCAAACGCCGCCGCTCGTGTTGTCGGCGATGAGCATCAGCCCGCTCGGACCAGGTGCGATACCTTGCGGCGTACCGGTAAACGGATATTGCGACTCGATGCCGCCGGTCGTGATGCGTAACGCCCCGCCATTGCTCTGATCGGCTACCCACAGCGCGCCGTCCGAGCCGGTTGCAATATCCCAAAGGCTCGCGCCCGTTGCGTACTGCGCCTCGATCGTCTGCGAGAGGGGATTGAAGGCCTCAATCTCCTGCGTACCCTGATCGGTGAACCAGATGTTGCCGTCGGGGCCTTTGGTAATGCCGAACGGCGCGCCGTAGCCGCCGAATTCCGTGATCTGCGTCCCATTGACGGTAACGCTCGCACTCACGGGCGTGTTCGTGATGGGCAACACCAACGCAACGTGGCCTGAGTCGGTGATCGTGAGCGTGCAGGCGGATGCGCTCGCGGTGCTTCCGCCGCTCACCGGAAGCGTTGCCGAAGCACCGCTGCCGCTCAGCGCGCCGATCGTCGCGATGCCGGTACACGTGGCGAGCGACGCGGTGTAGGTGCGCGAACTTCCGGCTTCGCCGATGGCCAGCGTCGGGTTTGAAACCGTACCGTTGAGGCCGATGCTTGTCACCGGCGTCCCGCCGATCGCCGCGATGAGCGGCGCGATCGTCGAGCTTTGCGAGCTGACGCCGCTTGCGCTCAGCGTCACCGTGAACGAATAGCCCGGTGAACCGCCGCCATCGTAGCTGAGCGTGACGGAATCGGTCGATTTCGTGACCTGCACGCTGCTGCTCGGGGCGCCGCCGTTGAGTGAGAGGGTTGCATTTCCCGAGCCGCCCGTTTCGGTAACGGCTACGGTAATGGGATTGGCGTACGGATCGTTCGTACCGGCCGTGATGGCGTTGTTCCCGAAATCCGTCGGTGCGATCACCAGCAGCGCGCTTTGAGCGTGGCCGTTGGCGGGCAGCGAGCCGGAGGGAAGCGTCGCGCCGAAGTGGGCGATCTGACCGCCGACGTAGACGGGGATCGTGGTCGTCGTTCCGGCGACGACGTCGACCGTGCTCGTGCCGATCCCGAGAACGGCGGCGCCGGCGGGAATCGTATTATTGACGGGAGACGCGTTATAGATCGTCACCGTGAAGACATCGTCGCCAATCGGGACGGTTACGGTCGCCGTGCAGGTGCGAGTGCTGCCGCTGCCGGTGCAGGCGTTCGAACCGGAAGAAAGGTCGAGCGTTGCGGTGACGGTCGTCGAGCCCTGCCTTGCGACGATGCCGGCGCCGAGCGCCGACGCGGAGATGTACGCAGGCCGGTGCGCGCCGGCCGTGCCCGAATTCACCGGGACGACGAGTGAAATCGTTACGCTCTGCATCTTGGTGTTGCCGCCGCTCGGCGCACTCGGCGTGACGCTGCTGCCGCCTCCTCCTCCGCACGCGGTCAGTGCGAGGACGAGGAGCAAGAGGGCAGCGCGCGCTCTCATCGCTGCACCTGCACGAGCGTCGACGTCCCGTCGAAGACCATGTACACGAGGCCGTTCGAGGCTGCGCCGATGGCGCCGACCTGGGAGCCGAACGGACCGTTGGTGTCGCTCGCCATGACGAACGTTGCCGGATTCACATTGGTATCCATGCGCCCGATACCGATCTGGCCGTAGAGCAGAAAGTCGAACCACACGATGCCGGGTTGCACGTTATCCGGCATCATGTACCACGGGATCGCCCCGTCCGGTAAGGAGATCGTCGTGACGATGTTCCCGCTCGTGTTGAGCTGAATGATCGCGGGGTTCGGCCCATGATCGGTCACGTAGATGCCGTTGGTGTTGATTAAGACGTCCCACGGCGTTCCGCCCGGCTGCAGCGGATTGTTTGGGCCGGGATACTCGATGATGCCGTCGTCGATGTTGTCGACGATCCACACATTCGACGACGAATCCACCGCGACGCCGGCCGCGGTATTGACGCCGAGGGAAATGGCGCTCGGCGAACCGCTGGCGAGCGGATAAAAGACCGCTGACGAGCCGCTTGTGTACCAGATTCCGCCGGTGTTTGGGTCAAAGGCGACCGCGCTTCCGTTGGGCACGGGCATCAAGGTTGAATTCGGCCCGGGACCGATGGTACTGCCCGGCGGATTCGAGAATGTTTGCTCCTGATTTCCCGCGATCGCGTAGAATGTACCGCTGGCATTGACGATGCTGCCGAGAATGGGCGCTGTCGCCATCGCGGAATACGCACTCGTCACGTTTGCCCCCGTGCCGTTGTAATACGAAATGCCTCCGTAGTTGTTCGGCGTCGTGTAATAGACGCCGCCGCTCATATCGAAGACGATGCCGCCGTGATGTGCGTTGTTGACGTCGAGATTCGGATCGGTGATCGAGGTGAAATTCGGGTAGAGTGCCTGGAGCGCGGCGCCGCCGGTCGTCACGGCTCCGTAGGATGAGCTTACCGAAAAGTTGATGGTCTGATTTCCGGTCGAATTGAGCACGCCGCTGGGCGCATAATTGTATTGAATGCCGTTTGCGCTCGGTGCGCTGATGCTGCTCGTCGAGAGATAGAGCGCGCCGCTCAAACTGTTGTCGTAATTTATGTTGAGCGTGATGGGATTGCCGCTCGGATCGACGAAGCCGTTGCTCACGATGACGTCGTTGTCGGCGTCGAGTGCATAGACACCGATGGTGCCGGTGCTCGGAATGAGTTGATGGAGCGCCGCGGGCGTCAAGTCGAGCGAAACGGAGGCGAGTACGCTCGAGAGCGTCGCGCTCACGCTTGCGGCGGCGCCGGCTACGATTGCGACCGAGGGATCGATGCCCCAGCCCAGCTGCTCGGCTCCCCCGGGAATCGTACCGCCGGCCGGCGGTGCCTGATCCCAGGTCGTGATGATGAAATCGTCTGTCCCGGCCGGCGCGGTGACGGAGAACGAGCAGGTGCGATTGCCGTAGGAATCAGATGCGGCACACGTCGATCCGCTCGAGGTCGAGGGTTCGATGTTCGCGGCGGTCGACGCGAGCGGCGTGCCGCTGTCGTCGCCGGCGCTCAAAACTTGCACTTGTGCGCCGGCCGTGTTTTGCGCGATGGTGAAGATGCGTCGCAGCGCCGCGGTGCGAGCGCTCGCGGCTCCCGGTACGCGCATCGTGATGGTAACGTTGACCTTCGCTTTGGCGGGCGTCTGTACGCTGGTCTTCGGGAGCACGCCCGAAGCGCCGCCGCTGCAAGCAGTGAGCAGGGCGATGGCAAGAGAGAGCCCCATCCATCGCGGCATCGCCTGCCCCTTCTACGTCAGAGGTCCGATCTTCCCGCCAGGTTGTACGAAAGCCGCGCGAGGCGGTGAAACGCCGTGTAGATTTGCGGATATTCCGTCAGCCATTTGCTGTAGACGGTCAAAACATAGGGCGAGTCCCCGAAGGGCTGTACGATGGCGATATCGCTGCGGCTGCCGTCGAGTTCGCCGGTCTTGTTCGCGACGGCAACGCCGGCGGGCAGGCCGGCCGGAATCTTGTTGCGGTCGGTCTGGTGCAACATGATATCGATCATGGTTTTGCAGTGCCCGGGCGAGCAAATCGTCGCGATCTCCTCGCGCGCGCCGCTCGCGATGGCGTAGAGCAGTTTTGCCATATCCGCGGGCGTCGTGACGTTGTCGTTGTGGCGTACGATCGCGGCGAAATCCATGAAGTGACGCGCCAGGCGAGTTTGGGTCATGTCGAGTTTCTCGGCAAGTGCGTTGATCTTCGGCATGCCGAGAAAGTTCATGATGTAATTACTCGCGGTGTTGTCGCTAAGCGTGATCATGGGGACGATCAGTTCGCGCACCGTGAACCGCGCGCCGTCGGGCTGCTGCGACATGAAGTCGGAACCCCCGATCAGCTCGCTGCGGTGCGTCGTGATACGTTGCGCAAGCGTTCCCGGGCGGCGCTCCTCCTCTACGAACGCCGTCGCCATGATCAGTGTCTTGATCGTCGATGCCGCCGGAAAGACGACGTCCTCATTGAACGCGAAAACCGGCGGCGTATCGGCCAGCGTGCGGCAGTACGCGCCCACGATACCCGGAACCGCGCGCACGATCGCTTCGACATGCTTGAACGGCGATGCAGCGGCGCGAAGAGGAAGCGCGCCAAAAGCGGCGGTCGCGGCGAGAAATACGCCCCGATTCACGATCCCGTTCCCTGATAGTGACGCAGACCGGTGCGCCAAAAGAAGTAGGCAACCGCGAGCCACGCCAAACCGATCGCCGGCGTCAGCAGACCCACGGCCGGATTGAGATGCAATCCCGTCTCGGCCTTCTGCAAGAAATACGTCGCCGGAAAGTAGTTCATGAAGGCGAAGGGGAAGACGAAAGCGAGCACGATGCGCACGCCGCGCGTATAGATGCTGATCGGATAGCGGGTGAAGTCCTGTTCGAGCGACATCACCACCCAGCGCAGCGTGTCGACGCGCACGAACCAGAATGAGATGGTCGCGACGACGAGCGAGATCCCGAGGTCGATGAGCGACCCGCCGATGACGACCAGAGGCACGAAGAGGAAGAAGATCGCGTCGAGGTGCACGTGCGCAGTCGCCGTGGCGACCGCCAAGGTGACCAGTGCGATCGCGAAGCCGTCCGGCGAGATCTGCGCCGGCACGGTCAACACCTGGAAGAGCGTGTCGAGTGGCCGCACCAGAAAACGGTCGAATCGTCCCTCGCGAACGTAGTCGGGCACCGCGACGACGTTGAAGAAGAGCACGTTGTGTAGCTCGTGCCCAGCCATCCAGAGTGCGTAGAGGAAGAACATCTCGCGGAAGTCCCATCCGTTCATGGATGGGAATTGCTGCATGGTGACGTAGAGCGCGGCCAGCGCCACACCATGATACACGACGGTGAAGACGAACCACATGAAGAAGTTGGCGCGATACTCGAGCATCGTTAGAACGTTGATACGCCAATATTGCAGGTATGCCGCGACCATTACCGTTTGATTTCACCGTCGACGAATCACTCCCCGTCCGCCCTCCCTTCAGTCTGGAGCTGACGGTGGACGCGTTGCGTCGGCTCGCGTCCAACGCCGTCGACGTCGCGGTGGACGGCGCCTACCTTCGCGCCTTCGCCGCGGACGGTGCGCGCGCGGTGCTGCGCGTCACGCAGCCCGAGCCGGCGCGGCTGCGCGTGCAGGCAGCCGGCATGACCCCTGCGCGTGCGCTCGCGCTCGCCGACCGCATGCTGGGGAGCAGCGTCGTCATGCGCTCGTGGGAGCGGCGCTCCGCGTCCGTGCCGTGGGTTGCGCGTCTCGCGCGCGCGTTGCGAGGTCTGCGGCCGCCGCGCTACCCCACGCTTTGGGAGGCGTGCGCCTACGCGATCGTCTTTCAGCAGATCAGCATTCATGCCGCGAGCGCGATCATGCTGCGGCTCGTGCACGCGCTCGTGCGTTCGGTTCGTGTTGACGGGATCGCGCTGCTTCCCTTCCCTGCGCCCGCGGCGCTCCTCTCCGCGCGCGACGAGCATCTGCGCGCGGCCGGACTCTCCGCGAATAAAGTCGCGCACTTGCGTGCGGTCGCGCACGCGCTCGAACGTGGAGACGTTACCGGCGAAGAGATCGAACGGTTGCCGACGCCGCAGGCGGCCGAGCGCCTCGTGCAGCTGCGCGGCATCGGCGCGTGGAGCGCCGCGGTCGTTCTGCTGCGCGGCTTCGGCAGGCTCGACACGTTCCCGATGCGCGATTCCGGCGTCGCGCGCACCGCGGCGCTCCTCTCCGGAGATCCCTCACTCGATCTCGAGCGCGTGCTGGACGCTCTCGGCGCGACGCGTGGTATGCTGTACTACCACCTGCTGCTTGGGCGTCTGCGCAACCTAACCCCCGGCACGGCGATTGAAGAGTAAGCTATGAAAACCATGTCCGCCCCGGCATTCACCGTGCAACACGCCAAGGATCGCGCGTATTTCGATCACGGTTGGCTGCAAACGTTTCATTCGTTCAGCTTTGCCGACTATTTCGATCCGAAGAACGAGAATTGGGGAGCGCTGCGCGTCTTCAACGACGACACGATTGCCGGTGGTACGGGCTTTCCGGCGCATCCGCACCGGGACATGGAGATCGTTACCTACGTGCTTGCGGGCAAGCTCGCGCACAAGGATTCGATGGGCAACGAAGGCGTCGTCGGTCCGGGCGGCGTCCAGTTCATGAGTGCCGGAACGGGCGTGCGTCATAGTGAGTACAACGCCGATCCGAACGAACCGCTCCACCTCGTCCAGATGTGGATTCTGCCCGGGCTGATGCAGCAGCCGCCTTCCTACGGGCAGATGGATTTCACCGAGGCCGCGCGGACCAACACGTGGCTGAAGATGGTGAGCGGCGTGGACGGGGTCGAAGCGCCGATCCGGATCACGCAGCAAGCCACGCTCGCCGTCTCGCGGGTCGACGGCGCGACGGTCGTGTACGATTTCGCTCCGCGGCGTTACGGCTTTCTCTTCGTGGCCGACGGTAAGGTCGAAGCCAACGGGGAGACGCTACAGAAGGGCGACGCCGTGCGGCTCTACGACGTTGCGCGGCTGGCGGTGAAAGGCCACGGCGAGCTCGTCCTTTGGGACACCCCTAGCCTCCCTGAATGACGACGCGCCGCGCCGCGGCTTGCCAAATGACTGCGGAGAGCGCGGCAAAGATCGCGAGCCAAAGCAGCTGCATGCAAACGGCCGCCGCCCACTGTGCGGGCGGGATGATGCCCACGTAGATCAAGAGCGGCGTGGAATAAACGGCGGCAAACGGTAGCGCAAAGACGATCTGCCCGAAGAGGCCCGGGAAGAAGGTCAGCGGGATGATCTGCCCCGAGAGCAGGTCCGAAACCCAGCGCACGATGAGCTGCAGCGCGAAGGTCTCGAGCGTCCAGAAGGCGATCGAGTTCATCACGAAGTTGATGAGAAAATTCACGCAGTAACCGATCGCGAAGGCCAGCGCGGCCGCACAGAGCGTCGCCGGCGGCGGAACGTCGATGTGTACCAGGAGCAGCGCGAAGAGCAGCGAGGGAACGACGAGCAACGCGTGCAGCATCGTCTGGCCGAATCCGTCAGCGAAGAAATAGAGCGGCAGACTGATCGGCTTCATGAGATCGGTCGCGATCGTCCCTTCGCGCAACTTTTCGCGGATCAGGCGCGTCCCGTCGACCTCGAGAATCAGCGACATCAGGAGCGCGAGCGTCGCATAGGTGATCATCCCGTGCAGCGGCAGGTTCAGCGGGAACGCGTTCTGCGCGTACAACGCGGTCCAGAGCGAACGCAGCAGATAGACGCGCAGCACCAGCGACCCGACTTCGGTGAGCACTTCGAGCCGGTAGGTAGCCTCGCGGGCAAACGCCTTCTTCGCGAATTCGACGTACGGCTGCGCGATCAACGCCCGGATTTCTTCTTGTTGAGCGCCTCCTGACGGCGGTGCTCCATCTCTTGCAGTTCGAGCATCATCACGTCGACGACGGTGTCGGCCTCGACCGGCGCCTGCAGCGTGTCGGGCTCTCCCCGCGGTGCTTCCTTGGCGTGGATCTTGCGCAGCGTCTCCGCGTACGCTTTGGTCGCGCCGAAGGGATCTCCGGGCGGCGTGCGCACCTCGCCTGCGGGCAGACGCGTGCCGTTCGCCAGGGTGACGCCGATGACGCTTGCGTGCGGCCCGATGAGCGACTCATCGCCGATCTTTACGCCGAAGGTGCCGACCGATTTGACGACGGCGTGCTCCATGACGACGCACTCGCTGCCGAGCACGACCGGAGAGCCTTCGGCGATGACCGTCGCTCCGTGCAGAATGGCGCAGCCTTGCCCGATCGTCACCTCGCCGAAAATGGTGGCCGTCGGCGCGACGTACGCGCTCGAGTGGATCTTCGGCTTTTTCGTTCCGTTCGCAAGTATCATCTCAGACTCTCCTGTATTCGCGTGTCGTACCCTTCGACGTAGATGCGTCGAATGATCGATTCCAAATCCGGCTCCTCGAGTGTCACGTCCTCGAGGTTGTAGCGTTCGCTCGCCTGACGGATCAGCAGGTCGGCGCGTTCGCGATTGCGGTCGAAACGAAAACGCGCTACCGATCCGTCGCTGCTCTCGAGTTCCGCTCCGTCGAGATGCGGCGAGGGCGTGGGGTGATCGAAGCGCAGAACCAGCGTGCGAAAGCGGCCGTATTTGTTTTTGATCCGTTCGATGTCGCCGTCGTAGATGATCAGCCCGCGGTCGATGAGAACGATCCGGCGGCAAAGCCGTTCCACGTCGGCGAGGTCGTGGGTCGTGAGGATGATCGTCGTGTTGCGTTCGGCGTTGACGCGCGCGATGAACTCACGGATGGCCTCCTTGGCGACGACGTCGAGGCCGATGGTCGGTTCATCGAGATAGACGATCGGGGGGCTGTGAAGCATCGCCGCGGCAAAGTCGCCGCGCATGCGCTGTCCGAGCGAAAGCTGGCGCACCGGCGTATGCAGAAAGTCGTCCATCTGCAGCAGTGCGATGAATTCGTCGAGGTTACGGCGGTACATCGCCTGCGGGATCCCATAGATCGCGCGTAGCAGCTCGAACGATTCGACCAGCGGGAGATCCCAATAGAGCTGGCTGCGCTGCCCGAAGACGACGCCGATGTTGCGCGCGTTGGCGCTGCGCGCCTCGTAGGGGACGATGCCGGCGACGCGGACCTCGCCCGAGGTGGGAACCAGGATGCCGGTGAGCATTTTGATCGTCGTCGACTTGCCTGCGCCGTTGGGGCCGATGTAGCCGACCAGCTCCCCGGGCTCGAGCGTCATCGTTACGCCGCCCACCGCCACGCGCTCTTCGTACGTACGCGAAAAGAGCGTGCGCAGAGCTCCGAGGGGACCCGGGACGCGTTTGACGCTGCGAAAGACCTTACGAAGGTCGCGGGTCTCGATGATCGGCATCGCGTAGTCCTTCGGCGTGATCGTGACGATCTCCAACCTGTACGGTTCCGGGGCGGTCGCAGTCGCCAAGCGCGCCGCGGCGGCGCTGCAGTATGAATTCATCGACCGCGAGCTGCCGGTCGTCGTTGCAAAGCGGATGAAAATCTCGACCGTGCAGGCCGAAGCGGCCGACGAGACGGGCCGATCGCTGGGCGCGCGGCTGCTCTCGAGCCTGGAGCTCGCGACACCCGAAATAGCCGTTTCGAATTTCACCGAGAGCTTCGACGAGGAGTACGTGCGCGAGGTCCAAGCGGCGGTGCGCGAGTTCGCCGCGCGCGGGAACGTCGTCATCCTCGGGCGGGCAGGCGGCGCGATTTTGGGACGCCGCCCCGACGTGCTTCGCGTTTTCATGTATGCCCCGCGCGACTGGCGGATCGCGCGCGTCTCGCGCGACTTCGGGCTCGAGCTCAAAGCCGCCGCCGCCGAGGTCGATCGCATCGACAAGGCACGCCGCGCGCATCTGCGCGATTGGTACAACGTCGAGATCGGTTCGCCCGCGATCGTCGATCTGGCGCTCGACGTGGCGACGTTCGGCGAGGAGCGCGCCGCCGAACTCATTGCGAGCGCGGCGCGGGGGCTCTAGAAAAAAAAGCGAGCCGCGCTGGCGACTCGCATAAATGGCGTAAAAAGAGCCGGGAAGTTAGGCTGCGGGTGCAGCTTTCTTCTTGCGGCTGGATTTGCGCTTCTTGCGAGGAGACGCCTTACGGACGGCCTTCTTGCGCGAGGCTTTCTTCTTACGCGAAGTCTTCTTCTTGCGAGAAGCCTTCTTGCGGGTGGTCTTCTTCTTGGCTGACGCCTTCTTGCGGGTCGACTTGCGCTTCGGCGCTGCCTTCTTCGCGGCTTTCTTCGCCGCCGGTTTTCTCTTACGTTTGACTGCCATGTGCGTGGAGTCATCCTTTCTTTGGCTACGCTATGTAGCCAAGGGTGGTTGCCTACCTTATACAGTATTCTCAGCCGTAATGCAAGTTTTGGTAAATGCGAGCGATGCGCGCATCGATGTCGAGGTGTCGGGAAGCGGCGACGCAACGCTCGTCCTGATCCACGGATTTCCACTCACGCGCGAGATTTGGGACGCGCAGGTGCGCGCGCTCGGCGGCCGCGCGCGCGTCGTCGCGATGGACCTGCGCGGCATGGGAAGATCGAGCGTCGTCGATGGTCCGTACTTGATGGAGTCGCTTGCCGGCGACGTTGCTGCGGTGCTCGACGCACTGGGTGTCGAGCGCGCGGCGATCGCCGGACATTCGCTCGGAGGTTACGTCGCGCTCGCGTTTGCGCGGATGTACGCCGAGCGTCTCGACCGTCTCGCACTCGTCGCATCGCGTATCGTTGCGGACACACCCGAGCGCGCGGCGCACCGATTCGAACTCGCCGACGATGCGGAGCGCAGCAGTTCGTGCGCGCGCATCATCGCGGAATTTCGCGATGCCACATTATCCGCGAAAACACGCAGTGAACGCCCCGAAATTGTCGAAAAATTCGAGAAAATCGCGCAAAACAACGATGCGCACGGACTTGCCGCGATGTTGCGTGGAATGGCGTTGCGTGACGGCGCCGAGGATATCGCGGGTGATCTGCGCATGCCCGTCTGGGTCGTAGCCGGCGCGCAGGACCCGCTCGTCCCGGCCGCAGAGGCGCAGCGATCCGCGGCCGCCTTTCCGGCCGGCCGCCTGGTCGTCTTACCCGGCTGCGGGCACGTCCCGATGCTGGAAGAGCCAGATCAATTGAGCGCTTGCTTACTAAGCTGGCTCAGCGCCGAATGACCGGCACGCCGCTCCGGCGCCGGATCACGTTATAGAGGAAGAGGCCGCCTACGGCCAGAGCAGCGATGACCGCCGCGATCACGACGATGTGGAGCAGCCAACCGGCCAGCGCGACCAGCACGATCGCGATCGCGATGAAGATGGTCAGGCGGATGAAGGTTGCGAGCATGGGTCGCATGGCGGGGCCTCGTGAGGGAAGCGGGTGACGTTCATCGTGAAGTACCCCCGGCCGATGCCGCAGGTTTCACCGCATTAACGCCTTCGAGGCGCTCCACCCCGATCTCGCGCGCTGGTGCGGCGAGCATCTTCGCGCGCCCACGCCGCCGCAGGTCGACGCGCTCCCGGCGGGCCTCGCGCGCAAGCATCTGCTGGTCGCGTCGCCCACCGGAACCGGGAAGACGCTCGCCGCCTTCCTGCCGGTCTTCTCTCGCCTGGCCGAGCGGCGCGATCGCGACGAACTCTTCCCGCGTACCTTCGCGCTCTACGTCTCGCCGCTGCGCGCGCTCGGCTACGACGTCGAGCACAATTTGCGCGCCCCGCTGCGCGCCTGCGGACTGCTCGAGCGGCCGAACAGCGAGCGCGCCGCGAAGCGCCGCGGCCGTCTGCGCGAGGGCTTCGTGCGCACCGGCGTGCGGACCGGCGATACGCCGCAAGACGAACGCCGGCTGATGCTCGCGCGCCCGCCGCACATTCTGGTGACGACGCCGGAATCGCTCGCGGTGATGCTCGCGATGGAGAGCTATCGGCGGACGATGCGCAACATCGAGACGGTCGTCATCGACGAGGTGCATGCGCTGGCCGGAAACAAACGCGGCGTGCAGCTCGCCCTCTTGCTCGAATCGCTCGAAGAGCTCGTTGCGCAGCCCTTCAATCGCGTCGGCCTCTCCGCGACGGTCGCACCGCTCGATCGTGTCGCAGATTTCGTCAGCGGCGGCCGCCCCTGTGCGATCGTCGATCATCGCGGCCTGCGTTCGATCGAGATCGATATCGCGGTGCCCTTCGCCGGCGCGACGGCCCCGCTTGCGACCGCGGCCCACACGGCGGTCGAGCTTGCGAAGGCGGAGCGTACGACCCTGGTCTTCACCAACGTGCGCAGCCAGGCCGAGCGCGTCGCCTACTTCATGGGCACCGAACTCACCGAGCAGCTCGGCGTGCATCATTCGGCGCTCGAGCGCAGCGTGCGTCATCGCGTCGAAGCGGGCTTACGCTCGGGCGAGCTGCGTACCGTGGTCTGCAGTTCGAGCCTGGAGCTGGGCGTCGACATCGGCTGGATCGATCGCGTGCTGATTCTCGGCGGCGCGCGCGGCGTGACCTCCACGCTGCAGCGCATCGGCCGCGCCGGACACCGCCCGGGCGCGGTCGCGCGCGGCACGGTGATCGCGCAGGACCGCGACGACATCATCGAGGCCGCCGCGACGCGCCGCTGCATCGCCGACGGCGCGATCGACGAGGTCGCGATTCCCGATGCGCCGCTGGACGTGCTCGCGCAGTGGATGGTCGGGAGCGTCTGCTACGACAAGCGCGCCACGATCGACGAGCTGTACGCGCTCGCGCGCCGCGCCTACCCGTACCGCAATCTTCGCCGCGAAGACATGCTCCGCGTCGCGCGCTATCTGGGCGGCAGCGACGTCGGCGGCGACGAGGTACACGTGCAGCGCCTCGGCTTCGACGGAGAGGCCGTCTATGGGTTGGGGCGCGAGGTCTGCTCCGCATACTTCGAAAACGTCGGAACGATCCCCGACGAGCGCCAAACCTTCGTGCGCATCACCGGAGCGGACGCGGCGGTCGGACGCGTGGAGGAAAGCTTCGCGAGCGATCTGCGCGTAGGGGACGTATTCGTCCTTAACGGGCGCACGCTGCGCGTCAAGGAGATCGGCAATACCGGCGTCGTTGCCGAGCCATTCACGGGCCGCCCGACGGTACCGCAGTGGAGTTCACACATGAAGGGTGTGCCGCCGCCGCTCGCGCGTGAGATCGCCTATCTGCGCGCGCAGGTCGCGGAGCTGCTCGCGCGGCGAGACGCCGCGGGCGCACATGCCTTCTTGCGTACGCGTTACGCGCTGGACGGCGAGCAGGCAGCACACGTCGTGCGGTACATCGCGCAGCAGCAGGCGATCTCGGCGGTGCCCGGACCGGCGCAGCCGGTCATCGAGGTCTACCGCATCGACGGGCGTCAGTCGGCCGTCTTTCACACCTGCGCGGGGCGGCGCGTGAACGAGACGCTGGGCCGCGTCGCCGGCGCGCGCGTCTTCACCGCATGCGGCGCGAATTCCGAGATCACCACCGACGACAACGGATTCATCGTCGTATTGCCTCCCGGTAAATCGCTGCCCGATGCGCTTTGGGAACGCCTGCTCGGCACGCAGGAGTTCGAGCGCGATCTTCTCGAGGGATTACGGAGCTCGCACTTGCTGCGCAATCATTTCCGCTACGTCGCGAATACCGGGCTGCTCGTCCTGCGCCGTTCGGGTGGACGGACGCTGCGCCGCAGCTCGCAGCGCTGGAACAGCGGGCGAATCTTCGAGCGGCTGTGGGAACGCGACCGCGGCTTTCCGCTCTTGCGCGAGACGCTGCGCACCGTGACGCAAGATCTGCTCGATGCACCCGGCGCGCTCGCGTATCTGGGCGCCATCGAGGGCGCTCCGCGCGTCATCCATCCGCCCGCGGCCTCGCCCTTCACCTTCGGCATCTTGACCTCGTCGTTCGGTGACAGCGTCGTGCTCGACGACCGCGCCGCGATGGTCGAAGCGTTGCACGCCCGTGTACTCGATGTTGCACGCGGCCCGCAAGTCGAGCTCGCTCCGGGCGCGCTAGCGCTCACGCACGGACTGCTCTGGCTCGAGGCTTCGCGCACGCTGGTCGCCGCCGACGCGCACTTGGCCTACGAAGACGTGATCGGCGGCGCGCTGCCGCTCTGGAGTACGGACGAGAGCTTGCACACACTGCTCGCGCTCGCGCGGCACACCGACGCGCGCGAAATCGTACTGCTCGGCGACGTGATTCACGGCGCCCGCATGAGTGAGGGCGCCGCGCGCGCCGTGGGTAGTGCGCTCGCGGTGCTCCGCGCACAGTGCGAGCTCACGCTCATCGCCGGTAATCACGAAGGCAAGACGCGCGGCGCCGGCATTCTCGGTACGACCTACGAAACGATCGAACGCGACGGATGGACGCTGGCGCACGGCGATCGCTTCGTCGCGGCGCCGCGCGTCATCGTCGGACACTTGCATCCCAGCGTCGCACTCGGCGGCGGTGCGCATGCCCCGGCCTTCATCGCTTCGCCGCAGTTGATCGTGGTGCCGGCGCTCACGCCGTATTCGAGCGGGTTGAACGTGCTCTCGCCCGAGGGTACGCAAGCTTTGGAGCGTTTCGTACGCACGACCTCGGGATGCGACGTCGTCGTCAGCACGCCCGAGCGCGTCTTTCTCTTCGGATCTCTCGACGAGCTGCGAAAGAAGCTAAGCGCCTAGCCTATCCAGTGCGGCATACGCGACCGCGACGCAGGAGAGCGCGCCGAACGCGTTCTCGCGCAGCATCGGCCGAATCGCCGGGAGTGCGACGGTGTAGGGCTCGATCGCTTCGGTCGCGTCGAGTTCTTGCTCGTGCGTCTTTGCGGCGTCGTACGCGAGAAAGGCATGAAGGTAGCTGTTGGAGCGCACCGGCTCGGCGGGAACGGTGACGAGCGGCTCCCAGCGTGCGGCGGTGTAGCCCGTCTCTTCGAGCAGCTCGCGCCGCGCGCAGGCGAGCGGTTCTTCGCCGCGATCGATGCTGCCGGCGGGCAGCTCGACGATGACCTCGTTGATGCCGTAACGATACTGACGCACGAGCAGCACCTCGCGCTGCGGCGTCAACGCGAAGACCATCACGAAACCAAACGACTCGCGCACGTAGTAGTTGGGAAGGACGACGCCGCTGGGCAATTCGACCGTATCGCTGCGAATGCGCAGATGCTCCGACTCGATCAGATAGGTCGAGGAGAGCCGTCGCCAAAGCGGTTTTTCCATCTTGCCGCGAAGTACCACGTTCGTGAGCGATCTCATCTTGGTCGTCGGCGGCGGGACGATGGGCGCCGGCATTGCCTACGTCGCAGCGCACGGCGGCTACACGGTCGAGCTGATCGAACCCGATCCCCAGGCGCGCGAACGCGCGCTTGCGCGCATCGGCAAAGACGCGCAGCGCGGCGGCGACGACACGCTCCTCACGCGCGTGACCGTGCGCGCAGAGATCCCCGCCCGCAGTTCCGCGGCGCTCGCCATCGAGGCCGTACCCGAGCGGCTGGAACTCAAAGCGGCGGTCTTCGCCGCGCTCGAAGGTGCGCTCTCGCCGCAGGCCCTCCTCGCCACCAACACTTCGTCGCTGCGCGTGGGCGATCTCGCGGCTGCGCTCGCGCACCCGGAGCGCGTCGTCGGGCTGCATTTCTTCAATCCGCCCGCGGCGATGAAACTGGTCGAAATCGTGGAGACCGATTGCGTGGACGCGGACGCACTCACACAGGCGCGCACCTTCGTGGAACGCGTCGGTAAGATCGCGGTGACCTGCGCCGACACGCCGGGCTTCATCGTCAACCGCGTTGCGCGTCCATTCTACTTGCAAGCGATGCGCGCGCTCGAACGCGGCGTTGCGTCGATCGAAGAACTCGATGCGCTCGCGCGCGGCGTAGGCTTTCGCATGGGACCCTTCGAGCTGATGGACCTGATAGGAATCGACGTCAATCTCGCGGTCAGCGAATCGGTGTACGAGCGGCTCGATGCCGAACGGCTTGCGCCGCAACCCGTGCAGCGCGCGCTGGTTGCCGAAGGCCGCTTGGGACGCAAGAGCGGTGCTGGCTTTTACGGCTACGAGGAGGGCCGTCATGCGCGGCTCGATCTAGAGGCTGAACTGCGCGAGGGCGTGCGGCTCGAGGAACACGTCGCGTTGATCGGCTTCGGCGGCGTCGCGGACGATCTCGCGGATGCGCTCGCAGGACGCTGCGACGGTTTGCAGCGCATCGAGAACGACGAATTTCTCGACCTTCTCAATCCCGCGGCGACGCTCGTGATCGATGCGGGTGACGGCTCGAGCGACCGCGCCGAAATTCTCGTCGAACTCGATCGCCGCTACGACGCGCAGACGATGATTTTCGCGGATGCGTACGCGACCGATCTCGCCGCGATCGCTGCGCAGCTGCGCCATCCCGAACGCGTGCTCGGGTTCGGCGTGCTCGGCGCGCTCGGCGAGCAGAGCGTGGTCGAGGTGGTCGACGCCGATACGACGAGCGACGACGCCCTTGCGCTCGCGCAAGAGTGCTTCGAGACGATCGGCAAGGCGGTGGTGCTGGTCGAAGATCGTCCCGGCCTCTTTCTGGGGCGCCTAGTTGGCGGGATCGTTAACGAGGCGATGATCGCCGTTGCGGAAGATGTCGCGTCACCCGACGACGTCGATCGTGCGATGGAGCTGGGTGTCAACTATCCGCGCGGTCCCATCGCGTGGGGTCGCGAAATCGGCGGCGCCCGCCTCACGCGCACACTCGAGCGCCTTGCGCGCGCCGAAGGTGAGGAGTTCGCACCGCATCGCTCGCTGTGGGTGCTCGACGCGCAGGAGGGCGACTTTTCCGAGGAGGCGGAACGCGACCCCATGAATTTGTTAGGCGGATGAGGAGAGCACGATCGAGCAACTGAGAGTCGGCCACTATTACGACACGACCTATGGAACGCTGTGGAAGGATGGAACGTACTTTCCGCGCGGCACGCGCGTCATGGTCGTCGGCGTACACATCGAGCAAGGATTCTGCGTACGCTTCCCCGCCGAGGTCGACGGCGAGCCGCTCGAAACGTGGGAGGATTGGAGCGAAGCCGATTTTCTCGCAGCCGAAGGCTCGGTCACGCCGCCCGAAGAGCCGCTCTCCGGCAGCGTTCTGCGCGAAGCGCGCGACGTATTATCAGACGCAGAAGACGGCTGTCATCTGCATCTGCACGACGACGAAGACTAGCGGTGGCGCAGCGATGGAGACGGCGTCGAGAAACTGAAAACGAGGCCGTCGAACCAAAGGTAACCGCACTGCGACCCGCTTTGCGGTAAGCCGCCCGCAGGCGTATAGCTCGTCGTGAAGCAGTAGTTGGCCTCGGGTGTCAGCCCCGAGAACGTCGTCGTACCCGTCGAATCCGTCGTCTGCGTGGTGATCAGCGTGCCGGCGCTGCCGTTGACGTCGGTGGAGAGATTGACCGGCTGATTCGGCAGCGGCGTGCTTCCGACATAGACCGATACGATCGCTGTGCTCGCCGACGGATTCGGCGTCGGCGTCGACGGCGTGGTCGAAGGCGCGGGCGTTCCGTAGAGGTCGTTCACGTTATAGCCGGAGTTGCACGCTGCAAGGGCGAGCGCCGTGACGGCGAACGCGATGAGTAGGATCCGTTTGGGCATGGCGGCGGAGCTTCGACGCCCCTGCGGCCCCCGCCTTGCCCCGTTATCCTCAGGAAAGGGGAGCCTGCTTGCAGCGCTGGGAGATGTGGACGGCACTGGGCGCGGTGATTCTCGCGAGCGCCTCCGCGCTCGAGATTCCCGGGCATTTGTGGTACGCCGCGGTTGCGATCGTGCTGCTCGCCGCCGTCGGCGGCGCGCAGCTCCGGCGCGCGCTCACCAAGCCGCGGCGACAAAAAAGCGGCTCCTCTTCCGAGGAGTTGGCGCGGCGTATTCGCGAGCAGCGCCATCGCCGATGACGAGCGCTGCGCTAGAACAAGGTGAGCTGCGCGTGCTCTTCCATGTATTCGGCATCGACGCCGAGCGCGCGCAGGCGGTAGACGAAATCGCGCCGCCCGTGATGCAACAGAACTTTGCGCGGCTGCGCGCGTTCGACGTAATCCAAGAGCGCGGGATAGTCGGCGTGGTCGGAGAGCGCGAAGGCGCGCTGCGTTCCGTAACGGT
Organism: Candidatus Acidiferrales bacterium; assembly: GCA_035507275.1. Lineage (GTDB taxonomy): Bacteria > Vulcanimicrobiota > Vulcanimicrobiia > Vulcanimicrobiales > Vulcanimicrobiaceae > Aquilonibacter. The sequence continues at coordinate 18,721 of DATJOG010000027.1, forward strand.
AGAGCGCGCCGCGATCCATCGACCATCCGGTGAGCACGGCCGTGCGGACCGGCCGGCCGCGTAACGCGGCGGGCAAGGCCTTTCCGCCCGGCGGCCAGATCAATACGCTGCCAAAATCGACGTTCTCGTCGTCGAAACGCCGGTAGGGCGGCAGCGTCACGCCGCATTCGCTATAAACCTGTGCCATCGTGTCGATCGCGTGATGCACGGCGAGCGGAAGCCCCGCGCCGCCGAGAATCGCCATCGCCTCCTGTGCTTTGCCGAGCGAGTACGCGTAAAACACGGGTATCGCGCCGCGTTCGAGTGCGCCGCGCGCGTACGCGATCATCTCGGCGGCGACCTCGTCGTGCGGAGGAAAGACGTAGGACGGATCTCCGAACGTGCACTCCATCAGAACCACGTCACACGGTTTGACCTCGGACGGTTCGGCCGTGCGCGAGGGACGAAGTTTGAAATCGCCGGTATACACGAAGCGTCCGTTCTCACCCTCGATCAGAAGCTGCGCGCTGCCGAGCACGTGGCCGGCGGAGAAGAGCGTCAAGCGATGCTCGCGCTCGTACCACGGCTCGTTGTAGGCGTGCTCTTCGTAGGCTACGCGCTCTTGTGCGCGCCGCGAAAAGCGCGCGCGGCAAATGCGCGCGGTGTTCGGCGTCGCGACGACGCTGCGGTGCTCCCGTGCGTGGTCGCTGTGCCCGTGCGAGATATAGCAGCGATCTTGCGAGCGCATACTGTCGATCCAAAGGTCGAGCGCTTCGACGTAGAGCGACTTGCGGGTCAGGGAGAACACCCATCGAACATTCGTTCGACCGAGCGGGAATCATCCCGGCCGCGCAACAGTACTGGAACCCTACGAGGTTGTTGAAGGCACCTATGGCACGCATATATGAAAATCTGGCCGACACGTTCGGCAACACGCCGCTGGTCAAGATCCCGCGGCTCAACAAGGGTTTACCCGGCACGATTCTGGTCAAGATGGAATCGTTCAATCCGGCAGGGTCGGTAAAGGATCGCATCGGCGTCGCGATGATCGAAGCGGCGGAACGCGACGGCCGCTTGCTTCCGGGGATGAAGATCCTCGAACCAACCAGCGGCAACACCGGCATCGCACTCGCTTTCGTCGCAGCGGCGAAGGGTTATCAATGCATCCTCGTCATGCCCGATACGATGACGATCGAGCGGCGCAATCTTCTCAAGGCCTACGGCGCGCAGGTCATCCTCACGCCGGGCAGCGAGGGCATGAAGGGCGCGATAAGTAAGGCGCTCGAGATCTACGACGCCGCTCCGAGCGCATATTTCATACCACAGCAGTTCGAGAACCCGGCCAATCCCGAGATTCACCGGCGTACGACGGCAGAAGAGATCTGGCGCGACACCGACGGCGCGATCGACGTCTTCATCGCGATGGTTGGCACCGGCGGCACGATCACGGGCGTCGGCGAGGTTCTCAAAGCGCGCAAACCCGGCGTCAAAGTGATCGCGGGCGAACCCGACGCGTCGCCGGTTCTCTCCGGCGGTACGCCCGGACCGCACAAGATCCAAGGCACCGGCACTGGATTCGTACCGCGCGTGCTCGATACGCACGTCTACGATGAAGTGATGCGCGTCACCGACGCGGATGCGATCGCGACCGCGCGCCGTTTGGCGCGCGAGGAAGGGATGCTGGTGGGAATCTCGGCCGGTGCAAACGTGTGGGCCGCCCTGCAAGTCGCGGCGCGCCCCGAGTCTGCGGGCAAGACGATCGTCACGATCGGATGCGATACCGGCGAGCGTTACCTGAGCAATCCCGTCTTCTCGGACCAAGAGGCCGTCGTCGTCGAACCCGCGCTCGTCTCTTGATGATCGTCGAGGTTACGCGCGGCGATCTCGTAGAATCGGTTCACCACGTCGCTGCCTGCGCCGCGAATGCGCGCGGCGAGGTGATTCTGCGGACCGGCGATATTGAATCGCCGGTCTTTCTACGATCGACCGCCAAGCCGTTTATCGCCGCTGCGGCCATCGAAGCGGGCGTGCGCGAAGCCTTCGATCTCGACATGCGCGAGATCGCGGTGATGAGCGCCTCGCATGCGGGCGAGCCTTTCCACATCGAGGCGGTTCGTTCGATTCTGCGCAAGATCGGTCTCGACGAATCCGCGCTGCAGTGCGGTGCACAGGAGGAGCGCGGCCCCGAAGCCATTTACAACAACTGCTCCGGAAAGCACGCGGGGATTCTCGCGCTTTGCCGCGTGCTCGGGAGTGACGTGACGACCTACACCGACGAGAACAACGCCGCCGAACGGCACGTCCTGAACTTTTGCGCGCGCATCTCGGGCGACGACGCGCGCGCGTGGCCGGTTGGTGTCGACGGCTGCGGCATTCCGGTCTATGCGACCTCGCTGCGCAGAGCGGCGACCGCCTTCGCACGCTTCGCTTCGCTCACGCAGCTCGAGCCGCGTGACGCGATGGCGCTGCTGGTCGTACGCGACGCGATGGTCTCGCATCCCGAATATGTCGCCGGCACCCGCGAGTTCGACTCGCGCGTGATGTGGGCCGGCGCCGGCGCGATCGCGTGCAAAGCCGGGGCCGAGGGCGTCCATGGTTTGGCGGTGATTCCCTCGGGCACGGGTCTTGCAAGCAAGGTGCTCGACGGCACGGCGCGGGCGCGTTATCCGGCGACGATGGCGTGCCTGCGCGCCTTGGGCAGCCCGGTTGCCGATGCGACCGATTTGGCGGGCTTTGCCGGCCCTATCGTGTATAATCGGGCTGGGCGCGCCGTCGGAGCGGTCCGCGCGGTGCCCGACTTCGCCGTCGAACAAGCGAGTATGTAAACAGGAATTGCCTGATTATCTGCGCCTGCTGCAAGAGCGGGTTTTGATTTACGACGGCGCCATGGGCACGCAGCTCATGGCGCTCGAATTGTCGGCCGCCGATTTCGGCGGCGAACGCTACGTGGGCTGCAACGAAGCGCTCGTCCTCACGCGCCCCGACGTGATTCGCGCGATCCACACCGCGTATCTCGAGGCAGGCGCCGACGTCGTCGAGACCGACTCGTTTACGGCTTCGCGTCTCAAGCTCGACGAGTACGGTCTAGGCGAAAAGACGGTCGAGATCAATCGCGCCGCAGCGCGCATCGCGCGCGAGGCGTGCGATGCGATCGCGACGCCCGATCGCCCGCGCTTCGTCGCCGGTTCGATGGGGCCGACGGGTATGCTGGTCTCCTCCTCCGATCCGTCGCTTTCGAAGATCACGTTCGAAGCGCTGGCCGATATCTACGGCGAACAGGCGCGCGCCCTCGTCGAAGGCGGCGCCGATCTGCTGCTGCTCGAGACGATGCAAGACCTGCTCGAACTCAAAGCCGCGATCGCCGGCATCGTGCGCGAGTTCGATCGCGGATTGCGCCACGTGCCGATACAGGCGCAGCCGACGTTGATCACCGAGGGCCGCATGCTGCTCGGTACGGATATACGCGCAATCACCGCGACACTCGACGCGCTGCAGATCGACGTCATCGGTCTCAATTGCTCGACGGGCCCCGCTCAAATGCGCGACGCCGTGCGCTATCTCGCCGAAAACTCGCGCTGCTTCGTGAGCGTCATTCCAAATGCCGGCCTCCCGCTGATGGGCCCCAAAGGCGAGACGATCTATCCCGAGTCGCCCGAAGAGCTCGCCAAGGAACTCGCGGACTTCGTTCGCGAGTTTGGCGTGAATGCAGTCGGCGGATGCTGCGGCTCGACGCCCGCGCACATAACCGCCTTGCGGAACGCGATCGATGAAGAAGCGACGACGGCGGCGCGGGCCCGCGCAGCGAGCATAACCATCAAAAGCGAGCGAAGCGATCCGGTGCCGCAGCAAGTTGCCTCGGCGATGACCGCGATCGCGCTCGAACAAGAGCCGCGGCCGTTGCTGGTCGGCGAGCGCATCAATTCGCAGGGTTCGCGTAAGATAAAACGCTTGCTGCTGGCGGACGACTACGACGAAATCATGCTCGTCGCGCGCGAGCAGGTCGAAGGCGGCGCACACGTGCTCGACGTGTGCTGCGCGCTGACCGAGCGTACGGATGAAGACGCGCAGATGCGCGAGCTGGTGCGCCGTCTCGCGCAGTCGATCGAAGCGCCACTGATGATCGACTCGACCGAGCCGAAAGTCATGCAGGTCGCGCTCGAGAATTATCCCGGCCGCGCGATCTTGAATTCGGTGCACTTGGAGGCCGGGCGTGCGAAGATGGACATCGTGCTGCCGCTCGCCAAGGAGCACGGCGCGGCGGTCGTCGCGCTGACCATCGACGAGAGCGGCATGGCCAAGACGGCGCAGCGCAAGCTCGAGGTCGCGCAGCGGATCTACGGCATCGTGGTCGATGAGTACGGTCTGCCGCCCGGCGCTTTGATCTTCGACGATTTGACCTTCACGCTCGCAACCGGCGATCCGGAGTTTGCGGACTCGGCGCTCGAGACGATCGAGGGCATTCGTCTGATCAAGCGAGAGCTTCCCGGCGTACTGACCTCGCTCGGAGTCTCGAACGTTTCATTCGGATTGAAACCGGCCGCGCGCGCGGCGCTCAATTCGGTTTTTTTGCACCATTGCGTCGAGGCCGGACTCGATTGCGCGCTGGTACACGCCAAAGAGATCTCGCCGTACGCGGAGATCGATCCGGGCGTACGCGCGCTCTGCGACGATTTGGTCTTCAATCGCCGTCCCGGCGCGCTTGCCAAACTCATCGAGCATTTCGAGAGCGTCGTTCCGAGCGACGCCGAAAGCGCGGTCAACGAAGAGCTCGACCTTCCCGTCGAAACACAGATTCACAACGCGATCCTGCGCCGCCGCAAGGATGGAATCGAGGCCAAGATCGACGCCGCGCTCGAAGCGCGCGACCCGGTCGCGGTGCTCAACGAGATTCTGTTGCCGGCGATGAAGGAGGTCGGAGACAAGTTCGGCTCGGGCGAATTGATTCTGCCCTTCGTGCTGCAGTCGGCCGAAGTGATGAAGAAGGCGGTCGCGCACCTCGAGCAATTCCTGGAGAAGAAGGGCGGGGTGACGAAAGGGACGGTCGTGCTCGCGACGGTCTTCGGCGACGTGCACGACATCGGCAAGAATCTCGTCAACACTATTCTCACAAATAACGGGTACACCGTCCACGATCTCGGCAAGCAAGTTCCGATGAATACGATTCTCGAGAAGGCGGTCGAGGTCAAGGCTGACGCCATCGGGCTCTCCGCGCTGCTCGTCTCGACGAGCAAGCAGATGCCGATCTGCGTGCAAGAGCAAGATACGCGCGGGCTGCACTTTCCCGTGATCGTCGGCGGCGCCGCGATCAATCGCGACTTCGGCCGCCGCATCGCGCTGCTCGACGACGGCGCGCGTTTCTTCGAACCGGGCCTGTTTTACGCGAAGGATGCATTCGAGGGCCTGGAGATTATGGATCGGCTTACCAGCAGCGAGGACACGCGCGAGGAGTTCGTCGAGCGCATTCGCGACGAGGCCTTCAAGCAGCGCGAGCGCGCCCGCGACGCTGCCGTCACCCAGGCGGCTGCTGCGACGATTTCGGCGGTGAAGAGCGAGCACGTCGATATTCCGGAGCCGCCGTTTTGGGGCGCAACGACGATCGAGGAGATCGATCTGCGCGAACTGTGGCCGTGTTTCGATCTCAAGAGTCTCTACCGGCTTTCGTGGGGCGCGAGCAATACGAAGGGTGAGGCGTTCGACGCGCTCGTGCGTGACGAGTTCGACCCCCGCCTGCGGCGCTATCAACACGAGTCGGAGCGAGGCGGATTACTGGACCCGAAGATCGCGTATGGCTACTATCCGGCAGCCGGCGCGGGTAACGACGTGATTCTCTACGACCCCTCTGATCCGCAGCGCGAGATCGCGCGCTTTGCGTTCACGCGTCAGGCGGGCGGTGAACACCTCTGCCTTGCCGATTATCTGCGCGAACCACGGGATGGGCGCGGGATCGACGTCGTCGCGCTGCAAGTGGTGACGATCGGTACGCACGCGGCCGAACGCACCGAAGCGCTGCACGCAAAAGGCGATTACAGCGAGTCGTACTTTCTGCACGGCTTCACCGTACAGTCGGCCGAAGCACTCGCCGAATGGACGCACCGGCGAATTCGCACCGAGCTGCGGCTCGCGCACGATCGCGGCAAACGCTACTCGTGGGGTTACGGCGCATGCCCGGATCTCTCGCAGCACGCCATCGCGTTCGGCGTGCTCGGTGCGCACGAACGCATCGGCGTCCAGCTGACCGAGGCTTTTCAAATCGTCCCCGAGCAATCGACGGCCGCGATTGTGATACACCACCCCCGCGCTTCGTACTTCAACGCCGCAGCCGTGCGCTAGCACATCGTGTCATCCCGAGCACATCGTGTCATCCCGAGCGCATCGTGTCATCCCGAGCGTAGCGAAGCGTAGTCGAGGGACGAGGGAGCGCATCATGTCATCCCGAGCGTAGGCGCGAAGCGCTTTGTCATCCCGAGCGTAGCGAAGCGTAGTCGAGGGACGAGGGAGCGCATCATGTCATCCCGAGCGTAGGCGCGAAGCGCCGTAGTCGAGGGACGAGGGAGCGCATCATGTCATCCCGAGCGTAGGCGCGAAGCGCCGTAGTCGAGGGAGCGACGGAGTGACTAGCGAAGGGCGGCTGCCATGAGCGTCATTGCGGTTCTTCTTGCCCTTTTGTGGATCATCGGCATCGGGTTCGCCGTCTTCTGGGCAATCGAGGTATCGCGCAGCAAGGAGTTCACTCTTCCGAGCATCCTCGGTGTCGTCGTGGGCTTCGTCACGAATTTTTTTGATACGCTCGGCATCGGAAGCTTCGCACCCACGACGTCGCTGTTCAAGTTCTTCCGGATGGTTCCCGACGAGCGGATTCCCGGGACGCTCAACGTCGGGGACTCGCTTCCGACGATCGCCGAGGCGCTGATTTATATCACGGTGATCGGCGTCGAACCGCTCACCTTGATCGCGCTCATCGTCGCCTCCGTGCTCGGGGCGTGGCTCGGCGCCGGGATGGTTGCGCGCTGGCCGCGGCGCAACGTGCAGATCGGCATGGGGGGCGCGCTGACCGCCGCCGCGATTATTTTTCTCATGCAGAATCTGAAGTTGATTCCGGCCGGCGGCGACGCGCTCGGATTGACCGGAGGCTTGCTCCTCACCGGCATCGTCATCAACTTCTGCCTCGGTGCGCTCATGACCATCGGCATCGGGCTTTATGCACCGGCGATCATCATGATCAGCTTGCTCGGCATGAACCCGCGCAGCGCGTTTCCGATCATGATGGGCTCGTGCGCGTTTTTGATGCCCATCGCCAGCGTGCGCTTCGTGAAGTTCGACGCTTACGCGATCAAGGCGGCGATCGGTTTGACGATCGGTGGTATTCCCGGAGTCGTGATCGCGGCCTATCTCGTCAAGTCGATGCCGCTCGAGGCAGTCAAGTGGCTGGTGATCGCGATCGTCGCCTACGCCGCGTTCACGATGCTGCGCTCCGCGTACGTGGAACGCACGAAGTCGAAGACTCCCTTGTCATCCCAAGCGTAGCTGTCATCCCGAGCGTAGTGAGCGCAGCGAACGTAGTCGAGGGAGAGCGGAGGCCATTGCAGCGTCGGTCCCTCGTCCGTCGTCCCTCGACTACGCTTCGCTACGCTCGGGATGACAAAAGCTGATGCGACGCGTGATAGCTGTCATCCCGAGCGTAGTGATGCGAGGCGTGATAGCTGTCATCCCGAGCGTAGTGAGCGCAGCGAACGTAGTCGAGGGAGAGCGGAAGCCATTGCAGCGCCGGTCCCTCGTCCCTCGTCCCTCGACTACGCTTCGCTACGCGCGGGATGACAGGGCTACGCGCTTGGTGACGAATACAAATCGCGGCGCGTCGGCGGAATCGTAACCTCACCGCTGGATCGAGGGCGCGCGAGCAGCGACTGATAGACGCCGATCGAAGCCGCATCGAACGAGACCGCGCTGCCGGCCATGTAAAGCCGCCACACGCGATAAGCCGTCTCCCCTGCCAGCGCGATCGCTTGCTCGCGATTGCGCTCGATGTTGGTCACCCAGGCGCGAAGCGTGCGTGCATAGTGCTCGCGCAAATTCTCGACGTCGCGAATCTCGAAGCCGGCGCGCTCGGCGACCGCGAGGCTGTCGGCTACCGCCACGAGATCGCCGTCGGGGAAAACGTAGCGTTCGATGAAGAGGTTGGGCGGCGGTTTGCGCCCCGGACTCTGTTCGGCGATGCCGTGATTGAGAAAGAGCCCTCCCGGACGCAACGCGCGAAAAGCGCTCTCATAGTAGACGGGTAGCATCGCACGTCCGACGTGTTCGACCATGCCGATGCTCGCGATGCGGTCGAAGGACGCTGCGCCCAGGTCGCGATAATCGCGGAACTCCACGCGCGCACGTTCGCTCAGGCCCAGCTCGGCGATGCGGCGATTCGCCTCTTCGTACTGTACGCGACTGAGCGTGATGCCGAGCGCGTTCGCGCCGCGGCGCGCGGCGGCGATCACGAGCGAGCCCCATCCGCAGCCGATATCGAGAAACGACATGCCTGCTTCGAGCCGCAGCTTGCGCAGCACGTACTCGAGTTTCGCTTGCTGCGCGCTCTCGAGATCGTCGATCCCGTCGTCGTAGTATGCGCACGAGTACACCATGTCGCGATCGAGAAACGAGCGATAAAATCCGACGGGATGATCGTAGTGGTACGAGATGGCCGCGCGATCGCGTGCGCGTGAGTGGAGCTTCCCGTGCAGGTGCGCACCGGGAGGCACCGGCCTGCGCTCGCGCGGCAGGCGCAGCATGCGGAGCGCGATTCGCGCCGTGCGCAGCGGCGAACGCCGCGCGTTGGCGGCATCGTTGATGCGCGCGATGGCCGCGGTGAGATCGCCTTCGACGTCGAGGCTGCCCGCCGCAAAGATCGCGCCCGCGTTACGTTCGAGGGGCGGCGTGAACGCCGTGCGCAGCGCGCCCGGCTCGTTGACGACGAGTGTGAAATCGGTGCGGCCGGTCGTGCTCGCAAGCGTGCTGCCGTCCCAGAGGCGCACGCCGAAATCGCGGCGGAAGGAGCCCCCGAAAATCGCTTCGAGGAGCGCCGCCGCCCGCTCGGTCATGAGGCGAGCGTGGTTGTCCCGGTGCGCCTGCCGTGGACGATTGCGCCGCCCACCATCGTGCCGAGAATGTTGTACTGCGCGTCCCAGAACGAGAGATCGGCGCGCATGCCCGGCGCGATGCGTCCCATTTCGCCGTCGAGGCCGATCAAACGCGCCGGCGCGTGCGTGGCCGCCATCACTGCTTGCGGGAACGAAATCTCCGCATATTGCATGAAGTTCCGCACGGCTTGATCGATGCGCAGCGCGCTGCCGGCGATTGTGCCGTCGGCCGAGCGCATCACGCCGCCGACGATGTGATAGCCGGGATCGGCCGGCGGCATCATATCGGTCGCGAGCACGACACGGTCGCCCACCGTGCGGTAAAGGATATCGACCATGACCGGCGCGACGTGATAGCCGTCGCCGATCACCTGCACCATGGTTCGCCGGTCTTGAATGAACGCGGCGAGAATCGAGGGATCGCGATGGATCAGCGGAGCCATGCCGTTGAAGGCGTGCGTGAGCGCGCGGAAGCCGAGGCCGATCGCGAGCAGTCCGTCGCCGTAGCGCGCGCTCGTGTGACCTGCCGAACAGACGACGCCGTGCTGCAGGAAGATGCGCATGGCGTCGGCGGCGCCTTCGACTTCAGGCGCCATCGTAACGAGCAGACAGGCGCCCTTGCATGCGTCGACCATCTCTTTTGCGCGTTCGGCTGATGCAGGGAGCAGCCACTCCGCGCGATGCACGCCGCGAAACTTCGAATTGAGGAACGGTCCCTCGAAGTGGACGCCCAGGCAGCGCGCGCCGCGCGGCTCGTCTTCCTCGAGATCGTGCGCGGCGTCGACGACTTCGGACGCGACGTGCAGCATCGACTCGAACGGAGCAGTCATTACGCTCGCGACGAACCCGGTCGCGCCCATGCGCGCGTATTCCGCGGCAGCGACGGGCACCGCGTTGCCTTGATCGCGATTGAAGAGCATGTCCGCCGCACCGTTGGTGTGTACGTCGATCAATCCGGGTGCGATGCTGCTGCCGGCGGGAAGCGTATAGTCGGAGGGACCATCGGCGGGGAGGATCGCAGCGATGCGTCCATTCTCGATGGCAATGCGGCCGACCGTCGATGTTCCGTCACCGACGGCCAGAAAAGCCGGCCCAAGCGTGGTGGTCATAACCGGTTGGAATCGGTTCGACGCGGCGCTGCTCAGCGCCCCTTGCCGAACATACGTGCGAAGAAGCCCGCCGCTCGCTCTGCCTCTGCGGGCGAGGGCGTTGCAGCGGGACGCGCCTGCGTGTTAGCGCGCGCCAAGCGCTCGAGACGGGCCATATGGCTCTCGGCATGCGCTTCCAAGGTCGAGCGCAGCGCCTCGGTTTCATTCCATCCAGCCGGTGCGCGCTTCTCGCGGCGCGCCTCATCGTACTCGTGCGCCGAAATCGTGAAGATGCGTTCTGCCGGAATCTTACGTTCGTGCAGGTATGTTTGTGCGAGTTCGACGACGTGACGGCGTTCGTTCGGTGCTTCGTTGTCGGCGATCGTGTGCGCGAAGAGCATGGGTTTATTGAATTCGGCGATGCGTTCGTAAAGGCGCAACTCGCGGTCGGAAAGCTGACGCGAGAAGAGGCAGAGCACTTCGCTTGCGTGCGAGGCGACCACGACGTTGACATCCTCCGCGTCGGGGTCACCCGAGTCGAACGCCGGTGCGTGCACCAGCACCAGCTCGCGCGGCAGCGACCACGGTACGAGCACCAAGACCGGCGCGCTCGACGCCGCCTCGGTCGCGCTTGCAAACGGAATCTCGTGCCATTCGCCGTCGTCGCCGAGAGTAAAGGCGTTCTCCGTTTCGCCGAATCGCACGTGAATCGGAAAGCGCGCGCTGCCCGCGACGTCGTCGGTGAGTACGTTTCTTCCCGCGAAGGCGTTGATCAGGCTCGTCTTGCCGCGCCGCAACGCGCCGAGCACCGCCACGCGCCAGCGCGACGGACGCAGCCCGCGGTCGTAGCTGGCTTGATCGAACGACGCGTCGGCGTGCGCGAGCCGCACCGCGGCCGAACCCGGATCGGCCGGCGCGATCTCCTCCTCGCGATCGATGAAGCCGTCGACGACTGCGCGCACCGCGGCGAGTTCCTCTTCGAGAACGGAGCGCCGCGTCTCGAGCTGCTCGCGCGTCTGCGCTACGCGGTCCTCGCGATGCGCAGCGAGCGAACGGTCGATGCTGCCGATATCCGCGTCGCGCCGCTCGACCAGCGCGCGCGCGATCGCCTGCGCAAGCTCATCGTAGATGCGCTGCACGCGCGCGCCCACGCTCTCCGCGAACGCGAGTACTTCGGTCGCGAAGCGCGGAAAGATCTCGGCGCGCAGGTCGGCGAGCAGTTCGCGCTTCATGTAGCTGCCGGTCTGCACGGCCGCAAAGCGTGTGGCGATATCGTGTACGAGGCCGATCGCCGGTCCGCCGATGGCTTCCAGCACGATCGTCGCCGCGATGGCAGTGCGAACGTCGCCGCTCCAGAGGCTGGTCCCCGGCTCGGAACCGAAAGCGCGCGCGGCGGCGTCGTTTTGCGCAAAGCGCAACGGTGTGATGCTCTCGGCGCGCCGCACCGCCGCGTCGATTTCACCGCTCACCTCGCGAGCAGCGTCGTCGGCGAACTCCTGCGCGACGTGGGCGACGACGCGATCGACGATGATGTGTAAGCGTTCGCGGTCGCGCAGGCGGCTTACGTCGGCCGTATCGAATGCCTGCGCGAGCGCGCGTTCGAGATCGCCCGCGAGCTCTTTTCCGCGTTCGTGCAGCGCGGTACGCATCGCCAAGCCGGCCTGCAGGAGCGCTTCGCGTTGCGCCCGCGCGTCTTCATCGAGGCGCGCGAGTGCGGGAAGCACCTCGCTGCGCCGAAGATCGAGCGCATCGCGATCGAGTGCGAGCATGCTGCGGTCCGCTTCGATCTGCGCGATCTCATCGGTGACCGCGGCGGCTACGCGATCGCGCGAGCGTGTGAGGCGGGCGCGGCCGGTTCGACGGATGAGCGAGGCGTCGAGCGCGCTCAAGAATTTTGGGAAACGGCTCGCTTCGATCCTCGCAGGATCCGAGGCCAGCGTGCCGTCGACGTACTCGCGCGCGGAGAGTGCGTACACGTAGGTGCCGGGTGCGTGCACGGCTGCGAGCGACGCGATGCGTTCGTAGGCGTGCTCCCATGCCGGGCATCCGTCGCTCTGCGGCTGCTGCCAGAGATCGATCTTCGTCTGCACGATGAAGATCGAGTCGATGTGCTGACGGATGATCCCGAGAAAGGACGCGTCCCCCTCGGTGAACGGCTGCTGTGTGTCGATGAGGTAGAGCACCGCGTCGGCGGTCGGCAAGAACTGCAGTGTCGCGCGGCGGTGCGCGGGATTGATCGAGGCGAGACCAGGGGTATCGGCGAGTACGAAGCCGCGCTCGAGAAAGGGAGAGTTGGTCTTGACGAGCACGCGGGTCGGTGCGTCGCGCTCGGCATCGCTGAACGCGACGAAGCGGTTGAGCCGGTCGAGCGGAATGCGCTCGGTATGGCCGTCCTCGTAGACGGCGGTGGCTTCGTCATGAGGCCCGGCTTCGAGTTCGGTAATCGTCGCCGTCGAGGGATTGATGTCGACCGCGAGCAGATTGAACTTTCCGAGCAGCGCGTTGAGCAGAAACGATTTACCACTCGAGAACTCGCCGACCACCGCAAGGACGAACTTCCCACGTTCCAGCCGCGTGCGCGCTCGGCCGACGGACCTGCGCCGCGTCTCGCCGAGCGATCCTTCGATGACGAGCAAACGCGCGACGAGAGCGTCGCGCGTTCGTTCGTACCGCCGCATCGCGTCGGCGTCTACACGGCTCATTCTCTTATGATTGCCAGCGCTTCGTCACGGTGCTGCTCCATCAGCGCCTTCGTATCGCCTTCGACGTTGAGCCGCAGCAGCGGTTCGGTGTTGGAGGGGCGCACGTTCATCCACCAGTTTGGGTAGGAGATCGTCACGCCGTCGAGATGATCGATCTGCGCGTCCTTGTAGCGCGCTTCGATCTCGGCGAGTTTGGCGGGAATGTCCTTCACGCGGCTGTTGATCTCACCCGAACGTACGCGCGTGTCGATCGGGGCGATGACCTCACTCACCGCCTTGTTCGTCTCGCTGAAGACTTCGAGGCACTGCATGAGGGCGATCATGCCGGAGTCGGCGTACCAATTGCCCTTGAAATAGAAGTGGCCCGAATGCTCGCCGCCAAAGAGGATGTCTTCCTCGCGCATCGTTTTCTTGATGATCGAGTGTCCGACTTGCGAGCGAATCGGAATGCCGCCGGCTTTCGTAACGAGTTCCGGGACGCTGCGCGACACGATCAAGTTGTAAAGAATCTTCGCGCCCGGATGTTTCTTCAGAGTGTTGAGCGCGACGAGCGCCGTGATGGTGCTGCCGTCGACCAGATCGCCGTTCTGGTCGACGATGAACATCCGGTCGGCATCGCCGTCGAAGGCGACGCCGAGATCGCACTTGTGTTTGCGAACGGCGGCTTGCAGGTCGAGCATGTTCTCGGGTTCGATTGGACTCGCGGGGTGATTCGGAAACGTGCCGTCGAGCTCGAAATAGAGCGGAATGATCTCGCATGGAAGGCTCTTGAACACGTGCGGCACGGTCTCGCCCGCCATACCGTTGCCGGCGTCGATTGCGATCTTGAAGGGGCGGATCTTCGAGGGGTCGGTGAACGAGAGGCAGTGTGCCGCGAAATCTTCGAGGATATTGCGCTCCACGATCGCCCCCGGCGTCGCCGCGGCGGGCGGAAGGTTGCCTGCAGCGATGGTGTCGCGCATCTGCGCGAGTCCGGTATCGAGCGAGATCGCTTCGGCGCGCGCTCGCGTGAATTTCATGCCGTTGTAGTCGGCAGGATTATGCGATGCGGTGATCATGACGCCGCCGTCGAAGCCGTACTTGCCGACCGCGAAATAGAGCGCGTCGGTCGAGACCAATCCGATATACGTCACATCCGCGCCGGCTTCGGTAGCGCCGCGCGCGAAAGCCGTAAATAAACGCTCGCCCGAGGGCCGCATGTCGCGACCGACCACGATGCGATTCCCTCCGACGAGTGCTACGAAACAGCGCCCGATGGAGTAGGCGACCTCGTCGGTCAGTTCTGACGGATAAATCCCGCGAACGTCGTACGACTTGAAGAGCCCTGGCTTGATCTGCACTTGCATGACTGAGACGATTTCGGAACGCACAATGCTCCTACCCCCCAGCGAATTCGCCTCGCGGTGAAGTCGCGGCCGTCGTTCCTGCGCGTCCCCGGGGCCTTGGTGTGGACGGCCTTTCTGGCCATAGTCCTCGGCATTGCGGTTCAGGGCGCATTCGCGACGCGGGCGAACATCGCGCGAACCTTCGACCAGCAATCGCGCATCGTCCAAGCGCAACTCGACCTCGAAGAGATACTGCGCTTGCAAATCGACGAAGAAAACTCGGTTCGCGGCTACGTGCTGACGCGCGACCCGTCGTACGCGGTCTCGTACGCGCGCCAGTACTCGGAGACCGCCCAAGCGTTCGACGAGAAAGTCGAGGCCGTCGCAAGGGTGCTGGCCGAACAGCATCTGACGGCGGCATCACAGACGTTGGAAGATTACGTCTCGCTGCAGAGCAATTGGCGGCGCAAGATTGCCGCTCCGCTCTTCGCGTCGCCGCACACCGACGTGGGCGGTCTCGACAAAGAGAACAAGGCCTTCTCCGACTACGAGAACCGTACGGCGGCATTCATTCGCAGCGAACTCGCCAAACAGAGCGACGCGCTCGCCCGATCGACGCAGGAACAAATCAACCGTGACACCTACGCGCGCGCGTTCTGGCTCGCGCTCTTCGGCCTGCTCGCCATTCTTTTCAACGGCTTCCGTTCGCGGCTCTCGAGTGAATTGGAAGAAGAGCGAACGACGACCGAAATTCTGCAGCGCGCGTTTCGCAGCGAACACGTCCCGCTTCCCAACTGCGAGGTGGGAAGCGCCTACCTTTCGGCCAGCAGCCACCTTGCGGTCGGCGGCGACGTCTTCGACGTCTATCGTCTCTCCGACTCGCTCGCGATGGTCTTCATCGCCGACGTCAGCGGCAAAGGCGTCGACGCCGCGGTCTTGACGGCCTTCATCAAGTTCACGATTCGCGGTATTGCACTGCGGCGTCGCGATCCGGGATCGATGCTCGCGGAGTTCAACACCGCGTTCGCGCAGACGGTCGAAAATCCGTATCTTTTCGTCTCGATGTTCGTCGGCGTGCTCGACACGCAGGCGCTGCAATTCCGCTACGCGAGCGCCGGGCACGACTCGGCCTTCGTTCGCCGCGCCCATGACGTGCAGCAGTTGCAAGTAACCGGGCCGGTGCTCGGCGTGATGGAGGAGCCGTTCGAGACGAAGACACTCTACTTGGAAGACGGCGACACCCTGGTCTTGGTCACCGACGGTCTGACCGAAGCGCGCAGCCGCAAAGGCGAGCAGCTGGGCGAACGCGGCGCGATGGATTTGATCGGGTCGAGCAATCCGCAGCCGCAAAAGCTCGCCGACGAACTCGTCGCGCAGGTCAAGGCGCTCGAAGGAAACCACACGCGCGACGATCTCGCGGTGCTGGCGATTCGCGTTCACGAGCCGGGAGGTTTTGATGCGAATTAGCGCGCTGATTGCGCTCGTGTGGCTGCTCGCCGGCGGCATCGCGCTCGCCGATTGCCGCGTGCATCAAAACGAGCTCGTGCTGCTCTACGGCACGAGCGACGACCCCGACGTGTTCGTCTGGGATTCGCGTTTCCGTCTGCGCGACTACGAGGGCGGAACCTTCGATCAGATGCGCGCGCTCTTGCCGCACGCCACGCTGGTCCGGCCGGGAACGCGCGCGATCGTGGAGAGCTGCGTTGCAAACTTCGTGCAATCGAAGTACGTCGCGCAGCCCGACGACGCGATCGGCATCGTCATCACCGCCGGTCCGCTGCGTGGAGAGCGCGGCTGGGTGATCGGCTCGGCGATTCGCGAGCTCACGAAGAGGCCGAGGCAGTAGCCGCGAAGACGCGCGGGCCGTGGGGCGTGTCGATACGCTCGACCGCGATGCCGTACGCTCGCTCGACGAGTTCGGGCGTGAGCACCCGCTCGGGGATATCGCAGGCGAGCATTTCCCCGCGTCCGAGCAGCATCAGCCGGTCGGCATAGGCGGCTGCGTCGTTGAGATCGTGGAGCACGCAGAGAATCGTACGTCTTTCGCGCGCGAGCCCGCGCAACAAGGCGAGAATCTCGTGTGCCACGCGCACGTCGAGATGGCTCGTGGGCTCGTCGAGCAAGAGTACGGGCGTCTCTTGCGCCAACCCCATCGCGATCCAGACGCGCTGACGCTCGCCGCTCGAAAGCGTCGCAAAGAGCCGCTGCTCCTCTCCCTCGAGGTGGACTGCGCGCAGCGCGCTCTCGATGGCCTCGTCGTCTCGCGGCGTTTCGTTCCATGCCCACCACGAATGGTGCGCAAAGCGTCCGATTGCGACCACGTCGCGCACGCGCAGCGACTCGAGCATCGCGTCGTCGCTCGTCACGAACGCGATCGCTCGCGCGCGCGCCGAGGGAGAGAGTCCGCGCAGCGCGACGCCGTCGAGCTCGATGTGTCCGCTCGCGACCGGAACGATGCCGCAGATCGCCCGCAGGAGCGTCGTCTTGCCGACGCCGTTCGGCCCGAGGACGGCGAGAAATTCGCCCTCTTCGACGCGCGCGTCGATCGCGCGTACGAGCAACCGCCCGGCGACTCCGATCGTGACCGACTCGAGCGCGATCATGCCGGACGCTCTTGCTGCAAATAGAGATAGAGGAATGCCGGAACGCCGATGAAGGCGAGCAAAACGCCTATCGGCAGCTCGGAGGGAGCGACGATACTGCGCGCTACCGCGTCGGCGAGCGCGCAAAGCGCAGCGCCGAAGAGCGCGCAGGCCGGCAGGAGCAAGCGCGCGCCCGATCCGACCACGCGACGTGCTACGTGCGGCACGATCAAGCCCACGAAACCGATCATGCCGGCGAGCGCGACACCCGCAGCGGCGAGCAGCGACGTGGCAGCCAGAATCAGCCATTGCGCGCGGTCGACGTCGACACCCACGGCGCGAGCGCGAATATCACCGACACGCAGCGCGTCGAGCGACGGCGCCGCGAGCGCGGCGAGCAACGCGCCCACCGCAAAATACGGAGCGGCGAAGAGCAGATCGCGCCAGCCGTGTCCCGCCATCGATCCGGCCAGCCACGCGAGAATCGATTGCGCGGCGTCGAGTGAGGTCGAGCGCGCGATCGCGAACGCGACGATCGCGGAGAACAGCGCCGAGATCGAGATTCCCGCGAGAATCAAGCGATTGGGATCGACCCCGCTTCCGCGTCGCGCGAGGGCGGCTACCAGCACCGCCGTCAGCAGGCCCGCGACGAAACCGAGCGCGGGAAGATACGGCGTCGTCAATCCGGCGAGGACCGCGAGCGCGATCGCGGTCGCGGCGCCCGCGCTCACACCGGTCAAATACGGATCGACGAGCGGGTTGCGCAGCATGCCTTGCAGCAGCGCTCCGCCGATCGCGAGCGCGCCGCCCACGGCCGCCGCGATGACGACACGCGGCAGCCGCAACTGCCAGACGATGGTCGTGATGTCGCCGGTCGCGTGCGGGTGAAGCAGCGCGGCGAAGATCGCCGCCGGTGCGATGGCGCTGCCGCCGGCGAGCAAGCTTACGGCACACGCGAGCAGCGTGAACGCAAGGATCGCCGGCAGGCGCCACGCCTTCATGTTATTTTGCGGTCAACTCCAGCGCGAACGTTCGCCCGGGCATCGGATAGCCGCTCACCTCCGCGTAGCGTTCGTTGCCCAGGTTCGCACCGCGCAGCGTCAGGCCGAGCGCGGGCGTAATCCGGAAGGTCGTATACGCAGTGAGATCGCCGTACGCTGCCGGTTGATAGAAGAGCGGCTGCGTCGGATCGACGTACCCGCGCGCGCCGACGAGGCGCTCGCCCAGACCCGCCTCGCTCAAGAACGCGCGCGGTCCCGCGTCATAGCGCAGACCCAGATTCACGCTGAGCACCGCGTCATCGGGCAGACGCGTCTGTGCGTCGAGGTTTTGCGCGAGATAGAGATCGGTCGCGTTGAGCGTCGCGCGTATACCGTTCATCGGATGCGTTTGCGTCTGGAACGTAAAGCCTTCGATGTGAGCGTGATCGACGTTCTCCGGCAGATAATTGTTGGCGGGATCGGCGACGATCAGCTCGCGCGTGTCGTTGTCGAACCATCCGAGCGACGCGCCGTCGAGGATGCGGTCGTCGTTGAGCGTAACGTCGCCGACCTTCGCCCGTTCCGGGATCAAGTGCGGATTCCCGTAGTTGGGGAAGTAGAGTTCGCTCGCGTTCGGCGCGCGGAACGCGCTTGCGATATTGGCCTTGAGCGTGAAGGCATCCGAGATATCGAAGCGCGCGCCGAGCGAAGGAGAGAACTCGCCGCCCAGAGCGCCGTCGCGCTCACCGCGCAAGCCCGCATAGAACTCGTCGCGCGCGCCGATCCAGGTTTGCTGCACGTAGGCCGCGCTCTGCGCCATGGGATAAATCGTGATGTCGCCGGTCGCGAGCGTACCGTTTCCGTCGTCGCTGCGAACGGTTCCGCGCGAAAGATCGACGCCGTAGATCGTGCGCTCGTTGCTCCCTGCGATCACGTCGCGCAGATCGACACCGGTACGAACCTCGTCGTCGAGCGAGAGCCCGCTCTGATAGCAATTGACGTCGATTGCCTCGTTGCAATCGAAGGCGATCTGCTGCCGCGTTGCATCGAAGGCGAGGCTTGCGACCGAGCGCGCGCGGTGCAGCGCGAGCGTGAGCACACCGTCCTCGTTGACGTCGTTCTCGCGGCTGGTCGGCGAGTAGTAGGGGAAGATTCCGTCGGCGCCGAGGCCGTCGCTCTCGAGTGAAGCGCGAAAGGAGACGTCGAGCGCGCCGAGCGCACGGTCGATGCCGTAACGCGCCGTGGTGCCTTCGTAATCGCTGTTGTCGCGTGTGGTCGGATTGGGGAATCCGCCGGTCGTGCTCGGCGGCAGCGCGTACGTGTTGTTGGCGACGACGCGTTCGAAGGTGAAACCGTCACCTTGGACGCGCAGCGCGGTGTCGTCGAAGCTGCCGTAGCGCAGCGAGAGAGCGGGCGCAGCGTGCTGCGCGCCGGTGATGACGTTGATGATGCCGCCGATAGCACCCTCGCCGTAGAGCGTCGAACCGCCGCCCTCGACGACTTCGATGCGTTGCACGCCGGCCGTGGAGAGCGTACCGAGTTCGACCGAGTTGGCGAGTCCGCCGGGCGCAGGCTGGCCGTCGATCAGCACGAGTGTCTGCGCCGAACTCGTGCCGCGAATGCCGTAATCCACCAGCGCGCCGATCGTTCCGTAGTTCGCAATCTGCACGCCGGGCACGTTTGCCAGCGCGTCGCCGATCGTGCGATAGCCGTACCGCGCGATTTCTTCGGCGGTTACGACGTACGTCGTGCGTACGCTGTTGCGTAGCGTTTCGTCGGAGCGATCTGCGGTCACGACGTGCGCGATCTCGGGCGGAGCGCTTGGCGACGCAGAAGGAGAGGGGGAGAGCGAGATGGTGGCTGCGGCGAGCACGCGCAGCGCGGCCAGGTATGGCATGGCAAGCCTTCCTTTACGCGAGGAATGGGTGATTGCAGCGGCTTGCGACGGTATCCTGACTCGCGGTTTCCCGCATACAGTGGCGCGACCGTGCCGGCATCTCACCGGCTTCCCCGCGCGCAAACCAAGGCCGTGGTATTGGAGAGGCGCGCGGCATTACCTTCCGCGAAGCACCGTCCTGATGCGCTTTTTGCACGTACTTCTCGCGCTGCCGCTCATCGTCACGCTCGTACCGTCGTTCGCCGAGGACGTGGCCGCGATCGG
Organism: Candidatus Acidiferrales bacterium; assembly: GCA_035507275.1. GTDB lineage: Bacteria > Vulcanimicrobiota > Vulcanimicrobiia > Vulcanimicrobiales > Vulcanimicrobiaceae > Aquilonibacter. Next base: position 38,660 of record DATJOG010000027.1, read on the forward strand.
CGCACGCGCGCAGCTGGTCGGGATCTCCAGATTCTCGAGCGATATTCCAAACGCGCGCGCGCTGCCGATCGTCGCGGATTTTTCGAGCGTCGACGCGGAGCGCATCATCGCGCTGCATCCCGACGTCGTCGCAGGTATTCCGTCGCAGGCGCGGCTGGTTGCGCCGCTGCAGCGCGCCGGTATTCGCGTCGTGCTGATCCCCGACGATAGCTTCGAGGATATCTTCATGGATCTGCGCGCGCTCGGAACGCTCACCGGTCATCAACGAGAGGCCGCCGCCGAGATCGCGCGGCTGCGGGGCGAAACCGCGCGTTTGAGTGCACGCGTCGCTCGCCGCAGCGATCCTCCCTCCGTTTTCGTTGCGCTCGGAACCGGACCGATCTGGACGGCCGGCCCGTCGTCGTACATCGGGCATCTCATTCGGCTTGCCGGCGGGCGCGATGCGGCAAGCGATCTGCACGCCGCCTGGGCCGAGTATAGCGAGGAAGCGCTGCTGCGCGCGCAACCCGACGCGATCGTTGCCGGGCACGACACCGATCTCGCCGCGGTAGAGAATCGGGAGCCGTGGCGGAGCTTGCGCGCCGTGCGCGAAGGACACGTTTTCGTCATCACCGATCCGCGCGTCGACGCCGCACTCTTTCGTCCGGGTCCGCGCTACAACGAGGGACTCCGCTGGCTGATCGAACGATTGTCGTCGCTGTCGACACCCACGACCCGCAGCGGCCGGTCGAACCCGAACTCGTCGAACTCGAAGCACTAGCCGAAGCGGCCGGCGCGCAGATCGTCGCGCGCGTCGTGCAGAAGCGCGATCGCATCGATCCCGCGACGCTAGCCGGCAGCGGCAAGGTGCACGAAATCGCCGCTCTCGTCAAAGAGCTCGACGCAGGGCTGGTCCTGGTGCTCAACGATCTGCGTCCGCGTCAGCGCAAGAATCTCGAGAAGGTGATCGCGGTGCCGATCGTCGATCGCACGATGCTGATTCTCGACGTCTTCGCGCGTCACGCCCGCAGCCGCGAGGGTAAACTGCAAGTCGAGCTCGCGCAGCTGCGGTACCGGCAGTCGAACTTGATCGGCGCCGGCGCCGATCTCTCGCGCTTGGGCGGCGGCATCGGTACCCGCGGTCCCGGCGAAACCAAACTCGAGGTCGACCGGCGACGCATACAAGACCGCATCAGCGTGCTGCGCAGGCAACTCGAAGAGGTGCGTCGTCAGCGCGGCACGCGCCGCAGCGCTCCCCGCGACGAGCCGCTCGTCGCGCTGGTCGGTTATACGAACGCGGGCAAGTCCTCACTCCTCAACGCACTCGCGCGCAGTGACGTACTCGTCGCAGATCAGCCCTTCGCGACGCTCGATCCGACGATTCGCCGCGTCTATCTCGAGCCCGGCAGATACGTGCGCGTCGCGGATACCGTCGGATTCATCACCGATCTGCCCAAGGATCTCGTGAGCGCCTTTCGTGCGACCCTCGAGGAACTCGACGAAGCGGAGCTGCTGATCGAAGTGCTCGATGCCTCCAATCCCGACTGGCCGCGTCAGCAGGCGGCGGTGGAATCGCAGCTCCACGAGTTGGGGCTCGATACCAAACCGCGGCTGCGCGCGTTCAACAAGATCGATGCGGCGCCCGGCGTACACCACGACGGTTTCATCGAGCTGAGCGCTCGCACCGGCGCAGGGCTCGACCGGTTGCGCGCGAGGATCGCGGAGTGCGCCTAGTCGCCGCTGCGCTGCTCCTGCTGCTGACGGCGTGCGCGCAGAGCTACCCCGACGATCGCTTCGTCGCGCTCGTGCGCGCGATGAAACCGTCGGTGGTGTTGATCACGATGCGCGTTCCGCCGCAGGACAAAAAGCAGAAGCCCGCCTACGACGACGCCTACGGCACGGGCGTGGTGGTCGCGAGCGGCGCTTGGGGCAGCGACATTCTCACCGCGGCGCACGTCGTTGCGGGCGCATGGGATCTTCACGTTACGATCGGAAACCGGACCAAGGTTCCGGCGCGAGTGATCGCTTCGAACGACGATGCCGACGTCGCGCTGCTGCGCACGTCGCGCGCGGATCTCGAGGCGGTAAAGCTGGGGCCGGCGCTCGATCTGCGCGATCAGCTCGGACGCGAAGTAGGCTTGCTCGGGTATCCGGTGCCCGACGAGTTCGAAGACGAGCAGCTGGGCCTTGCAACCTCGCTCGGCACCGGACGTCTCTCGGCGTTGCGTGACGACGCGCTCGAGGTTACCGTTCCCATCGTTCCCGGCGAGAGCGGAGGGCCGATATTCCTGGTCGACACCGGCGCGATCATCGGCCTGGCGGATTCGCGCTTCGACGACGAACACTCGATCGGATTCGCGGTCCCGCTCGCCGACGTGCTGCGATTTTTACATAAAACCGATCGCGCTCACGGGTTCTGATCGGGCTCCACGCGGGCTAGGAGCTCCGGCGGCAGCTGCGCGCGTACGTGCTCGCTCTCGAAGAGCGGCTGCACGTCGATCCAGTGGAGCTCCGGAACGTCGAAGAATTGCGCCAGTGCGTTGAGCTTACACGCGTAGGTGCTGCGCAGTGCCGAGAACCGCTGCCACGCGCGTTCGCGCTCGGCTATGGTCAAGCCGGAGGCTTCGAGGCGGCGGCACGCTTTCTCATACTGTTCGCGCGAGATGCCGGGCTCGCGCTTCCCGCCGTCCAGGCCGAAGTAATCGGCGAGATCGTGTACCGCGTGGCGGCCGATGTTGTAAAGGACGCGCGCTTCACCGGCGTCGCACTCCACGGTCGTAATCAGCAGCACTGAGGTGTCGAGAAGCGTTCCGAGCGTGCCGACCCACGATTCGTAGTCGTGACTCGAGCGGAAGTAGGCCAGAACCGGGTAGGCCAGGTGCGTCTCCATCAGCGCTGCGCACCACGTCTCGGCGCTGCGCATGAGCGCGGGAAGGTCCTTGATGATTTTTGCACGCGCCGCGATTGAAAGAAAGCCGACGCCGCTTGGAGGCGAGCCGGCGCGCGCGCCGACCGTCACGACGAAGTGCTCGCGCGCTTGAAAGGCGCCAAAGAGCGCGAAAAGGTAGGCAGTGGTCGTCGAAATGACGCCGAAACCGGCCGCGCCCGCTGCGAGTGACGCGAGCCGCGTGAGTCCGCTCCTACCAACGAAGTCGCCGAATCCGATCGTGAAGAACGAGGTGCCGGCGAAGTAGAAGGCGTCGAATATGTTTGCGAGCGGCGGCTGTACCTCGTCGCGCAGCGCGTAGAAGATCAGCCCGAAGCCGCAAAGGACCAAAAACGACCACAGCATCAGATTGAGCACGAGCGCGAGCGGCGCGAAGACGGCGAGAAAGTCCTCTCGCGCGGTTTCGTTCTCCGGGTGGATCAGGCGTGCGAGCCCCGGCCATATCGACCACAGCGCCCGCCACTGGTAATAGCTCGGACGAAGCCGCCGCGCCACCGCGCGCGGGACGATGACGGATTGGAAGACGTCGTTCAGGCTGGAGACGATCATCAGGACGCCGACGGTCGACATCAACGCGCGCGCGATCATACGCCCAATGATTCAACCAGCAAGCGGAGAACGCTTGCTCATGGGCGTTACGCTCGTTACCGGACCGGTGCGCTCGGGGAAGAGCCGCTATGTGGTCGAGATCGCGCAGGCCTCGGGCCGGCGTGTCAGCTACGTCGCGACCTCGATACGCGACGGCGACGACAGCGAGTGGGACACACGCCTGACGCGCCACGTACACGATCGCCCCGCGAGCTGGGATGCGATCGAGAGCGCGTCGCTCGGACACGACGCGCTCATGACGCTCTTTCGCGACGGCGCCGCGGAGCAGTGCATCGTGGTCGATGCGCTTGGCACGTGGCTTGCCGCGCGCATCGCGACCAACATCGACGCGCTGGAGAGCGACTTCGCTGCCTTCGAGGCGCGGATGGACGAGGAAGCGGCCGAGCTTGCCCAGGCGATGCTCGAATCGCGTGCGCAAGTCGTCGTCGTGGCCGAGGAGGTCGGCTGGGATATCGTGCCCGTGGCGGCATCGGCGCGTCTCTTTCGCGACGTTTTGGGACGCCTGAAGCAGCGGCTCGCCGCCGACGCCGATGCGGTCTTCTTGGTCGTCTGCGGCTACGCGCTCGATCTGCGCGCGCTCGGTTCGACGTTCTAGCTTGGAAAATTCCGCGCTGCTCCTGGTTGCGCTCTTCGCCGGCGTCATCGTCTCGGCGCTGGTAGCGCAGCGGCTGCGCGTCCCGTACCCGATCGCGTTTCTCGTCATCGGCCTGCTCGTCGCGTTGATTCCGCACATGCCCGTCCCGCAGGTCGATCCGCAGGTGCTCTTTACCGTGGTGTTGCCGCCCTTGCTGTACTCGGGCGGCTGGAGCACCGATTGGCACGAATTCAAGCGGAACTTCGGCTCGATCTCGAGTTTGGCGATCGGGCTCGTGATCTTCACGACGGTCGTCGTCGCGGTGCTCGCGCATCAATTTGCGGGATTCGGCTGGGCGGCGGCGTTCGTGCTCGGCGCAATCGTGTCGCCGCCGGACGCCGTCGCGGCAGAGGCGATTCTCGAACGCATGGCGGTGCCGCGGCGCATCGCGGCGATCCTCACCGGCGAGGGCCTTTTCAACGACGGCACGGCGCTCGTGCTCTACCGCTTCGCCGTGATTGCCTTCGTGACGGGAACCTTTTCGTTCGCGCATGCGTCGATTTCGTTCGCGTACAACGTCGTCGCGGGTATTTTGTGCGGGCTCGCAGTCGGGGTCGCGCTCGAACTCGTCTTGCGCCTGCTCGAACGCTTCGACGTTCAAGATGCCGCCGTCGCCAACGTCGTCGGATTGCTCGCGCCTTACGCGGCGTATCTCCCGGCGGACGCGTTCGGCGCGTCCGGCGTGCTCTCCGCGGCGACTGCGGGCATCTACATGAGCCGGCGGCAGCAGACGATCTTCTCGCCCGAGGGGCGTATCGTCGCCGACGGCGTCTGGCGCGTGATGCTGCTGCTGCTCAACGGGCTCGTGTTCTTGCTGATCGGCTTGCTGCTCCCGAGCATCGTGCGCGAACTCGCGGGTTCGATCTCCGAATATTTTTGGTTCGCGGTCGTGGTAGCCGTTGCGGTGATCGTCATCCGCTTCGCATGGGTCTTCACGGTTGCGCCGCTGCGCCGCATGATACCGGGTGTTGCCAAGCACGACCCGCTTCCGCCCTGGCAGTCACTCGTCGTGTTGAGCTGGAGCGGCATGCGCGGAATCGTCTCGCTTGCCGCCGCGCTTGCGTTGCCGTACGTGAACGCGGCGGGATCGCCGCTGGTTCACCGCGCGGAGATCATCTTCATTACGTTGAGCGTGATCGTCGTGACGTTGCTCGTACACGGTGTCACGCTTGCGCCGCTGATCGCCTGGCTGGGCGTTGGGGAGAACGATACGCGTCAAGGTCAAGAGATGACGATTCGCGTGCAGGCGCTCTCGGAGGGCCTGCGCTATTTGCGCTCGGTCGAATCGACGCTTCGGACGCCGGGCGAGCTCGAGGCGGTGGGACGATTGCTCGGCGAGTATCAGCGGCGTATCGAGCATCTGCAAGGGCACCTCGACGACGAGGCTGCCGAACGCGACGCGCAAGACGAACGCGAGTCGGATCGCCGGCTCGAGCTCGGGGCGCTCGACGCCGAGCGGCGCGAGATCCTGCGGCTGCGGCGCAGCGGCGAGATCCCCGACGACATCTACAGCGCGATCGAGTATGACTTGGACTTGGCAGGGTTACGGCTGCACTGAGGCGCTCGGCGTCGGGCTCGGCCCGGCGCTCGGCGTGAGGCTCGGTGAGGCGCTGGGGGCGCCCGGCGGCAGGTAGGTAGGAACGATCGTGACCTCGGGCGTCGGCGTGGGCGGAGGCGGAAGGGTCGGAACGGCCTCCGGCTTGGTCACGGAAACCAGACGCAGGTAGCCGGCCTGCGCGGTCTCGTCCTTCTTTATACGAAGCGTCGTCGCCGCGGTGGTGAAGCCCGGCATGCGCGCGGTCACCGTTTGCAATCCGATCGGCACGTGCGGGATCGTGAACGCGCCTTCCCCGTCGGCGCTCACGACGAAGAGCGAACCAACCGAGACGATTGCGTCGGCGATTGGGCGATTGGTGGTCGCGTCCAGAACGCGGCCGGTGACCGCGCCGTAGTCCTGTACGCCGACGATACCGTTGTTGCAACTATCACCCATTGTCAGCAGAACGACGAGGCCAAGCACCACCTTGCGCATGATATTTCCTTCCCATCGGTCCAATGGATGGCCTGCCTCAAGCCAATGCAGATAATTGGCTGGCAATTTTTCGGGCTCTTGCCAAGGTAACGTCCATAGTTTGTGAAAAAAATCACAAGCCATGAATCCGTATGGACCGGTTGCGATCTACCTCTGCGTCGCACTTGCGGCGGCGTTGCTCTTCACCTTTTTGCCGGGTTTGCTCGGACGCGCGAAGCCCAATCCGCAAAAACAAGAGGCCTACGAATGCGGCGTCGAGCCGACCTCGGCGGTCTCGGGGCGTTTCCCGGTCCGGTTTTACTTGATCGCGATGCTCTTCGTCATCTTCGACGTGGAAGCGGCTTCCTTTTATCCGTGGGCGGTGAAGATGCACGCGCTTCGGGTCTTCGGGTTGCTCGAAATGATCGTCTTCGTCATCGTGCTCGCGATCGGATACGCCTACGTCTGGAAGAAGGGAGGCTTCGTGTGGAGATAGGCCCAGGTCAATTTCTTCTCGCGCGCCTCGATGACGTCGCTCGCTGGGCCCAGAGTTCGTCGGTGTGGCCGCTGACGATGGGTTTGGCGTGCTGCGCGATCGAGATGATGACGGTGACCTCGGCTGAGTACGACATCGCGCGCCTCGGCTCGGAGGTCTTTCGCAGTTCGCCGCGGCAAGCCGATCTGATGATCGTCTCGGGCCGCGTCGCGCAGAAGATGGCGCCGGTCGTAAAGCGGCTCTACGATCAGATGGCCGATCCCAAGTGGGTGATCTCGATGGGCGCGTGCGCAAGTTCGGGCGGCGTTTTCGATAACTATGCCGTCGTACAGGGCGTCGACACGATCATCCCGGTCGACGTGTACGTTCCCGGCTGCCCGCCGACTCCCGACGGCTTGTTGTACGCCGTCAACTTGATTCAACAGCAAATCCGCGAGGGGGGCCGCGGCGGAATTCTCGCTCGGTCATAAGGAGCACTGGTGCCTAGTACGCAAACTCCGCCGATTGCGGGAACCGCGATCGATCCGCCCGGTGTGCGCCCTGCGATCGACGATGCCGCGATCGAGGTAGTAACGCCGCAAACCCTGCACGCCCGCTGCGAAGCGCTCCGCGCCGGCGGTTACGCGATGCTGCTCGATCTCGGCGCGGTCGACTATCTCGGCCGCGAGCCGCGTTTCGAGGTCGTCTACCATCTTCTGAAGATGCCGAACCTGCGCGTGCGGCTTCGCTGCGGCGTCAAAGACGGCGAGCACGTCCCCACCGTGAGTGATATCTGGAAAAATGCGGACTGGGCCGAGCGCGAAGTCTTCGATCTCTTCGGCATCGTCTTCGACGGTCACCCGGATCTGCGCCGCATCCAGATGCCGCACGATTGGGAAGGCCATCCGCTGCGCAAAGATTATCCGCTGCGCGGTCCCGCGCGCGAGCGTTCGCCGCGTCCGGCTTTCGGGCTCAAGAGCAACGTGCAGGCCGGCACGCCGCCCACGGGCCGCACCCTCGAAGCCTTGCAAGAGCAAGTGAAAAAGGCGCGCGAGCAGTGAGTCTATCGCCAACGCCGCTGACGCCGGAGATCGTTTCGCACGAAGGCAACGCGATGGTGCTCTCGATGGGCCCGCAGCACCCCTCGACCCACGGCGTACTGCAAATCATGCTCGAAATCGAAGGCGAATCGGTCATCAAAGCCGAGCCCGAGATCGGCTACCTGCATACCGGCATCGAAAAGAACATGGAGAACTTGTTCTGGTCGCACGGGCAGACCAATGCCGAGCGCATGGACTATCTCGCGCCGTCATCGAACGCGCTGTGTTACGTCCTCGCGGTCGAGCAGCTGCTCGGCATCACCGGCGAGATTCCGGAACGCGCCAAGCACATCCGCGTGCTCAACGCCGAACTCACGCGCATTGCTTCGCACTGCGTGTGGCTCGGGACGCATGCAATCGATCTGGGCGCGATCTCGGTCTTTTTCTACTGCTTCGATCTGCGCGAGAACATTCTCGATCTGCAAGAAGCCGCCGGCGGCGCGCGCATGCACCCCAACTATCTGCGCGTGGGCGGCGTCAACGGCGATCTTCCGGCCGGGTATCTCGAAAGGGTCGATGCGCTGATCTCGAAATTTCCGGGGCGCATGAAGGAACTGCGCGGCCTCTTGCAAGCCAATCCCATCTTCCAGGACCGCACGATCGACGTCGGTATCCTGAGCGCCGATGAAGCGACGCAGTGGGGCGTGACCGGCCCGGCGCTGCGCGGCAGCGGCGTCGCCTACGACGTGCGTAAGGCGTTCCCGTACTCGGGCTACGAGCAGTATACGTTCGACGTGCCGACGCGCACCGAAGGCGATGCGTACGCGCGCTTTCTCGTGCGCTTGGATGAAATGGAAGAGTCGATCAAGATCGTGGCGCAGGCGCGCGAGAAGCTCCGCACCGCCGGACCGTACGCGATCGACGATCCCAAGATCTTCGCTCCGCCCAAAGAGACGATCGCGCTCTCGATGGAAGCGTTGATCCATCACTTCAAGATCGTGAGCGAAAGCTTCCGCGTGCCGCCCGGCGACGTCTATCAGTCGGTCGAGGGACCGCGCGGCGAACTCGGCTACTACATCGTGAGCAACGGCGAGAATCGTCCCTATCGCGTCCGCACGCGTCCGGCCTCACTCTACAATCTGCAGGCGCTCAAGGGCATCGCGCCGGGCAATCTCATCGCCGACCTCGTGGTGATGATCGGTTCGCTCGACCCGGTCTTCGGCGAGGTGGATCGCTGATGAACGTCACGGAGAGTTTTGATTTCGAGGCGCTAGCGAAGGAGCTCAAGCCGCGGTGCGAGGCGTTGATCGCGCAGTACGAGCAGCCGCGTTCCGCGCTCTTGCCGATGATGCACCTCTTTCAGGAGCATCAGGGCTATGTGTCGCAGGAGGCGATGGAGTTTGCCGCCGGGCTTCTCGGCTTGTCGCACGCCGTCGTCGAGTCGACCATTTCGTTTTATACGCTGTTCTTCCGCAAGCCGGTCGGCAAGTACATGCTGCAGGTCTGCCGCGGTTTGATGTGCGAGTTGCGCGGCGCGGAGTCGATCATGGCGTACTTCCGCGAGAAGCTCGGTATCGGACATCTCGAAACGACCGACGACGGGCTCTTCTCGTACGAAGAGGTCGAATGTCTGGCGGCGTGCGATCGTCCGACCTGCATGCAAGTCAATCTGGAGTTCGTCTACAGCCTTACGCCGGAGATGATCGACGAGATGCTCGCGGCGATGCGCGCGGGAACCTACGCGATCGAGCCGCTGGTGCAGACGGCGAAGCCGGAACGCACGTGGAAGCTTCGGCAAGACAGCGAGGTCGCGCGCGGCGGCAAGTCGCCAGGCACGCTCAGCGCGACGAGCCCGAACAACGCAGGGGGCGTCGGCGATCCGAGCGGTGTGATCATGCTCGACAGTTTCGTCACCAAAGACATCTCGTTTACCGGCCGCTCGCGCGAGCGGTTCGTGCGCGACGCGCGCGGCGTCGCCGAGATCATCGAAGAAGAAGGACAGAACGGTCATGCCGGTCACTAAGGTTTTGACAGCCGGCATCGGCGAGGCGGATCTGCGCGACATCAGCGTCTACCGTCAGCGCGGCGGCTACAAGCAGTGGGAGCGCGCGCTGCGCGAACTCAAGCCGTCCGACGTATTCGAGGCGTGCGATAAGTCCGGATTGCGCGGCCGCGGCGGCGCCGGATTCCCGACCGGGCGCAAGTGGAGCTTTCTGCCGAAGGACGTGTACCCGCGGTATTTGGTCTGCAATTGCGATGAAGCCGAGCCGGGCACGTTCAAAGACCACATGCTGCTCGAAGAGACTCCGCATCTCGTACTCGAAGGCATTCTGCTCGGCGCGTACGGGATCCAGTGCCATCATGCGTTCATTTACATTCGCGGCGAGTTCAAACGCGGGTACGAGATCTTTTCGAAGGCGCTTGCCGACGCGCGCGCCGCGGGTTTGGTAGGCAAGAATCTTTTCGGCAGCGGCTACGACCTCGAGGTGACGGTGCATCGTGGGGCGGGCGCGTACATCTGCGGCGAGGAGACCGGCCTGCTCAACTCGCTCGAAGGCAAACGCGGCGAACCGCGCCTCAAACCGCCGTTCCCCGCAATCGCCGGCCTGTACGGCGCGCCGACGGTCGTCAACAACGTCGAGACGCTCGCCTACCTCGTGCCGATTCTCGAACGCGGATGGGAGTGGTTTGCGGCGGCCGGTACCGAGCGCAGCAAAGGCTACAAGATCGTTTCGATTTCGGGACACGTACAGAAACCGGGCAACTACGAGGTTGCCGTCGGCACGACGATTCGCGAGCTGATCGAGATTGCCGGCGGTCTGCGGCCGGGGCGCACGTTCATGGCGGTGCAGCCCGGCGGCCAGTCCTCGGCGTGCATCTTCGAAGAGCACCTCGATTTTCCGTACGATTACGAATCGATGGCAAAGGCCGGTTCGATGATGGGTTCGGGCGCGTTCACCGTCTTCGACGACACGACCGATTTCGTAAAGGCGGCGCTCAACTCGATTCGTTTCTACGCGCACGAGTCGTGCGGGCAGTGTACGCCCTGCCGCGAAGGCGGTCACTGGCTCGAGCGCGTGCTGCATCGCTTCGTCGAAGGACGCGGGCTGCGCAGCGATTTCGAAATGATCAAGCGCGTCGGTCACACCATCACGGGGCTGAATCTCTGCGCGCTCGGTGATTCGATCGAGCCGTTTTTGCTCTCAGTCGTCAATCGCTTCCCCGAACAATTCGAATCTCGCCTCGTTCGCGAGGTAACGACGGCATGATCCGCTCGTACATTTCGTCTCCGGGGACGTCCGCGATTTTCCCTCGATGGAAAATCGCTACTCGCCCACATCGCGCTCTCGCCCTCGTGGCCTTCATTACTCACTCACTCATTGGTTGGATGTTCTAAATGGCCGACATGGTCAAGTTGACGATAGACGGTGTGCCGGTCGAAGTGCCCAAGGGGACGCTGCTGGTCGAAGCCGCAAAGACGGTCAAGCAAGAGATTCCGGTCTATTGTTATCACACCAAGCTCGGACCGGCCGGACTCTGCCGCGTCTGTCTGGTCGAGATCGAGGGCATGCCGAAGCTGCAGATCGCATGCAACACGCCGGTTGCCGAAGGCATGGTCGTACACACGCAAAATGCGAAAGTCAACGAAGGGCGCGGCATCATTCTCGAGCTGTTGCTGGTCAATCACCCGCTCGACTGCCCGATCTGCGACAAGGGCGGCGAGTGCGACCTGCAAGACTACGCGATGGCGTACGGCCGCGGCAGCTCCGACGTCGCCGATCCCAAGCAGAGCAAGCCGAAAGGTGTCGACCTCGGCCCGACGATCGTGCTCGACGAGGAGCGGTGCGTCGTCTGTCAGCGCTGCGTCCGTTTCGACGATATCATCGCCGACGAGCGGCAACTCGTCGTGAAAGACCGCGGGCACAACGATATCATCGCCACCGCGACCGGTGCGCCGTATCGCCATCATTATACCGGCAACGTAACGGAGATCTGTCCGGTCGGCGCGCTGACCTCGAAGACCTATCGCTTCAAGTCGCGTCCGTGGGACTTACATCGAACGCAAACCACCTGCACGCAGTGTCCCGCGGGTTGCCAGCAGTTTTCCGACGTGCGTCACGGCACGGTGCTGCGAACCATGTCGGTCGAGGACGACGAGCGTTACTCCGATAGCTGGCTGTGCGATCGCGGCCGCTACAATATTGGATTCTACGATTCGCCCGAGCGCATCACGCAGCCGCTCTACAAACGCGACGGCACCTGGGTGCAGATCGGATGGGACGATGCTTTCGCGTTGTGGTCGCGCGCGATCAAGGATGCGCTCGTCGCGAACGCGGCCGGTGCGATCGGCGGCGGGCGTCTCCTGAACGAGGAAGCGTATCTGCTGCAGCACGTGTTCCGGGCGCTCGGCGTGCGCAATCTCGATTGGCGCGGCGGGAGACAGCGTCAGGCTTCACCGGGTAAGCGGGGTGGCGATTACGCCGCGCTCGAACGCGCCAACGCGATCGTGATTGCCGGACAGTCGCCGGCCGAGCTCGCGCCGATTCTCTGGCTGCGCGCGCTCAAAGCCAAACGCGCCGGCGCGTCGATTCACCACGTCGACGCGAACAACGCGGCAGCGACGCTAGCCGGCGTTCCCGCCGATGCGCGCGTCGCGCTCGTGTGGGACGGCGTCGATCTCGATCTCGGCAAAGCGCTCGCCGACGCCGCGGCCGGGCGCGAGGCCGCGACGTACATTGCAAGCGAACAAGCAAACGCGCGCGGAGCAGAAGCGATGGGCATGCTGCCGATCGACGGCGGCATGGATGCGGCGCTGATGCTCGACGCAGCGCGCGCGGGAAAGATCGCGGCCCTCTCGCTCTTCGGCGTCAATCCGGTGCGCAACGCGCCCGAACCCGAGAACGTACGCGCGGCGCTCAACGCGACGCCGTTCGTCATGGTGAGCGAGCTGTTCATGACCGAGAGCGCGCAGCTTGCCGATCTCGTGCTCCCCGCCAAAGGCGCGTTCGAGAAGAGCGGCACGACGATCGGTCTCACGGGCGATCTGTTGCCCGTCAACGCCTCGCTCGACGCGCCGGTCGGCCCGCTCTCGGATCTCGAGATGCTGATCGGACTCGCGCAGCAGTTCGACATAACGCTGCCGACGATCGAAGAGCTCGACGCGGCGGTGATCGCGCGCGCGCAGAGCGCGTTCGCGGGCACGTTCGGCGACGCGCTCTACCATAGCGGCGCCGCGCGGCGCGACGGCGTGCCGCCGGCTCCCCGCACGCTTTGGGACGGCGGCGGAACGGCGGCGCACGACGAACGCGTCAAGCCGATCGTGAATGCGGTGACCTATGCCTGATTGGGCGATCGTGTTGATCAAATCGGCAATCCTCTTGCTCGTCGTGGTCACGACCTTCGCGTACGCGATGCTCGCGGAGCGCAAGGTGCTCGGCTGGATGCAGCTGCGCCCCGGGCCCAATCGCGTCGGGCCGTGGGGATTGATGCAGCCCGCAGCCGATGCTGCCAAGCTCATCTTGAAAGAAGATCTCACGCCGAAAACGGCCGATCCGCTGATCTACCGGCTGGCGCCGTTCATCTCGCTGCTCACCGCGTTTTCGGTCTACGCGATCATACCATTCGGTGCGAGCTCGGCAGGTACGTGGGCGATCGGCAACGTCAACGCCGGCATCTTGTTCTTACTCGCGATCACCTCGCTCGGCGTCTACGGCATCTCGCTCGGCGGCTGGGCCTCCGGCTCGAAATATCCGCTGCTGGGCAGCGTCCGCTCCACCGCGCAGATGATCAGCTACGAACTCGGCATGTCGCTCTCGCTGATCGGCGTGCTGATTCTGGCGGGCACGACCTCTCTCGACGGCATCGTGAACGCGCAGGCGACGTGGTGGTTCGTGGGGCCGCAGTTCGTCGGCTTCGTCATTTACGTCATCACGGCGGTTGCCGAGACCAATCGCGTGCCGTTCGATCTGGTCGAAGCCGAAACGGAGCTGGTCGCCGGATTCCACACCGAATACTCCGGCCTGCGTTTCGGCTTGTTCTTCATCGCCGAGTACGTGAACATGCTCACCGTCTCGTGCATCGCCTCGCTGCTTTTCCTCGGCGGATGGAACGCGCCGGCCGGCTTGGGCTCGCTGCCGGTTCCGGGCATCGTCTGGTTCATCATCAAGGTGGCGGCTTTCATGTTCTTCTATATGTGGCTGCGCGCGACACTGCCGCGGTTCCGCTACGACCGTTTGATGGCGTTCGGCTGGAAAGTGCTGCTGCCGGTCGCAACGGTCAATCTGGTGATAACCGCCATCGTGGTAGCGTTTCATGGCTAGCGGTGCAAGCGTGGAGTTCAGAACGGAGCGCCATTCAAGGTGAGAAAACAATTGTACAATGTCGGCGCGATCTTGCGCGGGCTCGGCATCACGTTCAAGTTCATGTTCGCCAAGCGTCCGACGATCGAATATCCATCGGTGAAGAAGCAGCATGCGCCGCGTTTTCACGGCCTGCACGAACTGCGCCGTTACGCCGACGGTAAGGAGCGCTGCATCGGCTGCGAGCTCTGCTCGAGCGCTTGCCCCGCCAACGCGATCACGGTGATCGGCGCCGAGAACACACCCGAGGACCGCGTATCACCGGGGGAGCGTCACGCCGCGCGCTACGAGATCGACGAATTGCGCTGCATCTTTTGCGGCATGTGCGAAGAGGCGTGCCCGACCGATGCGATCGTGCTCACGCCGCGTTTTGAGATGTCGGATTACCGGCGCGGCGCGCTGATCTATAGTAAAGACCGTCTGCTCGTTCCAGCCGACGCGGGCGTCGGTCTTGCGCCCGACGAGCGGCCCAACGGCATTCCTTCCGATCTCGGACGCGTCGCGGACGTCAAATCGACGGTCGACATCACGCATGGCTACGAAGCGACGCATCGCGGCACGATTTTGAAAACGCAGCGCCGGGGGCTTGCCGGATGATCGCGTTTTGGACGCTCGCCGTCGTCATGATCGCTTCGGCGACCTGGTGCGTCACCGCGAAGAAGCCGGTCTATAGCGTCGTCGCGCTGCTGCTGCACTTTGCGGCGCTCGCCGCGACGTACCTGACGCTCAACGCCGAGTTCCTGGCGGTCATTCAGATCATCGTCTACTCGGGCGCTATCTTGATTCTCTTCCTGTTCGTGATCGCGCTGCTCAGCAGCGGCGTAGCGCCTTTCTCCGTCGGGCAGAATCGTCTGCCGCGCATCGTCGTGCCGGCGCTCGCGCTCGCGCTGATTGCGCTCGGTTTCCTGACGTGGGCGCTCGCGCGCACCGTCGCACCGGCGGCCTCGCCGGGCGCATCGACGGTCGGACCGGTTGGAACCGCCAACGTCTTCGGCTCGGTCGGGGATTTTGGGACCGCGCTGTTCACGACGTATCTGTTGCCGTTCGAGATCACGGCGCTGATTCTCATGGTGGCGGTGATCGGCGTCGTGCTGCTCGCAAGCGATCAGACGCCCTACCTGCCCTCGAAGAAACACGCGGCCGAGGTGCGGCGCGAGATGCGCGAAGCGATCCTGCGCGGAGGCGAGCAGTGAACGCGATGACCGTGCCTTTGGCGAACTACATCGCGCTCTCGGCGGTGATCTTTTTCATCGGCGTGGCCGGGGTGCTGGTGCGGCGCAATCCGCTGATCATGCTGATGTCGATCGAACTGATGTTCAACGCGGCAAACCTGCTCTTCGCGGCCTTCGCGCGCGCCTGGCTGCACAACGCCGGCCACATCTTCGTTTTCCTCGTGATTACCGTCGCCGCGGCAGAGGCCGCGATCGGCCTTGCGATCGTCGTGACCGTCTTCCGAAGCGCCAAGACCGTCGACGTCGACGACGTCGCGCTCATGAAAGGATAGCGCGTTGATTCATCACGTGATGGGTATCGACGGATCGTATCCGATGCTGGTCGCGCTCTGGCTCTTGCCGCTCGCGGGCGCCGTCGCGAACTGGGCCTTCGGTCCGCAGCTGCGCCGTCTGGCGGGTTTTCTCTGTTCGGCGGTGATCGGCGCGTCGTTCATCCTGACGCTGCTCATGTGGGGCTCGAACGCGCACCAATATCTCTTCACGTGGATCCCGGGATTCGATTTCGGGTTGCTTCTCGATCCGCTATCGCTGCTTTGGACGCTGATCATCACCGGCGTCGGCTTCCTGATTCACGTCTATTCGATCGGCTACATGGACGGCGACCGCGCGTTGGCGCGCTTCTTCGCGTACATGAACTTCTTCGTCTTCGCGATGCTCACGCTGGTGCTCTCCGACAACTTCGTCGGACTCTTGGTGGGTTGGGGGCTGGTCGGCCTAGCGTCGTATTTCTTGATCGGCTACTGGTTCTTCAAACCCTCGGCGGTCGCAGCGGCGCGCAAGGCCTTCGTGATCAACGTGGCCGGCGATGTCGGCATCATGTTCGCGATCTTTGCGATCTTCGCCAACGTCCACTCGCTGACGTTCGGCGACGCGTTTGCTTACGCGGGTTCCTATCCGACGCCGTGGCTCTTCGTGATCTGTCTCGCGCTCTTCATCGGAGCGGCGGCGAAATCGGCGCAGATCCCGCTGCACACCTGGCTTCCCGACGCCATGGAAGGCCCGACGCCCGTCTCGGCGCTGATCCACGCCGCGACGATGGTTACGGCGGGCGTCTATCTGGTTGCGCGCTGCGCGCCGCTCTGGAGTCAGAACAGCGACGCGCAGGTACTCGTCGGAACGATCGGAGGGCTGACGGCGCTGGTCGGCGCGATTCTGGGCTGCGCGCAGTGGGATATCAAACGCATTCTGGCCTACTCCACGATGTCGCAGATCGGCTACATGATCATGGGCGTCGGCGTCGGTGCATACGAAGGCGGCGTCGCGCACTTTTTCACGCACGCCTTCTTCAAGGCGCAGCTCTTTCTCGGTTCGGGCATCATCATACACGCGTTGCACGACGAACAGGACGTGCGCCGGATGGGCGGTCTCGTGAGGAAGCTTCCCTTCGCCTTCGTCGCGATGCTGACGGGCGTGCTCGCGATCTGCGGCATTCCCGGCTTCTCGGGATACTTCAGTAAGGATCAAGTGATCTACGGTGCGCTCACGCACGGATACACCTGGCTCTACGTGCTCGGCATACTGACCGCCGGTATCACGGCGTACTACATGTGCCGGCTGCTCTTCGTGACGTTCCTGGGCAGCTATCGCGGCGAGGTCGATCCGTCGGATCTCGGAATTCGCCATCCGGAGCTGGCGGGCACGCCGCACGGCGCGCACGATACCGCGCGCGCGGAACACTCGCCCAACGCGCAATGGTTCATGATCGTGCCGGTCGCGATCTTGATACCCTTCAGCGTGCTGATCGGTTGGATCATGTTCGGCGGGGAGAACTCGCCCTGGGCGCGTTTCTTCGCGCAGGAGTTTCCGCACCCGCAGCTGGCTGCTGCACCGGTGAGCGAAGGCATTACCGCGCTGATTACCTTCGTGGTCGTGCTGATCGGCATCGGCATCGCCTATCTTCGCTACGCGACCGCGAATGCGCGGAGCAACGCGGTCGAACGGCTGCGCAACGAATCGATTCGGATGCCCGCGATCCTCACCAACGCGCTCGGATTCGATATCGCGCTCGAGTTCTTGTTCGTGCGCCCGTCGCAGTGGCTCGGCTCGATCTTCGGCCGCATTCTCGATCCGCACGTGATCGACGGCGCGGTTCGCGAGGCGGCGATCTCCGCGCAATGGCTGGGGGCGCTGACGCGTTCCTTCCAAACCGGGTTGCTACGCGCTTACGCGTTTATCTTGGTCTTCGGCGCGGCCTGTTTCGTCGTCTATTACGCGATCGTGGCGGGAGGAGCGCACTAGATGATGGTTCTCGCATTGATTCTGGCGCCGGTGCTCTTCGGGGCGGTCTGTCTCATCGCACGGCCCGAGGTGCCGGCGGCCGTCATGAAGTGGTGCAGCGCCATCGTCGCGGCAGGCACGTTTTTCATCGCGCTCGGTGCGCAGGGCGACGAGTGGAGTTTCCGGTGGCTTTCGCGCCCGTTCGAGTCCGCGTTTCACTTCGGCGTGACCGGTATCTCGTTCTGGCTCGTGCTCTTGCTCGCGCTCTGTACCTTCTGCGCCATCCTCGCGACGAACGTTCCGCGCAGCACGCAGTTCATCGGGCAGCTGCTGCTGCTCGAGGGCACGATGATGGGGTTATTCCTCGCGCGCGATCTCCTCGTCTTTGCGCTCTTCTGGGATCTGATGCTGCTGCCGGTCTTCTTCACGCTGATCGGCTGGGGGCGCCATCACTCGACGGCATGGCGCTACTTCATCTATAATTTCGCCGGCGGTCTCACGCTGCTGCTCGCGACGGCGGCCTTCGGCGTGCTCTTCGGCTCGACCGACGTGATCGGACGCAGCGACGTGCATCTCGTCGGCGCGTGGGTACCGTGGATCTTTGCCGGCTTCGCGTTTGCGTTCTTGGTGAAGACGCCGGTCTGGCCGCTGCACACGTGGATGCCCCTCACCTACGCCGACACGCCCGGCCCGATGGTCGCGGTCGTGAGCGCGGTGCAATCGAAGGCGGGACTCTACGGTCTGATCGTCATCGGCATGGCGCTCATGCCCGATTATCTCCACGATGCGGCGCTGCTCTTGATCGTATTGGGCGTCGTCTCGCTGCTCTACGGCGCGTTCGCGGCGCTGACACAAACCGATGCAAAACGCGTGGTCGCCTATTCGTCGCTCTCGCACCTCGGGCTGATCGTGATCGCGATTGCGTCGTTCAATCCGGTCGCGTTGCAAGGCGCGGTCATCTACATCGTCGCACACGGTCTCTTCTCGGCGGCTCTGTTCCTGATCTTGGGGTATGTCGAGGAGCGCGAAGAGACGCGCTCGCTCACGCGGCTCGGCGGTTTGGGCGCGCAAAATCCGCGTCTGGGGGGTGCGCTCTGCATCGCGGCGCTCGCCGCACTCGGGCTGCCGGGGCTGGCGGGATTCGCGGGCGAGCTCGTCATTCTGACCGGTGTGTTCCAAGCCGGCTGGATGTGGGCGGTGATCCTCGCGCTCGTCCCGATCGTTCTCGCTTCAGCGTACATGTTGCGCCTCTTCCAGGGCATCATGAACGGACCCGAGGTTGCCGATCTTCCCGTTCGTCCCGATCTTTCGTGGATCGAGGGGATCGCGGTCGCGCCGCTCGTGCTGGCGCTCCTCGCAGTCGGCATCAATCCTCACCTGCTCACGATCTTCCAAGGATTTGCGCGATGAACGTTACCGTTACGACTGCCGACTGGAGCGCGCTCGCGCCGCTGACCATCGTGGCCGTCACGGCGTTGGTCGTGTTGCTCGCCGATCTGCTGGCGCCCAAGAACGTCAACCGGTATCTGACGATCGGCATCGCGGCGATCGGCATCATCGCGGCGGGTGTCGATGCCGCAGGCGCGTACGGCGTCAACTACGCCGCATTCGGCGGAGCGTTCATCCTGGGCGGGTTCAGCGTCGTCTTCCAAGAGATCGTGTTGATCTGTGCGCTCGGCTCGGTCGTGCTCTACGGCGCGACGGGTAAGAGCGAGCGCATTCCCGGTGCCGTCGCGCTGCTGCTCTGGTCGACGTGCGGTGCAATGCTGATGTCGGGCGCGGGGAATTTGATGACGATCTTCCTCGGCCTCGAGCTGCTCTCGCTCGCGCTCTACTGTCTGTGCGGCTTGGCCGATCGCGCGACGGCGCGCGAATCGGCGCTCAAATACTTGATCCTCAGCTCGACCGCCTCGGGATTCATGTTGTACGGAATGGCGTTGCTCTTCGGTGCGAGCGGCAGCGTCGCGCTCGCCGATCTCGTCGCGCCGGCGCTCGCGAGCAATCCGCTGCTTTGGATGGGTGCGGGTCTCTTCTTGATCGGTATCGCCTTCAAGCTGAGCCTGGTGCCGTTCCACACCTGGTCGCCCGACGTGTACGAAGGCGCGCCGCTACCGGTTACGGCGTTCATGAGTGTTGCGACCAAAGCGGGAACGCTTGCGGTCTTCGCGCGCTTCATCTACGCGGCGCTGCCGCCGGGCGTCGACACGCGGCTGTTGCTGCCGGTCTGGATCGTCGCGGCGATCTCCATGATCGCCGGCAATGTCGGGATGCTCGCGCAGCACGACCTCAAGCGGCTTATCGCGTACTCGGGCATCGCGCAGGCAGGCTATATCCTTACCGCGCTTGCCGGCGGAACGCCGCTGGGTCTGCGCTACGCGATCTACTACATCGCGGCGTACACGTTCATGAATCTCGGTGCGTTTGCGGTCGCGGCGCTGCTCTCCGACGACGGCGAACAAGGCTCCACGCTTGCCAACTATCGCGGCTTGGGCTACCGGCGTCCGGTCGCGGCCGCGCTGATGACGTTCTTCTTGCTTGCGATGGCGGGCTTGCCGCCGACCGCGGGCTTCCTCGGCAAGATTCTCATCCTCTCGACCAGCGTCAACGCAGGCTATGCGTGGCTCGGCGGCGTGCTGATCGCCGGTACGGCGATCTCGCTCTACGCCTACGCGAAGGTCATCTTCGCCATGTACTCGCGTGGCGGACATGGGCACACGCACGACGTGCAGCCCTTCGCGCCGCTTGCGTGGGTCAGCGCGATCGCGTGCTTCGTGTTGGTGCTGCTCATGACGTTCTATCCGCTCACGCCGAGTAACGTGCTTCCGCTCGTGCGATGAACCCGCAGGGCGAGGTCTTCCGCGCACTCGGCAACGCGGTGCGGACGATACGCGCCCGCCTCGATCGTTCGCTGCAGCGCTCCGGCTTGCGGCTCGGTCAGTATCAGGTGCTGCGCCACCTCTGGGAAGACGACGGGCTGACGCCTCGCGAGATCGCCGACCGCCTGGATGTCGAGATGCCGACGGTTACGCGCACCGTCCAGCGCATGGTTCGCGACGGGCTGGTCGAGCGGCACGCCCATCCGGCCGACGCCCGCTCGGTGCGCATCTACCTGACCAAGCGCGGTTCCGAGCTGCAGCCGCTGCTCGCCGAAATCATCGCCGAGCAGACCGAGCACGCGCTGCGCGGCTTCTCGGCGGCCGAACGCGCGGCGTTCGTCCGCATGCTGGACCGGATCGCGGAGAACGCGCACGGCGAGGAAGAGTAGCCTCGGTCACAATCTCGATTCCTGGACCGTGAACTTAGGAGTAGAATGGACTCGGGAGGGCCGGGATGAACCGCCAGCGCCTCGTCGCGATCGCTTGTACCGCCGTTGCAGCCGTGTTGATCACGGCGGCGCCCGCGCGTGCCCAAAGCGGCCAGATCAACGTCTACGATAATCCCACGCTCGACACGACCACGGTCAACGGCTTCGTCTCCGATCCGCAGGGCGCGATTCGCGCCGCGCGCGAGCTGATCGCGGCAGGCGATATGGACGGCGCGATCCGGCGCCTCGAGCTCTACGTTCAGATTCATCCGGGCGAGATCGATCCGCGCCGCTTTCTGGGCGATCTGTATTTCCGAACCGGACAGATCGAGCGCGCAAAGTTCGTCTACGAAGAGATTCTGAAGTTCGCGCCCAGCGACAAAGAGACGCACAATCGTTTGGGAACGGTGTATGCCGAAGAGAATCGCGTCGACGATGCGATCGCGCAGTTCAACGCGGCGCTGCCCGGGACCGACTCCGTCAACGATTTGGTCGCGCTGCACATCCGCAAAGGCGATCTCGATAAATACGAGATCGCCATCCAGCAGATGGCGCGCGATTACCCGACCGATTCGGGGATTCAGGGCGAATTGGGTCAAGTCTACTACGCGATTCACCAGCCCGCGCAAGCGGAGGTCTACTACGACCGCGCGCTCGACGAGGATTCGACCAACCTCACCGCCCTCAACGGCCTAGGACTCGCGCAGCTGGAGCTTCACCAGTACGATGACGCGGTCAAGACGTTCGAGCACTGCTTGGCCGTCGATCACTACGCGTATCAGTGCGAAAACAACGAAGGCGCGACCTACTTGGAAGCGCAGCGCTACGGTCAGGCGAAGGCGACGCTCGACGCTGCTTTCAAGCTCGCACCCGAGCGCGCCGAGACCTTTGTGAATTACGGATATCTCGCCGATGCGCAGGACGACTGGCAGCGAGCGGTCGCGCAGTACGCCAAAGCGATCGAACTCTACCCGTATCTTCGCGAGGCCTACATCGATCTCGCGCTCGACTACGAACACCACCAGCTCTACGTGCTGGCGCAAGCGGTTTTGATCAAGGGCATCGCGTCGGTCCATGACGACGGGCGGCTGCACGTACTGCTCGGTGACGCCTACGAAGCGCAGGGCGATCGCTCGGATGCGCTCGAGCAGTTCAAACTCGGCGAGAAGGGGACCGATCCGACTGCGGTCGGAATCGCGAGTCAGCGTGTCGCGCTGCTTACCGCCGCGGCGACCTCATCCCCGCACCGCTGAAAGCAGATCGCTTACCAAAAACGGTTTGGGAAGCGTCGCATCCCATTCGTCGGACGCGTTCGCCCCGATGCCGACGATGCGCGCGCGAATCTGACCGAGTGCGGCGCGCGTCTCTTTTGCTCCGGCCGCCTGCGCGTCGACGACGATGACGTCGCCGGGGCGCGCGCCGTTGGCCGCTTCGGCGGCTTCGCGCACCTCACGCACACGGAACCCGCGCGCGCGCAGCTCGAACGCGGTGAAACGCGAGAGCCGCCCGTCCTGCGTCACGATCGCGATGCGCGCTGGACCATCCTCGCGCGCGCGGTCGATCGCAGGCAGCGTCACCGTGAACGTGCTGCCTTCGCCGAGCGTACTTTGCACCGCAACGCTGCCGCCGTGCCGCTCGACGATCGTCTTGACGATGAAGAGACCGACGCCGGTGCCCGCAATCTTCGTCTTGCGCGCGTTCGAGGCGCGCGCAAAACGGTTGAAGAGCTTGGGCAGATCCTCGGGCGGTATGCCGATACCGCGATCGTGAACGGCGATCGCAAACGTGCCGTCCTCCTCGCGCATCTCGATGCGGACCGGTTCGCCGCCCGGTGAATACTTGATCGCGTTACGCAGCACGTTATCGAAAATCTGGCGCAGCCGCTCGGCATCGCCGCGCACAAAGGCGGGCTCCTTGAGATACGCGGCTTCGATCTCGCGCTCGGGAGCGAGCGCTTCGACCGCCGCGCGCAGCACGTCGGTCACGTCGACACGATCGTCGGCGATCTCGAGTTCGCCGTACTCGACGCGCGAGAGCGCGAGCATATCGTTGGCGAGGGTCGCGAGCCGCTGCGCGTTGGTGCGAATCGTGTGCGCTGCGTCGGTCGCCTCCTCACCTTCGAGATAGCCCTCTTCGAGCAGCTCCGCGAAGCCCACGATCGAGGTCAAGGGTCCTTTGATGTCGTGTGCGAGCGTCGCGACGAGATCGTGCTTGAGCTGGCTGATCTGCAGCACCGCGGCGCGCTGGGCTTCGAGTTCGTCGAGCGCGGCGGCGAGCGAGCTGCGCAGCCAAGCGCGATCGGCCGCGGCAAAAATCGTGCGCGCGAGCGGTTCGTCGTCGCCGATGACCACCAGCGGAACCGGGGCGATCGCGGCTCCGAGCGCGGCAATATGCTCGGGGTTCGTGACGCCCCGCCGGTCGACCACGACGACATCCACCGCGGGCGGCTTTGCCAGCACCGCGTCGGTGCTTGCCGCCGACTCGACCTGCATCACGTCGCCCTCGGGCAGGGTGCGTAGACCTTCGGCGACTACCTCGCTCCCGACGACCAGCACGCGCAAGGGCGTCATCGCGCAAGCACCTCCGCTTCGCGCCGCAGAATGCCCCAGGCCGCTTCGACGTCCTCGCGCGCCGTGCGTAGATTACCGATCGCTAGCCGCAGGACGTAACGTCCGTCGAGCTTCGTGTGCGAGATGAACATCTCGCCCGTAGCGTTCACCGCATCCAGCAGCGCGGCGTTGAGCCGCTCGAGTTCCGCTTCGTCGTCGATGCCGCGCGGATGATAGCGGAAGCAGACGAGCGAGAGCGGATGCGGTGCGGTCGTTTCCCACTGCGGATCCTCGTCGACCCATTGCGCGAAATGCTGGGCGAGCGCGATGTGACTGCGCAATCGGTCGCGGATCTGCGCGGCGCCGAGATGACGCAGCGTGAACCACAGCTTGAGCGCGCGAAAGCGGCGACCGAGCTGGATGCCGTAATCCATGTAATTGCGGACGGCGCCGTCGTTCGTCGTCAAATACTCGGGCGTGAGGCTGAAGGCGCGGCGCACGGTCGCTTCATCGCGCAGAAATAAGACCGAGAGATCCATCGGGATGAACAGCCATTTGTGCGGATTCACGACCAGCGAGTCGGCGAGATCGACGCCGTCCATCAGATATGCAAACTCGGGAAGCATGGCTGCAACGCCCGCGTAAGCCGCGTCGACGTGCAGCCAAATCCGTTCGCGCTTCGCGATTTCCGCGATTGCGCGGACCGGGTCGATCGATGTCGTCGACGTCGTGCCCACCGTCGCCACGATCGCGAGCGGCAGCATGCCCTCACGCCGGTCTTGCGCGATGGCGCGTTCGAGCGCGGCGGGTTCCATGCGATATGCGCCGTCACACGGAACCGCGACGACGTTGCGCCGTCCAATGCCCAGGGCAATCGCGGCTTTCTCGATATGCGAATGTGTTTGCGCGGTCGCGTAGACACGCAGCACCGGCACGTCGCGGCCAGAGAGCCCGTCTTCGCGGATATCGAGCCCGAGCGACTCACGTGCAGCCGCGAGTGCAGTGAATCCGGCGACCGACGCCGTGTCGTAGATGATGCCCGTCCAGCTCTCCGGCATTCCCATGAGGCGGCCGAGCCAGCGCATCACGACCGATTCGAGCTCGGCCGCCGACGGTGACGTGCGCCACAGCATCACCTTCACGTCGAGCGCGGCGGCAAGCGCCTCCGCCGCGATCGCGGCCGGCGCGGCGCTCGTCGCGAAATAGGCGAAGAAGCGGGGATGATTCCAATGCGTGATTCCGGGGACGATGATCCGTTCGAAATCGGCCATGATCTGCTCGAACGGCTCACCCTCTTCGGGGGCCCGGTCGGGAAGAGCGTCCGAGACCTCGCCGGGCGCGAGCGCCGGGAGGACCGGATAGCGGCTAGGATCGCCGAGATACTCTTCGATCCAACGCCCTACCCGCGCAAAGTCTTTTTCGAACGTGCGCGCCTGTATCACAATACTCATGTTGGCGCCGGGTATCACCATGTCATCCCGAGCGCAGCCGCGAAGGAGGCTCCATGAAATACCGCACCTACCCGAATTCCGACGTGACGGTGAGCGAGGTTGGCTTCGGCATGTGGACGACCTCGACGGGGTGGTGGGGAGAGAAGACCGATGACGAGGCGGTGCGCCTGCTGCACGAAGCGCGCGATCTCGGCCTGACCCTCTTCGACGCCTCCGACTCTTACGGCAACGGCCGCAGCGAAGAGCAGCTCGCGAAAGCGTTCTCGGGGCGCCGCGGCGACGTCGTGATTGCCACCAAGTTCGGTTACGATATCACCTCGCCGCAGGCGGGCGAGCGGCGCGGCCAGATGGAGCTGCCGCAAGACGTCTCGCCTGCGTTCATCCGCAAGGCGCTCGATGCATCGCTGCGGCGCCTGCAGACCGAGTACGTCGACATCTATCAGCTGCACAACGCGAAGATGGAGCACATCAAAAACGAGGCGATGTGGGCGACGCTCGAAGAGCTGAAGAAGGCCGGCAAAATTCGTATGTACGGCATCGCGCTCGGTCCGGCGATCGGCTTTCTCTATGAAGGCGTCGACGCGGTAAAAGAGCACAACGTCGCATCGCTGCAAATCATCTGGAACATGCTCGAGCAATTCCCCGGCAACGACCAGATCAAAGCCGCGTACGACGCGAACGCCGACACGGGTTACATGGTGCGCGTGCCGCACGCAAGCGGTATGCTCGAAGGGCATTACACTGAAGACACGGTCTTCCCCAAGACCGATCATCGCTCGCATCGCCCGCGCTGGTGGCTCACGAACGGCTTGAAAAAAGTCGAGCAGCTCCGCTTCCTCGAGCTGCCCAATCGTACTCTCGGCCAGGCGTCGATTCAGTGGCTGCTCGATGAGCCGCGCGTGATGACGGTGCTTCCGAACATCTATGGCGCGGATCAGTTGCGCGAGTTTGCGGCCGCGCCGGAGTCGCCCGCGCTCTCCAATGCGGAGATCGGGAAGATCGATGCGCTGTGGCGCGATAACTTCGGTCTCGAGCCCGACCCCGAAGCGTTCAAAGGCACGATGACGCTGGTCTCATGAGCCAAGAATTGATTCAAAGCAGCGACGCACCGGCGCCGATCGGTCCGTACAGCCAAGCAGTACGCAGCGGCAAAACGCTCTATTGTTCCGGCCAGATCGCGCTCGATCCGTCGACCGGCAATCTCGTCGACGGCGACGCCGCGACGCAGGCCGAACAAGTGATGAAGAATCTCGGGGCCGTCTTGAAGGCCGCCGGCTGCGAGTACGGCGACGTCGTCAAGACGACGATCTTTCTCGTCGACATGAACGATTTCGCTGCGGTCAACGCGGTCTACGGAAAATACTTCGATGCAGCGAAACCCGCGCGCTCGACGGTCGCCGTCGCGGCGTTACCGCGCGGCGCCCGCGTCGAGATCGAGGCTATCGCCCGAACGTAGTCGAGGGACACCTCCTGTCATCCCGAGCGTAGTCGAGGGACACCTCCTGTCATCCCGAGCGTAGCGAACGCAGTGAGCGTAGTCGAGGGACGCCTCCCGCTGTCATGCCGAGCGTAGTCGAGGGACACCTCCTGTCATCCCGAGCGTAGTCGAGGGACACCTCCTGTCATCCCGAGCGTAGTGAGCGAAGCGAACGTAGTCGAGGGACGTCTATCACCTCGAGCGATCGCGGCCGCGCGAAAATCGACGCATCTCCTCCCACTTGCCCTCTACAAACGCGCGCTTCTTGCGGTGAGACCAGGCTTTTGCTTTCTTTTCGAACGCAATCGCTTGATCGATCCAGGCAAACTCCGATACGTGAACGAGAACGAGGGGGCGTCTCCAGAAAGTGTAGCATTCGGGATCTATGCCGAAGCGGTGTTCGCCAAGTCGGCGCTCGATGTCGTTTGTGATGCCAACGTAGAACGTGCCGTCTACGCACCGAAGGAAGTATACAAAATAGCGCTTCACGCGCTACTTCTGCTTCGTAGACGTCCCTCGACTACGTTCGCTTCGCTCACTACGCTCGGGATGACAGGGGGCGTCCCTCGACTACGTGTGCTTCGCTCACTACGCTCGGGATGACAGGGGGCGTCCCTCGACTACGTTCGCTTCGCTCACTACGCTCGGGATGACAGGGGGCGTCCCTCGACTACGTTCGCTTCGCTCACTACGCTCGGGATGACACCTTAGTACAGTTTCAAGTAGCGTTCGCGCTCCCAGGGATGGACGGCGCGGCGGTAGCTTTCGTACTCGGCGAGTTTCGCGTCGCGGTAGGCATGATAGATGTGATCGCCGAGCGACGCGCGCACGACGGCATCTTTATCGAGTTCGGTGATCGCCTGACGCAGCGACTTGGGCAGCGTGCCGATTCCGCGCTCGCGGCGCTCGCGTTCGCCCAGATCGTACGTCGAACCGGCGAGTGCTGCGCCCGGCAACACGCTGCGCGCGATACCGTCGGAGGCCGCGCCGAGCAGAACCGCCAGCGCGAGATACGGATTACTCGTAGGATCGGGGCTGCGCATTTCGATGTGACGCGGCCGGCTTGCGGGCGGCACGCGCACCAGCGCGTTCACGCTGCGCTCCGACCAAACGGCGTAAATCGGCGCGTCCCAAGCGGCAACCAACCGCTTATACGAATTCACCGTGGGGTTGCAGATCGCGGTCGTGGCCGGGGCGTGTTCGAGCAGACCGCCGATCACGTAGAGCATCGTCTCTTCGTCGGCACCTTCGCCGAGCATGAGCTCGACGTGCAGTCCGCTGCCGGCGCGTTCTTCCAGTGGTTTGGGCATGAAGGTCGCGTCGAGACCGAATCCGGCCGCGACGTGTTTGGCAATCGTGCGCAGCGTGAGCACGTTGTCGGCCGCGGCGAGCGGATCCACGAAGGCGAGATCGATTTCGTGCTGCCCCGCGCCGATTTCATGGTGCGCGGAGGCGACCGCGATACCCATGTTTTGCAGCGCCGCTACGATCGCGCTGCGCGTCTCTTCGCCGCGGTCGTTGGCGGAGAAATCGAAGTAGCTCCCGACGTCCGACGTCTTCGTGCCGCCCTCGAAAAGATAAAACTCGACCTCGAGTCCGATGGTGAGTCCGGGCAGCGCCGTCCGCGCGCTCTCGACCGCGCGCGCGAGCGTCGTACGCGGGCAGCCCTCGAAGGGCGAGCCGTCGGGCATCGCGATATCGCAGAGCAGCCGCGCTTCCGCGCCTTCGGGATTGGACCATGGATAAACGGCGAAGGTCGCGGGATCGGGACGAAGGACCATATCGAGTTCCTCGCCGCGGACGAAGCCGTCGATCGATCCGCCGTCGAACGTGACGCGCCCGTCGAGCGCGGCATCGAGTTCGGTCGCGGGGATCGAGACGTTCTTGCTCACGCCGAAGATGTCAGCAAAGACGAGCCGCACGAAGCGCACGTTGCGCTCCTTGGCGAGTTTGATGACGTCGCGTTTAGTGTTGGGTGTGGAGTGCATCAATCGCAATCGCTAGACGAAGAGTGAGTTGATCGTGCGCGCTCTCGAGCGAGCGCCCCGAGATGTCGTTGATCTGCCGCAAGCGGTAGAAGACCGTATGCCGGTGGACGTTGAGTTCCGACGCGGTCGTCTTGACGTTTTGACCGGTCGCAAAGTAGAGGGCCAGCGTGCGCTCGAGCTCGGTCTGATGCTTCTCGTCGTAGGCGCGCAGCGGCGCGAGCACGCCCTGCGCGAACTGGCGCAGCGAATCGGCGCCGGCGCCGCTGTAGAGTAGCGGGTAGGCGCCCAGCTCGTCGTACGCGGCGACGCGTCCTGCGCCGAAGATGCGGCGTGCGATCGCAAGCGCCGCCTGCGCGCTCTCGAGTGCGCGCTGTGCCTCGAGCGCGCTCGTTGCCGCCGAAACGCCGCCCGCGATGCGCAGATTGGATTTGCGTTTTGCCGCGCTCTTGGGCAAGAGCACCGCGGCGGTCTTGGCATTCTCAGCGTCGACCTCGCGGGCCGCAGGTACCAGCACTACCAGTGTTACGCCGCGCTCGATGATGCCGGCGTCGGCCTCCCCGGAGCGAAAGGTCTCGGCCGCAAGCGCGCGCAGCTCCGCGAGCAGCGCCGCGTGGTCTTCCTCGGGTGCGGCTTCGGCTTCGAGTGCGACGCAGACGTACTGCGCGGCAAGCGTGATGCCGCGCGCGTTTGCATCCTCGCGCGCCGAGCTCAGTTCGTGATAGGCGCCGCCGATCAGGCGCTCCCAAAACGTGCGACGGCGGCTGCGGCCGCCGTCGGTCTCACGCGCCAGCTCGAGCGCGATCGCGGCCGCGGCCAGTCGCACGAGCGGCGCAAGCTCTTCGCCGGCGTCGCCGGGAAAGATCGAAAGGAAGCCGAGCGCGTTCGAACCCGCGGCGATCGGGACGGTATGGGCGCGGCCGTTCGTCAGGCCGCGGGCGGTCGCGGGCAAGCTGCCCTTGCCGGCCGTCGCGACGTGGCGCCACTCCGCGTCCTCGACCAAGACGCCGACCCCGGCGACCTCCGAAAGATGCGCGGCAAGCGCCTTCGCCCCGCCGCCGGCAGCGGCGACGCGGGTTAAATCTTCCGCAAACTCGACGATCCGGTCGGGGGTCATCTGCGGCTCATTCGTCGAAATTGACGATAGTTCTTGGAGATGGATCCCAACGTATTGCGCGAGGCGGTTGCCTCGATGTATCAAGATACCCCCGATGCCGTCGTGCTCTACGACCGGGATGGGCTTGCCATTGCCGCCAACGAGGCGGCGCTCGAGCTCACCGGGTACGGTCTCGAGGAGTTCTCGGGTACCTCCTATCGCGGCCACGTCGCGCCGGCCGACGTCGCGCGCGTCGATCTTGCGTTTCAAACGGCGCTCGCGGGCGGGACCGATCATTTCGACACCAGTTCGCGGCACCGCGACGGCAGTGTGATCCCGGTCGAATGCTACGTCTTTCCCGCGCGCTGCGGCGGTGAGATCGTCGGCGTCTTCGGGCAAGCCCGCGACATCGTCGCGCTGCGCTCTGCGGAGTCGTCGCTCACGATCAATCAAGAAAAATTCCGTTCGCTCTTCGAGTATCATCCCGACGGGATCATGGAGCTCAAAGCGACGGGCGCGATCTCGCGCGTGAACGTCGCGCTGGAGGGCGAGACCGGTTTCTTCGGCGAGCGCATCGTCGGCAAACCGTGGACGGAGTTGATCGCACCCGAGCGGCGCGAGCAGGCAAACGAGTTGCTCCATCTCGCGATGCGCGGTGAAGCGGGCGAAGTCGATTCGCTGCTGCTCGACCGGCTCGGGAATCGCCTCGACGTACAGCTCAAGCTCGTCCCGCTCCACGTCTCGGGGCAGATCACGGGCGCCTACGCGATCTTCAAGAACGTTGCCGCGCAGCGCTCCGCCGAACGCGCGATCGAGGCGCAGAGCGAGCGCCTGCGGCGTCTAGTGATGGTCACCGCTTCGGGACATGAATCGCTCGAAGAACAAATCGACGAAGCGCTCGGTCTGGGCGTCGAACTCTTTGGCTGGGATATTGCGTACGTGGCGCAATATCAGCGCGACCGCGTGTTGATGCGCAACGCCTCGGGTGAAGCGACGCTCACCAAGGGCGCCATCTACCCGCTGCGCGCCTCCTTTGCCAATCACGTGATGGAGCGGCGTGCGCCGTACTTCGTCGCCGATATGGACGCGCCCGATTTTCGCGACGATCCGGTGCGCTCGATCGCGCCCTGGCGCTCGTACTTCGGCGTGCCGCTGGTCGTCTTCAACGAACATTATGGCGCGCTCGTCTTCGCGGGGCGCGCACCGCGCGAAGGCGGCCTCGACCCGAGCGAGCGCGATATGGCGCAGCTGATCGCGCTCTTCGTTTCGGCGGCGCTCGAACGCGCCGAGCAGAACGAGCGCATCGAGCAGATGGCGTTCAACGATGCGCTGACCGGGCTGCCCAATCGCGTGCTCTTCAACGATCGCATCGAGCAGACGATTGCAACCGCGCGCCGCTACGATCGCGGCTTCGCCGTCATGTATCTCGACGTCGATCACTTCAAGCTCGTCAACGACAAGTACGGCCACGCCACCGGCGACGCCGCGTTGCAAGAGGTCGCACATCGGCTGCGTTTGGCGACGCGTGAGAGCGACACGATCTCACGCTTCGGCGGCGACGAATTCGTGATCTTGCAGCCGATCGTCGACGGTCCGAGCGACGCGGCGGATCTCGCGCGCAAGCTCAACGTGGCGATGCAGGATCCGGTCGTAATCGACGGCGTTCCGCACAAGGTGCGCCTGAGCATCGGAATCGCGCTCTATCCAAGCGACGGTTCGACGATCGAATCGCTGATGGAGGCCGCCGATCGCGCGCTCTATCGCGCCAAGAAAGAGGGGCGCAACCGCTGGTGCTTCGCCGACGCGGAGAACGCGCGCCGCACGCTCACCAAACCGCGCGTCATCCGCCGAGAAGCTGCGGAATGAACTGTCCCGCGACGTAGAGCAGCGAGAGCAGACCGATAATCACCGTCGTTGCCCAGGCGATCGTATTCGCGACCGGTCCGTTGGTGTATTCGCCCATCACCGACTTACGATTGACGATGATGAGCATCAGTACGAGTTCGGCCGGCAGTAAGATGCCTTGCAGTACCTGCGCGAAGAGGATCAGCTGCAGCAGCGGGAGGTGCGGAACGAGCACGAAGGCCGCCCCGATGACGAGGCCGGCTGCGAAGAGCACGAAGAAGACTGGCGCTTCGGAGAATTTGCGGTCGACCGCGGCTTCGAAGCCGAGCGCTTCGCAGACGATGTAGCTGGTCGAGAGCGGCAGCACCGTCGCCGTGAACAGCCCCGCGTTGAGAATTCCGAACGCGAAGATCATCTCCGCGAACCTTCCCGCCAGCGGTTTGAGCGCGACGGCAAAATCCGCCGCCTGCGAGGGTTGCAGATTCGCGCCGTGCTGATTCGCAACCCAAATCGTCGCGGCGCTCGCGATCTCCATGAAGCCGGCAAGCGCGATTGCGAGAATCGACCCGTTGATGACGTCGGCGCGTGCGAGCGGCAGATCTTCGGCGCGCGACCCCTTCTCGACGACGGCGGATTGCAGAAAGAATTGCATGTAGGGCGAGATCGTCGTACCGATGATGCCGACCACCATCGCGAGCCATCCCGCGGTGTGCCATTCGAAGGTTGGAACGAAGGTGCCGTGCAGCACCTGATGCCAGTCGGGCTTGGAGAGCACGGCGGAGACGATGTACGTCACGTAGATCAGCGAGAGTGTGACGAAGACGCGTTCGACGATCTTGTTGTTGAAGCGCAGCACGAAGAGAAAGACGATCACGAGCGCGGCCGGCACGGCAACGTAACGCGAGAGCCCGAAGATCTCCGAGGCCGCAGCGATGCCCGCAAACTCGGTCGACGTAATCAGCGTGTTGATCAAGAAGAGCACGAGCATCGAGAGCACCGAGGTGCGCACGCCGAAGTTCTCGCGGATGAGCGCGGCAAGACCCTTGCCCGTCGCGCAGCCCATGCGCGTCGACATCTCTTGCACTACGATCAGCGCGACCGCAAGCGGCACGAGCACCCAGATGATGCTGTAGCCGAATTGCGCGCCCGCTTGCGAGTACGTGGCGATGCCGCCGACGTCGTTGCCCGCGGACGCGGTAACGAAGCCCGGTCCGAGGACCGAGAGGAGGAGCAGAAGGCCCCGCCAGAGCCTACCCCGCGACTGCATCCGGTCGGCGCGAACGGCGATGAGCGGTGAATTTTGGCAGCTTGCGCGCCATATCTTCGGGCATGATCGCGTCGATGGCATCGTCGACGGTCACGATGCCGAGCATCTTGCCGTGCGAATCGACGACCGGAACCGCAAGAAGATCGTAGCGCGCGATCGTCGCGGCGACGTCTTCCTTGGCCATGTCAGGGTGAATCATGACGAGGTCGGTGTCCATGACCGCCTCGATGCTCTCGCTCGGGTCGGCGAGTAGGAGCGTGCGCAGCGAGAGCGCACCGAGCAGCGTGTCCTCTTTGTCGACCACGTAGAGATAGTAGATGAACTCCGAGGTCGGCGCGATTTCGCGAATCTTGCGGATCGTCGCCTCGGCGGTGCGATGCGGATAGATCCACGTATAATCCGTGGTCATCAAGCCGCCTGCCGTGTCCTCGGCGTATTGCACCAAGGCGCGCAGCTCGCTCGCGGTATACTCGCTCATCTCCGAGAGCAGCTCGTGCTGCTGCTCTTCGTCGAGTTCGGAGAGCAGATCGGCGGCGTCGTCCGCGTCCATCTCCTCGATGATGTCGGCGGCGCGCTCGGTACCGATATCCTCGATCAGCGAGCGCTGTGTCTCCGAATCGAGATGTTCGAAAGCATCGGCGGCGGTCTCGTCGTCGAGCTGGCTGACGACCGCGGCGGCTTCGGGCGCGGAGAGATCGCCGATGATCTCCGCGAGTTCGGAGGGGTGCAGGCGCGCGAGCTTGCTCTCGGTCACGGAGAGGCTGACCTGGGTCGGGTTGGCGTCGCGGATCGGCGCGACCGAATCCCACGCGATCATCGAGCGCGGAATCGAGCGGTAGATCGCGGGTGTGAAACGCTTACCAAACGATTTGAGGCCGAGACGCCGCATGAGGCCCGCCACGCCGACGTCGGCCGCGACGACGCGCAGCCCCTCCCCGGCGCGAGCGATCTCGATGTCGTTGATGCGCACGACCTTGCGGCCGTCGACGTCCACGATCTGTTTGTCGAGCAGATCCGCAACGAGATAGAGCGCACGCTCCAGTGGAGGCGCCGGCTCTTTGGGGGTCATGGTCAGGGCGACGGTTTTGCCGTCGGGGTCGATGGTCGCAACGCTCTCGATCGGCGCAAAGCGCAAGCCTTGCGAGGTCTTGATGACCAGCCCGTCGATGCGGGGAAAGACGTCGTCGGGCTTATTGACAAGGAAATCGCTAACCTTGCCAATCGGAATCTCGTTGACGGTCGCCTTGCGACCGACGAGTTCCGAGATGAAACCCTCCGTAAACGCCATCATGCACCTCAATCGCAGCAGAGCTTTGGCACCACGGATCGTCAGAAGCCCTCGTGCTGGGAAGGGCTTCAGCCGCGTTAGACATCGCCTTAAGTCGGCGCAGTCTGTTCTACCTCACTTGGCGTCTCTCGACGTTTCGGGGCAGCGGCATGTATATCGCGTGGACGCCTCACCTAGCGAGGTATCCTACATTAAGTATAGGCTGTGCGGTCAACTCCTTCGCTAGGCAATCAGCGCCTGAATCAAGAGGGCGGTAAGGATCTTTCCGTTGCTCTGGATCTGCGAGAGCACCTCGGTGCCCACGCTGGTCAAGATTTGCTCTTGCGTGTACTGGGTCGTCGCTTGTCCGACGTTGAGATCGGTGATGTTGCTTGCGGATGCATCGAGATTGACGTCGGTCGTGTTGTCGATCGTCTCGTCGTCGGTCATGGAGATGATTTGCGCGCCGATATCCGCTTCGTTGGTCGTGATGGTCGTCAGCGCGTTTTGAACGAGGATCTGCGCATACGACGCGACCATGACGTTACTGCTAGCCAACCCTGGTGTCGCTTCGGGACCGCCATCGCCTTCCGGAGTCGTAACCAACTGAGGAAGAAGAACGCTGATGTCGGAGAGATTGAGTGCGTTCGTACTGACCGTCGGGAGTGAAATGCTGAGGATTTGACCCTCGTCGCCGCCATCGTTGATTGTAAGCGCGCGCCCATTGCTGGGTCCAACCGCCGCGGTCGACAAGAACGCTATCGAAGCGCCCACGTCGGCTTCAGTGAGGTTGGCGAGCGTAAAATTCAACAGCAAGTTCTCCCCGTTTGGCGAAAGATATGGGACATCGACATACTGTCCACTATTTACGCCGATTCCGGAGATGTCTTGGTAAAGCGGCTCTTCGCCGAATACACTCGGCCCGGCTGTGCTGTATGCATCGAATTGCACGTACACTCCGGGTCCATAATCCGTGCCGCTGTCCGGATCGATCGTGTTGGGGCTGTAACCGGTGACGGTGAAAACCATCAACGCGGGCACGAAGGTGCCGCCGACCTCCGGGGTACCGGCGTTTGACACCAAGGGCCCCGGCCCACCGCCTGCAGCGCCGGTCTCGTTTGTTACTTGCGTCGTGCCGCCATATGGCGATTGAACCTCGACGAACGACGCCGGCGAGCCTTCGGAAGTATCGAATTGACCGTTGAGCAGATTCAAACCGTTGAAGTTCGTCTTCTCGCCGATCGTGTTGATTTCGGTGAGTAGCGAATTGATCTCGGCTTGAATGTTCTCCAGATCGGAGGACGAGTTGATATCGCTGTTCGCTTCAACGAGCAAATTATTGATGCGAATCAGGATATCTTGAACCGACTTGAGCGCGCCTTGCGCGACGTTGAGCGCGTTGACACCGTTCTGCACGTTGTTCACGGCTTGCTGGAGGCCGCTCGCTTTACTCGTGAGATTGGTCGCGATCGCGTTGCCGCTAGGATCGTCGGCGGCGTTGTTGATGCGCAGCCCGCTCGAGAGCTGCGTGACCGTTTGTTCGAACGCCCGCTGATTTCGGTCGAGGTTCAGCAGTACGTTATCCGCTCCGATTAGTACGTTCATGCGCGCGCTCCCATCCTATGGAGCACGTGATGAACCGCCAATCGGCAACGGCCGCGCGGGCGCGTAAAACCGATCGAGCGGATGTGCTGGATACGCTCGAAGCAGTGCGACGCAAGGGCGGCCGTGACGGAAGCGGATGGGGTTGCCGTGCTGGGAACACAAACACAAAGCGCACGATAGACTCCGTCTTTCGCGCACGTTAACCGTCCGTGTTTTATCTGAGCCTGCGAACCGTTCCGGAGAACGAGTTCACGGCCCCCCAGCACATCCATGAACGAGGTCGTTTCCTCCCTGAAACTTCCCTGTATATAGCCTATCGGCAGACGGGCCGAAAAGTTTGGGCCAAGCGGCCTTCAGAAATGTTAAGAGGCCGGGCCGGGCTTCCGAAACTCAAGGAGAACCATGGGTCGTCTCCTTCAGATACTTGGTTGCGTGCTTATGCTCGCCGCGACCGGCCTCGCTGTGGGCCAGGTTGCGCGGGCGGATGCCGAGATTTTGGCACCCGTGGCGCTTGCCTACCAAGCAGCAATCGGCGGAGGCTCGGAGAGTACCCCGCCGCCCAACCCCGAGCCCAGCCCGTCGCCGGCGCCGAGCCCGAAGCCGCGCGCGAGCGCCTCGCCGTCTCCGATCCGAGGAGGGGGCCGGCTCATCTTCAATTTCATCGGTAGCCTCTCGCTGGGCAGGACGTCGACGACCAGCACCTTCGGCCAGACCGGCTTCTTCACGCCGACCCCCACCCCCAGCGGCTCGGCCTCGCCCGGTCCCTTCCCCTTCCAGAACGCGAACACGAATACGGAGAGCGCGGCCGAGCTGGGCGCGGGCGTGACGGCATCCCTCTCGCGGCGTACGGCCTCGACGCTTTCGAGTCTCATTTTGCCGGTCGGGATCTCGGGCACCGGCCGCTCGGCGTTCGGCGCGCCTCAGTTCCTCTACTCGACACCGAAGTACTCGCTCGGGTACGGCGAGCAGCAGCTCAACGCGCTGGGCCAATTCCAGATGGGCTACACGCTGCGCGGTTTCGATGTGATCACGCCGGCGAAGAACGGGCAGGTCACCTACTTCGAAGGGCCGGTCGAGGGCGCTAACGGCGAGCAGGCTCAGCTCTACGGCGCATTGCTGCAAGAGGCCCGCGGCCGTTCGCTCTACGAGGCGGGCTTCAACTATGCAAACGGGCCCGACACGGGTAGCGCTAAGACGGTCCTCTTCGGCGCCGCGACCGCCGGACGCAATCTCAGCCTCATCAGTGAGGGCGCCTGGCAGACGCGCTCGAACGGGGACGGCGATCCGCACGGCCTCGCACTGCAAACGCGGCTCGACGACTTCGCGCAGGGCGGCGAGTGTTCGAGCACGCTGCGCAGCGTTCCCGATCAATTCGTTACCTACAGCGCGGGTGAGATCTTCAGCGATCGTTACGCCGACCTCAACTGTCACGATTCGAAGTCGCCGATCTTCTTCGATGCGAATTGGGAGCGCACCGGCGACGCGTTCGAAGGGGTGAACACGCAAAACGTCGCGACGATCGGCTATTCGCCGACGATGCGCTTCGGCGGCTTGTCGCTGACGTATACGCGCCAGGATGGAAGCAGCAGCGGTGAATCGGTTTGGTCGAACGATGGAACCGCCGCAGTGCAGACGCAGTTCTTTCACACGTCGCTGCTGCTCGGCGCGCAGATGCAAAACTCGCTGCTTGGGACGACGAAGGCGACCTCGAGATCGTACTTGATCAATCTCAACAAACAGATCACGCGCCATCTCAGCGTGGGCATCTCGGGCCAGGTTCAGAATCAGTCAAATCTAACGTTTGCAACGCCGAGCGCCTCCGCAACGCCCGGCCCGGAGGTCGTAAGCCTAGCGCCGTCGCTGCAAAAAGGCCTTGCGTTCAACGTCGCGCAGAGCTTCCGGAAGACGACGGTGCAGCTGGGTGAAACGATCACGCGCACGATCTCGGACTCGAGCAACGCAATACAGGAGACGCCTCTCCTCACGCTGGTACGTCAGATTTCACCGAGCATATCGGTCTCGACTTCGCTCGGCTACCAGGTCTTGCGCGATAGCCTCGATCCCGCTGCGAACGGACGCACCAGAGTTTTCTCGATCTCGCTGTCGGCGCCGTTCAGCTACGGCAACAGCAACGTCACGGGTCGCGTGGATCCGCGACTACCGGCTACCATCGTGGGCAAAGTGCTCTACGCCAGCACCGCGACGGGCGTTGGAGCCTCGGCGAACTTCTCGACCTTCACGGGCACGGGCGGCGTCGGCAACGTGCTCGTCACGCTCGACGGCAAGTTCGTCGAACGAACGGACCTCTCGGGCGGCTTCCAATTCTCGTTCATTCCGCCCGGACCGCACCAGCTGATGATCGACGCGTCGACGATGCCGCGCGGATTCACTGCCGCGATTCCCGTGCAGAACATCACCGTACAGGGCGGACAAACGGCGACCGTCTCGTTCACGATCGGCACCTACGGCGGCGTGCTCGGCCACGTCTACGGTGCGGATGCAAACGGCAACCCGATTCCACTCGACGACGTCCAGTTGCGCGTCGACGGCGGCGCTTACGCGAAGACCGATGACAACGGCGCCTACGGGTTCGGCGGTCTCACCGCCGGTCAACACGAGATCACGATCATTCCGCAAAGCGTGCCGGCCACCGCGCAATTCCCGCCCGAGGCGCTGACGCAGAAGGTGACGGTGAGCGACGGCCGCTACAGCACGCTCGATTTCCACGCGGAATTGCTCGGATCGATCGCCGGTTCGATCGTCTACGCGAAGGAAACCGGTCCGCAATTAGCCGGCTTGCCGGCCTTGAACGCATACGTCGTCGCAGAGCCCGGCGAGCATGCTGCGATCGACGAAGACGACGGCAGTTTCATCATCGACAACCTGCCGGCTGGCGATTATACCGTCTCGGTCGATCCGGAGACGCTGCTGCCAGGCATGGGCGCGGCACCGGATGACGTCACGGTGCATCTCGCGCCGGGCGAACATTACGGAGGACTGCACTTCGAGGTCGGTCAGTTCGAGAAGAAGGTTGTCTTCTCGCTGCTCGGCGGCAACGGACCCGCGACGAATCTGCCCCCGGCGATTCGCCTCAGTGAGGCCAAACTGCCGCCGCGCGGTACGACGACCGTGACGATCAGCGCGCCGCAAGATGCGACGGGTGTGACGGCGAGCGCCTTCGGAAAGAAAATAACGCTCTCGTACGACAAGGCGATCCAACGGTGGCTGGGTGAGATCGAGGTGCCGGAAAAGACGGCGGCCGGGCGTTACCCCGTGACGGGTACCGTGGCAGGCGCCACGCCGCCCGAGGCGGTATCGCTGACGGTCGATCCGAAACTGCCGCTCGCGATCGTGCAAATTCTAACGCCGCATCCCTACGTGGGCGAGACGGTGATCATCCGGGCGCGCTTCCTCGTCGACGTCCACCCGGGCGACAAGATCACATGGCAAGACGGCGAGGAAACCGTCTTGGGCAAACCCGTGAGCGGCCGAGTCTTTACATTCCAAAAGGCGCTAACTTTACTTCCGCTACACGGACTCTTATTAACTCCCCATGGCCCGATACCGATAGAAGTGTTGTAACTTGCTTCCTTACTTAGCAATGGATGGCACCCTCGCGCATGGTCACTAGGATTCCGCCTCGGGGTTGGGCTGCCGTCGCGTTTGCGGCAATCGCGTCGCTCGCGATGGCAGCGGTTGCGTTCGCCGGCGGAGGTCCAACCTTACGGCCGGTGGGCATCGTCACGCCCGCAGCGGTTCGTCCATTGCAGAGCGTACGGCCGGGCGCGACCGGCCCGCTCTCGCCGTTGAGCTTTTCGCGCTGCCGCCAAATCAATTGGAAAAACATCCGGCCCGGCACGAAGATTCCGGTCTCGTGCTTCGGCGCGTTTCCGAGGAAAACGTCGGCGAATACCGCGACGCCAAAGCTGACGGCGAAGGGCGCGCGCTTCCATCCCATGGCGGCGACGGGCGCGACCATCTACCTCACGGCGGGGACCGGTTGCGGCTCGGCGGGCGCCATCTACCAGATCGGCTGCTCGCTCAGTTGGAAGGCTGCAAACCTCGCCGATTGGAGTTCGTCCGACACCTATCAGTACTACTACGTCCCGCCGAACACGACGACCGCGACCTCGGTGGGCGCGACGTTCCTGGGCAGCGCCACACCGGCTACCGAAACGACGACGCTCAGCACGGGCGGCACCTATCAGCTCTTCGTCTACGACACGACCAAACAGGTGATCGCCGCGATCGTCTACGCCGATGCCGGTCAGTCGTTCCAGATCGGCGTCTATTCCGATCCCTATCACGAAGTGCCGTCGTATCAGTTCTCGGTCGTCGGCTCGAGTGCCGCATACATCTATCTTCCGAACGTTTCGACCAACGACACGTACGTCGTGTACGTGATGTCGACGTCGGTGAACTCGTATTGCGTCTACATCACACCGCAGGCAACCCCGAGCCCGGGCCCTGCAAGTCCGATGCCGACGGGCTCGCCGAGTTCACTGCTGTGCAATCCGGCAAACTCTGCCGGTATCAACGCGCCGGGCGGATCGCTCTCGCTCGAATGGCCGTTTACTTCGTCGCTGCAGCCGGGCACGTACTCGATCGTCGTCTACGACAAGACGCAAAACGAAGCGCTCGGCCAAGTGCAGGTCTCGCTGACGGGTGTCAACGAGTACGCGTTCATTCTCTATCCCTCGCCGGCAGCGGCCGCGTCGGCGCAGCCGACCGCGACGCCGCCGACCACGACGTTTGCGTGGGACAGCACGACCGAGCAGTCGGACGGCGCGCTGATCGCGACGCTGCCCAACCAGCTCAGCGGCACGTACCGGATGACGGTGAGCGATCCCGACGGTCAAGTCGTCTCGATTCCCGCCGTATCGCCCAACCCGATTCCGGCGACCTGTACGGCGGGCAATAATACCGCGTCGAACTGCACCGAAACGAGCACGTTCCAGTTTTCCGCTGCAAATCCGGCGATCAATCCGCCGGGCGAATATCCCAACAACATCTACACGGTCCAGCTTATAAATACCGCGAACAACACGGTGGAGTCGTCCCAAGCTTTCGAGCTCGTGGGTTACAACCTCGAGACCGAGTTCGACGCCAACGGGACCTACGAAACGACGCTGAACTTTGCGTCGACGACCGGCACGGCTTCGCTCACGAACCTCGGATTCTATTTCGTGAACAACGGCCCGTTCAAGTATCCCAACGACTACGACACCATCAAAGGCATCGAGTATACGAGCGGCGTCACCTCGGCGCTCACCGGTGCGTTCACGGGCACGTCGCTGAGTAACACGACCGGAGAAGGCGTCACGTTCACGCTGAACTCCACCTGCGCGGGCACGGCGTATCAGTCGGCGGCCGGCTGCAACGAGACCGTGACCGATAGCAGCGGCAACAGCTGGACCGCGGCGGAGTGGTGCAGCACCACCACGCCGACGACGCCGGCTGCCGGTTCGCAGTGCACGCTCAAGGTGACGCCGCTCACGAGCGGTGCGGTGTTGGCGGGCAATGCATCCATCACGATCACCGGGGTGACGTTCTACGCGCACGACACGAGCGCTGCCGCGTGGTGCCCGACACCGTGTACGGCCTACACCTCGATCCTTCCGAGCGACGGCCTCAGCTGGTCGAGCACGAACACCACGTCGCCGGCGTGGACCGAGACGTATTACAGCACGACGAACGCGGCGATCATCGGCACGGCGGCTGCGCACTACGTCGGTTCGGCGACGTTTCCCGGCGATTCGTCGCGCAATGCGATTACGACGCCTGCGACCAATCCGCCGTCGACGCCGTGGGTCAACACGCACTTCTATCAAAGCAACTTCACGCAAGGCGATTATCAGAACGACTCGCCCTACGGCATCGCGACGGGCCGCGAAGACATTCTCGTGATCTACTTGACCGACTGTTCGGGAGCGGCGACGCCGGCCAAGGCTTGCACCGGTGCGAGCTCCCACAATCTCGATGAGGTCGGGATCACGTTACCCGCAAACATTCCGGCCTCGGAAGTCACGGTCGATCCGACCGAACCGCCGCTGGCCGACGGTAACGGGTATTACGTTCTCGCGAGCGGCACGGTCGGAAGCGGCGGCAACTCGTGTAACGGCACGCTCCCCTCGAACTCGATCTGCCTCAACCCCGACGGTACGGCCTATGATGCGGGCGGCAACGACGATCATGCCGGCGTGACCTATAACGGCGGAACCGCGAACGAGCAGGGACAGATTTGGCTCGACGTGCCGCAAGGCGAAGCGTCGTACATTGCGCAGAACATTCAGGTGCAGTCCTGGAACGATAGCGAATCGACCTGGACCTCGCTGATCGCAGACGGCAATACCTCGGCGGCAACGACGCCCGTGGTCGGCGGCGGCGTCTTGGGAACCGCGCTCGGAAGTCTCTCGCTGCAGGCGTTTTCTCTCAACAGCAACTACATGGCCGCGCAGTTCGATCCCACGACCGTCTCGCCGGGAACGTCGACGACGACGTATTCGCTCACCTTTACGAACACGTCGACGGCGGCCGATCCCAATCCCGACCCAGTCGACGCGCTCGTCCTCGAACAGCTCTCGAGCACCGGCTGGACCGTTAACGGAACGCCGACCTATTCCACCACGGGTTGGTCGATGATCTCGCCCGCGGCCGGCTTCAGCCCGGGTACGAACGAACTCGAGTATTGGTTTGGCGTCTGCACCGCACAGTACACGACCGGTGGTGCTCCGCCGCAACAGCCGCCGAGCCCGACCAATCCAACCACCAAACAGACGCAGCTGGGCGCGTGTACCACCACGCAAGAGGAGAATGCGCTTGCCCCCGGCGGTTCGCAGACGATCAATTTCACGCTCAACGATACGGCGACCGGCACGCAGACGTTCTATCTCTACGCGCATGGCGCCAACGGCGGCGGCTGGTCGGCACCAAAAACCGTGACGGTGACGTCGGAGTCGAAGTCGGCCACCGCGAAATTCTTCTCGGTCGCGGCCGGTTCGTCGGATACGAATTGCAGCACGACTTCGAACATCGCGACGAATACCGTTGCGAACGTCTCGTCGTCGACGAATTGCTACATCTACGTGGTCACGAATACGAGCGCTACCGGCAATGACATCGGCACCGTAGACATCAGTTTGCCCGCGTACGACATCAACGGCGCGGCAACGACCGGCAGCGCGTGGGATCTCTTCGGCGTCCCGGTTACGGCCAACGTCGTGCTCGGCACGATCAGCGGCAGCACGTTCACCACCAGCGGCATTCCGGCCGGCTGTCAGATCAATACCGGCGGCACCGGCACCTACGATCCGGTCCAAGGCAGCACGGCCGGGCAGATTCAGGTCTACAACTGCACCGGATTCGCGCCCGGCGACAATGTCGCGGTCGAGTTCGTGGCCGACACGCCGCAGAGCGAGAACGACAGCTATCTCTTCCCCGCGACGATCGACGGCATCAGCAGCGGCTTGGCATGGAGCGGCTCCGACGAAATCACCGTCTCGTTTACGCTCGGCCTCTCGATTGCCGTGGATCCCTCGAATCCGGGCCCGGGCGGATCGACCCCGACCGTCTCCTGCAATCCCGCGCAGTGCAGCTTCTCGGGCTCGACGGTGGACTTCGGCGACGTTGCGGTCGGGAACAACGTCGCGGGAACCGACCTCGTCCGCGCGACCGTCATCTACGGCGGAAACACCATCTCGGCGACGTGCCCCACCGGTGCCGGCACGACGGCCAACACCTGGCAGCTCGAAGTCCAATATACGGCCAACGCCACGACCCAGCTCGCGCTCGACGAGGACGAGACGAACTCCCGGATCGGATCGGGGACCTGGGGCACCAATGCGGGCGCGCTGAGCACCGCTGCGGCCTCGGGCAACGAGGTTTTGGCCTGCGGCAACTATACCAACGGCGTGGACTACGATATGCTCTCCAACTTCACGGTCACACCGACCACGAGCGCCGGCAGCCTCGTGACGGTGACCTACACCCTGATCGGCAATTGAGGCGATCGGCTCCGACCTTTGGCGCCCCCGCAGCACCGGGGGCGCCTTTCTTTACCGTACAGGGTGGCGTTTCTTTACCTCCCCTGCACGCAGAACTACTAACCGAGGGCCTACCCTTGCCGATAAGTTCTATGTACCTACTACTGCCCGCCACGGATGGCAACTCTCGCGCATGGTGAAAGGACAATGAATACTAAACGCCTCGCAGCGCTCTTAGCACTGGGCGCTCTTCTCTCGACAGCGGCACCGACAATGGCGGCAACCGCCAACGGTTCCGTCACGGTGGAATGGAATTACGCCATCACCGCCAGCCTCAACATGTACACCCAAACCACAGCCTCGCATACGTCAGCAGCGCCGGCGGCCAACGATATCTTCGTGCAAGCCAACGGCGGCGCGGGCCAATGCAACGGTTCCGCAGGATCCACCAAGGATTCGTATGGCCAGGGCAGCGGTTACGTGAACTTCGGCAGCGTCGTCGCTGACAACGCCGACTACACGGACTGCCTCGAGATCAACGCGATCGACCTGTACTACGTCACGAACGACAGCAACGGTGCGGTCTTCCAGGTCTCCGAGTCGGGTGCGCCGACGGACTATGACACGGCCTCGCACGGTTCGCTCCTCTGTATCGCCGGTGACGGCTTTACGGTCGGCGCAACCGCTGCTTCGCCGGCATGGACGACGTCGGCTCGCGCCGCCGCTACGACCGAAGCCAGTACGGTCGCGTGTGCCGCCAACTATCAGGCGATCACCAGCACGGCCGCGACCTTCTTCACGGCAAACAGCGCCGCGTTCACCGGCGCCGATCTGAATCAGGACATCCAGCTACAGCTGGGTCCGCAGGCTCAGAGCGGTCAGCAGACCGTCGTCGTCGCCTACACGATGACGACCAACTAAGGTCAACGCAGCAAAAGGCACATAGAGGAAGAGCGCCCCTTCGTCGCGGGGCTCCACCAGGTTCCGCGGCGAAGGGAGGCGGGATATGCAGCAGCTGAAACGACTCATCACGTTACTCGTCGTCGCCCTCCTCCTCTTTGGAGGATCGACGACAGCCGGAGACTCTCTTGGTCTCGGAATAGCCGTAACGCCAGGGAAGTTCGAAGCCGCAATTCCGCCTGGAACCACCTACAACGTTCCGGTAACGGTTGCCAACACCACAAGCAGTTCGGTCCACATCCTGGCGTCGTTAGCGGACTTCACGCTCTCCCAAAATGGGAACTACGAGTTCGAAAAGATCGGAACGAGCCCGTACTCCCTGCTCCGTTGGGCCGCGATCCGGCCGCGCGAGTTCGACATCCCTCCTGGGACGTCGCAGCAAGTGCAGCTCACGATCGCGATGCCGCCGGATACGAACCTTAGCGGTGAGTATG
This sequence comes from Candidatus Acidiferrales bacterium, assembly GCA_035507275.1. GTDB lineage: Bacteria > Vulcanimicrobiota > Vulcanimicrobiia > Vulcanimicrobiales > Vulcanimicrobiaceae > Aquilonibacter. The sequence continues at coordinate 83,385 of DATJOG010000027.1, forward strand.
CAGGGGTCGTGTTCTTCCAAACCAGGCCTGAACGCGGCAGAGGTGGCGTCGCCTTCTCGGCCCGGGTCGCGGCGAAGTTCTACATCACCGTTCCAAACACGGTGCAGATCAACGGCGCGATTACGAAAATGACGAGCACAAAGGCATCGGGACACCAGCTGTTCCGGGTGCTCTTCAAAAACCTGGGTAACGCCCATGTCTACCTGCGCGGTCAAGTGATCGTGCAGAAGGGCGGGTCCGTCGTCTACCAAGTGCCGATGACCGACAACATGCTGGTCGAACGCGGCGGTGAGCGGCTGATCGAAGTGGACGGCAAGGCACTCGAACCCGGCTCGTACCAGGCGATTGCCACGATCGATTACGGCGGAAAAACGGAAACCGGCGGTGAGATCAATTTCGAGGTTCACTGACCGGGGTTCGGCGATACACAGGGAGCGTGTAGGACACTAGCGATGAAACGGTATCTCCTGGGAGTCTTGAGCGCCATCTTCGCCGCGGTGGCGATGACAGCGGTCCTGTCTCCGGCCGGCGCGGCTACGGCAAGCGGGAATGTCAACGTCGAGTGGCACGTTCTTCCGGTAATCCACTTCTCGCTGACGCCGAACTATGCTAGCGGCTACGGCTCGGTGCTCGCGACCTTCGGTACGCAGCCGACGCCGACACACGGTCCGGGAGCAACCGGCGTCGGAACGGGCACGGTCGACTTCGGCACTACACTCTCCGGCGACACGTATCTCTACAAATACGCGGCGGAGCTTACCGTCACCACCAACGATACGAACGGTTTCTACGTCTACGGTGAAGCTGCCGCAGCGTTGACGAACAACAGCGACGGCACGCAATACCCCGTCTCGAATGCCGTGTACTATCTTACGAGCAGCGCCAGCGGGGATTCAAATACCGGCTTTACGCCTGGACTGCCCTTCTCGCAGACGGGCGGTGCGGTCTCCGGCGGCACGGACTCGATCTCGAATCCAGCGGTCATTACCTACACCGCGTATCCGGCGCCGGTCGCCGTTTCGGCGGGCGCGAACGACACCTACTACTACGACTATCAGTTCAAGGTGCCGGACACCGCGACCGCAGGTGATTACTACGTTTGGATCGTTTACACGGTGGTGGGCGCATGACTCGTTTGAGACTCCTCTTCGTTGCGGTCGCACTATTGGTGCTGTCGGTCCTCTGGACTCAGCCGGTGCAAGCAACGATTGCCTCGCAGCAGTCGCAGATTAGCGTTTTGGTCGTCGTCGACGTGGTCGGGACGCCCGTTCCGACGGCTACGCCGGTTGGGTATTTGCCCTTCGCATCGCCGGCACAAGCCGGTCAGCCGGTCATATCTTCGGTTGCCGTTCGGCGCTTGACGACTTCGCAGGAGCGCCCGTTTCAGGCAGAGAGCCTCGAGTTCAGCGGCGACGACTCGACGATCGTCGCACAAGCGCAGGTGCAGAACCCGCTGCTGGTTCAGGCCGAAGTCTCGCCGAATCCCAAGGCGACGCTTCTTGTAAGCGACTACCCGACGGTTACGATGACGGCCCCGCCAGGAGGTTCCGCTTCGCTGCCGGCCTGTTACTTCACGGTTAAGGTCAACATGAGCACGACCTGGTCGCTCGAGCAAGGAATTACGAACGATTTCGTCACGGGTTTCCCGGGAACGGACCTGAGGAACAACACCTACAAGAACTCCGCAACCCCCCAACCAACCTCGACGCCGTACGTTGTGTACGCCGATGACGGCAGCGAATGGTCGGTGCTTGGCTCGGGCACGGCCATAACGACCTATTGCGTGGATCTTACGGTAACCGTCCCGTCGTCGGTAACCGATGGCCCTTACTCTACGTACGCCGTCTATACGCTCTTCAATTAGCAATCCGCTTCGCACCGCTCTAGCCGCTGCTCGCGAGGGCGCCGCCGAGTTGCTCGCGCATGCCCGCCGGCCGCTCGAGATCGAAGAGAAGGGCCGCCGCGCCGACATCGTGACGGTTGCGGATCGCGCGAGCGAGCGCGCCGTCATCGCACGGTTGCGTGCCGATTTCCCGAACGCCGCGATTCTCGCCGAGGAGAGCGGCAGCGCGCCGGGCACGAGCGACGAGCGATGGGTGATCGATCCGCTCGACGGCACGACGAATTACGCGCACGGCTATCCGCTCTATTGCATCTCGATTGCTTACGAACGCGCCGGTGAACTGCTGGCGGCGGTGATCTATGCGCCCGCGATCGACGAATGTTATGCCGCCGAACGCGGCGGCGGCGCTTACTGTAACGAGCGCACGATTGCCGTCTCGACGGTCGAGCGCCTCGGCGACGCGATGGTCTGCACCGGATTCCATCCCGCCGATTTCGAACGCAATGCGCGCTACTTCGCGCGCGCCTCGGGACGCGCTCAGGCGGTGCGGCGCGACGGTTCCGCCGCGCTCGATCTCGCATTCGCCGCGTGCGGCCGCTTCGACGGTTTCTGGGAGTTCGACCTCCACGCGTGGGATGTCGCGGCGGGAACACTCCTCGTGCGGGAAGCCGGGGGCACGGTCACGACCGTCGCAGGCGGCCCGCCGCGGCTCGACGCGCGCAGTATTCTCGCAAGTAACGGGCGGATTCACGCCGAGCTGCAGGGCGTGCTCGAGGCCGGAGATAAGGACGCGCCATGAACGCGCCGTTGATTGCCCGCATCCTCGGTTTGCTTTTTCTCGTTGCGTCGGTGGCGGGGCTGCTGCCGTGGATTGCGCCGGATGCGCCCTACGATGCGCCTGTCGTCATTCTCGACGCGGGATACCGCGATCTCTTCGGCATCTTCCCGCTCAACGCGGTGCACGATCTGGTACACTCGTTCTTCGGCATCTGGGGCGTGCTCGCAAGCCTACGCTTTCGCGCGGCCGTCTTTTATCTGCGCAGCATCGCGTGGATCTATCTCCTCATCGTGATCCTCGGCGTCATTCCGGTCACGAACACGCTTTTCGGCGTCGCGCCGATCTACGGATGGGATATCGCGCTCCACCTGATCGTCGTGCTGGTCGCCGCGTACGGCGGTTACGGCCGCGGCGCGATCGCGCCCGAAGTTCAAGCCCCGGCCGCGTAGCCCGCGTAGTCTCTCAGTTTACGCGCCGTTAGGGCGGCGCGCAGGCTCCACGCGACGATCCACGCGATCGGCACGCTGTAGAGACCGATGTGGAGCCGCTCGATGCCGAACCACGCGATCGGCAATACAACGACGGCGCACGCGAGACCAACGAACATCGAGAAACGCGTGTCGCCTGCCGCGCGGATCGGAGCAAGCCCCACCATCGCCCAGCCCTTGATCGGCAGCGTGACCATGTGCAGCGCGACGGGGAGTGCCGCTACCGACGCGACGGCCGCATTCATGGTGAAGAGATACGCGAGCGGCCACGCGAGCGCCGCGACCACCGCCCCGGTGATCGTCGTGACGATGAGCGCGGTCCGCAGCGCGCGCTCGAGGAACGATCGCGCGCCGTTCGGATCGCGCGCTCCGATGCGTTGCCCGATCACGGTCTGTGTTGCGCTCTGCAGCGGAACCGGCACGACGAAGGTGAGGTCCGAGACGACGTTGAGCGCGCGGAACGCGGCGACCAGCGTCGCGCCGAGCGGCGCGAGCCACGCGACGATCGCGACGTCGGGCGCCACGAGCGCGAACCCGAAGACGCTCTCCGGCAATCCGAGCCAGGCGCAGCGCAACGCAAGCGCGGCGTCGATGCCGCGCTGCGCGAAGATGCGATAGACGGGCTTTCGTGCGACGTAGATCAGCGCGAAGATCGCGGCGATCGCCTCCGAGGCGAGCGTCGAGATGCCGGCGCCCGCGATGCCGTAGGGGTGATGCGTGAGCCAGCCGAGCGCGAGGATCCCGAGCAGCGGGATGTGGACGAGATTGATGATGCCGAGGATGTAGATGCCGAGCTTGCGATTGCCCGCCGAGCCCAGGCCTACGATGAGATTCGCGGAGACGTTGATCGGGATCAGCGATGCGCAGCGAAGAATCAGATACAGCGCGCTCGCGTGGACCGAGGGAAGATTGCCGAGCATCGCATGCAGCAGCGGCTCCGCGCCGGCGAGGCTGAGCAGCGTGAGCGCGACTGCGGCGATGCCGGGTATGAGGAATCCGGCGCGCACCGTCCGCGCGAACCCGTCCACGTCGTGCGCGCCGATGCGCTGCGCGCTGATGATGCCGGCGCCGCTCCACAGCCCGTTGAGCAAGAGGATCAGCGCGAAGAAGACGGTCGTTGCGGCGGTTACGCCGGCGAGCGCGCTCGTGCTGATGTAACCGATCGCGACGGTGTCGACGACACCGAGCAGCTGATCGCCGAGCATCTGTAGCGCAAGAGGCAGCGATAGGCGCCGCAACGCGGCGCCTATCCTCGTGTGATCGACGATCATCGATTTCGCCGCCATCAGCGAAGGGCGTCGAGCTCACGGAAGAAGTGCGCGATCTCCTCGCCGGTCGTGTAGAAGTGCGGGCTCACGCGGATGCCGCAGCCCGGCCGGTAATCGACGAAGACACGCCGCGCGATCAGCGCTTTGCACGTGCGCTCCGCGCCCTCGAAATCGATGCCGATCCACCCCGTGCGACGTTCCGGTTCGAGTGGCGTGTTGACGCGCAGGCCGCGCTCGAGCGCCATCGCGGCGATCGCCGAAGTAAGGCGTACGTTGTGCTCGCGAATGTTGCGAATGCCGAATTGTGCGACCAGCTTGTGTCCCGCCTCCGCGACGAGATAGCCGGGGATCGTCGGCGTGCCGTGTCCGAAGCGGTACATCGAATCGGCGTAGCGTATCGGCGCGGGCTCGAAGCTGAACGGGCGTTCGTGCGCCATCCAGCCGGTGACGGCCGGGCGCAGGCTTTCGCGCAGCTCCGGTTTGACGTAGATCCAGCCGCAGCCGGGTCCGCCGCAGAGCCACTTGTGCGAGCCGCCGGTGACGATGTCGAGATCCCACGCGCGCACGTCATATGGATAGACGCCGGTCGTTTGGTAGGCGTCGACGCAGAGCGTCGTGCCGGTGCTGCGGCAATGCGCTTGAATCGCTTGCACGTCGGCAAGCGCACCGGAGACGAAATACGCGTGCGAGAGCACCGCGATCGCGGTGCGCTCGGTAATCGCGGCGATGATGCGCTCGGTTGGAATCGTACGGCCGTCGCCGGAGGCGATGACGCGCGTGCGCGCACCGTAGCGCTCCCATTCGCGCCAAACGTAGGTCAGCGACGGAAACTGCAGCGCCTCGTAGACGACCTCGTTGCGCGCTTGCGTGAAATCGAAGCATGTCGCCAGCGCCGCCTGCAGCACGGAAACGTTCGGCCCGAGAAAGACGCTGCCCGGCGCCGCGCCGATCAGCGTGCCGATGCCGTCGGCGATCGCACCGATGCGCGGCAGCCAGTGCTCCCACGCCTCGGGTCCGTCGCTCGCCCAGTCATCCCAGTAGGCGTCCAGCGCAGCCTTCGCGCCGCGCGGCGCAGCGCCCATCGAGTGACTGACCAGGTACGTCGAGGTTCCGAGGATTGGAAATTCATCCCTTACCAAGATGCGAACGTACCTCCCAAAGCTCGGGAAAGAAGCGATGCACGAGCGTACCCTGGAGGTACTGCGCGCCCGAGGAGCCGCCGGTGCCGGTGCGCTGCCCGATCATGCGCTCCACCATCCGCACGTGTCGCCCGCGCCAGAGCAGGAAGCGTTCGTCAAACTCGATCAGATCCTCGAGCAGCAAGTAAAGATCGTAGTTCTCGTCGGCATGCGTGTAGATTTTCCGGAAGCTCTCGACCAGCGGCGCGCCCGCTTCTACGGTATAGCCGCGGCGCGCGAGCAGACCTTTGACGTGATCGTAGAGCGACGGCTCCGCTAAGCGCTGCTCCAGCCGCGCGCGCTGCTCGTCGTCCATCGTGATGTGCGCGAGCGTTTCGGTGCGCCGCACGCCGCAGAGAAACTCCATCTCGCGGAATTGCACCGACTGAAAGCCGCTCGCGGGATTGAGGTGATCGCGAAAGGCGTTGAACTCTTGCGGCGTCATCGTCTCGAGCACGTCGACTTGCTGTTCGAGCAGGCGCTGAATGGTGTGCACGCGCCGGAAGTACTTGCCCACGCGCAGCAGGTCGTCGCGATCGAGCGCCTCGAGCGTTGCTTCGAGCTCGTGCAGAAGCTGCTTGAACCACAGCTCGTAGACCTGATGGATGATGATGAAGAGCATCTCGTCGTGATGCTCGGGCTGCGAGAGGGGAGACTGCAGCCCGAGCAGCTCGTCGACCTTCAGGTACGAGCCGTACGAGAGACGATCGTCCATCCTACGGTACGTCGACGGTGAACGTCAGCGTTTTGGCGGGCGGCGCATCCGGCTCGAAGGCGCGCGTGTAGCTCAGCACGATGGTCGCGGTTCCGCTGCGGTTGGCATGATAGATGAAGATCTGCTGACCGGGAGCGCCCGGTGTCGCGGTATCGGCGGGCTGACGCACGTTGCCTTCGTACGCAACGACCTTGTCGTCGGTCATCGTCGAGGTCCAGCTGTACCCGGTCGAAGCGTTGGAGGGAAGCGCGATGAAGAACTCCTCGCCCGCGTTAACGGTAATCGGGTTCGCAGCATCGCTCTCGATGAAGACGGGCGAGTGCGGCGCGAGCGCGAGAGTGAAGGCGGCGATGAGTGCGATGGCGATGCGTTTCATGCGCGTGCTCCTTGCGTGCGTGCGATTTCGTCCTCGATCGATCCGCGCAGAACGTGCCAGGCCATGAGATAATCGCCGCGCAGCGAGGCGAACGGCGCGCGAAACGTCTCGGGCTTGTTGTGCTCGATGAACGCGTGCGAGAACCACGCCGGGCCGTATCCGGCAACGAGGCCAACGCCCGCAAGCCACGGCTTGCGCAATGCAACGGCGCCGAGCACCAGCGCGGTTCCCGCGATCGTTCCCGCAACGTGAAACGCGCGCGTGCGCGGATCGCTATGCGCCCGCAGATAGCGCGGCCAGAATTCCTCAAAGCTCATGCGGGACGCTTACGGGGGGCCGGGCGCCTTCTCCTCGAAGCCGACGCGCATGAAGCAAGCCTTGAGCGCGTTCGCGCTTATCCTGCTGGTAACGGCCTGTTCTCAATCGGGCCAATCCTCCTCGTCGTCCTCGTCTGCGCCGGGCGCGTCGCCGGCGCCCGCCGCCACCAACCCGATCGATTTCCCGCTCTATGCCGGAAGCGACGTGCTTTCCGCGCGCGACTTCAGCGGAAAGAGCGGTTCGGAATCGGTCGCGGGGCAAGAGGTGATCGCCCAATCGAGCGCGTCCCTCGACGAGCTCGAGTCGTGGTTGAAACAGGTCGGCGCGAATCCGCCGCCGGGATATACCGTCGCTGCGAGCGGCGCGGGCGCCGACAGCGCGCACGCGCACGCACAAGCGCTCGGGCTGCAATTTCAAGTCTTCACGCATGACGTGAGCGGGAAGCGGCACGTGCTGGCGGTAGTCGTGATGGATCCGTCGACGTTCGAGAAGAAAGCAGGGCCGGTGCTCTCGCTGATCGACAAATATTCGATGCTGCCGCAGAGCATGCGCGACCCGATCGACGCGCAGAGCAAAGCGCGCACGGGCTACACCGTGAGCCAACTCCTCGACCCGTCGCAGCCGCTGGGCGCCGCATTGGCGGCGGCAAAGGCACTGCGCAGTTCGGGCGAACGCGGCGTCGTACTCGTCGATGCTGCGCAGCGGTAGATTTTCCGGGCGCCGCGTTCTCGCGGCGCTCGGCATGTTGCTCGCGACCGCCGCGACGCCGTCCAACACCTACGTCGGGATTCAAGGGCTGGCGCTCGTCGGCGTGCACCGCGACGCCGCGGGGAGTCAGTACGGCATCGGCGGCGGGCCGCTGCTGCAAGTGCACCTTGCGGTGCAGCGCTTCGCGATTCATCTCGAAGGCATTCCGGTGGTGAGCATTCCGGGAATCCGGCCGTCGGTCACGTACGGCCAAGCAACCCCCGCGCTCGGCATCTTCAACGGTCAAGCGGAGTATGCGCTCGACCCGCGCGGCCGATTCTGGGCGGGCTTCGGGGAGACGATCTACAATCAGCGCACGCCGCTACCCGCGCAGGCGCAGAGCGTCTCGTCGCGGCTGGCCGGCGCGCGCTACACGTTGAGCTACTGCCGCGAGTTCGGACGGCACTTCGTCAACGCGCTGGTTGGGGCAGCGCCCTACCTCGGCGGCTCGGACGTCTACACTTATCTCAGCGGCGCGCCGAGCACGATCAAACCGGAGCGCGCATCGGAGATCGACGCATCGCTCGAGTTCGGCTACACCTACCGTCATTCACAATGGCTGATCGGTGTGCGTACGCTGAACTTCTCGGCCATGTATCCCGCAACGGGCGAGGCCGCGGATCGCAACGTGGGCATCGGCCCCGTCATCGAGTGGCGCGAGCTCCTGCACTAATGTTGCAGCCCCCTTGTCATCCCGAGCTAGCGAACGCTTCCACCTGTCATCCCGAGCGTAGCGAACGCTTCCACCTGTCATCCCGAGCGTAGCGAACGCAGTGAGCGTAGTCGAGGGACGCACCCCCTCTGTCATCCCGAGCGTAGCGAACGCAGTGAGCGTAGTCGAGGGACGCTTGTCATCCCGAGCGTAGCGAACGCAGTGAGCGTAGTCGAGGGACGCACCCCCTCTGTCATCCCGAGCGTAGCGAACGCTTCCACCTGTCATCCCGAGCGTAGCGAACGTAGTGAGCGTAGTCGAGGGACGCACCCACTCTGTCATCCCGAGCGTAGCGAACGCAGTGAGCGTAGTCGAGGGACGAACGCGATCTTCGGCTCGCGATCCGTTGCTGCCGGCGAAGACGCTTCTCGCGGCACATCCTGTGCCGCTCGAGCTGCGCGAGTTTTGCGCCACTTTCAAAATGAAGTTCGCCTCCTGCGAATGGCGCAAAACTTCGAGCCTTCGCCTCGCAACAACGGGTCGCGAGCCCGGGGAAGTGTTCATCCCTCGACTACGGCGCTGCGCGCCTACGCTCGGGATGACAGGGGCGTCCCTCGACTACGGCGCTGCGCGCCTACGCTCGGGATGACAGGGGTGTTTCCCTCGACTACGGCGCTGCGCGCCTACGCTCGGGATGACAGGAGCGTCCCTCGACTACGGCGCTGCGCGCCTACGTTCGGGATGACACGCTGCTCGCCACGACAACCCGATCATCGCAGCTTGATGCCTTCGAAGGCGAGAAGGCGGCGGCGCAGGGAGTTCGGGCCCGCGCCTCTGATCGTGCCGTCGGAGCCGACCACGCGGTGCGCCGGGATCAAGAGATCGTAGGGCGTGCGCGCCATTGCCGCCGCGACACCGCGGTGCGCACGCGGCGAACCGATTGCGCGCGCGACGTCGGCGTACGAAATCAATTCTCCGGTTTCGAGCTGCGCGACGAGACTCCACACCGCAACCTGAAGCGGCGTGCCCGCGAGCGCCAGAGGAAGATCGAACCGGCGTAAACGCTTGCGAAAATACGCTTGAAATTGCGCTCGCGCCTCACGCAGCAACGGATCGCGTACCGTCAGGCTGCGACGCTCCGCTGAGCGCAGCCGCGAAGGGCGGAACGCGCACGCTACGACCCGGCCGTCGCTCACGCAAAGGTAAAGCGGCTTTCCGAAGGGCGTGGGCAGGAGCAACTCGTTCGACATGCGATAGAGCGATTATGTCTTTGAAAGGGAAAACGCTCTTTATTACCGGCGCAAGCCGCGGCATCGGGCTCGCGATTGCGCTGCGCGCGGCGCGCGAAGGCGCAAACATCGCAATTGCGGCCAAAACCACCGAACCGAATCCGAAATTGCCCGGCACGATTTTTACGGCCGCGGCCGAGATCGAAGCGGCCGGCGGGAAGGCGCTGCCCCTGCAGTGCGACATCCGCTTCGAGGAACAGGTGCAGGACGCGGTCGCGAAGACCGTGGCGCGATTCGGCGGCATCGACGCCTGCGTCAATAACGCGAGTGCGATCTCGATATCCGGCACTACGGAAACCGACATGAAACGCTACGATCTCATGCACCAGATCAACACGCGCGGCACCTTCGTCTGCTCGAAGGCGACGATTCCTCATCTCGCTCGAGCCGCGAATCCGCATATCCTCAATCTCGCACCGCCACTCGACATGGAATCGCGTTGGTTCAAAAACCATGTTGCCTACACGATGGCGAAGTTCGGTATGTCGATGTGCACGCTCGGCATGTCGGCCGAGCTGGCCGATCGAGGTATCGCGGTCAACTCGCTCTGGCCGCTCACCGCGATCGATACCGCGGCGATTCGCAACGTGCTCGGCGGCGACACGATGGCGCGCTCCTCGCGCAAACCGGAGATCATGGGCGATGCGGCAATCGCGATCCTCACGCGCCCGTCGCGCGAATGTACCGGCAACTTCTTCATCGACGAGGAAGTGCTCAAAGCCGAGGGCGTGACCGACTTCTCGATCTATGCACACGATCCGAACGCTGCACTGGTGCCGGATTTCTTCGTGCCCGACGCGGTACTCGCGCGCTCGACCACCAATCTGCTTCCGCTTCCATGGGGATGACCGATGGCTGAGATTCTCTATAGCAAGGACGGCGCGATCGCGTCGATCCGTTTCAATCGCCCGGAGAAGAAGAATGCGATCACCGTCGCGATGTATCAGACGCTCGTCGATTCGCTCGATGACGCGGCGCACGACGATGCGATTCGCGCGGTCGGCCTCTTCGGGGGCGATGCTTTTACGGCGGGTAACGATCTGGGCGACTTTCTCGCTGCCGGCGCGATGAGCTTGTCCGCCGAGGAACTGCCGGTCGTCAAATTGCTGCGCGCGCTGATCGCGTTTCGAAAGCCGGTGCTCGCCGGCGTCAAAGGCGTCGCGATCGGCGTCGGCACGACGATGCTAATGCACTGCGACGCGGTGGTCGCTGGGCGATCGGCACGCTTCGCGCTGCCGTTCACCAAACTCGGGCTCGTGCCGGAAGCCGCGTCGAGCGTGCTCTTTCCGCTGATCGCAGGCCGTTCGCGCGCCTCGTGGCTGATGCTTTCGGGCGAGCAGTTCGGAGCCGACCAGGCCAAAGAACTAGGTCTGGTGACGCGCGTTGCCGACGACACTGACGTCGACGGCGCAGTCGCCGAAATGTGCGGCATTCTCGCGGAGCTTCCGCCCAACGCGGTCGCGACGACGAAGCGCTTGCTCAAAGCGCGCTTCGCCGAAATGGTGGATCGCGCGATGAGCGACGAGCTCGAAGCTTTCATGAGGGCGCTGAAATCCGACGAAGCCCGCGCCGCATTCATGAAATTCATGTCACGCTCGTAGCGCGCTGTCATCCCGAGCGTAGTCCAGCGACGATGCCTCTGTCATCCCGAGCGTAGGCGCGCAGCACCGTAGTCGAGGGACGCTCCTGTCATCCCGAGCGTAGGCGCGCAGCGCCGTAGTCGAGGGACGAACACTTCCCCGGGCTCGCGATCCGTTGTTGCGAGGCGAAGGCTCGAAGTTTTGCGCCATTCGCAGGAGGCGAACTTCATTTTGGAAGTGGCGCAA
>DATJOG010000028.1:0-144629 GCA_035507275.1 Candidatus Acidiferrales bacterium
ACAGTCGCAATCATTGTTGCGATTCGATATGCAAAGCGAAGCTGCGGCTCGCGCTCCGGGCGACGTTCAGCGGCGATCCAGTGGCGAACCGTTCTCTCGTTCTTGACATTACCGATCGCTGCCGTAACCACGACCCCGGCAACAGAGACCAATCGCGAAACAACAGTCTCAATGGGCAGGCGAATCGCTTCGCGTTCGATCTCGACTTCGGTCGTTATGCTAGGAGCCAAAACAGCGTTCATTGGGTCATCCCCTTGGTCATGTCTATGGTCCTATTATAGGTCATGGCCGATGTGGTTGCAAGGTTCCAGGAGAAGGGTCTCGGGCCGAGGTCCGATTCCAACGCCCAGCGCCCGGAAGCGGTCTAGCGGGCCCTGGCTTAAACCCAAGTCCGAATGGAACCCGGAAATCTGTCATCGTCATCATGATGATCGACTCTCGGACCGCCAAAATCATGATCATCGACTTCTTTTATGGCCAAAATCACGATCATCGACTTCTTGTCCTAGTATCATCGACTGTTTGTAATGGGACCCAAAGCCGCCCTCCTATAATCATCCACTCCTTGGATTTACAGTTCGTGCGGCCGGGGAGGTGCCCGCTGCGAGGCCTGAGAAGCGAAGTTTTGGACAGGCCACGTTAGCGATGGAGCTCGCTTACCGCCCTCGCGGGCTGATGGCTCCTACTCACTACTTGTTAGTATGGGAGCTCGCTTTTTCGTGGTAACGCTTTTCGATCTTCGGATAAGCTAGGGCGGCGTTCGATGACGCAGTCGATCGCTCTCAACGCCGTTCAACTCGCCTTCGTTCTACTTCTTTCCCCGCTCTTCGCCGGTATTTTGGCGCGGTGCAAGGAGCTCGTGCAGTCCAAGCGCGGGCCGAGCATTTTTCAGCCCTACCGCGACTTACGCAAGTTGTTCGGGAAGGACGAACGGATCTCCGAGAACAGCAGCTGGATCTTCCGCGCCGCCCCGTACTTCGTCTTCGTCGTGCCGCTCATCGTGACGCTGCTGATTCCCGTGCTAACGGATTTCCCGTTGTTCTTTGCGTTCGCAGGCGACATGCTGGGAGCGGGGTTCATCTTCGCGATCTCGGGAATGTTCTTCACGCTCGCGGCGATCGACGGCGGAAATCCCTACGGCGCGATGGGTGCCAGCCGCACGCGCATGGTCGGCTTCCTCGCGGAGCCCGTGATCATCATCGTGCTGTTCACCGTTTCGTTCGTCGCAAATTCGACGATCCCGTACATCGTACAGCAACACTGGGTGCACCCTCCGGCGAACTTTTTCGCACCCTCGCACGTCCTGCTGCTCCTCGCTTTCTTCATGGTCTTGCTTGCGGAGACCGGGAGGTTGCCCGTAGATAATCCGAGCGGCCATTTCGAACTCGCGATGATCGACGAGTCGAAGGCGCTGGAGTTTTCCGGCCGCTCGGCGGCGCTCATAAAGTGGGGCGGCTACATGAAGTTCGTGGTCCTGGCGATCGTCTTCTTGAACGTCTTGATGACGCCGTGGGGTCTGTCGAGCGATGGAACCCCTGCGCACGTCGCACAAGCCGTGTTGCTCGTGGCGTTCAAGATTCTGCTCTTGATCGGCTTCATCGCCGCCGTAGAGTCCTCGTATTCCAAACTCCGGTTGTTCCGGATTTCGGAGTACTTGGCGGCGGCTTTCGTCGTTTCCGTAACGGCGATGATCACGGAGATGCTGCACCTATGACGCCGTTGCTCGCGGAACTCAACGCGCTCGTGCTCGGGCTCTTCATCATCAGCACGATCGCAATGACCGTCACCCGGCAGATCGGCGCGTGCATGCAGATCTTCGTCGTACAATCGCTTCTGCTCGCAGCGTCGGCGTTTCTGCTCGGGGCCTCGCCGTTCTCGTGGCACCTGTTCGCGCTCGGCTGCGTGACGGTGCTGTCGAAGGCCATCATCATTCCTTGGTTGCTGCGCGTGCTGGTACCAAACGAAATCCACCAGAGGCGCGAACTCTCGCAAGCGCTCGACGTTCCAACGACGCTCCTGGTCGCACTCGGCTTGACGCTCGCCGGATATGCATTTGCACAACACCTGGTGCATGCTGCTCCGAATCTATCGCCCGGAAATATTTCGATGGGATTTGCCGCCCTGCTCGTGGGGTTGCTGCTGCTCGCGGTTCGCGTCGAAGCGGTGCCGCAGCTGCTCGGTCTCCTCGCGATGGAGAACGCGGCCTTCCTCACCGGAATCGCAATCGCACCGGACTTCCCGCTGATCGCCGAGCTCGCGATCGCATTCGACGTTCCGCTGCTCGCGTTCATCGTGGCGCTGCTCGCGCGAATCGCGTACCGTAGCATGGGGACGACCGAAGTAGGCGCCCTTACGTCGTTGCAGGAGCGCCAATGACGACGCTGCTGATTCCCGCGGTCGCGCTTCTCGCTGCACTGTGGTGCGCGATTCCGCGCAGCGGACGGGCCGCGCCGGCGGTCACGCTCATCGCGGCGCTCCTGGCATTCCTGGGGTCGGTGCGCGTGCTCTGGATGCTGCATCTCGGCGCGACGCTGACGATCGCGCGCGGGTGGATAGAGACGGATCCCTTGGGAGCGTTTCTGCTGGTGCTCATCGCGTTCGTTTACGTAACAGCGGCGCTGTACTCGTGGGGCTATTTGAACGTACAGGAAGCGCCGCCGCACCGGGTTCGCCTCTACCACGCGAACTTCAATCTCTTCGCCTTTTCGATGCTCTGCATTCCGCTCTTGAGCGAGCTCGGACTGGTTTGGATCTTCGTCGAATTGACGACGCTGCTCTCGGTGCTGCTCGTGAGTTACGCGCTCACGCCGCAAGCCGTGGAGGCCGCGTGGAAGTACATGGTGCTGACGTTGCTCGGGGCGACGACCGCCGTGCTCGGCATACTCATCCTGTTTTGGTCGTTGCACACGACGGGGAGCACCGACTTCACGTGGTCGGGTCTCCGCGCGGCGGCACCGCATATGCCGCATGCATTGTTGGGTGCCGCGTTCGTTCTGCTGCTCGTGGGTTACGGAGCCAAGATCGGTCTGGTTCCGCTGCACACCTGGCTGCCGGATGCGCACAGTCAGGCGCCGTCACCGGTTTGCGCGATGCTCTCCGGCATCGAGACGAGCGTCGTGCTTTACGTCCTGCTGCGTCTGCGCGGCGTGTTTGCGGGCGACCCGGCGTTGCACGCCGGCACGTGGTTCGCCGTCGCCGGATTGATTTCGGCCGGGGTCGCCGCGCTACTGATCGTCCAAGCACACGACTACAAGCGTTTGTTTGCGTTCTCGACCGTGGAACACATGGGGATCATGCTCACGGCGGCGAGCATTCTCACGCCGTACGGCGATACCGCGGCGCTCTGGCAAATGCTCGCTCATTCCGTCACGAAGTCGTTCTGCTTCTATGCCGCCGGCATCGCGCTGATCGTCACGGGTTCGCGCGATATAGCAGACGTCCGCGGATTGCTCGGGATAAGCCGCATCGCGAGCGCCGGGCTTCTCGTCGGGGGTCTCGCCATCAGCGGCGCTCCACCGATGGCGGTCTTCCCGAGTGAACTCGCGATTTTGCGTGCGGCGTTGCAGGCGCACGGCTACGTCGTGGCCGCTCTGCTCGCGTTGTTCATCGTGGTCGCGTTCTTCGGCGTGACGCGGCACATCACGTCGATGCTCACCGGAGAACCTAGCGTGACGACCGGCCGCCGCGTGCCCACGACCTGCGTGCTGGCGCTCGCGGTTACGGCCGTTCCGGTTCTCGTGCTCGGCGTCTGGATGCCGGCTGGACTTGCGCAGGCCATCGAGAGTGCCGCCAAGGTCCTGGGAGCATAAGGCGATGCTGACGGAATTCACCGAAGTTCTTCGCTCCACGTGGCCGGCGGTCGAGTGGCGCATAATCGGTCAGACAGTCTGCGCGGATATCGACGAACGTTATCTCGACGCGGTGATGAAGCACTTGCGAGCGCAGCACTGGCGCATCGGAACCATCGTTGCGCAGGAAAGCGCGCACGCGTTAGACGTTCGCTACGTCCTATACGCGACCGAGCACCCGGGATGGGCCGAATTACGCGTCGCGGTCGATCCGGTCGAGCGAACGCTTCCGAGCCTCACCAACGTCGCGATTGCGGCCGATTGGTTCGAACGCGAGATCGAAGACCTGTTTTCGATTCGCTTTCTTGACCATCCGCGGCTGGGAGATTTCGTTCGGCACGACGACCGGCGCCCCAAACGCGTGCTCGAGGAAGACGGCGCGTTCATGATGACCGTGGGCCCCGTGTATGCGGGCGAAGCCGAATCGGCGCTCTTTCTGCTCGAGACGGTGGGCGAAGACGTCGTGCGAGCCGTTCCGCGTCTATTCTTTAAATACCGCGCAATCGAGAAAATTGCCGAAGGCCGAAGCGCCCAGGACGTTCTGTTGCTGGCCGAACGCTGCAGCGGGACCTCCGCTATCGGCAACGGCCTGGCATACTGCCACGCCATGGAAGCAGCCCTCGATGTTCGGGTTCCGCGACGAGCCTGCGTACTGCGCGCGTTCTTTGCCGAATTGGAGCGCCTGCGTCATCACATGACGTCGATCCGTGAAATTTGCGCTTCGACAGCCCTTACCGTCGCCGAGAGCCAGGCGATCTGGATCGAGGAACAGCTTCTTCGTATCAGCGGCATCCTCGCCGGACACCGCTATCTCTTCGGCGTCCTCGCGATCGGCGGATTGATGCACGACTACGAGCGCGACGAGCTGCGTACCGCCCTCGCGGCTGCGCAGGAGCTGGAGCATGACGTCGTCGCGCTACGCGCGGCGCTGGAAACGTCGAGCAGTTTCCTCGACCGCATCGAGCAGGTTGGTATCGTATCCGAGCGTGCCGCGCAAACATTCGAGATCGTCGGGCCGTTCGCTCGAGCCAGCGGCGTCGCTGCAGATATGCGTGTCGTGCAGCCATATGGAGCATACGCGGACGTTGGATTCGAGGTGCCGACCGAGAAGGACGGCGACGGATACGCCCGCCTGCGCGTGCTCTTCTCGGAGATGACGCAGTCGCTTCGCATCATGCGTTCGCTGCTCGACGGCCTTCCCGACGGACCTGTCGCGGCGGAGGTTCATACGCGTGCCGGCAGCGGTATGGGTTGGAGCGAAGCGCCGCGCGGCGCCTCGGTGCAGTGGGTCGCGCTCGACGACGACGGCGCTATCGTGCGCTATCGTCTCACGCCGCCATCGTTCCGCAACTGGCACGGCTTCCATGTCGCCACCGAAAACTTCGCGTTTCAAGACTTCCCGATCGTCCTCGCAACGCTCGATCTCTCGGTCGCGGAGAACGACCGATGATGAACTGGTTCTTGCGCGGACTTTTCGCGGGAGTTCGAACCGAAGGTCTTCCTGAAGGAAATGTCGCGCGCTCCCTCTCACCGGGCCTGCCGCAATCGACCGAGCATGCGACTCCGGCGCGCGCTCGAGAACTGGAAGCCGCATGTCCGACCGGAGCGATCGTTGCCGCGGCGGCGCTCGCCCGGGTTGATGAAGACCGGTGCGTTCACTGCATGCGTTGCAAAGGAGCAGATGGGCAGACCTGGCGTCGCGATGCGGACTGGACGCACCCGCCCGCGCAGAACGCGCAAGGCGCGCTCGAACGGCGCTTCATGCGTTCGATACACGTGCGCGTCGTCGATGCCGGTGACTGCGGCTCGTGTTTGAACGAACTCGCGCAGATGAACGGCCCATCATACAACTTGCATCGCTTCGGAATCTTCATCACGCCTACGCCGCGTCAGGCGGACGTTCTTCTCGTCGTCGGTCCGGGGACGCGCCAGATGCACGACGCGCTCAAGGCGGCCTACGAAGCCATGCCGGAGCCCAAGCGCGTTGTCGCGGTTGGAGCGTGCGCCGCGAGCGGCGGAATCTTCGGCCCCTCGCCGATGTCGTCCGGCGGCATCGCCGAGCTGATTCCGGTCGATCTCGTCGTTCCCGGCTGTCCGCCGCCTCCGCTCGCGATCGTCGATGCACTGCGTTTGGTCTGCGGCCAAATTACGAGGGACTCGCGATGACCTCGCTCGTGTTGACCGTGGTTGCGATCGCGCTTTGCCCATTAGGCGCCTGCGTCGCTCTGCTGCTTCCCGAACGCTTTGCAGCGCGAGTGCTTGCGCTCACCTGCTGCACTGCCGCGACACTTTCGTTCATCGGCGGGGCTCTCTGTCTGATCGCCGGGGCGAGCGGCGACGTTGCATTGTGGACGCTGCCCGTCGTTGGATCGCTGCGCATCGGCACGACGACGCTTGCTGCATGGTTCGCGTGCGTCGCATCGCTCGTGTACGTGCCGACCTCGCTCTTCACCGTGCGCTACCTCGAGCGGTACGCGCAGGAATATTCGCTGCGGGCGTTCGCGGTGTGGTACTGCCTCATGCTCGCCGGGGTCATCGCGCTCTTCATATGCCGGGACGTCACGTCGTTCTTCATCGTTTGGGAGATCATCGCAGTAACGAGCGCCCTGCTGGTTGCGTTCGAATGGCGTCGAGCCGGTAACGCGCGCGCGGCGTTCGTCATGCTCGGCATGAGTGAAGCCGGAACGCTCGCCGCGCTACTCGCGGTTCTGCTCGCGCGCAGCAATTCGTTCTGGTTCGGAGCACCCGCAGAAACGCTGAGCGCCCCCCTTTCGTGGGCGGTGTTTCTCCTCGCGTTTTTCGGGTTCGGCGTGAAGGCCGGACTCTTGCCGATCAACTCGTGGTTGCCGCGCGCGCATCCGCTCGCGCCGGGCAACGTCTCCGCGTTGTTGTCGGGTGTGATCTTGAACGCCGGCGTCTACGGCATCGTGCTCGTAGACATGGTACTTGCGCCGGCGCGTTTTCCGGCTCAAGGACTCGTCGTCATGATCGTCGGCGCCGCTTCGGCGCTGGCCGGTATCCTCTACGCGACGATCGAGGACGATCTCAAGGCGATGCTCGCGTACAGCTCGATCGAGAACATCGGCATCGTGTTGACGGCATTCGGCGCGGCCTTCGTGTTTGCGGCGGAGGGCCAGCCGCTCTTTGCCGGCATCGGCTTCGCCGCAGGCATGTATCACCTCGCGAATCACTCGGCCTACAAAGGGCTGCTCTTTCTCGGAGCTGCGACGATCGATGCGAAGATTGGAACGCGGTCGATGAACGCCTTGGGAGGCGTCATCCGTGTACTCCCCGTGACCACGGCGCTCTTCTTCGTCGGCGTTTTCGCCGTCAGCGCAATTCCACCACTCAACGGGTTCGTCAGCGAGTGGATGACGTTCCAAACCTTGCTGCGCAGCGCGGAACTCGATTCTCTAACGCTCCGCGTCATCTTCGCGCTGTGCGGAGCGATCTTGGCGCTCACCGCCGCGCTTACCGTCACCTGTTTCGTCAAAGCGTTCGGCATGACGTTTCTCGGATTGCGGCGCACGCCACATCCGAAGCCTTCCGAAGCGTCGCGCAGCATGCTTTTCGGCATGGGGCTGCTTGCGCTCGAGTGCGTACTGCTCGGGCTGCTTCCGACGTACGTGCTTCCCGTCATCGGAAGCGTATCGAGCACCGTGTTCGGGTCGGACGTGGTAAGTGGTACGCTCGTTCCGCCGTTCTTCAGGCCCGATACGCCGCCCAGTCCGCTTCCGGCAGATTTCGTCGCGACCTTTCACGCGCTCGGAGCGCAGATCGGATCGTGGCTTCCCGGGCGCGGCCTCGTGGTGATGCTACGCGGCGGTGACGCGAATCCGGTTGTTTTCGCAATGTCGACAACCTATCAGTGGGCGATCATCATCGTCCTGCTGCTGGCAACCTACGTTACGGTACGCTTCGTCACGCGCAAGCGCCGTGCCGAGCGATCGAGAGCGTGGGCCGGTGGAATGAAGACCTTGCCCGCTGAGATGACGTACACCGCGACGGGCTTTTCGAATCCGGTGCGCGTCATCTTCGATGCGATCTTCAATCCGACCCAGATCGAAAATCGTCGAGAGACGATTCACGAGCATTTTCGGGCTGCGATCCGGCGAGCGCGCGCAGACGTCTTCCTCGCCGACCGATTGGTCAGTCTTCCGGTCGCCGAACTCGTGCGCGCACTAGCCAAGCTTCTCGCGCGGATGCATCACGGCAGGCTCTCCGCGTACGTCGGCTACGCGCTCGGTACGCTGCTCGTAGCTCTCGCAGTGGCATCCGCGCTCCACTAGCGCGACCTCGACCGCGATTTCTACCTGACAGGTGCTCGACGCTAACAGCCGAACGGCCTAGCGATGCTTTTCCCAACGACCATCGCGGGCAGTCTGCCTAAGCCGTCGTGGCTGGCCGAGACCGAGCGGCTCTGGCCGCAGTGGCGCCAAAGCGGTGACGCGCTGGCCGAGGCGATGCGCGATGCCACGCGAATCGCGCTCTTCGAACAGGAGCACGCGGGCATCGACGTCGTGACCGACGGCGAGCAGTCGCGGCAGCACTTCGTACACGGATTCGTCGCGGGCGTCGAGGGCATCGACTTCGAGAAAAAAGTGCGGCGCGGCATTCGTGCCGATCGCTACGAGGCCGAGTGTCCGAGCGTGGTCGCGCCGGTTCGCCGCCGCAAGAGCGTACACGCGCAAGAGGTGCGCTTCGCGCGCGGTGTCACCGATCGCACGCTGAAGATCACGATTCCCGGGCCGATGACGATCGTCGATACGCTCTACGACGGCCACTACGGGTCGCGGCGCGATCTGGCGTTTGCTTTCGCGGAGGTCATCCGCGACGAAATTCTCGATCTCTGCACGCTCGGCGTCGACGTCGTGCAACTCGACGAACCGGCCTTCAACGTCTACTTCGAAGAGGTCGACGCATGGGGCATCGACGCGCTCGATGCCGCAATCGCAGGCGTCTCGTGCAGAACGGCCGTACACGTGTGTTACGGCTACGGAATTCAAGCAAATCTCGACTGGAAGCATTCGCTCGGCGAGCACTGGGATCAATACGACATCGTGCTGCCTATGCTCGAACGCAGCAACGTCGATCAAGTCGCAATCGAACTTGCCGGCTCGCGCGTTCCGCCGCGCGTGCTCGCGCACCTCAAAACGAAGAACGTTGCGGTCGGCTGCATCGACGTGGCGTCCGACGAGATCGAGAAGCCGAGCGACGTCATCGACACGATCGAAAGAGCGCTCGAGTATTTGCCCGCCGAATCGATCAGTCCGACCACGAATTGCGGCATGGCGCCGATGTCGCGCGCCGTCGCGTACGCGAAGCTGCGCGCCCTCGGCGACGGAGCGAAACTCATGCGCGAACGCTACGCCGGCCAGCCGGGCGTGTTACACTGACGCCATGACAGTACAGACTGAAAAAGCCATTCTGGCCGGCGGATGTTTCTGGGGGATGCAGGAGCTGCTGCGCAGCTATCCCGGCGTCCTTGCGACGCGCGTCGGCTACAGCGGCGGCGATGTAGCGAACGCGACCTACCGCAATCACGGCACGCACGCCGAAGCGCTCGAGATCGTCTTCGATCCCTCGCGCATCAGCTATCGCACGCTGCTCGAGTTCTTCTTCCAGATACACGATCCGACGACGCTCAACCGGCAAGGCAACGACCGCGGTACGAGCTACCGCTCGGCGATCTTCTACACGACCGACGAACAGCGCCGCATCGCCGAAGAGACGATCAAAGATGTCGACGCATCGGGCCTGTGGCCCGGCAAGGTGGCCACGGAAGTTGCGCCGGCGGGTCCGTTCTGGGAAGCCGAACCCGAACATCAGGATTACCTCCAGAAGTATCCCGACGGCTACACCTGCCACTTCATCCGTAAGGACTGGAAGCTTCCGCAGGCGACGCGCACGGCGTAATGCGCACGCTGGCCGGGGTCGTGCTGGCGGCGATGCTGCTCGGTGCAGAACCCGCCCCGCAGACGTTGATCGTCGATCTCGACGCCGACCACCGGCCCGATACCGTGGTCCTGACGCAGGAGCCGGCCCAGATCACGGTCACGGTGACCTACGGCAATCCCCGCTGGACGCCGGAGCGCTTCATCTTTACCGTCGACCCCGCGCGCGAAGACGGGGTGTGCGCTCTGCCGGTCAGCCTGCGGCGCGAGACCCTGGGCTACGATCTCACCCAAGCCGTCGGTCACAAGGTCGACGGCTTCGTGCGTTCCTCACATTTGTACGGCTTTTCCGTCATCGACAACCGGTGTGACTCGCTGCACTTCTTCTTCAATCATGCGACGAAGAAGATGGAGTGGTGGCGGTTGTAGCCGGCCGGAGGGACTATGTTCGCATCGCTCATCATCGCCGCGACAATGGCCGCGACGCCTTACCCGACGATGGCGCCGCTGCGCGCCTATCTAATGTCTTCGGCAGCGGAAATCGCGCTCGCGCGCAGCGCTGCACCCGCCTCGGTTTCGAAGGCGGCGCAGGTTTTGGTGCTCACCCCGAGCGGCTACAAAGTCGCCGTCAAGGGTACGAACGGCTTCGTTTGCATGGTCGAGCGTTCGTGGGCGAACGACACCAGCAGCGCCGAGTTCTGGAACCCCAAGGTACGCTCGCCGAATTGCTTCAACGCGCCCGCGGTTCGCACGTTTCTCCCAATCGATCTGATGAAGACCGAGCTCGTCCTGGCGGGCAAGACGCCGCAGCAAATCGGCGTGGCTCTCGCATCGGCGTTCGATAGTAGAACGCTCGCGCCGATCGCGCCCGGTGCGATGTGCTATATGATGTCGCCGCAGCAGTATCTCAACGACGACGGGAAGCGGTGGCATCCGCACGTGATGATCTTCATGCCCGGCACGACGCCGGCCAGTTGGGGCGAGAATCTCACCGCCTCCCCGGTCGTCGCTGCGCACGACGCGCAAGAGCGCCTAACCATCTTCATGATTCCCGTTACGCGCTGGTCCGACGGCACGCTCGCACCGCCGTTCCCGTCGCACTACCACATGACGATGTAAGCGTTACCGGTTGATCATCGCCGCCTGGCGCTCGTTGTAGCGCGGACCGGCGATCGTCCCCGGTGCGAGCGACGTATCGAGCTGCGCCATCTCGGCGTCGCTCAACGTGACGCTCGCGGCGCCGACGTTCTCCTCGAGATAAGCGACGTGCTTGGTTCCCGGAATCGGCACGACGTCGTTACCCTTGCGAAGTACCCACGCGAGCGCGACTTGACCCGGCGTGCAGCCTTTGGTCACCGCCATGTCGCGTACGACCGACGCCGCGCGCATGTTCGCATCGAAGTTCGCGCCTTGATAGCGCGGGTCTCCGCGGCGATAATCGCCCTCGGGATACTCCTCCGCGCGCTTCACGCTGCCGGTGAGAAACCCGCGGCCGAGCGGTGCAAACGGCACGAGCCCGATGCCGAGCTCACGCAGGAGCGGGATGATTTGCGGTTCGAGATTGCGCTCCCAAAGCGAGTACTCACTTTGCAGCGCGGCGATCGGATGCACCGCATGCGCGCGCCGAATCGTTTCAGCCCCGACCTCCGAGAGGCCGAGATGACGTACTTTGCCTTCTTTTACCAGCTCCGCCATTGCGCCGACCGTCTCTTCGATCGGGACCTGCGGATCCAAGCGGTGCTGGTAGAGCAGATCGATGCGATCGGTCTTCAGCCGTTCGAGCGAGCCTTCCACTGCGGTCCGCACGTGATCGGGACGGCCGTTCGTGCCGTTCACCGCGCCGTCGGGGCCGAAGGTGAAGCCGAATTTCGTCGCGATCACGACGCCGTCGCGCTTGCCCGCCAGCGCCTTCGCGAGCAGTTCTTCATTCGTATAGGGCCCGTAGGCTTCGGCCGTATCGAAGAACGTCACGCCCAAGTCGAGCGCGCGGTGGATGGTCGCGATCGACTCGTTCTCGTCGCGCTCGCCCGGGCCGTAGGCGAAGCTCATCCCCATGCAGCCGAGGCCCATTTCAGAAACCGTGAGACCTTGCGGTCCGAGTTTTCGTGTCGTCAGCATATGCGCCATGACACCCAAAGGGCGGCGCTGGTTCCGACGGCCCAAGGGCCCGCCACCGCCGCGCGGAAGCAAGCGCTACCATGGAGCGTGCGCGCATCGTGCGGCAGATCGGCGAGTTGCTCTCGTCGCAAGCCGCCCTGCGCGACGCGTGGCCCGAGTGCTCGCGCGCCTTGGCCGCGCTCGTCGGCGCCGCCGGCGCGCAGATCGTGCCCGCCGAGGGCGACGAGACGCAAATCACGCCGGTCGACGGCGTCGCGCGCTTGGTGGTGCCGCTGCGCTTCAACGGTCAGCTTCTCGGAGCGATGCAGATCGAGGGGGCGCGCGGTCTCGACGAAGAGAGTATCGCGCTGCTCGAAGCTTGCGCGTTCACCATCGGCGCGCGGCTGCACTTCGAGCGCTTCGCGCAGAGCAGCGAACGTCTGGCCGAGCTCGCGCGCGTCGATCCCCTGACCGGTATCGCCAACCGCCGGCGCTTCGACGAAGTCTTCGAAAGTGCGTGCGCACGCGCGCTGCAAAACAACACGCCGCTCTGTCTCGCCGTCATCGACATCGACTACTTCAAAGCCTACAACGACGGCTACGGCCACCAAGCCGGCGACGTCGCGCTGCGTCACATCGCAAGCGCGCTCGAGATCTGCGCGCGCCGTCCCGAGGATCTGCTCGCACGCTACGGCGGCGAAGAGTTCGTCGTCCTGCTGCCCGGTGCGCGACTCGACGTCGCGATCGACGCGTGCGAGAGCGCCTGCGAAGCCGTGCTCGATCTCGAACTCGCGCACGCGGGCTCCTCGCTCGGGCGCGTCTCGATCAGCGCGGGGGTCGCGGAGCTTGGGCCGGGCGGCACGAGCGACCGGCTCTTCCACGAGGCCGATGACGCGCTGTATCGCGCGAAACTCGGCGGCCGCAATCGCGTCGCGGCTACCGGCTACGTTTCGACCAGCGTCCCCGCAGAGCGTGTCCTGCCCGCCGGCGGCAGCAATCTTCCCGAACCGCCCAACGCGCTCATCGGGCGCGCACGCGAACTGCGCGAGCTCGCCGTGCGGATCGCGCAGCAGCAGCTGCTCACGATCACCGGCATCGGCGGCGCCGGCAAAACGCGTTTGGCGATCGAAGCGGCCTCGCGCGCGCTGCCGCACTTCGAAGACGGCGCATGGTTCGTCGACTTCTCCGCCGTCGCCGACAGCACGCTCGTACCTTCGGCCGTGAGCGCGCTCTTCGATCGCGCGCGCAACGGCAGCGTACAAGAACTCGTCACCGCGATCGGGCACAAACACGTGCTGCTCGTCTTCGATAACTGCGAGCATCTCTTGCAGCCGGTCGCCGAACTCGCGCAAGAGATCGTCGCCGCGTGCCCTCGCGTACACATACTCGCGACCAGCCGCGTGCCGCTCTCGGTAGAAAGCGAATTGTTGATGCCGGTGCAGCCGCTCGCGATCGACGACGCGGTCGAACTCTTCATCGAGCGCTTGCGCGACGCTGACCGTTCCTTCACGCGCGACGCAGCCGCGAGCGATCGGGCCGCCTCGATCTGCCGCCGCCTCGACGGCATTCCGCTCGCGCTCGAACTTGCCGCGCCGCGCGCAGCCTCGGTCGGACTCGCGCGGCTCGAAGCCGATCTCGAGCCCCATCCGACGATGAATTCGATCGTCGCGTGGAGCTGCGCGCTGCTCTCCGACGAGGAAGCGCGCATCTTCCGCCGGCTCGGTATTTTTGCCGGCGGCTTTCGCGTCGACGCCGCGATCGAAGTTTGCTGGGACGCACAGATCGATCCCGCCGGCGTCGCGGCGATCCTCGAACGCCTGCAGCGCAATTCGCTCGTGACCGCCGATAGCGCCGACGCACGCGCGCGCCTGCGTCTGCTCGAAACGATTCGCGCATACGCGCTCGAGCGGCTCACGGAACACGTCGAGTTTGCCGACCTGCGCCGCCGCCACGCGCAGTGGGTGCTCTCGTTCTCGCGTAACGCGAGCCGCAAAGAGATCCGGCGCTCGGCCCGCACGATGCTCGCGCTGATGTCTCCCGAGATCGACAACTTCCGCGCCGCGGTCGCGTGGTCGCTCTACGATCGCGGCGAGGTTCCGCTCGGATGCGCGATCGTCGCGCTGCTGCTGCCGTTCATGCACGAGTTCGCGCCGGGCGAAGGCACGCGCTGGGGCGTGCACGCGCTCGAACTGCTTCCCCCGGGGACCGATCCGCAAATCGAAGGTGAGCTTTGCTACGGGCTCGCGGCGATGCGTCAATTACCGGCGCAGCAGGTGCGCGCGTATGCCGAACGCGCCGTGCAGATCTTTCGCGGGCTCGGCGACGACGTCAGACTCTCGCGCTCGCTGCGCGTGCTCGCGCAGATCATCGGCTGGTATTTCCGCGCGCAGCGCGAACTGGCCGACCGCCTCGCAATCGAGTCGATCGAGCTCGCTCGCCGCAGCTGCGACGATCCGGCCGAGCTTGTGGCGGCACTGCGCACCCGCGGCCTCACAATCGATATCTCCGATTTCCCCGCCAAGCGCGCGGTGCTCGAGGAGGCGCTTGCGCTCGCGCGCAAGCACGGCCTGGATCGCGTGATCGGGGGCACGCTCACGTGGATCAGCGAGATGGAATTTTCCGCCGGCGATCACCGCCGCGCGTACGAGTACGGACGCGAAGCGGTGCAGGTTGCCGAGTCGAGCGGTTCGCGCGAACTCTACGCGACTGCGATCCTAAACTTTGCGTTCTATGCGGCGGCGGCCGGCGAGTTCGAACAAGCACGCGAAGCCGCGATCAACGGCTTGCGCACCGCGCGTGCAACCTGGCAGCACGCGCAGACGACCTATGCGGTGCAGGCGCTCGCGTTGGTCGCGGCGGGCCATCGCGACTACACGCGGGCGGCGCGTCTCATCGGCTTCTGCGACGCACGCGACGGCACGCTGCACGCGCCTCGGCAAGCCGATCAGAGCGAGGATCTCACGCATCGCGCGCTGCTCGCCCAGTTGCGCCAAGAACTCGGCGAGGAGCCCTACGAGCATCACGCCGAAGCGGGCCGTGCGCTCAGCGAGGAGGAGGCCGCCGAAGAGGCGCTTCTCCCGCTCGTGCGCAGCTAGATGTTCTGCCCGCCCGAGACCTCGATGCGCGTGCCGTTGATCCACCCGCAGTCCTCGGAGAGCAGCGCGGCAACGGCGCCGCCCACGTCATCGGGCAGGCCGGCCCGTCCAAGCGGAATCGTCGACGCGACATTCTTGTTGATCTCGGGATTATCGCGCACCACCCCGCCGCCGAAATCGGTCTCGATCGCTCCCGGCGCGACGACGTTCACCGTGATACGTCTGGCGCCGAGCTCTTTGGCCATGTAGCGCGTGAGCACTTCGATCGCGCCCTTCATCGAGGCGTAAGCGCTGTAGCCCGGCAGCGAAAAGCGCGCGAGACCCGAGGAAAGATTGATGATCCGGCCGCCGTCTTCCATTAGCGGCAGCAGTTTTTGGCTCAGAAGAAACGGCGCTTTGACGTGTACGGCGTAGAGCCGATCGAGCTGCTCCTCCGTCGTGTCGACGAAGTTCGCATACACGCCCATGCCGGCATTATTGATCAGATAATCGAACGTCGTGCGGCGAAAGCCGTCCTTCAAGACCGGCGGAAGCGCTTGCGCGAACGCCGCGATCGACGCCGCCGATCCGCAATCGAGCTGGAGCATTTGCGCGCTCGAGCCGCGCGCAACAATCTCGCGCGCAACGCCCTCGGCTTCGTCGGCACGACTGTTATAGGTACCCACGATCTCGACGCCGCGCGCAGCGAGATGGAGTGCCATGTTCCTCCCGAGCCCGCGGCTGGCTCCGGTGATGACCGCAATCTTGGTACTCATGTTCCTATAAAAAGCGCATCTGGTCCCGGAGTTCCGCCTCGGAGAGGCCTCCGGGCAACATCAGCTTCTTTTTCTTCGCAAATGCGCTCCGGCTCCAGGCGGCATCGCTGATACTATAGACCTCGTCCACGTAGGTGGTGAAAAACTGCCACGTCATTTTATAGAGCTGACCCCACGAGATCAGGATTGCACCCTTGGCGTCGTAACCCGCAAGCACGACCGCGTGTCCGCCCACGATCTTCTGGCGGCCGGGCGCGACCGTCCAGACCTGCGGCGGAACCCCGTCGGAAGGCATGATATTGGCCGGGACGTTGAAGCCGATATACGCGACGCCTGCGTTGTAGATCGTGCGTTTGACGTCGTCGATGACGCGCGGATCGACCTCGACGAAACCGAGTATCTTGTCGACCGGCGCGCCGTCTTTCCCAATCGGCGCACCCTTCTTGTGGATGTACGTCAGCACGTGCTGCTCGTTGCCGCCCGGTCCCTCGCCGCCTTTTTTCGGATTGTAACCGCACGCTTCTTCGTAGAGCAGCTCGACGTCGGCGTTGGGCGCGGTCTGCGTGCGCCCGCTCGAATGAAACGTCCAAACTTGGCGCGCGTGATAAAACGCGGCGCACGTGCAATCACCGAGCTTGTCGTTGAGCATCATGCCGAAGCGTTTGGGCGCTTGCGGCATATCTTTGACGTAGTTGACGGAGGGCGGCGGCGCGGCCGGCTTCTTCCCTCCGAGAATCGCACTCAAGTGCGGAACGCGCGGATCGTACGTGCGCGGTAAGCGGCCCAGCCGGAACATCGTATCACCCATGCCACGATCATATCAGAGCGGCGCCAGCAATTGTGCCAGCAGCGGCGTGGCGGGAGCTGCTTTGAGCTCCGGCCAGCCCGCGTCCTGGACGATCGCGCCGTGCTCGACGACGATGACGCGCGGACAGATGCGTTCGAGCACCGCCGCCTCGTGATCGACGACGAGCATCGTGAAGCCGAGCTCGCGCTGCCACTCCACGATCGCCGCCAAGAGTTCGCGCACGAGATGACGGTCGAGCCCGGCAAACGGCTCGTCGAGCAGCACGAGGCGCGGCTTGCGCGCGAGCATGCGCGCGAGCGCTACGCGGCGTGCTTGTCCGCCGGAGATCGCGTGCGCCGGGGCTTCCCAAATCGCCGCCAGCTGCAGGCGCTCGCGCAGCTGCGCGATCCACGCCTCGCCCTGCGCGCGCGCGCCGTTCGACAGAACGAAGCGCACGTTGTCGGCCACGCGCAGGTGCGGAAAGAGATTCGCGTCTTGCGTGAGATAGCCGATTGGACGGCGGTGAAGCGGAAGCGGCGGCGGAAAGAGCACGAGTTCGTCCAGCACGACGCTTCCATCATCCGGCAGTTCGGCGCCCGCGATACAGGCGAGAATCGTGCTCTTGCCGGCGCCCGACGCGCCGAAGAGCCCGCAGGCCGACCCGGATGCGACTGCGATGGCGACGTCGACCGTGAATTGCGCGCGGTGTTTTCGTATGCGCGCTTCAAGCATGGCGCGCCGGCACTTTGCGTTGCGCCATGACGTGCGCGAGCCACGGCAGCGGCAGCGCCGTCGCGAGGAAGATCACGAGCAGCGGCATTACCGCGGGCAGTCCGAAATTTTCGAGATTCGTCCAGATCGCGACCGGCATACCCGCCGGATAATACGCCGTCACCAAAATCGCACCGAACTCCGTGAGCGCGCGCACCCACGCGAGCGAGAGCGCGACCGCGAAACCGAGGCGCGCGATCGGATAGGTGACGCGCCAGAAGACGCTCCACGGGCTGTGACCGAGCAATCCCGCCTGCACTTCGAGCGAGCGCGGAACCGCGTCGAGCGCGGCGATCGCACCGAGCACGTAGTATCCGATGCTCGAGTAGACTTGCGTCACGACGAAGGCGAGGGCCGTGTTGGCAAAGTGCGTGCCGAAGGCGAGCGAAAGCAGAATACCGAGCGCAAGCGGCGGCAGCAAGACCGAAACGAGTAAGACCGCTTGCCACCACATCCGTTCGCGCGGCGACGAGCGCGCAACGTAGAGCGCCATCGGCGTGCCCAGCGCCACCACGACGATCATCGCGATACCGGTGAGCCCGAGCGAGACGCGTACTGCGTCGAAGGTCGCGGCGTTATCGAACCGCCACGAACCGATCGGCGCGAACAGGCCGGCTAGCGGGTAGAGCAGCGCCGCACCGAAGAACAGCGCCGCCGCGCGCTTCACGAGAGGACGGATGCGCCCACCGGCGGATCGTATGCGTACTTCTTAAAAATCGCGCCGGCTTGCGGGCTCGCGAACCAATTCACGAATGCGGCCGCCGTATCGGGATGCGCCGAACCTTCGATCGCCGCCGCGTAGTAGACGAGCGCTTGCGGATGATAGGTCTTGCCGCCCAGGTCGAGCGAAGCCGCCTGATACGCCGCGTGCATCGACTCGTTGCCCAGATTGATCTCGTCGGGAAGACGAACGAAGGGCAGCTCGAACGAGGCGGGCTGAATGCGGTAGGCCGAGGCCGCGTCGAGTTCGCCGCTCTGCAGCCGCGCTTCGACGGTCGGCTCCGCGAAAATCTGCGCCGGATTGATGATCGCGCCGAGAATTTTCTCCGCGAGCCCCGGCTGTTTGTAATACCTCTGCGCCAGCTGCAGCGTGAAGATGATGTTGCGGCCCTGCGGATCGGTCGCGGGATCGGTGCGTCCGAAGCGAATGCCGGGCTCCTGCAGCACCTCATACCACGGCTGCGACGCGAAAGCGCTCGCGAACGAACTCTTCGGACTGTACGCGATCACCATCTCGGTGCGCGCGATCGGCACACCGCGCCGCGCCTTCCGCGCTTCGAGCACCGTCTCCATCGGACCGGGCGTGACCGGAACGAAGACGTCGGCTGCGATGCTTCCCGCGACGATGAGTTTGGCGAGCGCGTCGGAGCCCTGCGCGCGCCCGCGCATCTCGATACCGATGCTCGCGACGGCGCTTTTGACCGGCCCCTCCATCATCGAACCCATCGACCCGGCGTAAGCAACGTCGAGCGGCACGAGCCCTTGCGCGCCGCCGCGCACCGCGAACGCCGCGCCGGCGAATCCGAGCGTCGCGGTGATGAGATTCCGTCTGGTCATGCGATCTGCTCTCCCGTCCGGCGAAGGTCGTATGCGTCGAGGGCTTGCACGTCGCTGCGATAGGGCTGCGAGCGCAGCGTGTCGAGCAACGCTGCGGCTGCGGGCGAAGGCAACGTACGGTACGGCATGACCAGCGTGCAGCGCTCCGCGCGCAGCGGGATGAAATCGAGATCGTAGAGCCGCGCGACACTCGCCATGCCGACCGCAACGTCGGCGAAGCCCTGCGCGATCGCGCGTCCGGCGTCGAGCTGCCCCGCTACTTCACGCGCATATCCGTCGACGCGGCTCGGACTGAGTTTCGCGCGGCGCAGCTGCGCGTCGAGCAGGGCGCGCGCTCCCGCACCGAGCGGGCGATTCACCAGGCGTGCGCGCGTCCGCGCGATATCGGCGGCGCCGCGCAATTTCAGCGGATTGCCGCGCGCGATCAGCCAGCCTTCTTCCGTGCTCGCAAGCTCGAACGCCGCGACGTCGTCATGCAGACGCGCATCGCCGTGCAGCACGGCGGCATGGACGCGTCCGGCGCGCAGTTCGTCGAGCGCGGCGCGATTGGTCATCGGCAACCAGAGCACGCGCAGCTCGCGCGTGCGCAGACTCGCATGCCGCGCGAGCAGCGCGGCCGCGACGTCGCATCCCGCGACAAAGACCGAAGGCAGCGCGCTCTGCGCCTCGAGCGCGAAGTACTCGCGCGCGACCCCCCGCAAGCGCGGCGGCTGCGCGGCGGGCTGCCCAAAAAGCTCCTCGACGCTGACGCCGAGCGCACGCGCCAGCGCGAGCGCGATGCCGACGCTCGGCTGCACGCGCCCACGTTCGATCGCACCGACGGCTTGCCGCGTAACGCCGGCCGCCTCCGCAAGGGCCGCTTGCGTGAGACCGCGCGCGGTGCGCACCGCTTCGAGGGTGCAGGCAACGACTCGTGTCATAGTGGAAGGAATCATTGCGTGCCGGCCGGCGCCCTCCTCCGCACCGCGGCAAAGTAACGGGCCTCCGGCCGCGAAGCGCTCGCTATGAGCTACCGCAAGCAATTCATCGTAGCGCCGGACCAGCACGTAAAGCTCGCCGGCGTCGATCCCGGCTTCACTGCCGCGCATAAAAACAAGAGCGATGCCGCAGTGGAGATGGAAGACGACGACGCAAAGCTGCGCGACCTTCAGTACTTGCTCTACGCTGATAACGCGCGCTCGCTGCTCATCGTACTGCAGGGTCTCGACGCATCCGGCAAAGACGGCACGATCGCGCACGTCTTCGGCGCGCTCAACCCTGCGGGCGCGCGGGTGCATCAATTCAAGACGCCGACGGCGCTCGAGGCGGCGCACGACTTTCTCTGGCGCGTGCACGCGGCCGCGCCGCAACGCGGCGAAATCGTCATCTTCAACCGCTCGCACTACGAGTCGGTACTGATCGAGCGCGTTCACGGTCTCGTGCCCAAAAGCGTCTGGTCGGGGCGCTACGATCTGATCAACGAATTCGAGCGCAACCTCACGGCTGCGGGAACGGTGATTCTCAAGTTTTACCTGCACATGAGTGAAAAAGAGCAGCTCAAGCGTTTCAAGAGCCGGCTCGACGACCCGATGCGCCGCTGGAAGATCAGCGACGCCGACTACGCCGAACGCAGCTATTTCAAGGACTACTTGACCGCCTACGAAGATATGCTGGAACGCACGAGCACCGCGCACGCGCCGTGGTTCGTGATTCCTTCGGATCACAAGTGGTTCCGCAATCTCGCCGTCTCGAAGATCGTCGTAGAGACGTTGGGCTCGCTCGGTTTGCATGTGCCGCCGACGACCGTCGATCTCGATGAGATTCGCCGTAAATATCACGCCGCCGAGCACGGGGGATGATCGCCTGCATCGCTAAGTACAGAAGCATGACGAGCATCACACGCAACGCCACAGCCCTGAGCCTCGCGCTCGCAGCGTTGGCCGGGAGCTTCATCACCTCCGCTCTCCCTGCGCGCGCCGCCGGCGTGGTGCGCATTCAACAGAAGGACGGCTCGGTTCGCGAGTATCCGCAATCGCGCATGGCCTGGAACGGATCGACCCTCTGGCTGCACAGCGCCGACGGTAAGGGCGTGCTGCAGATCACGACGGCGGCCTGTACGTACATCGACAATCTCGTACGCTGCCTACCCTATCTGGTGGTGCTGCATCAA
Source organism: Candidatus Acidiferrales bacterium (assembly GCA_035507275.1). Taxonomy (GTDB): domain Bacteria; phylum Vulcanimicrobiota; class Vulcanimicrobiia; order Vulcanimicrobiales; family Vulcanimicrobiaceae; genus Aquilonibacter. Next base: position 20,954 of record DATJOG010000028.1, read on the forward strand.
GGCGGCGCCAACCACAAGATCGCGATCGATCACGGGACCGTCTACATGAATTTCACGAGCGATCCGGAGCAGATGCCGTATTCATCGCAGAAGCTCGGAGCGAACGGCCTGCTCGTAACGATCGAAACGCAACACGGAACGTACGTGACTGCGCGCGGCAGCCTCGACGAGGTGAAGCAATGAAACGCTTCATCCGCTCGAGCCTCGCGTGTCTTCTCGCTTTCACGATGCCGCTCGGCGCGCTCGCGCAACATCATTCGTCGGGCAGCGGCGGCTCGCACGCGGCGCCGCAACAGCGTCCGCCTGCGCAGCAGCAACGCCCGCCGGTTCAGCAGCGTCCGCCGGCGCAGCAGCAGCGCCCGCCGGTTCAGCAGCGCCCGCCGGCACAGCAGCAGCGCCCGCCGCAGCCGCCCGGCTACAGCATGCCGCACGACGTCAACCCGCCGCCGGCTCGTCCGGTCACGCCGCCGAGCGGCCATCATGTCGTGCAGCCGCCGGCGCACGCCGTGCGACCCCTTCCGGCGAACTATAACGGTCCGCGCGTCGGCAATCCGCACCACTGGGGCAACTGGGGATGGAATCACGGCCGCGTGTGGGCGCCCGCTCCTATCTATTGGGGCGGCGGATTCTGGGGCGCGTTCGCCATCGGCGCGCTGACGGGATTCGTGCTCTTCGGTTCGCTCGACTACGACAACGACGTCTATTACTCGTATCAGGTCTCGCCGGGAACGCCCGGTGCGACGCTGCTCGGGGATTACGGGCTGACGCAGACGCCCTGCGGCCCACCCGATCTGGTCGTCATTTGGGGACCCGACAACAGCCTGATCTGCGCCTATCCGAACAACTTGGTCGCACCGGGAACCTACGACATCGATCCGACCACGCTCACGCTCGTTTCGCCGCCGCAATAAAAACGAGCGCTAGCGAATCTCGCCGATCAAATGCTCGCTGACGTTTCGCGCGTCAGCGGGCAGCGGCACGAAGTCGAGTGCCGAGAGAAAGCGCGCTTCATCATTACCGCCGTTCGGCGAGATCGCCCACGCAAAGAAATTCTTCAGCGCTTGTGCGCGCGCGGCGTCCGGCTGCACCTTGCGCACGATCGCATATTCGTACGTCACGATCGGATAGGCGCCGGCGCCCGGCCGGTCGATCAGCGAGGCACGCCCGTCCGCTCCGATCTTCGCTGACGCGACCGCAGCAGAGATCGCCTGCGGCGTCGGAAGCTCGAAGCTTCCGTCGTGCGATTGCAGCGCCGCGTATCCCAAGTCGCCGAAACTGATCTGCGGTACGTAGCTCACCGCGACATACGCAATCGAATCGTCGAGCTTCGCGCAGCGGTCGATCACGCCCGCGTTGCCGCGCGCCGTCACCATCGCGTCGACCTTCGGCCAGCGTACCGTCGTACCATAGCCGGCGCTCCAGCTGTGCGAACCTTTGGCCAGATATGCCGTGAACATGAAAGTGTCGCCCGATCCTTCGATGCGGCGGATCGGCACGATGCGGTCGTGCGGCAGCTCTGAGGCGAGGTCACGATTGACGGCGCGGATGCGCGGATCGTCCCAGTACACAATGGTGCCGGAGTAGATGCCGGCTAGCAAAGACGCCGAGAGATTGAGATGGCGATCGCCGATCTCTTGGATGTTATACGCGATGACCTGTGCCGAGACCGCGAGCGGGATGTTGAGCAGCGTGCCGCCGGCGAGTTGCCGATCGCTCAAATACGCGTCGGAAGCGCCGATATCGGCCTTACCTGTGCTCGCCTGCGCGATACCTTCGCCGCTTCCGCTGCCTTCGAGCGAGATCGAGACGTCGGTATGCGAGCGCTGGTAGGCCCCGACCCACAACGCGAGCAGCGGGAAAAGCAGCGTCGACCCCGTTTCGCGCAGCGCGAGCGCATGCGCCGGAAGGGCTGCGAGCGCGACTCCGTTCGCGAAGGCGACGAGAACCATGACACGGATCATCCTGATCATGGGCACATTGTTTCAGAGAACCCGCATTAAAGGCTATTAAGGGAGCCTTTAGCAGTGCAGCGAAGCGGGTATGCGGAGGTACCCGTTGATGGATGTTTCACGCAAGGGCTTCTTGGCCGGCAGCGCGGCTGCTGCGGTCGCCGCCGGAGCCGCCCCCTCACTCGTCTCGGCAGCGCCCGCCGCGGTTTCCGGGATGACCTTTACGACGCTGCGCGACGGCGGCGCCGATCATCTCGGCATTCGCGGCAAACACGGCATCATCGACGTCTCGCGCGCGGCGAACGCGCTCGGCATCGCAAATCCGCCGGCGACGATCGAAGACGTCGTGCTCGGCCGCGGCGATACCGGCGCGCTCGCGCACATCGTCGCGAAGGCGCCCGCGAGCGCTTGGCGCAGCGAATCTTCGGTCGAGTTCGGACCGCTCGTCTCCAGTCCCGAAAAGATTCTCTGCGTCGGATTGAATTATCAGGCGCATTTGAACGAGACCGGTATGAAGACGAAGCCCTATCCCGATCTCTTCAACAAATACAACACGGCCCTCAACCGGCACAACGGCACGGTTGCGGTCTCGTCGCTTCCCTTGACACAGTTCGACTACGAGTCCGAGCTCGTGATGATCATGGGTAAAGAGGCGCGCAACGTTTCCGAAGCCGACGCGCTCTCCTACGTGTTCGGCTACGCGTGCGGCAACGACTTCAGCGCGCGCGACGCGCAACTGCGCGTCTCGCAATGGATGACCGGCAAGACGCCCGATCAGTTCGCGCCGCTCGGGCCGTGGCTCGTGACCGCCGATCAGATCGGCGATCCGCAAACGCTGCAGATTCAAACCTTCGTGAACGACGAACCGGCGCCGCGGCAAGATATGAACACCGCGCAGATGATCTTCGGCTGTGCGAAGATCGTGAGCTACATGTCGGAGTTCATCACGCTCAAGCCGGGCGACGTGATCTTCACCGGCACGCCGAGCGGCGTCATCCTGGGCTATCCCAAGGACAAACAGGTCTGGTTGAAAGCGGGCGACCGCATCACCACCAAGATCTCGAAACTCGGGGAGCTAAAGTTTACGCTCATTTAAATTGGTAGGCCTATGAGAGGCCGGAGCATGCCCCCGGAGAACATGACGGGGCGATGAAAGGCACGCTCAGCGCTCTGTGCCTCTTGGCCCTGCTCTACGGATGTGGCGGCGGGGGCTACCTTCCGTATGCGCCGCGTTCGCTCGACTCGCTGCAGATCGGCTCGCTCGTGAACCAAGCCTCGCTCGTGAGCGGCGTGCCGCCCGGTCTCGTGCGCGCGATCCTCATGGCCGAGTCGGCGGGCGATCCGTCGGCGATCAGCCTCGCGGGCGCGGAGGGTCTGATGCAACTCATGCCCGCAACGGCGGCGGGATGCGGCATCTCGGATGCGTTCGATCCAAACCAAAACGTGCAGTGCGGCGCCTCGTATCTCAAGCGCATGCTCGACCGCTACCACGGTAACGTAACGCTGGCCGTCGCTGCCTACAATGCTGGGCCCGGCGCGGTCGACCGCTACCACGGCGTGCCGCCGTATCCGGAAACGCAGGCGTACGTCGCCCGCGTGGTTTCCGCATACCAGAGCTTCTAAGCGCGGGATTCCTTCATGGCGACGCTCACTGAACGCCAGCCGCACCCAGCGATAGATTTGCGGGCGCTGCGATTACCGATTCTCGATCGCTACTTGCTGCGCGAAATGATTCTGCCGTTTTGCGCCGGGCTGCTCGCATATCTCATCTTTTGGGCGCTGAACATCTTCTTCGTCGCGGCCGACTACATCATCAATCAGCACGCGCCGTTCTTCCTCGTGCTGCGCTTCGTGCTCTTCCGCGTACCGCAGGCGACGCCGATGGCGTTTCCGTTCGGCGCACTGCTCGCGGGACTGCTCTCGATGGGCCGCTTGATGGCCGACAACGAGATCACCGCGCTGCGCACGGCGGGCATTCCCCTGCGGCGCATCACGCTGACGCCGCTGCTCTTCGGCCTCGCGATGTTCGGTCTCTCGTATTTCATCAACGAAAAGGTGGCGCCGGCCGCCGTCGAGATCTCGACGCGCACGTTTTATCAGATTCTCTATCACACCGACGCGCTGCCGGTCGAGCCGCAATTTTTCCGCAAGGATCCCGATAACGGGAACGTCTTCTACGTAAATCAAGTCCTAGCCGACAACAAGACGCTCGAAGGCGTGCAGGTCTTCAAGATCGGACGCTACGGGCTCTTCGTCGAAACGCTGCAGGCCAAGACCGCGTCGGTCGACGGCTCGCGCCTCGCATTGCACGACGTCATCGATACGCGCTACAACCCCGACGGCATGATGACCAGTCAACAGCGAGTCAAGGAAGTCTTGATCGGCCTTCCACTCGCCGAGACGGCCGCGCAGTTCATGAGCAACCAGAACTCGGATCCGTGGACGATGTCGAGTAAGAATCTCTCGGAGCAGGTACATTCGCTCGAGCAGCAAGGCATCGGCGGCTCGGCGCTCGGCAATTTGGAGATCAATCTCTACAACAAACTCGCATGGCCGTTTGCCTCGTTCATCGCAGTCATTCTCGCGGTGCCGCTCGCCATTCGTTTCGGCAAGCGCGGGCAGATGCTCGGTATAGCCATGGCGATCGTGGCGTTCTTCGGCTACTTCTTGCTGATGTCGGCAGCTGCGGCGCTGGGCCGCAACGGAAAGATCGATCCGTTGCTCGCGGCGTGGCTTCCGAACATAATCATGGGCGGAACCGGCCTGGTCTTACTCTGGCTGGAAGAACACTGACCGCGTGAGCTCGAGATCGCCGAGCGGTCGGGGCATTGCGGCGGTCGCATGTCTCCTCGCGGTCTTCGCCACGTACGTTCCGGCGCGCGGCCAAGAGATCAATCAAAACGACCGCGTGCTCGGGCTGCTCAACCATCAGTCTTGTGCCGTTCACGAACTCAAGCTATTCCAGCAGGAAGTCGGACGGTCGCAAGAACCCGAAGGCAGCCGTTACGTCGCGCAGTTCAATAGTCTGCCCTCGCCGAGTGCATCGCCCAGCACGTCGCCGAGCGGCTCGCCCAGCGCCTCGCCGTTTGCAACGCCCGGATTCGCGCCGCATGGGAACTCGACTACGACGCTGGTCGCGACGCCGCTGCCGAGCGGCGCGCAGGGAGCGACACCGCTGCCGATTCCGACCGCGACGCCGAATCCGTTCGATCAGAGTCAACCGGTCTTCGTGACGCGCGGCGGGAACACGCCGCCGCCGATCACGCCGGCCGGCAAGATCGCGCCGACGCCGGCCTCGGTCCCGTCCGGCACGCCGACGCTCGCACCCAACTACGTCGCGATTCTCGCCGATAAAGTCACCGGCAATACCGGACCGGGGCAGCCCGGCGACGCGACCGGCAACGTGCACATACTCTACGGCGCCGAAGAGATCGTCGGCGACGACGCCCATTACGACGGCCTGCGCACCGTGACGATCACCGGCCATCCGTTCATCATCAATCACGCGCACGACTCGGTCTTCCTCGCCGACAAGATTACGTTCGACACGATCGACCAGACCGCGATCCTCACCAACGGGCGCGGCATGAGTTCCGAGGGCGTCGACGTCGGGCTCGTGCACTTCAGCGCCAAGGACCTTCACACCGACGCCGAAGGCGTGGGGCACGGCGCGAACCCGTCGGTGACCACCTGCGAACACCAGCGCGGCGGCTATCACATGACCGGCAAGAAGATGGACGTTTACCCCGGCGACAAGATCGTCATCTACAACGTCATCTTGTGGCTCGGCGCAGCCGCCGTCTTCTGGCTGCCCAAGGTCGTGATTCCGCTGCGCACGCTCGATAATCCCAACGAGCGTCCGAAATACTTTCCCGATGTCGGCTACGACCAGTACGAAGGGTATTGGATCAAGACGCGCACCGTTTTTGGCAAGGATCAATACTTCTACGGCTACTACGTCGTGAATTTCTTCACCAAAGTCGGCCTCGGACTCGGGTACGTGGCGTTTTATACCAAGCGCAACGGGCGGCGAAGCGCGAGCGTGAATTTCTACGAGATTCATGACCGGCGCGTCGACGCGACGACCGACAACTTGACCTTCAACGAGACCGAGAACATCTCGAAAACGCTGCGCTCGAACTTCTCGCTCGGGTACCAATCGAACTTCGGTCCGTACACGAACCTGCCCGCGAACACGAGCATCAACTTCACGCTCGCGCACCAAACCCAGCACACCTCGCAGCAATACGGCTTTACGCGCAGCGCGACCGGGTCTCAGTCGGCAAGCGACAGCTACTCATTCACCGATAACGATCAATTCAACGCGAAACTCAGCAACGCGTTCAACTTGAACATATCGCAGAGCTCCTCGAGCTTCGGCGGCTTCGCATCCTCGAACTCGACTGCCACGATCGACGATCTGCTCCACTACACGACGCCGGGCGAAGACTACCAGCTCACGTGGGATAAGACGCTCGCGAAGCAGCCCTACGGCGACGACGAGATTCCACAGCTGCAGATACGCCCGTATAAGTTCTTCCCGCACTTCATCTTCCCGACGTCGGCAAACTTTACGATCGGCGAGTACAGCGAACCGTCCTACGCATTTGCCAATCAGCGCGCGCTGATGGCCTTCGTGCTCGGCCCCGAGATCGCGCAAATTCTCGGCAGCGATCTCCAGGCAACCGTAAACGTCAATCAATACGCCTACGGAACGGGCGATCTCAAAGCGTCGATCCAGCAGCAGGCCTCGCTCACGACGCCGATCAGCCAGCATTTCGTCAATACGCTTACCTACAGCGAAGAGAACTACAACGGCCCGGCGTCACTTCCGTTCTACACGCTCGATCAACTGCCGACCTCGAACACGAAGAACGCTCAAGATCTCGTGCGCGTCCTCAACGGAAATATCTACAACGTCGCGCTGGGATTCTCGACGAACTTCAACGGCATGGCGCAGCCGGTGAGCTATCAAATCACCGCGGCCCCCACCGCGCGTTCGATCCTGCTCTTGGGCGGATCGTTCTCGCCCGGTTCGGGCCAAGGTTTCGAAACCACCAACCTGCAGCTCTCGACGCCCTTCGGCCGCGATACCGTAGCGCAGCTCGTCACGACCATCGATTGGAAGATGCACGCAGAACTCGAGCAGAAGGTGATCTACATAACGCACACGATCGGGAACTGCTATCAGCTCCAAGCGCTCTACAACCAGTCGCAAAAACTCGTGACGCTGCAGCTCAACATCCTCGCATTCCCGACTCAGGGCGCGACCTACGCGATCGGGTCGGGAGGTCCGCTCATCCCGACCACCTTCAACTTCTAAGGATTGTTCGCGATCTCGCCGCCGGTCAGCGCGTCGGGTATCGAGGGATGGGTTCCGGCCTGCACGTAAAACGTCGTGTCGAACGCGGTTGCGACGTCGAGACTTGGCGACTGATAGGTCGTGTCGGTACCGCCGCCGGCTCCGAGCGAATCGATGATGCCCAAGCTGCCCTCCGATTCGAACTGCGTCACCTGCCCTTGCACCACGAAAAAGTTGAAGTTCCAGAATTCGGCGACGGCCGGCGGCGTTGCCGTCGCACCCGGACTCGCACTGCCCGAGGGCGACGCGCTTGGGCTTGCGCTGGGAGTCGGACTTGCGGAGGGAGAGGCGCTCGGTGTGGGCGTCGCACTCACGCTGAAATCGGCGATGACGCGGTCGAAGATGACGCTGAATTCAGTGTTTTGACCGTTACTGTTCGGGTTGAGAATCAGCTGCTGCGGCGTCGCGCCGATCGGATAGAGTACCGGCGCCTGCGCGGTGTTATTGGGACGATAGTAATAGAACGCGTACGCTTGGACCGAGCCGCCCGAGCCGCCGACGACGATGGCGATCGAATATCCGGCGTAATTGTTGCTCAGCGTCGACGCAAGCGGCGTCGTACCGTCGCCCGAAGTGTTGAAAACGATGGCGTAGGAGTCGCTCGAGAAGTTGAATCCGGTCTGGACGCGGAACTTCACGCTCATAAAACCCGATGCCAAACCGCCGGGGCCCACGCCCGTGCGATTCGGCGTCACTTGCCGACCACACGCCGTTGCAATGAGTGCTGCTGCTGAACCTGTAACAAAGCCTGCTCTGCGAATCATGCCTTCCTCGGAACGCCTGCGCGCTGCGTTGATTGCGGCGCTCTCGGGCTTGCTGTTCGCGCTCGCGTTTCCGCGCACGGCATTTGCGTGGGCGGCGCCGCTCGGCGCAGGGGCGCTGTTCTGGACGTGGCAACGCGCATCCTGGAAACGCGCATTCTTCCTGGGATGGCTCTGTGGTCTCGTATTTTTCACGATCTCGTTTTGGTGGTGGAGCACGACGATTCAAACTGCCGTCGGCGCGCTTGCATACGTCGCGGTGATCGTCAGTGCGGCGATCGAAGCGCTCGCAATCGCCCTCGCCGGCGTGATGACGAGCGTCGCGGCGCGGCGCGTCGCGCCCGCGCTCGTTCCACTTGCCGCCTCCTTCGCGTTCGCGATCACCGAGTGGCTGCGTTCGATCGGCGTCGCCGGCGTGCCGTTCGCGCAGATCGGAACGATCGCGGTCGATACGCCGCTACGCGCGCTCGGTGCGTACGCCGGAACGAGCGGCTGCACCGTCGCGATCTTCGCGCTTGGAGCGTACGCGGCGTACGCGGTGCGCACGCGTTCGTGGCGTCCGCTCGCGGCGTGCCTTTCGCTCGTGGCGCTCGCGGCGTTTGCAGCGTGGTTCGCGTGGCCCGCGCGTCATGCTGCAACGCCGAGCGTGCCGGTCGTCGCCGTGCAAGGCAACATCGCGCAATCGCTGAAATGGCAGCCGGCCATGCTGCAGCATGAAGTCGACACCTACACTGCGATGACCGCAGCCGCGATTGCCGAGCATCCGCGCTTGATCGTGTGGCCGGAAACCGTCATCGCAGCAGCCGGGGGCCTCGATGCGCAGCCCGCGCTCGTCGAGCGGTTTACGCAGCTCGCCGCGCGTGCCGGCGCAACCGTGGTCGTGGGCAGCATTCACGTCGTCGCCGGGCGATATTACAACGCGCTCTACGCCTTCACGCCGCAAGGCGTCAGCGGCATCTACGACAAGCGGCAGCTGGTGCCGTTTGCCGAACACTTTCCCGGCGCGCAGTTCTTGTGGTGGCTGCCGTACATCGGTTCGCTCAACGGCGGATTCTCCGAGGGTACGAGTAGCGGCGTGCTTCCGACGACCGCGGGGCTGAATATCGGCGCGCTGATCTGTTGGGAGTCGGCCTTCGGCGACATCGCGTTCAGCGAACTGCGCGACGGCGCACAGGTTCTCGTCGTCGCAACCGACGACGCGTGGTTCGGTACTTCGTCGGGTCCCTACCAGCACGCGCAGATCGCGCAAATGCGCGCGATCGAATCCGGAGCCTACGTGGTGCGCGCGGCGGCGACCGGTATCAGCGGCATCATCGCGCCGGATGGTTCATGGCAAACGCGTTTACCGCTCGACGTGCAAGGGAACGCGAGCGGCTTCGTCGGCGCGCCGTGCGGTTCGCTTTTCGCGCGCATCGGCCCCACGCGCATTTGGATCGCGCTCGTCATGCTCTACGTACTGCTTCTCGCGGCCGGCGCGCGCAGATATGAAGCGACGCTTTAACTGGCGTTGGGTCGCCGGCATAGCTGGCGGCGCGCTCCTGATTTGGATCGTCGTGGGCGTCATTCTCGCGGGACGGAACATCCCGCCGCTGCCGCCCGATCAGGTCGGCATCACGCTGCGCGGTGGACGCGTGCAAGGCAACCGCATCGCAACCAAGTCGTGGAGCTTCGATTACCAGGACGCGCAGCTCTCACCCGACGGGACGAACGGGACGATCGAAGGCGTGCGGGACGGCGTCGTCTATAAAAAGGGCAAACCGTACCTGCGCATCACCGCCGAGCGCATCACCATCGACACGCTTTCGCTCAATTTCACCGCGATCGGGAAGGTGACGATAACGCTGGTCGGCGACCCCCTCAAACGCTCGTTCGATACCGATCTTGTCGTTTGGACGAATTCGACGAAAATGCTGGCCTTGCAGCATCCGAGCTACGTCCATTCCCACGATCACACCATGGCGCTGAGCTCCGTGACGATCGATTTCAACAAGGACCAGATCCATTTTGGCTCCATTCAAGGCAGCATGGAGGTCCGCCGATAGATAAAGCATGCGCCGTTTGATCCCGGTCGCCGTCTGCGCGCTTTCCCTCGCCTTTGCCGCATGCGCGCATAAGGGCGGCCCCAATGCGCAGCCCTCCTACGGCCCAATGCTGATCGACGATCGCGGATTCGTGATGCCGCTCGACCAAGCTATGACGAAAATCAGCTACAAACCGTGGATTCCCAAGCGCAATATCTACAAATATGCGGTCATCCCGCCGCTTGGTGATCTCGATACGCCCGATCATCGCGGCATCGCGATCGAGTATCAGTACGGAAATCAGGGGATGCTGCTCTCGGAGTGGCCGAAACAGAACTTCACGCTTCTTTTCCTGCACGGTCAGGACATCACGAACACGCCCTGCAAAATCGCCCATTATAAGGCCGACGGCGTGGCATGGACCACGAAGAGCAAGTTAGCGATGACGCTGCAGCCCGACGGCAATGTGAGCCCGAAGGACGTCGACGCGGAGGCGCAGCGGCTGATCGCCTCCGGCGGGTGCTGATCAGCCCTTCTCGGGCGACTCGTCCGAGCGCTTTTTCTTGGCCTCGGCGATCAACTTCTTGACCTTTTGTCCGCCCTTGTGGCCGATCTCTTCGTAAAAGTCGGCCCCGTATTTTTCCTTGACGACTTTGCCGCCTTTTTGCCCGATCGACTCGTAGAATTCTACACCGTGCCGGTCGCGCGTGGCTTTACCGCCTTTGCGCCCGATCTCTTCATAGAATGTCGATCCGTAGCGATCGCGCACCGTGTCGCCGCCCTTTTTGCCGGCCTCGCGCACCGACATTTCCTTCGCAGCATCACCCTCGCCGCCGCCCTTTTTGGAAGCCACGGGGGTTTATGCCTTGCGCTTGGGTTTCTGACCGCCTTTTTGCCCGATCACTTCGTAAAACGTCGGACCGTACTTGGTCTTGGTCGCCTCGCCGCCTTTGCGGCCGATCTCTTCGTAGAACTCGGTACCGTACTTCGCTTTGACTCGCTCGCCGCCGCGACGGCCCGCTTCTCGAACGCTCATGCCGCCCTGCGGCTCCTCTTGGATTGACATCTCGTCCGCGTCCCTCCGTGCGAATGGGATACGGGGGTACTTATGCCCATCCGACCGCTCGCTAAACCCAGGAGTTTGCCGCGCCGGCTTCGACGGTTGCCCAGCCCGGTTGGGCCGGCGCCTGCTCGCTCGGGCGGCGGTATCGGCCTCACGCAGGTTGAAGGGGAACGGGATGCTCGCGGCACTGACGCTCTCGCTGCAATTGCAGCAGACCAGCTTCGACCTGCTCGACGGGGTTTCGATCGCGGTAGCCGCGCACAACAGTGCGAACACGACCGCGACCGTAAAATTCGCGAGCCCGGCCGAGTACGAGATCGAGGTATTGCACGGAAATCAAGTCATCTGGAGCAACGCCACGGTCGCGCCCGAGAGCACGACCTTCCCGGTGCATGCGCGGCAATTCATCAGCGGACCGAGCGTGCTGGTCATCTACATTTGGAACGGCGTCGAAAACGACGGTTCGGTTCCCGCGCCGGGCGTGTACACCGTACGCGCGCGCCTCTTGGGTGAAGGCGTGACGCCGCAGGCGAGCGCGAAAGTACACTTCATCGACCCCGTTCCCATCGACGCGCTCCAGAAATTGAAGAACGGCGAGAGCGTGACGATCGCGGGCATGCTCGATCCGACACACGGCGTCCTCACCGATGCGAGCGGCTCGGTGACGCTCGCGCGGCGTCTGCTCTCCGCGCCCGGCGGCAAAATCGCGGTACGCGGTTATCTGCTGCGCCGCGTCGGACAACCCGACGTCTTTTACATCCAGCGCTGGGCGCCGATGCAATGACGCGCGAGTGGCTGTGCGCGAACGGACTCGGCAGCTACGCGTCGGGAACGTCGAGCGACGTACTGACGCGGCGCTACCACGGGCTGCTCGTCGCCGCGCTCGATCCCCCGCTCGGGCGCCGCGTGCTTTTCAGCAAGTGCGACGCGAGCGCGCTGTATTGCGGTACGCATACCGACCTCTCCGCCAACGTGTGGCACGACGGGTCGCAAGCACCGCGCGGCGATCGTACCATCGTCGATTTCCGGCTCGAGGGAAGCGTACCGGTCTGGACCTACGCGATCGCCGACGCCTTGCTCGAGCGGCGCGTTTGGATGGAGCACGGCGAGCAGCGCACCTTCATCGAATGGCGGCTGCGCGACGCGAGCGCACCGCTCGATCTCACGCTCAAGGCATATGTCAACGATCGCGATTATCATGCCCTCACGCATGCGTACGACGTGGCGAACGTCGCGCAGATCGACGGCGATCACGTAACGCTGCGGATGGGTGACGGCGCGACCTGGTTTCTGCGTGCGAGCGGCGCGCAGATCGAGCCGGCGGCGCAATGGTATTACGGCTTCCGCTACGACGCCGAACGCGAACGCGGCCTCGACGACACCGAGGATCTCTATCACGCCGTGACCGTACACGCACAGCTCGGTAAGCCCGGTGCGACGCTCCTCCTGTGCGCGTCGCTCGATCCCGCGCCGCCGGCGCCGAGCGATCCCCACGCGCGCGAACGCGAGCTGCTCGCACGCCGGCGCAGCGCGCATCCCAAACTCGCCGGCGCGCCGGCCTGGATCGATGCGCTCGTGCTCGCTGCCGACGCTTTTCTCGTCGCCCGTGGTTCGGGGTCGACGGTCATCGCAGGCTATCATTGGTTCGGTGACTGGGGGCGCGACACCATGATTGCGTTGCCCGGGTTAGCGCTCGCGACGGGGCGGGCAGAGCTCGCACGCACGATCCTGGAAACCTTCGCGCGCTACATCGACGGCGGGATGCTGCCCAATCGCTTTCCCGACGGCGGCGAAGCGCCCGAATACAACACCGTCGACGCGGCGCTCTGGTTCATCGAAACCGTTCGCCTCTACTATGCCGCGACGCGCGACCGCACGCTGCTCGAAGCCATCTACGCCAAGCTCGACGAGATCGTCGAGAGTTATGCGAACGGAACGCGCTACGGCATTGCCGTCGACCGCGCCGACGGCTTGCTGCGCGCGGGCGAACCGGGCGTGCAGTTGACCTGGATGGACGCGAAGATCGGTGATTGGGTCGTGACGCCGCGCATCGGTAAGCCGGTCGAGATCAACGCGCTCTGGTACAACGCGCTGTGCACGATGGACGGCTTCGCACAGCTCCTGGGCACCGAGCCATCACGCTATCGCGTGCTCGGCACGCAGTGCCGCGCCTCGTTCGAGCGTTTTTGGAACGCGGAGCAGCAATTTCCCTACGACGTTCTCGACGGACCCGACGGGCACGACGCGTCGATTCGTCCCAACGCCATTTACGCGGTGGCCTTGCCGTTCCGCGCATTCGAGGCGCGCCGCGAGCACGCGATCGTCGATCGCATCGCGCACGAACTCTGGACGCCGATGGGGCTGCGTTCGCTCGCACCTTCCGATCCGGCATACGTGGGACGCTACGGCGGTTCGCCGCACGATCGCGACGCCGCGTACCATCGCGGGACCGTTTGGCCCTATCTCGCAGGAGCCTTTGCGCGCGCCTACGCAAATGCATACGGCGACCGGATCCGAGCCCTGCGTTTCATCGAGGCGTTTGCCTTGCGCCTGGACTGCTACGGGATGGGAACGCTCGCCGAGATCGCCGATGGCGACCCGCCGCACGAGGCGCGCGGCTGCATCGCACAGGCCTGGAGCGTCGGAGAGATCTTGCGCACGTGGCATGCATTACAGGAGAGCGAGGCATGATCGAGCCGCCGACCGCCGAGCACGGACGGATGCACGACCACAAAGAGCGCACGCAGTGGCGCAAATGGGGTCCGTACGTCAGCGATCGCCAGTGGGGCACGGTGCGCGAGGACTACAGCGCGACCGGTGAAGCATGGGACTATTTTCCGTTCGATATCGCGCACAAGCGCGTCTACCGCTGGGGCGAAGACGGGATCTTCGGCATTTCGGATATCAACCAGCATCTGTGCTTCGCGCTCGCGATGTGGAACGGCAACGACGACCGCATCAAGGAACGGCTCTTCGGCCTCTCGGGCTCGCAAGGCAATCACGGGGAGGACGTCAAGGAGTATTATTTCTACCTCGACAACCTGCCGTCGCACGCGTACATGCGCGCCCTCTACAAATATCCGCATGCAGCCTTCCCCTACGCGGATCTACTCGAGACGAACCACCGCCGGACGCGCAACGACCCCGAGTACGAGCTGATCGATACCGGCATCTTCGAAGAAAACGCATATTTCGACGTCGAGATCGAGTACGCCAAGGCGGCGCCCGACGACATACTCATCCGCGTGCATGCGACCAATCGCGGCTCGAGCGCGCATGACCTTCACCTGCTTCCGACGCTCTTCTATCGCAACGAGTGGTCGTGGCGCGAGGGCATAGAACGCTCATCGATCGAGCTGCGTCACAACGTGCGCGGCATTCACGCCTGCGTCGCGCATCAGCACAACCTCGGCGACTATTGGTTTTACACGAAGGACGCAAACGCGCTCCTCTTCACCGAAAACGAAACGGATTTCGAAGCCCTCTACGGCGTACCAAATCGCGCGCAACGGGTGAAAGACGGCATCGGCCGCTTTCTCATCAACGGCGAGAAAGACGCCGTCGACGACATGCAAGGCACCAAGGTCAGCGCGCACTACGCGCTCAGCATCGCGCCCGGTCAGACGCACACGATCGAACTGCGCCTGAGCGCCGCGCCGCACGACCCGCCCTTCGGGCAGGCCTTCGACGAAATGTTTGCGCAGCGCATCGAGGAAGCCGATCTCTACTACGAAGAGATAAACCCATTCCACGCCGACGTGGAAGCGCGGCGCGTGCAGCGGCAAGCATTTGCGGGACTGCTGTGGACCAAGCAATTCTATCACTACAACCTGCCGCGTTGGTTGAGCGGCGACCCGCTCCAGCCAAAGCCGCCGCCCGAACGTTTGCACGGGCGCAATCACGACTGGATCCACTTCGATTCGGCCGAGGTCATTTCGATGCCGGACAAGTGGGAGTATCCGTGGTTTGCGGCCTGGGATCTCGCCTTTCACGCGGTCGCGTTCGCGCTGATCGATCCGTCGTTTGCAAAAGGGCAGCTCATCCTGCTCGCGCGCGAGTGGTTCATGCACCCCAACGGGCAGCTTCCGGCCTACGAGTGGGCATTCGATGACGTGAACCCGCCGGTGCACGCGTGGGCCGCGCTGCGTATCTATCAAATCGAGCAAAAGGAGCACGGCCGCGGCGACACCGCTTTCCTCGAGCGCGTCTTTCAAAAGCTGCTGCTCAACTTCACCTGGTGGGTCAACCGCAAAGACGCTCAAGGCAACAACGTCTTCCAGGGCGGCTTCCTGGGCCTCGACAACATCGGCGTTTTCGACCGCAGCAAGCCGCTGCCGACCGGGGGTTTTTTGAATCAATCCGACGGCACGAGCTGGATGGGCGTCTATACGCTCAACATGCTCGCGATCGCGATCGAACTCGCCATGCACAACAACGTTTACGAAGACATCGCGATCAAGTTCTTCGAGCACTTCCTCTACATCGCCGATGCAATCAATCACCTGGGCGGCTCGGGGCTGTGGAATGAAGAGGACGGCTTCTACTACGACATGCTGATGCTCGATACGGGTGAGGCGATTCCGATGCGCATACACTCCATGGTCGGGCTCTTGCCGCTGCTCGCCATCGAGATCATCGAGCCCGAGGAGTTCAACTCGCTTCCCGAGTTCAAACGCCGCGTCGAATGGTTCATCGCGCACCGGCCCGATCTTGCGCGCGGCGTCGCGTCGATCGAGGAACAGGGCGTCGGCGAACGGCGTTTACTCTCGATCGTCGGGCGCGATCGCCTGGTACGCATTCTGCAGACGATGCTCGACGAGAGCGAGTTCTTGAGCGACTACGGTCTGCGTGCGCTCTCACGCTACCACGAAGAGCATCCGTTCGTGCTTCGCCTCGACGGCCAAGAGTATAGCGTCGACTACGAACCGGCGGAGTCGCGAAGCGGGCTCTTCGGTGGAAATTCGAACTGGCGCGGGCCAATATGGTATCCGATGAATTTCCTCTTGATAGAAGCGCTGCAGCGCTTTCACTACTACTACGGCAGCACGTTGCGGGTAGAAGCGCCGACCGGCAGCGGCAACATGCTCGACCTTTGGGAGGTGAGCTCGCTGCTCTCGAACCGCCTCATCAACATCTTCCTGCCGAACGCGCAGGGCCACCGTCCCGTGAACGGCGGCGTCGAGAAATTCAGCATGGATCCGTACTGGCGCGACTGCGTGCCGTTCTACGAATACTTCCACGGCGACAATGGCGCCGGCATCGGCGCGAGTCATCAGACCGGCTGGACCGCGCTCGTATCGAAGTTGATCGAGCAGCGCAGCGAGTACGGCGGCTGATATGACGCGCTATCCGCACGTTCCGCAGCGCGTCGTCATCCTTTCGTTCGAAGGGCCGGACCGCTACGCGATGGTCGGCGGACTGGGCGTGCGCGTCAGCGAGCTTGCGATCGCGCTCGACGACGCGGGCATTCGCACCGATCTCATCTTCGCGGGCGATCCGCATCTCGACGCGGTCGAGTCGCGCGGCAAGACGCTGACGCTGCGACGCTGGTCGCAGTGGATCTCGCAGCACCATCCCCACGGCGTGTACGACGGCGAGTGGGGCAAGATGCAAGACTGGAGCGAGAGCCTTCCACCGTTCGTTCTCGACGAGATCGTGCGCCCGGCTGCGGCGAACGGCGAACGCGTGCTGGTCATGGCCGAGGATTGGCAGACGGCGCCTGCCGCGCTCGCGCTCGACCGCCTCGCGCGCGATGCAGGCTTGCGCGATGCATTCACGATGACGTGGAACGCCAACAACACCTATGGTTTCCACACGATCGATTTTTACGCGCTCGCGCGCGCGGCGCACGTTACGTGCGTGAGCCGCTACATGAAGTTCGAGATCGCGCAGCACGGCGTGCAGGCGCTGGTCGTTCCCAACGGCATTCCCGAACGCGTCTTCAGCGAAGCCAGCCCCGCAGGCGCCGCCTACCTGCGCCGTATGGTGGCAAACAAGCATCTGCTGCTCAAAGTCGGCCGCTTCGACCCCGATAAACGCTGGCTACAAGCAATCGACGCGATCGCCGATCTGCGGGCGCAAGGCGTACCGGTGATGCTGCTCATGCGCGGCGGCAAGGAGGCCTACGCGGGCGAGGTGTTCGCGCGTGCGCGCGACCGCGGTTTGGAGATCGACGACGTCAATATCGAGTCGCCGACCGCCGAGAAACTCGCCGACCTGGTCACCACGACGCATGGCGACGTCGTCAACATCCGCAGCTTCCTCCCCGACGATCTGCTCTACACGCTCTACGCGGCGGCCGACGTCGTGCTCGCGAACAGCGGCAAAGAGCCCTTCGGTCTGGTCGGCTTGGAAGTGATGGCCTCGGGCGGCATCGCCGTCTGCGGTTCGACCGGCGAAGATTACGCGCGCGCGTTCGATAACGCAATCGTCTGCGACACTGCCGATCCCGCCGAGCTCGCGAGCTACCTCGAACGTTTGTGGAGCGACCCGGGCTTGCGCGAACGCATGATCGAAAGCGGGCGCGAAACCGCACGGCAGTTCACATGGCCCGCGGTGCTCGACGTGCTCGACGCAAAACTCGCGTTCATGACCGCTCGCGCGTGACCAAACGCTTACGCACGACCTCCGCGCGCCGCGCGTCGATCGGAAAAGGCGCGATGAAGAGTACGGCCGCCGCCAAGAGGACGACCGGCACGAAGAAAAATCCGGCCAGCATCGCGGGTTGAATCACCGCCGGGTTCACGGCGCGCGCGTCGAAGCGGAGCGCGGCCAAGATATAGAGCGCTATGCTTCCGCCGATTGCAACCTGCAAGCGAATCACGAGCAAGATGATCGCCGAGTACGTCGCCGAGTGATTTGCCCTGGTCCTCAGCTCGTCATAGTCGATGACGTCGCCCATGATCGCGTAGGGAAGCGACGCCGATATCTGCGCCAGCGGGAAGACGCCGACGATCGTCGACGCGTACATGCCGGCGAGAACGCCGAAGAAATGCGCCACAACGAAGAACACCGCCGGGGCGAGCATCATGATGACGAGTCCAAGCGTCCACGTCCGGTGCTTTCCAATACGTTTCGTCACCCAAACCCAGAGCGGCATGGTCGCGATCGCCGAGACCATGCCTGCGATCGTGATCGGACTGAAGTCGCTCGCTAAGCCGAGGGAAGCCAAGAGCGGAAGCGCGAGCGTCGTCTGTATGACGTAAGGGAGAAACGTGAAGATCGTGGCGCCGGTGAGATACCACATCGGCCTATTACGCGCCATGTGCAGCAGCACGCGCAGAGCGGGCGTTCGCGTGGGCTGCGCCGACATGGCTTCGCTCGTTCGCGGAGTAAAGAGCAGCGCGAGCGCGATCGTCACGACGAGCAATACGATGGCCGCGACGCCCAAGTGCGCCACGACGACGCGCTGCAGGAAGCTGTGTCCGCCAAACGCGGGAAGGAACGGTAACAACAGGAATACGAGCTGGCCGATGATCGCGAAGACGGCACGATACGACGTGATGCGCGAGCGCATCTGATAATCGCGTGTGATCTCGCTGCCCCACGCGATGTACGGGACGTCGATCATACTGAACCCGAAGAGCACGAGTGCGGAGGTCCACGCGAAGTAGAGCGAGCCGGCATCGCCCGGCGGCGTGAAGAGAAGGGCGACGCTGACGATCTCGACCGCGAGCCCGGCGACGATCCACGGTATGCGGCGCCCCCACGGTGTCTCGATACGATCGCTCAGATAGCCGACCAGCGGACCGCTGCAAGAATAGACCAGGCGTGAGGCAACCAAGGCCGTCGCATACGCCGCCAAACCTCCCCCGCTCAAATGGATGTAAAAGGCGGGGAGAATCGCAAGAACCGGATAGATCACGAACTCGATAGCGATGATGGGCAGCGAGTACGCAACCAGCTGCCATGAGGTCGCGCCCGCGCTTTTCACGGTCATCCGGTCCTGTAGTGTACGCGACGCGAATAAACCCTGCCCGCTGAGTGGTATTTGTGCGAGCGGGGGCGTAAGGGAGCAACATGGCAAACCAGCAATTGCGCGAGGCGCTCCAAGCCTACGAAGCCGCGAATCTCGACGAGCACGGGCCGCTTCGCGGCGCCGCATTCGCAGCAACCTATCGCGCGGCGCAGGGACTTCCGGTCCACGGTATCGCGCCCGACACGGAAGCGTTGAACGCCGAGGCCGCGGCGTGGTGCGAACGCACCCTTGCGAGCCTCGCCGTCATCGACGCCTCGGCACTCGAGGAGCAGGAGCGGCTCTCTCTGGCGATTTTGCGCTCGGCTGTGGAGCGCCGCATCGAGAGCACGCGCTACTATTGGCACGTCATTCCGGTCACGCCCTATCGATCGTTCGTTTTTGGATTCCGCATGATCTTCAACAGTCTCGATCTCGAGAATGCCGAACACCGCGCGAATTATCTCGCGGCGTTGCGCGACGTGGGTGCATACGTCCGGTCGCTGCAGGACAAACTCGCAGGTCAAGTGCAGCGCGGGATTACGCTGCCGCAGCGCGCGCTCGCACCAATCATCGCCGTGCATCGCGCGGCCGCGAACGTCGAGTCCAACCCGCTCCTGCCGGGATCCGAGAAGCTCGCCGCACTCGACGAGACGACGCGTACCGCCTTCATCGCGGCGGCGCACGACACGTTGCGGCGCGACGTCGTTCCCGCCATCGGCGAGCTTGCCGAGTATCTCGCGGGTCCCTATACGGATGCAGCCGCTTCGGGCTGGGGACAATCGGCACTGCCCGGCGGCGACGCATACTATCGCTATCTCGTCCGCAGCAATACCACGCTTGGCTTTTCGCCGGAAGAAATTCACGAGCGCGGCCTCGCGGCGGTCGGCGAGCTGCGCGAGGCGATGGCCTCCGTTCGTGCGCGCCTGGGCGCCCAGGGGACGGCACGCGAGTTTCACGAGATGCTGCGGCACGATCCGCGTTTCGTCCCACGTTCGCCCGAGCAGATCGGTGAACGGCTCGAACACTTCGCCAATCTTGCGAATCGTGCTCTCGACACTTACTTCGTACGCAAGCCCTCTGCGCCGTTTGCCGCCAAACGCCTTTCGGAAACGCTCGAAGGCGGCATGACCTTCGGCTACTACCATCCCGGAGCAAAAGCGGGCGAGGAGGGCGTTTATTTTTATAACGGATCGAAGCTTTCGGAGCGCTCGCTGATCAGTCTGGCTTCACTGGCGCTGCACGAGCTGGTTCCGGGGCATCACTACGAAATCAACGTAGCGCGTGAAAACCCGGCACTGCCTCGCTTCCGCGCCTTTCAAGCGATCTCGACCTATATTCCGGCATACCATGAAGGCTGGGCCGAGTACGCAGCCGATCTCGGCAAGGAGTTCGGCGCGTATGAAGACCCCTACGATCTCTACGGGCGTTATGCGCTCGACATCTTCATCTCCTCACGGCTCGTCGTCGACACCGGCATGAACAGTCTGCAGTGGAGCTTCGAGCGAGCCGAGGAGTTCATGCGGGAGAACACCCTTCTCTCCGACCTCGAGATCAACTCCGAACTCACACGTTACGCGACCGACCTGCCCGCGCAGGGGCTGGGATACAAACTCGGCTCGCTGACGTTTGCCGGATTGCGCGAAAAGGCGCGCGCAAAACTTGGAAGCGGCTTCGACGTGCGCGCGTTCCACGACCGGATCGTCATGAACGGCGGCATGCCGCTCACGCTCGTCGAGCACGAAATCGAACGCTTCATCGATGAACGTTCGTAGAACCCGGGTCGCGGTGATCGGGGCGGGCGCCGCGGGGCTCGCCGCCGCGCGCTCGCTGCACGAACGGCACATCGATTTTCTGCTGCTCGAGGCGCGCGACCGCGCCGGAGGGCGCGCGCACACGCTGCCATCCTGGGACGGCAGCTTTCCGATCGAACTCGGAGCCGAGTTCATTCACGGCCTCGCCCGCCCCACGCGGGCGATCATGCGCGAGATCGGCGAAGAGATGATACCGACGGTTTCGCGAAGCGACGACATGTGGGAGGTTGCGGACCGCGTGCTCGGCCGCGTCGACATCGGCGGCCGCGATCAAAGCGTCGCCTCGTTTCTCGATTCGCCCGCAACGCAATTTTCGGCCGAAGAACGAAACCTCACCAGCTGGATCGTCGAGGGCTTCGATGCGGCGCTTCTCGACGACGCGAGCGTGATCGGCATCGCGAAGGAGTGGCGCAGCGGCGTCAACGATAGCTCGCATCGTCCCGCAAACGGTTATGCGCCGATCGTGGCGCACCTCGCGCAGCTCGCGGGCGACGCACTGCTGCTCGATACACGCGTCACCCACGTCGAGTGGTCGTCGCAGGGCGTCGCCGTCGGAGCGGTGAGCAGCGGCGAACCGCTGCGCATCGAAGCCCGGCGCGCGATCGTCACGCTTCCGGTCGGCGTGCTGCGCGCCGAGCCCGCGCTCTTCTCTCCCGCACTTCCGGAGCGCAAGCGTAAGGCGATCGACGCGCTCGCCATGGGTCCGGTCCTCAAGGTGATGCTCGAGTTTCGATCCGAGTTTTGGGAACCGCAGACCTCGTTTCTTCGCGCGCCGGAGGCGCCGATGCGCGCGGTCTGGACGCGCTTACCGCAGCGCGTACCGCTGCTCGGCGCGTGGAGCGGCGGCGGCGCGGTGCAGCGCGTCCACGAGCGCTACACCGATCCCGTGCATGCCGCGCTCGATACCGCCGCCGCGCTCTTCCCGTCGATCGACGTGCGCGCGCAGCTACGCAACGCCTATTTTCACGACTGGCAGGCCGATCCGTTTGCACGCGGCGCCTACAGCTATCTGCGCGTCGGCGGCGGCGACGCGCGCGCGGGCCTCGCCGAGCCGCTCGACGACGTGCTGTTTTTCGCGGGTGAAGCGGCTTCGACCGATGATGCGGGCACGGTCGCCGGAGCACTCGCGACCGGTTACGAGTCGGCCCGGTCGATCGCCAAGTAGGTGATGACGTCCCACGCGTTGTGGATGCCGATGAAAATGAGCGCGACGGTTGCGGCGGCAAGCGTAAAGGCGGCTTCCACGGGCACCATCGGCAGCGCGAATCCCGCGACCGATTGAACGACATACGCGAGCAGCGGAAAGACCGTGAACCACATCCAGTCGCCCCGGTCGGGCTGGTATTGCGTGAGGCGGCGCGCGCGGTAGACGACTTGCAGCGATATGACGATGCCGAAGAGGCCGGCGCATCCGATGACGACAGCCGGAACGCTCGGCCGGTGCCACGGTACGGCGGCGACGCACGAGATGAAGAACGCCGCCGTGAAGTGCACGACCGTCGGCGAGCTGAAGATCGGCGTGCCTTCGCCGGTAATGCCGTCGTCGCGCCGGCCGGCAACGAGCGTGACGACGACGAAGACGAGCCCGGTCAGCGCTGCCGACGCGCCTCCCGTAATCGCATAGAAATTTCCCCAGTCGCTAAACGGCGAGCCGCTCATACGCTTGCAAGCTGCTCGATGCGTGTGCCCATGCGTTCCGCGTACGCGTACGCTTCGCCGTCGCTCCCCGCCTCGGCGTAGACGCTGAACGTCGGGTCCGACGCGTCGGGCAGCACGAGCACCCAACCGTCGTCGTGCCGCACGCGCAATCCCTCGAAGAGCTCGATCTGATCGCGCTGCTGCTCTGCGATCAGCGAGCGCATCACGCGCCCCTTGTGCTCCCACGGACACGGCACGCGCACCGTGGCGACGTGCCACTCGGGCAACATGTCGACCAGCTCGCTCATGCGCAAACCCTCGCGCGCGAGCAATTCCAGCACCTTCGCGGTGCCGTAGAGCGCATCGAAGGCGGGATGGAGCTCGGGAAAGATCACCTCGTAGTTCGCTCCGCCCGCGAAAGCAAGCTCTTTGCCGTGCGTCTCGGCAAGCGCCATCAGCGACCGCCGGTCGCTGCGCGCGCGAATCACCTCGGCGCCATAGCTCTGCGCGATACGCTCGATCGCTCCCGGCGCCATGACCGGCACCGCGATCGTCTTTGCTCCGGCACGCACGACCATCAGCGTCAAAAGCGCGATCAGCTCGTTGCCGTCGACGATGCGCCCGCTGTCATCGACGAGCGCGAAGGTCTCGCCGTCGTGGTCGAGCAGAATGCCGAGGTCGGCGTGCAGCGTCGTGACGATATCGCTCAGCTGCGCGAGCGATTGCGGGCGATCGACGTTGACGACGCGCACGCGATTGTCGTCGAAGTAGGCATTGAGCGCGATGGTCTCGATGTTGAGATTACTGAGGATGCGCGGCAGCACGAGTGCCGCGTTGCCGTTCGAATAGTCCATCACGACGCGGAAGCGCCGGTTCGCCATGCCGTGCGGCGCGAGTGCCGCCAGAAACGCGGCAGTGTAGTTCTCGAGCGCGCGCGCCGGGAAATTCAAGAGGCCGACGTCGTCCATCGCGACGCGTCGGAAGTCTTCGCGAAAAAACAGATTCTCGATCTTGCGTTCGGTCGCCTTATCGACGTTGATCCCCTCGCGATCGAGAAATTCGAAGAGCAGCGAGTGCTGATCGTCGGGCGCGAGGCGAACGTGCACCGCACCGTTGCCGCCGGTCCGCGTCGCGAAGCGTGTCAGCGGGAGCGGATACGAGCGAAGGTCCTCGACGTTGACGCCGACGCTGAGCAGTCCGCTGATGACGCAGCGATTCATGATGCGACTAGCGGGATGCGTATCACGGCTGGTCATGACCGAGTCGCCGGTCCGCAAGAAAGAGCCGAACGCCTGCCCTAGTTTCAACGCGAACTCGGGCGTGATCTCGAGATTAGCCAGACCGCTCACGCCGACGCCGCCGAAAAGAGATCCCGGCCACTTGATGCCGTAGATGAGCGACATCGAAACGATCGCACCCGAGCTGACGTTCTTCTCGGGCCACAAACGCAGATGCGGACGCACCACCGCCGCCTCGCCGATGATGCAGCGCTCGCCGATCACGGCGCCCTCGCCGATCGCAGCGCGTGCTTTGACGATCGTCCGGCTCGCTATCGTACAGTCGCTCAGCTGCGCGTCGTCACCGACGTACACGTTCTCCCAAAGCACCGAACGGCGTACGGACGCACCCGCTTCGACGATCGAACCGCTGCCGATGCACGCCGGGCCCTCGATCTGCGCGCCCGGACCGATCGAAACGCCGTCGCCGAGCTGCACGTAGCCGCTGATCGCCGCGCTCGGATCGATCTCGCAGCCCTCGCCCGCCCAGAGCGTATCGCGCAACTGCAGCGGCGGGCGTTTCGTGCGCACCGCGCCGGAGAGCGCGTCGTAGTTTGCCTGTTGATACTGCTGGAGATTGCCGACGTCGGCCCAGTAGTCGGAGATGACGTGTCCGCCCAAACGCTTTCCGTCACGCAGCAAGAGCGGAAAGATGTCCTTTGAGAAGTCGTAATTCTTGCCGGCCTCCATGTAGCTGAGCACCTCGGGCTCGAGCACGTAGATGCCGGTGTTGATCGTGTCGGAGAAGACCTCGCCCCACGACGGCTTCTCGAGAAAACGTGTGATGCGGCCCTCGTCGTCGGTGATGACGACGCCGAATTCGAGCGGATTGTGTACGCGCCAGAGTGCGATCGTCGCCACGTTTCCCGCGCTGCGATGCGCTTCGATCAGCGCGGTGAGATCGACGTCGGTCATCGCGTCGCCAGAGATGATGACGAACGTCTCACCGCCCAGCAGCTCTTCGGCCATCTTCACGGCGCCCGCAGTGCCGAGCGGCGTATCCTCGACGACGTACTGCATCGAGGTTCCGAAGTACGCTTCGATCTCGTCGGCGAGATAGTGCAGCGTCGCAACGATCTCGGTGATGCCGTGCTGCGCGAGCAGCTCGACGATGTGGTGCATGACCGGCTTGTTCGCAATCGGCGCGAGGGGTTTGGGGCGCCGCGACGTGAGCGGACGTAGGCGGGATCCCTCTCCGCCGGCCATCACCACCGCTTTCATCCTGCCCCTCCCTCTCGCGGCCTTTCCTCGCGCAGCGCGCGAACGATCGCGGAAAAGATAGAATGTTCTTCTAACGCTTCGAGCGGCACGTCCAGTTTGCGCTTCCAGTTCGGCTGCTCATCGACGGTGCCGGGGACGTTGACCTGGTCGTACGAGCCCACCCCGTCCTCGAGCTGCAGCAGCGCCAAACGTGACCGCGACCGCGCAAGGTAACGATAGGCCGCAACCAGGAGCGCCGTCAATCCGTCATCGGTCACCTCGACGCCGCTCGCGCGGAAAGCCCGGCGGAGGCGCTCGCGTTCGTTCGCGTCGCTCTGCTCCCACCACGCGGGAAAAGTCGGCAAATCGTGCGTCCCCGTGCTCGCGACGACGTCGCTGCGCTCGTCGTAAAAATCGAACTCGAGCACGCGGCAGCCGAACACGCGTGCCTGCGCCGTGCGGTCCCGGAAGCCTTCGGGCACCGTGCCCAGATCCTCTCCGACGACCATGCAGCGGTTGCGCACGCTTTCGAGCGCGACGATGCCGAGCATCGCATCGAAATCGTAATTGACGTATGCGCCGTCGCCAGGGCAGGCGCGCGGGATGCAAAAGAGCCGCTTCAACCCCATCACGTGGTCGATGCGCAGCGCGCCCGCATGGCGCATGTTCGCGCGCAGAAGATCGATGAACGGCTGATAGCCGCGCTCGCGCAGCACGCGCGGATGAAACGGCGGCAGACCCCAGTTCTGTCCCGCCGCGTTGAGCGGATCGGGCGGCGCGCCGACCGAGAGGCCGAGCGCGTAGGCGCCGGGATCGCTCCACACGTCGGCGCTGTTGAGATCGACACCGACGGCGAGATCGCGATACAGGCCGATCGGCATCCCGCTCGCGGCGCGCGCGGCATCCTCGAGCTGACGATCGGCGAGCCACTGCACGAAGATGTAGAAATCGACGCGGTTCGCATGCTGCGCCGCGAAGCGCTCGACCGCCGTGCCGCGTGCATCCTGCAGCTCGGCGGGCCATTGTTGCCAACCGTACACCTCGTCGTCGAGCGCGGTCAGCATCTCCATGATCGCCTCGTAGCGCGCAACGTCGACCAGCGCGGGGTTCGCGTGGGCAAATGCGCTCCACGGACGCCGCTCGCCCGCCGCCGCGAAGCAGCGTTCCAGCGCTTCGAGTTTGAACGCGGCAACCTCCGGATACGCGACCAAGGGAGCATCGCGCAGCGCACGCGTGTTGACGCCGGCCAGCGAGACGCCGAACTCGCTCGCCGCGGCGCGTACGTCGATGTAGAGTGCGTTGAGAAAGCGCCGGCTCAACGGCGCGTACGGACTCGCCGACGCGGGGTTGGTGAGATGGAGCTGGTGCAGCGGATTGAGCGCGACCGCCGAGGCTCCCTCGCGATCGGCGAGCGCCGCAAGGCGCGCGAGATCGCCGAAGTCGCCGATGCCGTCGTTCTTCGCCGAGCGCAGCGCGTAGAGCTGCGCGGCAATACCCCACGCCGGCGCCCGGTCGAGCGTCTCGGGCACGTAGGCGCGTTCGGGAACCACGATCAGATCGCCGTGATAGCCGATCTCCATCGGCGCCGCGAGTTCGCCCGCTCGCACGACGCGCACCGCCGAAGTCGCGACCGAATCGTCGCCCAGCGCGTCGCGCATCGCCGCCATCGTCGCGTCGGAAACGACGACCGGATTGCCGAATGCGTCGGCGTAGCGATCGTCGATCATTCTGCAACGAGCAGTGAAAGCGTCCGCGGGCGCATCAAAAAATCAGCCCCGCCGAGGAAATGCGAATCCGGCGCGATCGCAGGCGGCACGGAGGTCTCGATCGCGAGCCGCCAGCCCGCGAAGTTCGGCAAGCGCGGCAACGTGAACGCGACCTCGCGATCGTGCGCGTTCATCAACATGAGGAACGTGTCGTCGTATTCGGGATAGCCGCGCAGACTCACGAAACGGTCGCCGGTGTCGCCGCCGAAGAGCGCCGCCAGATAGCGCCGGTGCGGATCGTGCCAGTCGGCGTCGACCATCTCGCGCCCGCTCACGTCGATCCAGGTGATATCTTTCAATCCACTGGGCGATACCGCACTGCCGCGGAAAAAGCGGGGACGTCGAAAGAGCGGATGCGCGCGGCGCATGTCGATCATCGTCCGCACGAATTCGACGAAGTCGGGGTCTTCCTGCGCGTCGCTCCATGAAAGCCAGCCGATTTCGTTGTCCTGACAATACGGGTTGTTGTTGCCTTGTTGAGTGTTGTTCACTTCGTCGCCGGCCAGCAGCATCGGCAAACCCTGCGAAAGCAGCAGCGTAGCGAGCATGTTGCGCTTTTGCTGCGCGCGCAGGTTGCGTATCGCGAGGTCGTCGGAGGGTCCTTCGGCCCCGCAGTTCCAGCTGAAGTTGGCGTCGTGGCCGTCACGATTGTTTTCGAGGTTGGCCTCGTTGTGCTTGCGGTCGTAACTAACGAGGTCTTCGAGCGTGAAGCCGTCATGCGCGGTGACGAAGTTGACGCTCGAACGCGGCCGGCGGCCGGCGCGATCGAAGATATCGCTCGAACCCGTGAGGCGCGACGCGAGCTCGGGAATCATGCCGTCTGCACCTTGCCAGAAACGGCGCACGGTGTCGCGGTAACGGTCGTTCCACTCCGACCAGCCCGGCGGGAAGTTCCCGAGCTGATAGCCGCCCGGAGAGAGATCCCACGGCTCCGCGATCAGTTTGACACGCGAAAGCATCGGATCTTGCTGCACGGCGGCGAGAAATGCGCTCGACTGCGTGAAGGAGCCCTCGGGACGTCCGAGCGCGGGCGCGAGGTCGAAGCGAAATCCGTCGACGTGCATCTCGTTTACCCAGTACCGCAGCGAATCCGTAACCATCTGCAGCGTACGCGGGTGTTCGAGGTTGAGCGTGTTACCGCAGCCGGTGTAGTCGGCGTAAAAGCGCCCGTTGTCGAGATGATAGTAGCTCTTGTTGTCGATTCCGCGCAGCGAGAGCGTCGGCCCGAGGTGGTTTCCCTCGGCGGTGTGATTGTAGACGACGTCGAGCAGCACTTCGATGCCCGCTTCGTGCAGCCGTTTGATCATCGTCTTGAACTCACCGAGCGACGAGCCCGAAAGCAGGCGCGGGTCGGGCGCAAAGAACGCAATCGAGTTGTAGCCCCAATAATTGCGCAGCCGCCGCTCGACGAGGTGCCGGTCGTCGACCGAGGCGTGTATCGGCAGCAGCTCGACCGCGGTGACGCCCAAGCGCGCGAGATATTCGATGATCGCAGGCGACGCCAGGCCTGCAAAAGTTCCGCGCGACTCCGGAGCGACGTGCGGATGTTTGATCGTGTAGCCGCGCACGTGCATCTCGTAGATGATGGTCTCGTGCCAACGCGTGTGGAGCCGTCGATCCTCGCCCCAGGTATAGGCCGTGTCGACGACGACGCACTTCGGCATCGCCGCGGCATTGTCGCGCCGGTCGAAGGAAAGATCGGCTCGCGCAGAACCGAGGCGATAGCCGAAATTCGCGTCGGTCCAGCGTACGAATCCGGAGAGCTGCTTCGCATACGGGTCGATCAAGAGCTTGTGATGATTGAAGCGATGGCCTCGATCGGGATCGTAGGGACCGTAGACGCGATAGCCGTAGAGCTGCCCGCGCTCGACCTCGGGCAAGTACGCGTGCCATACCTGATCGGTGAACTCCGGCAATGCGACGCGACGCAGCTCGCGGGTGCCGCGCGAATCGAAGAGACAGAGCTCGACGCGTTCGGCGTTCTCTGAAAAGAGCGCGAAGTTGACGCCGCTGCCGTCCCAGGTCGCACCGAGCGGATACGGCCGCCCGGGAAGCACCGCCGCGCGGCCGGCCGGCTTCATCCGCGCACCGGCCGGAAATAGACCGCGGCGAGCGGCGGGAGGGTGATTTCGATCGAGTGCTCGCGCCCGTGCGAACGGCGCGCATCGACCCGCACGCGGCCGAGATTGCCGACGTTCGTGCCCGCGTAACGTTCCGCGTCGCTGTTGAACACTTCTTCGTATTCATCGGCGGCCGGCACGCCGATACGATAGCCGTAACGAACGACGGGCGTGAAGTTGCAGACCGCGACCAAAACGTCGCGCGGATCGAAGCCGTGACGGACGAAGGCGATCGCCGAGTTCTCGACGTCCTGATGATCGATCCAAGTGAAGCCTTCGCGTTCGTTGTCGCGTTCGTAGAGCGCGCCGGTCGATCGATACAGATGATTGAGGTCGCGCACGAGAAGCTTGACGCCGGCGTGCCAGCCTCGATCGTCGGTGAGGATATCCCAGTCGAGGCTGCGATCGTGATTCCACTCGCGGCTCTGCGCGAACTCGTCGCCCATGAAGAGCAGCTTCTTGCCCGGATGTGCGTACATGTAGCTGTAGAGCAAGCGTACGTTGGCGAATTGCTGCCAGCGGTCGCCGGGCATCTTCTCCAGAATCGAGCCCTTGCCGTGGACCACTTCGTCGTGCGAGAGCGGCAGCACGAAGTTCTCGTCGAACGCATAAATCAGCGAGAAGGTCAGTTCGTCGTGATGATATTTGCGGTGTACCGGCTCGTGCGAGAGATACTGCAGCGTATCGTGCATCCAGCCCATGTTCCATTTGAAACCAAAGCCCAAACCGCCCAGATAGGTCGGCGCGGAGACTTTCGGCCACGCCGTCGATTCCTCGGCGACCGTGACGATGCCGGGCACGTCGCGATAGACCGTTTCGTTCGTCCGTTTGATGAAGTCGATCGCTTCGAGATTCTCGCGCCCGCCGTACTCGTTGGGCACCCACTCGCCGGCGTTGCGGCTGTAGTCGAGATAGAGCATCGAGGCGACCGCGTCGACGCGCAAGCCGTCGACGCCGTACACCTCGAGCCAAAAGAGCGCGTTGTTGATGAGGTAATCCGCAACCTCGGTCCGCCCAAAGTTGAAGATGCAGGTATTCCAATCGGGATGCCAGCCTTGGCGAGGATCGGCGTGCTCGTACAGATGCGTGCCGTCGAAGAGCGCGAGCCCGTGCTCGTCGGCGGGAAAGTGCCCCGCAACCCAATCGAGAATCACGCCGATGCCCATCGCGTGCGCGCGATCGACGAACTCGCGAAACTGCTGGGGCGTCCCGAAACGCGAGGTCGGCGCGTAGAGTCCGATCGGTTGATACCCCCACGAGCCGTCGAAAGGGTGCTCTGAGACCGGCATCAGCTCGAGGTGCGTGAACCCCATCCCTTTCACGTAGGGTAGGAGGCGGTCGGCGAGCTCGGGATAGGTGAGGAAGCGATTCCCTTCCTCGGGCACGCGCTGCCACGAGCCGAGGTGCATTTCGTAGATCGCCATCGGTACGGCGCGATGCTGCATCGCACCGCGCGCGTGCTCCCACGCGGTCGCGTGCGACGAAGGAAGGCTCGTGACGATCGAGGCGGTGTTCGGACGCAGTTCGCAGGCGAACGCATACGGATCGGCTTTGAGCGGCAGCCATCTGCCGTCGTGCGAACAGATTGCAAATTTATAGCGCGCACCCTCGTGCGCGCCGGGAACGAACGTCCGCCACACGCCGGTCGCGTGTTCGACGTGCATGGGATGCGCACCGATCTGCCAGCCGTTGAAGTCCGCGACGACGCACGCAGCGCTCGCGCTCGGAGCCCATACCGCGAACTCAACGCCCGTTTCGCCGTCGCGCGTGCGCGCGTGCGCACCCATGCTAGCGTAGTGCATCGTAGACGGCCTTCGTCCGGGCGCGAAGATGTTCGATATCGCTGTCGTTTTCGATGACGTAGTCGGCGCGTGCGCGCGCCAGCTCCGGCTCGATCTGGGTCGCCATCCGTGCGCGCACGTGCGCTTCGTCGGTCTGGTCGCGCGCGATCACGCGCGCGATGCGCTGCTCGTCCGGCGCGACGACGAGAATCGTACGATCGACTGCATCACCGTATCCCGTTTCGAAGAGCAGTGGAACCATATCGACGACGAGCTGTCCGGGACGCGCGAGCGCCGCGCGCTCCTCGGCAAGACGGCGCACGAACGGATGCACGATCTCGTTCAAGCGCTCGCGTGCCTGCGGATCGGTGAAGACCACGTCGGCGAGCGCCGCACGGTCGAGGTTTGCGCCGCGCACGACCTGCGGCCATTCGCGCGCGATGGCCAGCAGCCCGTCGGAGTTGGGGGCTACCGCTTCACGCGCAAGCTCGTCGCTGTCGATGACGTATGCGCCGAGTTCGGCCAGAATGCTGGCGACCTCGCTCTTGCCCGATCCGATCCCACCGGTAAGACCGACCCGCAGTGCCATCGGGGTCTAGTTCGCGATGAAGGTGTACGTTACCGTTGCGTCTTCGGGTGAGGTCGGACCGCCGCTGATGTAGACCTCGTAGTTCATCACGAGGCCGAAGGGGTTGCGGCGGGGAGAGCTGCCGCTGCCCGTGTCGACCAGTTTCAGCGTACCCGACGTCGGGACGACGGCGAGGCTGGTCTGATCGTAATTCACGCCCGCGCCCGAAACCGAATGCGAGCTGTCGACGCTCGTTACGAATTCGTTCGTATACGTGCCTCCCGTATTGCTCGGGTTCACGTTCGTCGAGATGTAGAGCGTCCAGCCCTCCGGCGACGACGCATCGGTGGTCACGTCGACTTCGGCAACGTCGGTTCCGAGCACCGAAGAGTTGTTCGCGACGCTGCCCATGCTGATCGTCGCGGGCGCCGTAAACGTGCAGGCCGGACAGTTCGGTGAGGGACTGGTTCCCGTCGTGGCGTTGCTGGAGGGATCGATGGTGATGCCGACCGCCGCCGAGAGCACGATTTCGACCTCGGTATCGTCGCTCCACGTCGGCGTCACGGGCACGCTGGTCGCACCGTTTAGCGCGCTCAGCGGGAAATTGTAGGTATCGTTGACGCGATAGGGCGCCTGCGCGGTGAAATCGACGTGCATCACGCCGCCGGGCGTGAGCGAGCACCCCGATCCGCCGATGACGATCGAACCGTTTGCGCCGCCGGTCGTCGCACTCGTGTACGACGTCACGCTGCAGCCGGAGAACCCGGTGCCGCTCAGCGTCGGAGCGCTCGTAATGGTCCAGGTCTTGCCCGACCCGTCGGTGCCGTTGTTGCCCGAGGTGTCCTCTCCCGGAATCGTGATCGTCATCGAGGAGACATTGTTGCTGGCGCCCGTGGCGCTCGTGTTTTGAATCGTGTAGACGTAGTAATTTCCGAGCGTCGAACTCGTATCGGCGCCGACGGTCGGAATGGACCCGGTCGAAATCGCCGGCGGCGGCGACGCGCCGATGTTCGAAAAACCGGCATCGAGGCTCGTCGTCGTGACGGTCTCGGTGAAGCTCTTGCTCGCGGACCAGCCGTTACCGTTGGCGCCGTGCGCGTACATCAGCATCGACACGTTACCGGTTCCGCTGGTGAGATTGGCGGTGAAATTCAGCGTACCGCCCGGGCCGATCGCATCGGCCTGTTCGGTACTTTGGCCGCAGTTCGGCATGTCGGTCGAAGTGCCGCCGAGCGGCCCGTAAGCCGACGACGCTTGCGTCGAACACAAACCGAAGACGTAAAAGGTGTTGGTGCCGTTGACATAGCTGCCGAGCTCGGACCAGCCCGTGTTCGTAACCGAGAAGGTGTTGAACGTATCGGCCGTTGGAACCGCGATCTCGATTGCATCGAGATACTCCGGATTGGTGTCGCTTCCGAATCCCGTGTTGGTCACCGTGAACGCGATATTCTGCGTCGAGTTTTGCCCGATCGACTGCGGCGAGGTTGCGACGGTCATGAACGTGCTGTTCAGCGAATACCCGACGAGCGCGGTCGAATCGACCGTGTCCGGTCCCGGGGTTGCTCCGGCGAAAACCGTCCACGAACCATCGGGCGTTACCGGATAGACCGAAGGGCTCTCGACTTGAATCGTGGCGTCCGTATAGGTAAGCGACGACGACGGCGGCGCAATGTCGAGATAGAGCGTTTGATTTCCGCCGACCACGATGCCGTTGTTGTTGCCGCTGCCCTGCTGGAAGCAGAGCGTATCGGCCGGCGTTCCACCGGGGCAGCTCACGATCTGCCATGCGGTCGGACTGTTCGCATCGATGGTCGCGCCCGAGAGACCGCCCGAGAATTGCGAGGGAAGCGTGATGTCGAATTTCGAGATACCGCCGGCGCCGCTGCTCGAATTATTCGCGATGTTGATCGCATAGACGAGCTTTGCGGTGCCGCTCGAGCTTGGCGACGTCGATGTGTACGTCACCGAGGTCTTGCCGGCACTCGCGGCGTTGACGGTGTAGCCGTGCGCTTCTTCGTTCGCGACGAGCGTGCCGCTCGCGTTGCGGTAGCCGTAGAGATACATGTGCCCCGACGCGGCGTAGGTCGTGCTGCCGCTGCCCTGGGTGAAATACACCGGATTCCAAGCGGGCGACGAACTGCTGGTCGAGGACCAGGTAGGACCGTCTTGCGGAAGGATGGACGTAACCGCTTCGCATCCCGTCGTGCAGTTCGTTCCGGTGCTGTTTTTCACGTATTCGACGTTGGAGAGCGTCAGGTTGGCGCCGACCGCAAGCGCCGTGCCCGTCGTCATCGGGGTCGCGTAGATCGAACACGTCTCGGTGTTGCCGGTGCTCGAGCAGTAGTTGTACACGGACCAGCTTACGCCCGCAGAATCGACGGCGGTCTCGGTTTGGCAGGCGGTGGCGCCCGCGCATACGCCCGACGTGCTGCTCGTACCGTTCCCCAGCGTGAGAACGATACCGTTCGCGCCGGTGTTGAAATAGATGCCGCGAATCGGATCGCCGTTTCCCGATCCGTAGTTCGTCGCCGCGGTGTTGGTGAATTGCAACGTCGTCGCCGCCTGCGTCGTGGAGATCTGCAGCGAGGTGCTGATCGGATTGGTGAACTCGGTCTGCACCGAGTAGCCGACCATCCGGAACGACTGCGTCGCGAGCACCGCATACGTACTCGAATTGACGATCTGTGCCGTCCAGGTATCGAAGGGATAATACGACGGCGTCATGAGGGTCTGAATGTTTTGACTTTGACCGCTGTAGGTGTCGCTGTTGCTGTTGCCCGAGATCGTGTACTGCACTTGCCCGGTCGGATCGCTGACCACGACTTCGATCTGCCCGTTGTACCCGAGATTCGAACCCGCGAAGTAGAGATCTCCGACCGAGTCGTCGTTCTGTCCGTCGTAGGCGAAGACGCTGCCGGGCGTCTGCGAGGGAACCGGGTTCGGCGAAGAGTTTCCGCCTTGCGGTGTGATCGAAACGGTGCCCGTGCCGCTGCTAGCTCCCTTGATCGAGACCTCGCGTTGGGCAAGACGCTGTCCGGCCGTGACGTCGTAGAGCACGATCGAGTACGTGCCGGCGGGATAGCTCGTCAAAAGCGGCCACGCGACCTGCAGCGTTCCGTTCGAGGTCGTCAAGGTGCCGCTGTCGTTTCCGGGATTGCAGAGTCCGTTGGGCGCGGGCGTCGGGGATTCGGATGGCGCCGTGTAGACGCAGTACGGACTGACCGACGTGTACTCGACGTAGACTTCGTACTTTTCGCTTCCGCTGTCGAGACCGGTCGCTTCGATGTAGACGTCGGTGCCGCTCGCCGCCGTGAACTGTCCGCTTTCGTCTTTGTCGAACTGGTCCGAGAAAGTGTCGAGATAGACGCCGGTGCTGCCGACCGGCAAATAGACCACGGCCAACCACTTGCCGGTCGTCGTGTCGTAGGTCCCGAATACCCACGTTCCCGCGGTGCCCATCGTGGTCTGCTCCCACGGATTGGCGGTGTGCGCGGTCGTGCAGTTCGCCGTCGTGCTCGAAGTCGTGCTCGGTGCGTAGCAGTCCTCGAGCTGATCCGCGTTGGTCTGTACCGCTTCGTTGAAGCGCCACTGAATTTCGCAGCCCACGGCATAGATCTGCCCGAGGTCGCCGCCGCACTCGTAGTACGCCGTGATCGTGATCGAGTCGCCGTTGGCCGCCATCGGGCGAAGGTTGCTTTTGCCCGGCCGCATCGTATTCGCTTCGCTCTTTGCGGGAAGCGGCGGAAGCTGCGCGAGCAGCGGATGGTTCGGGAACCCTCCGATGTTCGCAGAGGGAAGGGTCGGAAGCGCCCGCATACGCTGCAGCGCGGGCCCTGCGACCGGAGTCACGGCCGCCAGAGGGCGCGTGATGATGCCGACGCGCGACACGCCGGGAGCAGCTGCAGCAACGGCTACACCCATGATGAGCGCAAAAAAGAATACACCGGCTGCTTTGATGGTCTGCATGGCTTCGCTCCGACCATCTTACGTCAGGTTGCCTTGTGAATCCGACCGCCGAGCGCTAAGGCCTAGTAAAAAATATCTTGGGTCCTTGTGAAGGATTAAATCGTTGTAAAGATTGCAATCCCGCTCCCCGCGCTAATTTGGAATGAACGTGTACGTCACGGTCGAGTCTTGCGCACTCAGCGAGCCGCCGTCGATATAGATCTCGTAATTCATGATGAAGCCGAACGGATTGCGGCGCGCCGTAGTGCCGCTCCCGGTATCGACCAAAAGCAGCCCCGGGTTCGTCGTCGGCGTGACGCTAAGACTGGTTTGATCGTAGTTGACGCCGGCGCCCGAGATCGAATGTGCGCTGTCGACGTCGCTGATGAACTCGTTGGTATAGGTACCGCCGGTGTTGCTCGGGTTCGCACTCGTCGATACATAGAGTTTCCAGCCCTCCGGCGACGACGCGTCGGTCGTAACGTCGACCTCCGCAATGTCTGTACCGAGGGCGGAGGAGTCGTTCGCAACGCCGCCCATGTCGATCGTCGACGGCGCGGTAAAGGAACACGTGCTGCAGTTCGGGGAGGGATCCGTTCCGGCGCTTGCATCGGCCGCGGGATCGATCGTGATGCTGATTCCGGCCGAAAGTGAAATCTGCATCTCGCTGTCGTTGGTCCACGTTTCGGTGACGGGCACGCTGGTTGCGCCGTTGCGCGCCGTGGCCGGGAAGTCGTAGGTATCGTTGACGCGGTAGGGCGCTTGCGCGGTGAAATTCACGTGCATCACGCCGCCGGGCGTCAGCGAACAGCCCGTGCCGCCGATGACGATGGAACCGTTCGCGCCGCCGGTCGTTGCACTCGTATATGAGGTTACGCTGCAGCCCGAAAAACCGGTTCCCGAAAGCGTGGGAGCGCTCGTAATCGTCCACGTCTTGCCCGATCCGTCGGTACCGTTGTCACCCGACGTATCCTTGCCCGGAACGGTGATCGTAATCGAACTGACGTCGTTGCCGGTTCCCGTGCGGCTCGTATTCTCGAGCGTGTAGACGAAATAGTTGCCGAGCGTGCTCGAGTCTGCGCCGACGCTTGGAATCGATCCGGTGGAGACTGCGGGCGGCGGCGACGCGCCGACAGCCGAGAAGCCGGCGTCGAGGCTCGTGGTGGTGACCGTCTCGGTGAACGCCTTGCTCGCCGACCATCCGTTGCCGTTGGCACCGTGCCCGTACATCAGCATGGAAACGTCGCCCGTGCCGCTGGTCAGATTTGCGGTAAACGTCAGAGAGCCGCCGGGCGCGATCGCGCTCGCCTGTTCGATGCTCTGGCCGCAACTCGGCATGTCGTTGTCGTCGGCGCCCAAAGGCCCGTAGCTCGCGTTCGCCTGCGTGCTGCACATCCCGAAGACGTAGTAGGTGTTGCCCCCGTTCGTGTAGCTGCCTTGCTCGGACCAGCCGGGCGTCGTCACGCTGAAGCCGCTGAGCGCATTCGCGGACGGAACGGCGATCGCTACGGCGTCGAGGTAATCCGGGTTCGTATCGCTGCCGTATCCGGTATTGGTTACGGTAAATGCAACGCTCTGCGTGACGTCTTGTCCGATCGATTGCGGCGAGGTCGCAACCGTCATGTAGGTGCTGTCGAGTGAATAGCCGGCGAGCGCGGTCGAGTCGACGGTCGTGCCGCCCGCCGCTCCCGCAAAGACGGTCCACGTTCCGTCAGGCGAGACGCCGAACGTCGAAGGGCTGGTGACGTCGATCGCGGCGTCGGTGTAGACGAACGACGAACTGGGCGGCGCGATGTCGAGGTAGATCGTCTGGTTCGAACCCGCGACGATGCCCTGGTTGTTGCCGCCGCCCTTTTGGAAGCAGATCGTGTCGGTCGCGGTGCCCGAGCAGTTGACGATCCGCCACGCGGTCGGACTCGAGGCGTCGATCGTCGCAGCGGAGATTCCGCCGGCAAGTGCGGAGGGAAGCAAGATCTGGAACTTCGAGATGCCGGTCGTGCCCGCACTCGATTCGTTTGCGATGTTGATCGCGTACACGAGATTCGCGTTGCCGGTCGAAGAGGGCGACGTCGAGGTGTACGACACCGAGGTTTTACCCGCCGACGCCGCGTTCACGTAGAACCCGTGCGCCTCTTCGTTTGCGTGTAGCCGGTTTGCAGCATCACGGTACCCGTACAGGTAGATGTGACCCTTGGCGGCATAGCTCGTGCTTCCCGCGCCTTGCGTAAAGTAGATGGGGTTGGTTGCCGTCGTCTCGTTGCTCGTAGAGGACCAGGTTTGCCCGTCTTCGGGGAGGATCGTCGTCGTCGCGGTGCAGCCTTGCGCACCGGTGCACTCCGCGGCGCTGTTGTCATAGTATTCGACGTTCGAAAGCGTCAGACTCGCGTTGGTCGCGAGCGCCGTCGTCATCGGCGTCGCGGTGATATTGCACGTCTCGTTCGTGCCGGTCGAGCTGCAATAGTTGATCACCGACCACGAGTTACCGGACGAGTCGACCGCCGTCTCGGTTTGGCAAGCGGTTGCACCGGCGCACGCGCCGCTCGTGCCGCTGGTACCGTCTTCGAGCAGGAAGACGAGTCCGCTCGTTCCGCTGCTCAGGTTGATACCGCGCAGCGGATCGCCGTTGCCGGTACCGTACGCCGTATCGCCGGTGTTCGTAAACTCGAGCGTCGTCGTCGCCGGTGTCGTGGAGAGCGTCACGGCCGTTCCGGTCGGATTCTCGAACTCGGTCTGCAGTTGATAACCCAAGAGCCGGAACGAATGCGTCGCGAGCACGGCGCCGGTGCTCGAACGAATCAACGTAGCCGTCCAGGTGTCGAGCGGATAGTTCGACGGTGCGTACGCATTTTGAAGATTCCAGCTTTGGCCGGCGTAAGTTCCGGCGTTGCTGTTGCCCGAGATCGTCGAGATGACTTGACCGGTGGGATCGCTGATTGCGACGGAGACTTGCCCGCTGAAGCCGAGGCCGCTCGCGGAGAATGTCAGATCCGCATCGGAGGCGTCATTTTGACCGTCGTAGGCGAACGACGAGCCCGGCGTTCCGGCGGGTGCGGGATTGGGCGACGCGTTGCCGCCGGTCGGCGTCACCGTCATCGTGCCGGCGCTCGAACCCGAGACGGTGACCTCGCGCTGCGCGAGTCGCTCGCCGGCGGTGACGTCCCAGAGCACGATCGAATACGTTCCGCCGGGATCGCCCGTCGAAAGCGGCCATGCTACTTGCAGCGTGCCGTTCGACGTCGTGAGGTTGCCGGTGTCGGTCTGCGGATTGCACAGCTGGTTCGTGAGCGGCGCCGCCGGCGACTCCGCCGGAGCGGTGAACACACAGTACGGACTCACCGATGTGTACTCGACGTAGACTTCGTATTTCTCCGAGCCGGCGGTGAGACCGGTGGCTTCGATATACACGTCGGTACTGTTCGAAGCGGTGAACGCGCCGCTTTCCGTCTTGTCGAACTGATCGGAGAAGGTGTCGAGATACACGCTTCCACTGACGGGCAGATACACGACGGCGAGCCATTTGCCCGTCGTCGTGTCGTACGTTCCGAAAACCCACGTTCCCGAGGTGTTGAGGGTGGTTATCTCCCACGGGTTCCCGGTATGCTCGGACGAGCAGTCTGCGACGGTGTTGGGCTCGTCGCTGGGCGCGTAGCAGTCCTCGAGTTCGTCGGAACCGGTGCCGACGTTCGCGTTGAATCGCCAGAGGATGACGCAGCCTTCTGCATAGTCTTGACCTTGGCCGCTGCCGCAATCGTAGAACGAGTCGATCGTGATCGAATCGCCGTTGGCTGCCATCGGGCGAAGGCTCTTCTTGCTCGGCCGCATCGTATTCGCCTCGCTCTCGCGCGGCAACGCAGGCAGCTGCGAGAGGTATACGTGACTTACGAAGTCCGGAGCGGGCGCCACCGAGGGCGTGGGCGGTTTGCGGCTCAACGGTTTTACGATCACCGGCGCCGTGGGGACGATCGGGCGGCGGCGAATCAAAATGCGCGGCTGACCCGACGCCGCCGCGATGGCGGCGGCGCCGAGCACGAGCGTCAAAAGAATCGATCGCAAAGGCGTATTCGTGCGCATAAGATTGCTTTGTCCGTTTATATTTTTCGGACCGCATCACAGCGCAGCCGACGCTCGTGCGCAAAGCGCCGGTAAAAAAAGAGAGCGGAGTGCGAAAGAATCGCACCCCGCTCATTTCCGGATGATGACCTGAGTTAGGCGCGCACTTCGTCCGCTACCGTGCCGAGCGTATCTTCTTCCTCGTGCACGTATTGCTCGATCTCTTCGGGCGCCACGTCGGCGACGTGTTGGATCGAAGCGGTTATACGCCGCGTCGACGTGTTGATCGTGATGAGCGTAACCTCGACGTCCGAAGCCGCGTTGAACTGTGCGGTAGGATCGAACTCGCCCTTGGGAACCATCGCGAGGATGCCCGGGAAGATTTCGACCAGCAGATAGTTCGGCGTAACCTTGACGATCTGCGCCGGCAGTTTGTTCGCTTCGAAGAGCGAGCCCGCGTGTTCGTCCCACGGATCGGGTAGCGCGTGCTTGAGCGAGAGGCTGACCTTCTTCGCTTCCGCGTCGAACTTCATGATCTCGACGTTGACGACGTCGCCGATCTTCACGACTTCCGACGGGTGCTTGATGCGGGCGTAGCTGAGCTCGCTGTTGTGGATCAAGCCATCGATACCGCCGAGATCGACGAACGCGCCGAAGTCCGCGAGCCGGACGATGACACCTTCGCGAATTTGGCCGACTTCGAGCGTGTCGAGCAGCTCTTGCTTCTTGGCCTGCAGCTCTTCTTCGAGCACCAGGCGCTGCGAGAGGACGACGCGATGGCGTTTGTGATCGAGATCGATCACCTTCAGGCGCAGTTTCTGACCGACGAGCTCGTCGAGATTGCCCACCGGTTGACGGCGGATCTGCGAAGCGGGCACGAATCCGCGCATGCCGAGATCGACCAGCACGCCGCCCTTGACGACCTGCGTTACGGTGGCTTCGATTACTTCGTCGTTCTGATGCGCTTCGATGACCTTTTCCCAGGTCTTCAGCGCGCGCGCGCGACGTTCGGAAAGGAATAGCGTCCCATCCATGTCGTCGATGCGGTGAATCATCACCTCGAGGGTGTCACCGACTTTGAGCGCCTTGGGATCGACCGCGAGCGAGAGTTCGCGGAAGGGAAGCACGCCTTCGGATTTTCCGCCGACGTCGACGAGCAATTCGTCTTTGTCTTTCTGAACGATCATGCCGTTCAGAACTTGTCCCTCGTCGAGGACCTTCAGCGACTCTTCGTAGAGGCGCTGTTCGAGCGCGAGTTGATCTTCCTCGTAAGTAGCGGGAGCGATTTCAGTCGTAGAGATGTTGTGGTTCCTACCAATCAATATATTTTTTTACTTTTGCGAATCAACGCTGACAGCTTCGGCACCACCACGTTCCGCGTTGCGCGAGGACCGTTCGAACGATCGGCGCGCCGCATCGCGGGCAGGGCTCTCCAAGTTTGCCGTAGACCGAGAGGACGTTTTGAAATCCGCCTCGGAGCCCATCGGCGTCCACGTAGTCATCGACGCTCGAGCCGCGCATTTCGGTTGCACGGGTGAGAACGTCGCGGATCGCGTGGTGGAGCCGGAGAATCGCCGGCTTCGTCAACGCCTTGGAGGGGCGTCCCGGACGGATCCGGGCTGCCCACAGCGCCTCGCATGCATAGATGTTGCCGATGCCTGCGATGCGGTGTTGATCGAGGAGTAGTGCCTTGATCGGCGTCGTCCGCCCGGACAGCATACCGATAAAGACCTGCTGTGTAAAGCCTGGTGAAAGCGGCTCGATACCCAAGGCGGCGTCCCAGGGCTCGTCGGGCTCGACCAGCCGCATCCGCCCGAAGGTGCGTACGTCGGCGAAACTGAGCCGCGTTCCATCCGTATAATGCAGCACGGCGTGGGTGCCGGGAAAGTCGGGGTCGCCCTCCCGCTGGAGCACCAGACGTCCCGTCATGCGCAGGCTCGTGACGAGCGAGCGGCCCGAGCGCAGACGCATCACGACGTACTTGCCGCGCCGTCCGACGCTCT
The DNA here is from genome assembly GCA_035507275.1 of Candidatus Acidiferrales bacterium. GTDB lineage: Bacteria > Vulcanimicrobiota > Vulcanimicrobiia > Vulcanimicrobiales > Vulcanimicrobiaceae > Aquilonibacter. Next base: position 62,226 of record DATJOG010000028.1, read on the forward strand.
CGACGCGCTCCCCGCGCAGGGCAGCGGCAAAGGCGACGCCGCCCGGCGCCTGGACCATTTTCGCTAGGGAAACCGTGACGGATTCGATCGTCTTGCCCGCGACCGCACGAGCCAGGCCGCGGGCGACCGTCTCCACCTCGGGTAACTCGGGCATGAAGCCCTAGTTACCCGTTGCCGTTGCGCGTGACCTCGATGAAGCGGGTCTTACCGGCGACGACCTTGACCATGGCCTGATATTGCGCGGGTGAATCGCCGAAGGCCGTGATCGTATAGATCTGCGGAGGCAGATGATCGAAACAGAAGCTGCCGTCCGTTTGTACCGTTGTGGTTGCAATGGTGCCGCCCGAACTCGCGACGATGATGTTTTCAGGGTTCGGCATGAGCTGAAGGGCTGCAATTTGCGTTGCTGGGGCGTTCAGATAACCGCACACCGAGCCGGTAGGACCGCTAAACGGTGCAATATCCGTCACAGCTAGCGCACAGAGTGGCAGTGTTGCAAGTATCGTTCCGAGCGCTACTGCCGTAAGAAGTGAACGTTTCATGCACTCTATAACGCGATCGCACCTACGAGCGTGACGCTGCGCCGGAATTCTAATGTAATTCTTCGAGTTCGCTCAGTCGAGTGCCGGTCACGATACCGTCGAAGCGCGCTTCCCCTGCCGGCAATTCGATCACGTATTTCGCGGTGCCGCCGCGGCGCGGAATCGCGTCGTCGGGCGTATCTTCAGGGACGACCGGAACGTCGGCTGCGACGCTGCGCACCGTGCCGTCGGGGGCGACGAAGATCATGTCGAGCGGAACGAGCGTGTCCTTCATCCAGAATTCGACCGGCGCGTCTCGATCGAACACGAAGACCATACCGGTGTGCGCGGGCAACGCGTTCACGCTCATCAAACCCGTTTCGCGCTCGAGCTCGGTCCTTGCGATCTGCAGCGTCAAGGTTGCGGCGGGCGCCTGCACGAGGATCGTGGGAAGATGCTGCGGCGCCGGCGTCGCAACCGCGAGCAACACAGCCAAAAGCGCTCCGATCACGCTTCTTCCTCCTCCGTCATGGTTTCGACGTCGTACCAGTTCGCGCCGGACTTCACGGTAACTTCGAGCGGTACGCTCAGCACCAGCGCCTGCTCCATCTCGCGCCGCACCAGGTTTGCGAGCGCCTGCAGCGCATCCCGGCGCACCTCGAAGATCAGCTCGTCGTGAATCTGGAGCAGCATCGTTGCGTCGATGCCCGCTTCGCGCAGCGCGCGATCCGTCTTGACCATCGCGAGCTTCATCAAGTCGGCCGCGCTGCCTTGCAGCGGCGCGTTGGTCGCTTCGCGCTCCGCCGCCGAACGCAGCATATAATTGCTCGACGTGAGCGCAGGCATGTAGCGCCTCCGCCCCAGGATCGTACTGACATAGCCGAGATCGCGGGCTTCCTCGAGGGTGCGATCGATGTAGGCGCGTACCGAAGGAAACCGCGCGAAGTAGGCGTCGGTGATTTCGCGCGCCTCGCCGCGTGAGATCTCGAGGCGTTGCGCGAGCCCGAAATCCGACATGCCGTAGAGCAGACCGAAGTTCACGCTCTTGGCCATACGGCGTTGATTCCCGTCGACGCTTCCCGCCGGACCGACATCGAAGATTTGACGTGCGGTGAAGTCGTGGATATCCTGACCCTCTTCGAACGCGGTACGCATCGCCTCGTCGCCCGAGAGGTGCGCCATCAAGCGCAACTCGATTTGGCTGTAGTCTGCCGCGAGCAGCAGATAGCCGGGCTTCGCGACGAACGCTTTGCGAATCCGCCGCCCCAGATCGCCGCGCACGGGAATGTTCTGCAGGTTCGGATTGGTCGATGAGAGGCGTCCGGTCGCGGTCGCGGTTTGATTGAAGATCGTGTGCAGGCGGCGATCGCGCGGATCGAGCAGCTGCGGGATCACGTCGATGTAGGTGTTCTTCAGCTTCGTGACCTCTCGCCACTCGAGCACGAGGGCGCAGATCGGATACTCGCGCGCCAAACCTTGCAGCACCTCGACGCCGGTCGCCCACCCGGTCTTCGTTTTCTTGCCGCCCGGAATTTGCAGCCGCCCGAAGAGCATGTTGCCGAGTTGCAGCGGCGATGCGATATTGAACTCCTCGCCGGCGAAATCGAAGATCTGTCGCTGCAAGCGCGAGGAGGCCGCGTCGATCTCGCGCGCCAGGACGTCGAGCTCGGCCGGGTCGATCGCGAAGCCGGCGGCCTCCATGCGCGCGAGCAGCGGCGCGAGCGGCACTTCGACCTCTTCGTACACGCGCATCTGCGCGCGTTCCTCGAGCAGCGGGCGCATGGCATCGAGCAGCTGCAGCGTAGCGTCGGCGTGCGCCGCCGCGTCGGCCGGCGGCGCCGCCTGCAGATGTTCGGCGGCGGCATCGTCGATCGAGGTGAAGGTCCGCGCGGGGTTGAGCAGATGCGCGCCCAGCATCGCATCGTCGTCGACCGCGGCGAGCGAGATCCCAACTTCGCCGAGCGTTCGTGCCACGCGTTTTGCGTCGTACGCGACGACACGCGGCGACTCGGCCAGCGCGTGCGAAAACGCCGCACGCACGGAATCGTGCGCGAGCGCGCCGGCCGCAAAGGCAAGGCCGCTTCCGACCGCGCCGCTGACGCCGATCGCGTCGTCGCGCATCGCAAGCGCGAAGCGCGGCGCGGTTGCGAGCGCGCGAATCTCTTCCGCCAAACGCGCGAACTCCGGCGGATCGACCGAGGCGACGTAACTGCGATAGTTGCCCTCGAGTTTTTTCTCCGCGGCGAAGAGCGGCAGGCCGTCGACCGGCGCCTTGAGACGCGCGAGCAGCGTCTTGAATTCCAACTGCGCGTAGAGCGGATAGAGCGCCGCGTCGCTCGGCTTCTCGTAGCGGAGCTCCCAGTCGATGGTCAACGGCAGATCGCGCCGCACGACCGAGACGTCGCGGCAGATGCGCGCCTGGCCGCCGTACTCCTCGATCAGCTTTTCGAGTTTCGGGCTTCCGGCTAGCGACGGATTCTCGACGAGCGCGTCGAGCGAACCCGCGGCTTTGAGCAGCTTGATCGCCGTCTTTTCACCCACACCGGGAATGCCCGGCAGATTATCCGACGGATCGCCTTTGAGCCCGCGGTAATCCGCGAGCTGACTCGGCTGCAGTTCGTAGCGCTCGAAGACGGCAGCCGGATCGTAGCGCGCCAAGTCGGTGATGCCGCGCCGCGTGGAGAGTACGGTCGTACGTTCGTCGACGATTTGGAGCAGATCGTTATCGCCCGTGATGACGAGCGTTTCGGCGCCTTGCTCTTCGGCCTGCCGCGCGAGCGTCGCGATCACGTCGTCGGCTTCTTGCCCTTCGATTTCGACGACGGGAATGCGGTGCACGGCGAGCACGTCGCGCACGAGCTGGAATTGACTGCGCAGGTCGTCGGGCATTGCGTCGCGCTGCGCCTTGTACTCCTTGTAGAGCGCGACGCGCGCGGCCGGCAAGCCTTTATCGAAGGCGGCGATCACGTGCGTCGGCTGCACGTCGTTGATGAGCTTGTTCAACATCATCGTGAAGCCGTAGACCGCGTTGATCGGCACGCCGCGTACGGTCGTGAGCGGCGGCAACGCGAAGAAGGCGCGGTACACGAGGCCGTACGTGTCGAGCAGCATGAGGCGATTGCCTCGCTTCCGGGTTGCCATCACTGCACCGTAATCGGTGACGACGCCGCGATCACCCGCCCGTCGTCCTCGATCGTCAAAATCGAAAGCGTGTAGCGGCCGCGCGCGGCCGGCATCTGCACGGCGATCGGCGCACCGTCGCTACGCACGACGTTCCACGACACCGCCTGCGTGTCGGCTTGCTGCAGCGAGAGATCTTGCGGCGGCGCAGAGCGGCGCTCGAAGCCGATCACCTGCGCGTGTTCGCCGGTCGAATCGACCCACGGGTGCCAGGTGCGGCCCTCCGGCGCGCTGATTTGCGTCGCCACCAGCCCCACCGCGAGAAGCGCCGGCGCCGATTCGAAGAGTGCGCCGCCCGAGGGCGCGCCGCGGCTGATGCGCACGACCGTCGTGCCTGCTCCGAGCGGAATGTCACGCAGCGTGACGTCGACCGGTACGCCGGGATTGAACGGGCCTCCCGGCATCGCGATATTCGCACTGACCGGGCGCCCGGGCGCATCGAGCGCGAGCGGCACCGAGCTCCACGCGATCGCGCCCGCACGGACGAACGCTGCACCGACGCGCAGATCGCCGGGCGCGTCCGTGATTCGCAGCGCCACGCTCGCGCGGCCGTCCTGCACCGGCACGACCGCGATCTGCGCGCCGGCCGCGCTCTCGATCGTGAGCAACGCGTCGCCCTGCGCTCCGTCGAGGGCGGCGTTCACGTGCACTTCTTCACCCGCGCGATAGACGGTACGATCGAGCGCGATGCGGACGTTCGAGCTGCCGTTGAGGCTCGTATCCGCGGTTGCCTGTGAGACGATGTCGACTTGACCCACGTCGGTCGATTTCGCTCCACCGGCGTCGATGGTCGCGAAGATGAGATTCGTGCCGAGAGAAGGCGTGGAAAACGTACCGTGAGCGTGTCCGCTTTCGTCGAGCGTCAGTTCTTGCTCTTGCGTCGTCGGACCGTGCTGCAGCATCAACGTGACGTGTGCGCCCGCGAGCGGCGCTCCGCTCGCGATCTCGTTGCCGAAAACTTCGAAGTTGACCGGCGTGCCAAGTGTTTGCTCGTCGCGGTCGAGCTGGACGCGTACCGTTGCGCGCGCCGTCGGCACGACGATACGCGTGACGGCGCTCGCGCCGCCGGCGTCGGCGCGCACGCCGTAGGTGGAGGGCAGATCATCGGTTGGATGCGCGATCAGCACGGTTGCGCGTCCGTCGGCATTCGTGCGTACCGTTTGATCGCTCCATAGCGTCGTGCCCCACGGTGTCCGCTCGGGCGAGTATCCCACGTATACGTGCGGCGAACGGACGATCTGCACGTGCACGACGACGTCGCCGCGCGACGAGATCACCGTGACGGGTACGTCGGCATCGGGATTGCACGGCCCGTCGCAGCCGCTCGCGACGTCGAGCGAGAGGCCGTTCGCGTCGGCGTCGACGTGCACGCTCGCCCCGCCGACACCGCCGTCGACTTGCGCGAGCACCGCGTAATCGCCGGCGGTCGCATCCGCCGGAATCGGAATATCCGCCGTGAACGCGCCTGCCGCGTCGACCGGCGCCTGCACTTCTGCGAGCAGCGTGCCGCCCAGGCGCATCGAGATCGTCGCGCTTCCGCTCGCGGGTTTCAGCGCGCCGTTTCCGCGCGTGCGCGCAAATCCGACGACACGCACCTTCGAGCCGGCGTGAACCACCGCGGTGTCGGTGCGCACGCCCACGATCGTCTTCGGTAACGGCGCTTGAGGAAGAAAACTTGCAAAGGCGTAGCTCGGGCCCCACTGCGCGAGCGCGAAGACCGGATGCGGCGCGCGATCCCAGCGCAAAACGCCGTGTGCGTCGGTATATCGCGTTTCGAAGGCGCCTTCGACGACGAACTGCACGCGCACGTGCGCAAGTGCGCGCCCCGTCCCGAGATCGCAAGCATAGAGCAAGAGTTCGCCCGGGGTCTCCTTCGTGACGAGTCCGACGCGCGTGCGGTTGATCCACACTTGCTCGCCGACCGCGCCGCGCCGCGCTTCGATCACGAAGAACCCTTCGCGTTTCCCGAGTTGTACGTCGACCTCGCTCGATTGGAATTGATAGCCGCCGGGCGGCGTGAAGTCGAACGTCACGACTGGTTTGCGTCCGCGCGTGTCGATCGCGCGCGGCCGGGCGTTCGATCCTGCCGTCAACACGTCGGCCGGATCGACTTGATACACCGCAAATTGCACGGGCGCGCTCGAATACGTATCCAAGCGGACCGTCGTCGGCTGCCACGGCACGTTCGAGTCGCTTGCGAAAAGCGCGAAGTATGCGTCAAGTTTGTGCAAATCGACGATGGGACGTGCGGCGGAAGCGGGAGCCGCGAGCAACGCAAGCGGCAGTAGAATTGCGAAAGCGACTCGGATTAAGAACACGTTGTCCTCGAACGTTCGCGAAGCCTGGGGAACGGTCCCCGGCGGAAGGTCGAGCACCCCGCCCCGTTAAAGCGGTGCGTGTGAACCAGTCAGATCCCGCTGGGAACTCTCTCTCGACGCGTTGCCGTTATTGCGGATGTGAAGAATCAACGCAGCGCGCTCCCGACCCTGCCGAGCGCCCGCATCTGCAGGTCATCGTCGCGTGCGGCTCGTGCGGCCGCCAGTTCACCGTCCTTTCCTCCAACTAATATGCGTGCGCTTGCCCTCGCGCTCGTGCTGATCGCCGCGACGCCGGTCCCCACTTCCACGCCCAAGCTCGAGCCGCACCCGCCCATCCCCAAGGTTGCCGAGCACGCCGAATTCGTCGTGGAAGTCAACGCCAAAGGCCAAGTGGTGCGCGTGACCTCGGCCAAGGGGACGGGTGCGAAAGACACGTTCTTCAACGCGCAGACCTACGGCAACGTCATGCAGATGTGGATCCGCCATCCCGACGGCAGCGCGGAAGTCGGTCTCTACAAAGTGACCTACGATTACGATCCGAAGACGAAGAAGGTCACGCGCGGCGTCTCGCTCGTGCGGGCCGGCGGCAATTGGGGCAATGAGGAAGGCGCCGCCGATCGCATGATGGACACCGCGGATCGCGAGTATCAAGAGGGACTCAAAGCACAACAGCAGACGAATAAAAATCTGCCGCCCCTCGAGGGCATCATTGGCCCGACACCGTCGCCAACGCCCCATCCATAAACCGCTCGACGACCGGGAGCGCAGCTGCACGAGCAAAGACGCCTATCCGTCGCACGAGCTCGCGCGGGCGGCGATACTCGCGAGCGGCGTCCCGCTCGATACCTACCAATGCCGCTATTGCGAAATGTGGCATCTCACCAGCCGCCGAAGCCATTCCTCATGAGATTCGTGACGTACATCGCCGCCGACGGTGTCGCGCGGCCCGGCATTCTGGACGGCGAGACGATCAGGCGCATCGAGGCGCCCACGATGCAGGCCTACATCGCGCTCGCACCGGGGCGGCGCGCCGCGCTGCATACGAACGAGAGCGTCGCGCTGCGCGACGTAAAGCTCGCGGCGCCGGTCGAACCGCTGCGCAACATCTTCTGCGTCGGACGCAATTACCTCGAACACGCAAAAGAGGGCGCCGCGATCTTCGGCAAAGAGCTCAAGCTGCCCGACGTTCCGACGTTCTTCACCAAAGCTACGCCGACCGCGATTGCCGCCGCGGAACAGACGCTGCACCTGCAAGCCGCAGTCTCGAGCGAGTACGATTTCGAAGCAGAACTGGCCGTCATCATCGGCACGACCTGCAAAGACGTGCGCGAAGCCGATGCGATGAACGTGATCTTCGGCTACACCGCGCTCAACGACGTCACCGCGCGCGATCTGCAGCGCGCGCATCTGCAGTGGTTCAAGGGCAAGAGCCTCGACGAGTGCGCGCCGTACGGACCGTCCATCGTCTCCGCCGACGAGATCGGGGATCCGCACCAGCTCGAAATCATGTTCCGCCTCAACGGCGTCGAGAAGCAGCACAGCAATACGTCGAGCATGATGTTCAAGATACCGCGCTTGATCGCCGAGCTCTCCAAGGGCATGACGCTGCTGCCCGGCGACGTGATCGCAACGGGAACACCCGAAGGTGTCGGCTTCGCGCGTAAACCGCCCGAGTTCTTGAACGACGGCGACGTAATGGAGGTCGAGATCGAAAAGATCGGTATCCTCCGCAACACCGTTTCGATCCGGTAGCGGCCCTACCAGGGTTGCTCCGCCTTGCGCGTGAACGCTAGCGCCCATGATCGTCGCCGTTCCTCGTGAAGCCGCTTCGAACGAGCGCCGCGTTGCGCTGGTTCCTGAAACGATAACGAAATTGGTACATGCCGGCGGCACGGTTCGGGTGCAGCGCGACGCCGGAGCCGCCGCCGCTTTTCCCGACGAACTCTACACGCAGGCCGGAGCATCGATTGCCGACGATCCGGCCTCTCTCATCTCCGGCGCCGGCGTCGTCGTAACGGTCGGCAAACCGGCGGCCGAGGTGCTCGGTGCGATGCACGCGGGCGCGGTGCTGGTCGGCTTTTTGAACCCGCTCGGCGATCCGGCTTACGTCGAGACCCTCAAAGCGGCCGGAATCACGGCACTCGCAATGGAGATGATCCCGCGCATCACACGCGCGCAATCGATGGATGCGCTGTCCTCGCAAAGCAACATCGCGGGATACAAAGCGGTGCTGCTCGCGGCTGCGGCGCTGCCGAAGTTCTTTCCGATGCTCACGACCGCAGCCGGCACGATTCCACCCGCGAAAGCGTTGATTCTCGGCGCCGGTGTCGCGGGATTGCAAGCGATCGCGACCGCGCGGCGGCTGGGCGCGGTGGTCAGCGGATACGACGTGCGCGCGGTCGTCAAAGAGCAAGTGCAGTCGCTGGGAGCAGCGTTCCTCGAGTTCGATTTGGGTGAAAGCGCCGAAGGCACGGGCGGATACGCCAAGGAGCTCACCCCCGAACAGCAAGAGCGTCAACGCGCGTGGATGGTCGAGCAAATCGGCAAGAACGACGTCGTCATCACGACCGCGCTCGTGCCCGGACGCCGCGCACCCGTGCTGGTCAGCGAAGCAGCGGTCGCTGCGATGAAGCCCGGATCGGTGATCGTCGATCTCGCGGCCGAGGCCGGCGGTAATTGCGCGCTCACCAAAGCCGGCGAGACCGTCGTCTCGCCGAATGGCGTAAGTATCATCGGCGCGGTGAACGTCGCGTCGACGATGCCGTACAACGCGAGTCAGCTCTATTCGCGCAACGTCTATGCGCTGCTCTCGCCCTTCATCAAGAACGGAGCGCTCGGGCTCGATTTCGAGGATGACGTGATCAAGGGGGCCCGCATCGCATGACCGACGTCAGCCATCTCATTACGCTTCTCACGATCCTCGTGCTGGCGATCTTCGTCGGCTTCGAAGTGATCTCGAAGGTTCCCACCACGCTGCACACGCCGCTGATGTCCGCGACCAACGCGATTCACGGCATCGTCGTCGCCGGCGCGATCGTCGCGACCGTATCGCTCTTTGGCAGCGGCAATAGCGAGATCGCGCTCACGATCGTCGCGATCGCGGCCGTCACGCTCGGCGCGATCAACGTCTTCGGCGGATTTGCGGTGACCGAACGCATGCTGCAGATGTTCCGGCGTAAGGAGGGCGGCAAGTGAACGTTGCCGCGCCGCTCCTCGATCTCGCCGCCATCGCGCTCTTCATTCTCGGCCTGCACTTTCTGAACTCGCCGGCCACCGCACGCTTCGGCAACCGCCTCGCCATGGCCGGCATGGTCATCGCACTCACGGTCGTGCTCGTACAGACCGGGGGCGTCGGATGGTGGGCGATCGCGGCCGGCATCCTTTTAGGCGGCGCGATCGGCATCGTCGCGGCGATGCGCGTGAAGATGACCGCGATGCCGCAGATGGTCGCGCTCTATAACGGCGCGGGCGGCGGCGCGGCGGCGATGATCGGCGTGGTCGAGTACATCGTCTTCGCGCGCGGCGGCGGCGCCTCGCTCGATCCGATCGTTTCGGTCTCGCTCGTCGTATCGATGATCATCGGCGCGGTCAGCTTCGCGGGCTCGATCATCGCCTTCCTCAAACTCCAAGAAGTGATGACCGGCCGCCCGATTACGTATCCGGGCCAACAGGTCGTCAACGCACTGATCGCGCTCGGCATCATCGCGCTCGGTGTGTGGTTCGTGATCAGCGGCGGCACGCTCGCATCCTGGGGTTTCTATCTGTTGCTCCTCGCGGCGCTCGCGCTCGGCGTGCTCTTCGTGCTGCCGATCGGCGGCGCCGACATGCCGGTCGTGATCTCGCTGCTCAACTCATTCACCGGCCTCGCCGTCGCGATCGCCGGCTTCGAGATCGACTCGGAGCTCTTGATCATTTGCGGTGCGCTGGTCGGCGCGAGCGGCACGATCCTCACCGTCGACATGAGCCGCGCGATGAATCGCTCGCTCGCCAACGTGCTCTTCAGCGCGTTCGGGTCGGGCAGCGGTGCGGAACCCGCGGCGGCCGCGAGCGGCGGTCCGCAGAACGTGCGCAGCGTCAGCGCCGACGACGTCGCCGTCATGCTCGCGTACGCGAGCAAGGTCATGTTCGTGCCGGGCTACGGTATGGCGGTCGCGCAAGCGCAGCACAGCGTCAAAGCGCTCGCCGATCAGCTCGAAAAACGCGGCGTCAAAGTGCTCTACGCAATTCATCCGGTAGCCGGACGGATGCCCGGACATATGAACGTGCTCCTCGCCGAAGCGAACGTTCCGTACGAACAGCTGCTCGATCTCGACGACGCCAACAACGAATTTCCGACCACCGACGTCGCACTCGTCATCGGCGCGAACGACGTGACCAACCCGGCGGCGCGCAACGTGCCGAGTTCACCGATCTACGGCATGCCGATTCTCGACGTCGACAAAGCAGCGAACGTGATCGTGCTCAAGCGCTCGATGCGCTCGGGCTTCGCGGGGATCGACAACCCGCTCTACGAGCTCCCCAATACGGCGATGCTCTTCGGCGATGCGAAAGCGTCCGTCGACGCACTGACCGCGGCGGTCAAGGCTTTGTAATGGCCGCGCGCCGCCGCCACATCGGGAGCGGAAGCGTGTGGGAGGCGCGCGTCGGATACGCGCGGGCGGTACGCATCGGTGACTTCGTCTTCGTTTCGGGAACGACGAGCGACGGCCCCGACGCGTACGTGCAGACCAAAGGCGCGCTTGCGCGCATCGAGCGCGCGCTCGAAGAGGCCGGAGCCTCGATCGACGACGTCGTGCGCACGCGCATCTACGTGACGAACATCGACGACTGGGAGCTGGTCGCAAAGGCGCATCACGAAGTCTTCGCTGAGATTCGCCCGGCGGCGACGATGGTCGAAGTCAAACGCCTCATCACGCCGGATTTCTTGATCGAGATCGAGGTCGACGCGTACATCGGATGATTCCATTGCTTACAGCCGCGGTACTCGCGGCAAACCTCGCTTCGTCTTCGCTGGTCGACCCGTTTGTGGGGACCTCCGGCACGCAAATCGGCGGACCGATCGACACCTTCCCCGGCGCCGACATGCCCTTCGGGATGATCCAGTGGAGTCCCGATACGCCCTCGCAAAATGCGGGCGGAGGCTACGAATATACCGACCCCTCGATCACCGGCTTCAGCCTCACGCATCTCAGCGGACCGGGCTGCAACGTCTTCGGCGACTTCGCGATGCTGCCGGTCGTCGGCGAAAAGAGTCTCGATCTGAGCGCGCAACAGCCGTTCTCGCATACGGGTGAGATCGCCGCGCCCGGCTATTACGCCGTGACGCTGGGTTCGCCCGCGATTCGCGCGCAGCTGAGCGTCACCGACCGCAGCGGGCTTGGCGTCTTTACGTTTCCGGCGAGCACGCAAGCGTACGTCATGGTGAATGCGGCATCGAACCAGGCCGGCGTGAGCGATGCGACCGCACGCATCGTGGGGACGAACGAGATCGAGGGATCGGCATCGAGCGGTTTCTTCTGCGGCATGCCGGATCTCTACACCGTCTACTTCGTCGCGCGTTTCGACCGGCCGTTCGCCGAAGCCAACGTCTTTCACGGCGGCAGGGGCCCGCACGCCGGCGCGTGGGTGCGTTTCGACACGACGCGCGATCCGATCGTCCGCGTGCAGGTGGCGATCTCGTTCGTCGACATGCAGGGCGCGCGCGCGAACCTCGCGGCCGAAGCCAAGAGCTGGAACATCACGACCGTCCGCAACGCCGCCCTCGCCGCTTGGCAGCGGATGCTCGCGCGCGTCGAGATAACCGGCGGCACGCCTACCGAGCGCAAACAGTTCTATACCGCGCTCTATCATACGATGCTGCATCCCAATGTGATCAGCGACGCCGACGGGCGGTACCGCGGCTTCGACGGCGACGTCCATCGCGTTGCGCCGGGTCACGCCGAGTACGCGAATTATTCGGATTGGGACGTCTATCGCACCGAGATTCCGCTGATCGCGCTGCTCGCTCCCGAGCGCGCGAGCGACATAGAGCAATCGCTCGTCGACGCCTACGAGCAGAGCGGATGGCTGCCGCGCTGGCCGGTCGTCAATCAACCGAGCAGCGTGATGGGCGGCGATTCGGTCGATCCGGTCATCGCGGGCGGCTACGCGTTCGGCGCGCGCGACTTCGACGTACGCACCGCACTCGCGGCGATGATCAAGGGCGCTACCGATACGACGAGTGCGCCCGGCTACGGCTGGTATCTCGAGCGGCCCCAATCGGCAGATTATCAAAAGTACGGCTACATTCCGAACCTGTACACGACCTCGGTCTCGCCGGTGCCCAACGGCGCCTCGGAAACGCTGGAGTATTCGCTCGACGACGCCTCGATCGCGGCGTTTGCACGCGCGATTGGTGATAACGCGGCCTACGCGCGCTTTCTCCCGCGCGCGGACAACTGGATGCATCTCTTCGACACGCAGACCGGCTGGATCGCACCGCGCAACGAAGCGGGCGCGTTCCTGAATACGCCGATCGGCGAGTCGGGGCAGAGCGGTTTCCAGGAAGGCAACGCGGCGCAATACACCTGGATGGTGCCGCAAGATCTTCCGGATCTCATTCGCGGCATGGGCGGCGAGAGGCAGGCTGTCGCAAAACTCGATACGTTTTTCTCGCAGCTCAACGCCGATCAAGACAAACCCTATGCGTGGATGGGCAACGAGCCGAGTCTGGGTTCGCCCTGGGCCTATCTCGCTGCCGGCGAACCGTGGCGCGCGCAAGCAATCGTGCGCACCGTGATGACGACGCTCTACGCGGATGCACCCGACGGGATACCCGGCAACGACGACCTCGGCACGATGAGCGCGTGGTACGTGTGGTGCGCGATTGGGCTCTATCCACAATTCCCCGCCGTGCGCGCACTCGACATCGGAAGCCCGCTCTTCACGCACGTCGTCGTTCACGCGCCGCATGGACCGACGATCGTCATCGATGCTCCGGCTGCCTCCGATGCGGCGCCTTACGTCGACGCCTTACGCGTCGATGGAAAACCGGCGCAACACACGTGGATCGCGCTGCCCATGCACGGCACGATGCACTTGGCGTTCGACCTCTCTTCGAAGCCCGATATGCAATGGGGAGCGGCCGCGGGCGATGCGATGCCGGCGTTCGCGCCGTCAAGCGCAGCATTCCCGGCCTCGACGCCGGTACGTATCGAACTCGACCACCCGGCGGTCGAGCTGACGCCGGGTCACAGCAACGCCGCGGTCGTGGCGACCTTTGTGAATGCGGGTACGACGGAGCGCACGATCACCTGGCGCATCGCGAAGCAAGACGGTTTCTCGGCTTCACCGGCGGCGGGCGTCGCGCACGTCGGCGCCGCGAGCAGCGAGCCGGTAAACATAACGATTGCAAGCGCCCAGAGCGGGTTGTACGACGTACGCATTACCGCCGTCGATGATAACGGCGCGTTGCTCCAACCGGTGACGATCGACGTGCGCGCGCAGCAAGAGGGCGAGAAACTCGACCTGGCCTGGATCGCGAACCGCTTCAACGACACCGTGATGGCGTACGATATCGCAACGGGCGCGCTGGGCGCGCCGGTCACCGTTCTCGACGAGCCGCGGGACGGCGTTCTGACTCCCGACGATCGCCTGTATTTCGTCGCCGATCGCGCCGCGAAATCGGTCAGCGTCATCGACACGGCGCGTAACGCGCTGGTCGCGAATATCGCGGTCGGCAACTCACCGAACGGCCTCGCGATCTCACCCGACGGATCGACCGTTTGGGTCGCCAACTACGACGACGGCACGATCGAGCCGATCGACGTGCGCACGCTCAAAGCGGGGAAACCGCTCGCAGTCGGCACGAATCCGCGCTACATCGCGGTTGCTCCCGACGGATCGCGGCTCTACGTAAGCCTGCAAGGCTCGAATGCGGTCGTCCCGGTCGACCAACGCGCGAGCGCCGTTCTCACGCCGATCGCCGTCGGGGAACGCCCGGCGGGAATCGCGCTCTCGCCCGACGGGCGGCGGCTCTACGCCGTCAACGACGGCAGCAACGACGTCAGCGTCATCGATCTCGCCACGCGCGCCGAGATCGCGCGCGTCCGGACCGGTGTCGAGCCGATGTACATCGCGATCGATCCCAGCGGCAAGCTCGCCTACGTGACCAATTACGCGACCACGACGGTGACCCGGATCGATCTCACCACCAATACGGCGCTTGGGAGCGTGACCGTCGGCGGATCGCCGTTCGACGTCGAGTGGCTGCACGATGGTTCCGCAGCGTTCGTGATTCTGCACCGCGGGAACGCGCTCGTGCGCGTCGATCGCGACGGCCGCGCATCGGCGCCTCTCTTCCTCGGCAGCGGCGGAGCCTATACGATTTCGCTGCCGCGGTAAGAGCCGTGTCGCTCAAGCTGCATCGCTACCTGCGCCGCATCAAATACGGGGGCCCGCTCTCACCGACACGGCAGACGCTGCACAACCTGCACCGCGCGCATCTGCTCGCCATTCCTTTCGAAAACATCGACGTGCAGCTCGGCAGCGTTCCCTCGCTCGACCCGGAGCGCATCTTCGAGAAGCTCGTCGTACGCGAGCGCGGCGGCTGGTGCTTCGAGATGAATCTGCTCTTCGCGTGGGCGATCAAACAGATCGGCGTGCGCGCCGATCTCATCGGCGCGACCGTCAACCGAAGCAAGGCGATCGAAGGTGCGCCGATCAATCACGTCGCGCTCCTCGTACACCTCGAGCAGCCGTACCTCGCGGACGTGGGATTCGGTAACGGATTTCTCAACCCGACGCCGCTGCGCGAGGGAACCTTCAACGACGGCCGTTTCGATTTCAAGCTGACCAGCCACGGGAAATACTGGCGCTTCTACAATCACCGCGAGAACGGCGCGAGCTACGACTTCACCGGCGAGCCCGTCGATCTCGCGACGATCGAGGCCGCGAACCGCAGTTTGGCCACCACGAGCGAGTCGCCGTTCGTCCAGACGCTGGTCTGCTCGCAGCTCACCGAAGAGGGTATGGTCACCCTCACCAACGCCGCCTTGCGCATCTTCTCCCCCAAGCACATGAACGAGGAATCCGCGTCGTCACACGAGTCTTTCCAGCGCGTGCTGCGGGAGCACTTCGGCCTCGAGATCGAGCGCAGCGAAGCGCTCTGGGCGCGCGTCGCGGACCAGCACAAACGCTGGCTGCGCAAACGGATCAGGGGTTTTTGAGCGCCCTTCGCTATCGCGGAGCGATTATATCCAATAGTCCCAGATGCGCGCCGTCCTTCGACGAGAACCAAACCCACGGATCATCGAGGTAATCCGAGTGAATGAGCGGATGCAGCAGCGACATATGGTGGCTGCCCTGCTCGTTGTGGCAGACATCCTCGTACGATTGGATCTCGTTGCAGATCGGATCGGTGAAATACCAGTAGTTCGCCCAAAAGATGCGCGGCGCCGAGCGTGCGGCGAGCAGCGCGGGATCGCTTCCGAAGATCGACTCGAACGCCTTGCCCCGCCACGCTTCGTATGAAACCGACGGCGTCTCACCGGCCACGTTGAAAAAATAACGCGTCTTCTCGAGTGACGAACCGAGCATGGCGAAGGCGCGAATCTTCGCGAACTGCTCGGCTGCGATTGCGCCCTGCTCGCACCCCTGCTTCAAGCGGGTGATCGCGTCGGTCGCTATCGTACCGCCGAGGCTGTGCGAAAGCACGACCACGCGATTGTAATCGGTGCCGCCGTTACGCTCCGGCGTCACCGCCTCGATGATCGCCGTGACGGCCGTATCCATGATCGCATCGCGCAGACCGTAGAAGCGCGCGTCGTTCTCGTCGCGCGTCGTGTAAATCTGCACGTCGCCGAAGAAGTTCAAAATGAAATCGATCAGCAGCGCGTAGCCGACCTGGAACGCTACGAAGATGCCGATCAGGAGACCGACGCCCGCCCAGCCCATCTCGCCGCGGGGAAATTTCGCGACCGCCATCCCGTAGATCAAGAATCCGCCGATGAACGCCAGCACCGCGATCGCGAGCGCTCGATGCCAGATCGAGGCGGGATGCTTCAGGAGCGCCTTACGCTGCAGGTAGGTCTTGCCCGCAGCAGCGAGCGCTTGACCGAGCAGAAACGCGCCGGCGATTCCGACGAACAGCCATACGACGATCTTCACGCTCCCGCCGCCGGGCGCGGCAGCGTTGCCGTTGAGCACGGTGATCGCTTCGCCGACCGACGAATGTGCGATCAAACCCGTGATCGTCAGCACGTTGACCGCCGAGAGCCAGACCGCGGTGAGGGAGAGTCCGAAGAGCACGAACGCGATCACGAGCGCACCGCCGATGAACGAGTAGTCGAAGACTTGCTTCGTCCACGGCGCGCGGATACGCGCGACGGTGTTGAACGGCACGAAGACCGAGCGCAGAATCCAACCCAGAACCCACACCCAGTTGGTTGCGCCTTTGTCGATCGGGCTCCAATAGGCTTCGATGACGTCGAAGAAGCTGCGCTGCGGCGAGCGCTCGTCGTCGCCGGCCTGCAGCACGCGGCTGATCGTCGGATGCGGATCGTCTTGGCCCGGCTGCAGCACGCCGCGCGGATTGATCACGCGCAGCTCCCAGCGCGGCGCTCCGTCACGCTCGTTCAAACGCGCGCAAAGATCGCCCGCGACCTCGTCTTGAAACTCGTAGCGCGGGTGCGGCGCGACGCCGTGGACCGCGACGATGGCGACGCGCTGCGGCTCGTTCACGTTTTCCACGCCCATGCATTCCATGTCGGCAAAAAGGCGTTGGGAGCAAAGCCCCGCAGGCGGTCGCGATATGCGTAGAGGTAGCGCGCATTGAAGAGATAGAGCAGCGGCACGCGCGCCGCGACCCTCGCCGCAATCCGCCCGTAAAGCTCTTTGCGCTGTGCCGCAGAGACGCTCGCCAGTGCCTCCCGCTCGAGCGCGTCGACGCGCGCGTCGCACCAGTGCATGTAGTTCGAGGGTGCGCCGCAGGCCAGCACGTCGGAGTCATCGGGGTCGGCGCCCATCGTAAAGGGCACGTAGGCGAGATCGAAATCACCGGTCGCCAGAACGCCCGAGACCGGAAGGAAGAGCTGCGCGTTGCTGACGTTCTCGATGGAGACGTCGACGCCGCGTTTGCGCAACTGCGCTTGGACGGCCTCGGCCACGTGTACGCCCGTGACCGATTCGGGGAATTGCGCGTAAATCAGGTGCAGCGCGACGCCGTTGCGCTCGCGCATGCCGTTTGATGCGCGCCGCCATCCGGCGGCGTCGAGGAGCGCGTCGGCCGCGCGCGGATCGTAGCCCGGCTCCGCAATCCGCGGATCGTACGCCCACGAAAACTGCGGCTGCAGCATGTTCGTCACGGGGTACGCGCCTTGCGTGATCTTCGCACTGATCGTCGCGCGGTCGATCGACATCGCGAGCGCGCGGCGTACGCGCACGTCGTCGAGCGGCGCATGCACCGTGTTGAAGACGAGCGCCGCGACCACCGCCGTCGGCGTTACGTCGATCCGTACGTGCGGATCGCGCGTCGCAGCTTCGCGCTGCGCGGGCGCGATGAGATTCCAATCGAGCGCACCTGATTGCAGCATCACCAGATTGGCGTCCGGATCCGACGCGACGCGGATTTCGAGCTCGCGCGTCGCGGGTTCTCCGCGCCAATAACGCGGGTTCGCACGATAGCGCAACACGTCTCCTCGCCTCCACTCGACGAGCGTGTACGGTCCGTCGCCCACGCTCGGAACGCGGTCGAGCGGAACGTGTGCCGGGATCACCACCTGCGGATCGATGCCATACGAAAAATACGTGAGCACAGCGGGCGCCCACGCGCGGCGCAGATGCAGCACGACCGTGTGCGCATCGGGCGCGCTCGCGCGGTCGATCAAATCGTAGCCCTCGTGCGTGCGCACCGGATTGCGCGGATCCATGATCGCATGCAGCGTGTAGAGCACGTCGGCGCTGGTCAGGGCGACGCCGTCGCTCCAGCGCACGCCCGGCCGCAGATGGTAGACGATGGTGCGGCCGTCCGCCGAAAGGCCGCCGTTCGCTCGGCTGGGGACACGCGTCAGCAGAATCGGGACCGCCCGCCCGCGGGGATCGAGATCGATGAAAGGCTCGAAGGTGAGTCGAGCCACCTGCGCCTCCGCCGACGAGGCATCCGGATGGATGAACAGCGGGTTGAGGGTCGTGGGATCGGAGGCCAAATCGAAGCGGACGACCCCCGCAGGCGCCGCAGCCGGCCCGCCGGCCCGTACGCAGCCGGCTAGCAAGGCAAGCGAAAGTGCTACTACCCGTTGCAGAGAACGAATCGCGGGTGATATAGTCGAATCGCCGAACATTCTGCGGCAAGTAAAGCGATTTTGGCGAATATGATTGTCTCTGAAGACCTCGATAACCTCGACCTCGCGCTGCTGGAGGCTCTTCAGCGTAACGGGCGCTCGACCTTTGCCGAGCTCGGCGCGCTCGTCGGCCTCAAGCCATCCGCCGTCCACGACCGCGTGAAGCGCCTCGAGTCAAAAGGGCACATTCGCGGCTACAGCGCGCAACTCGACTCGCGCCGCCTCGGTCTCGAGCTGATCGCGTTCGTCAGCTGCTACACGCTGCCCGAGACGGTGTACGACGAGTTCACCAAAGCGCTCAGCGAATTGCCGGAGGTTTGCGAAGTCCACTCCGTCGCCGGCGAAGAGACGTTCATCTGTAAAGTCGTCGCGCGCTCGACGCAACACCTCGACGAGTTGCTCGCACGCTTGAAGGCGACCAAGGGTATGGCGCGCACCCGCACGACGATCGTGCTCAACACGCCGTTCGAGCGCGGCGGCATCTCGGTGATCTCGTGAACGCCCTCTCGGGCCGCAAGCCGCATCCGCTGGGCACGCATCGCGTGATCGACCCTCCCGGTGCCATGCCGCAGAGCGCGTGGAAACTCGACAGCACGCCCGTCGCGTGCGAAAACGAGATGCTTTGCGACGTCGACGTGCTCAACATCGACTCGGCGTCGTTCAAGCAGATCGCCGATGCCTGCGATGCGAGTGAAACGCGGATCGCGGAACACGTGCGCAGCATCGTGCGCGAACGCGGGAAGATGCACAACCCGGTGACGGGCAGCGGCGGAATGTTCATCGGCCGCAATCGCGCCACCGGCGAGCGCATTGCCTCGCTGGTCTCGCTCACGCTGACGCCGCTCCACATCGAGTCGATCGAACGCGTCGACGTCGCGACCGGACGCATTTGGATCCGCGGGAGCGCGATTCTCTTCGCATCGGGGCTGTGGGCCGCGCTCCCGGATGATATCGACGAGAACGTCGCGCTCGCGGTGCTCGACGTCGCCGGCGCTCCCGCGCAAGTGCAGCGCCTGTGCGAACCGGGTCAAACCGTCGTCATCATCGGCGCCGACGGAAAGAGCGGCATGCTCTCGTGCGCGCAGGCGAAAGCGCGGGCGGGTTCGAGCGGGCGCGTCGTCGCCGTCGCGCCGTCGAGCGAGACTGCGGCGGCAAAGCTTCTGCGCGAGTACGGCTACGTCGACGCGTTCGTCGTCGCCGACGCGCGCGACGCACTCGACATCTCCGAGAAGGTCGCTGCCGCCGCGCCCCAACTGGCCGACGTCACGATCAACTGCGTCAACGTCCCCGGCACCGAGCTCGGTTCGATTCTCTGTACCAAAGAGAACGGTACCGTCTACTTCTTCTCGATGTCGACGTCGTTCACGGCCGCGGCGCTCGGCGCCGAGGGCGTCGGTAAAGACGTCACCATGATCGTCGGCAACGGGTATGCCCGCGGTCACGCCCAAACCGCGCTGCAAACGCTGCGCGACCATCCACCGATCCACACGTATTTTCGCGAGAAATACGCCGCCACGAAGGAAAGCGCACGATGAGCGAGATCACGCACCTCAAGCCCCCGGTCGGACCCGCCTATTTCAAATACAAAGAGCTCAAGCAAGGCGAGTTCTGGCGGCACGTTCCGGCCTATCGCGAGATCGACCAGGCAACATTCCTGGATCACCTCTGGCAGCAGAAGAACGCGGTCAAAACGCCGGAAGAGCTGCTCGCGGCGATCAAGGATCTTTGCAGCGGCGACTTCTTCGCGGACGTCGAGGAAGGGTTCAAGCGAGCGCCGATGGCCGTGCGCGTCTCGCCCTACGCGCTCTCGTTGATCGACTGGAACGATCCCGTCAACGATCCGATCCGCCGGCAATTCATACCGCTCGCGTCGGCACTCTTGCCCGACCATCCGCGGCTCACGCTCGACTCACTGCACGAGCAGGCCGATTCGCCGGTTCCCGGACTCGTGCACCGCTACGCCGACAAGGCGCTCTTTCTTCCGCTCAACACCTGCCCGGTCTACTGCCGCTTTTGTACGCGCAGCTATGCGATCGGCCCCGACACCGAGAACGTCGATAAAGTCGGGCTCGCGAAAACACCCAAACAGTGGGAGGACGCGTTCCAGTACATCAGCGAGCGCCCGGAACTCGAGGACGTCGTGATCTCGGGCGGCGATACGTACCAACTGCCCGCTAAGAACGTCCTCGCGATCGGCAACGCGTTGCTGGATATTCCGCACGTGCGCCGCATGCGTTTTGCGACCAAAGGTCCGGCGATCATGCCCATGAAGATCATGACCGACGTGGCGTGGCTGGACGCGCTGACCTCGATCGTCGATCGCGGCCGCAAGATGGGCAAGGACGTCGTGCTCCACACGCACTTCAACGCGCCCGAAGAAATCACGTGGATTACCGAAAAGGCGATGGCGCTGCTCTTCGAACGCGGCATCTTCGTGCGCAATCAGTCGGTGCTGATTCGCGGCGTCAACGACACGCCCGAGCGCATGGGCCTGTTGCTCAAGCGGCTCGAGTTCGTGAACGTGCATCCTTATTACGTCTACATGCACGACATGGTCAAAGGCGTCGAGGAGCTGCGCACGACGGTGCAGACCTCGGTCGACATCGAGAAGTTCGTGCGCGGTTCGACGGCAGGATTCAACACACCGCTCTTCATCTGCGACGCGCCGGGCGGCGGCGGCAAACGCGATATTCATTCCTTCGATCATTACGATCGCGAGAACGGCATCTGCGTCTACACCGCGCCGTCGGTCAAGAGAAACAAGGCCTTCGTCTATTTCGATCCGATCGACAAACTCGCGCCGGCGGCGCAGGCGCGCTGGGCGGTCAAAGAGATTGCGGACGAGATGATCCGCGAAGCCATCCGCAAGGCGGGCGACGCAGCCGACGAGTTGGTCCTCGCCTAAGAGGGCAGGAAGCCCGGCCGCCGGGGGCGGACGAACCAACATGACGGAGAAGGCGTTTCGTCTCGATTTCCTCATAGCCATAGCCGCCCTTTTGGTGAGCGCGATCAGTGCGATCGCGCTCATTTATCAGACGCGGCTCGCGGCGGATCAATACGCCGCGGCGATCTGGCCGTACATAACCTCGGATTCCACCTCCGGCCCGAGCGAGATTAGCTTGCGCATCATCAACAACGGCCTGGGCCCAGCACTGTTGCAGTCGGCACAGCTGATCGTCGACGGCAAGCCGGTCGCGGGCTGGGACGATTACCTCCACGCGCTGACCCAGGATCGCGAGACGCGCGCCTTTTTCGTGCGGCTCAGCGCCCGGGTACTGGCAGGGAAACCGCCGGACGGCTCGATCACGACCGCGTCGATCGGCCCCGGCACGACGATCCGGCCGGGCGATGCCATGCCGCTGCTGAACATCGACCTTCCCGGCGCGCCGATCGTCGTCATGCACGCGCACACCGTTGGGCTCAAGCTGTGCTACTGCTCGCTGAACAAGAGCTGTTGGACGCTCGACACGAGCAAGCAGGGAGCTGCCGGTACGAAAGAGGTTTCCGGCTGCAACACGAGCTTCAGCATCGCCCCTGCGCTTCTCAGGTCCCCTTCTGAGCTCCGGCGTAAAAGATCACTTTGAAGATCATCTGCGGTACGGTCGTCAGCGTGTTCGGATCGCCGTACGCGGCGTAGATCTCGTAATCTCGCAAGCGCAGGTGATAGGCGATCGAAACGTTCGCGCACGTGGCCTCGCAGTCACCGCCGCCGTTGGGCTCCGGCGGAAGACCGGTGACCTTGCGCACCCCAACTGCAAACGACGAGTTACGATCGACCTGATAGCTGTAGCTCACGCTGTCGAACCATTGAATGTTATCGGGACCGTACTCGCGCAGCCACTGCGACGTGTTGTCGATCGCGAAGGTTAGATAGCCGCGTTGTCCGACGCGCATGGTGGTCGAGCGATACCAGGTGTCTAGCCTGCCCAGTCCGTAGCGACCCGTGTAGTATTGAATCTGCGTCGGCGTCGCGGATGATCCGTGCGACGGAAAGTTGTTCACGTTGTTCTGCATGCCGCTGTGATAGGTGAGGCTGACGCCCGCCTGCTGCGAGATCGGCGTCAAAGCGTCGCCGAAGCGCCAATAATCCGATCCCGAGGACAGCTGCAGATCCCACGTGCCCTTGGTGAGCATGTCGAGCAGCAAGCCGTTGTCGCTCTGTGCGGAGCCGTACGCTTCGCCTTGGTAGCGGTCGACCAGCGCGCTGATCCCGGCCGACGC
Source organism: Candidatus Acidiferrales bacterium (assembly GCA_035507275.1). Taxonomy (GTDB): domain Bacteria; phylum Vulcanimicrobiota; class Vulcanimicrobiia; order Vulcanimicrobiales; family Vulcanimicrobiaceae; genus Aquilonibacter. The sequence goes on from DATJOG010000028.1 coordinate 84,783, forward strand.
GAGCGCGTCTTGCTTCGCAAAGGTCCAGATACGGCCGACGAAGGTTGCATAGCCGTCGATGCCGGGGTGCGAGTCGAAGCCGTCCACCGGATCGAATTGACTGCCCACGCTACGATACGCGAGCGCAGCAATCCACTTCTGATTGATATAAGCTCCGCCGGTGTCGAGCCACTGACCTTGTGACGGGCTCGTCACGAGCGTCCCCGATTCGGTCGCGTCGTTGGCGTACAGATAGAGATACTTGCCGTTCCACCAGCTGAGGCCGCCCATGTTGGTCGCGTCCGTGAGGCCGGGTAGATCCGCGATGACGTGCTGAAAGGCTGCATTCCAGCGCGTGTCGGTGGAGGTAAAGTTCAGCGCGGCAGCGGCATCGGTGCGGTCGTCGCCGATCGCATCGAACGCGGCGAGACCGAAGTTGCCTTCGCGTCCTTCGAAAGCATAGCCCTCGCGCGGCGTCGGGATAGCGAAGGTATACAGTGTCGTGCGGAATCCGTTGCACACGTTGCAGTTGAAGTTGTTGAAATAGCCGGCCGCCTGCGTGAAGAACGGGCGAACCTCGTTATACGTGCGCTGAAAAACCGTCGGCGAAATCGAGACCTGATCCAGTTCGACGTTCGAATAGTCGGGATGCAAGGTTCCGAAAAACGACGCCGTCTGCGCGACGGGAATCGAGAAGTCCATGCCGATGCGCGAGGTACTCCCGCCGATCGTTTTGCTCGCCGCCTCGCCGAGCGCGTACGGCGCGACGCGCGGTTTGGGCAGCGGCGGCTTGGCGACGGACGTGAAATTCGCGTTGCCGGCGCGCGCCGCGTCGTCGGGATTCGTCTGCGCCGGATCGTACGACCATACGTCGAGATCGCCCGTCGTCCGCACGTAGCGCACGAACTGCAGCCGCCACATTCCCTCATGCGCGCCGTGGATCACGGCAAACGGAATCGCCATCGTAACGGTGTAGCCGTCCGGCGTGCGCTCGCCGTGCGACTCCCAGTGCGGCGCATAACTCACATTCTCGGTCGAAGACTCGTTGTGCGCGCCGTTCGGATTTGCTTCGAATTGATACTGAAAGCCGGCCGGGCCCTTGGGCCAGAGATCGACCCAAACCGCGTCGTCACTCCACGCGATGCCGCCATTGATGTTGCTCCCGCCGGTGACGGTGTCGTCGGCGTGTTGCGTCGCGACGATCGTCTCCTTTTGCTCCGCAACGAACTTTACGTAGAGAAATTTTCCGTCGGTCGAAACGTACACGTTCGTCGTGTCGACCGCCGGGCGCGCGTGATCGACGTCCCAGGTCAGCATGAGGTGCGCGGGTGGGGGCGCGCTCGGTACGACAAAGGTACTGAGCGCCGCGAGCACGACACCGATCACGGAAGCACCGCCCCATCGAGATCGTTATGGGAGAGCCGGCGAAGCGTCGCCGCGTCGACCGGCCTGCAGGCCTCCTCGCGGTCGTGACGTTCGCAGATCTTCGCACCGGTGAAAACGGCGCCGCGGACCGACGCTCCGTCGAGTTCGATACACCGATTCTCGGTCACGCCGTCGTCGTGATCGACCCAGCATACCTCGGCGTTGCGGAACGACGTGCCCCTCACGTCGGCATCGCGCATATCGGCGCCGCGCACGTCGTCGCCGTCGAACCGCGCGCCCGATAGGTTCGCGCCGCGAAAGTCCGTACCGGTGAACGTTACGCCGGAGAGATCGAAACCGTGCAGATCGACCGCGCTCAGATTCGTGCCGGTAAACGTCGCGCCGGTAAGGCGCGCGCCCGAGAGTCTGACCCGCGCCATGTTCGAACCGATGAAACTGCCGCCGCGCAGATCCGCGTCGCTCAGGTCGGCTCCGGCGAGATTACTACCGATGATGCGCGCGCCGCGCAAATCGGCGCCGCGCAGGTTCGCGCGCGAAAGATTGCAACCCGAACAATCGTGAAGAATCGTGCCGGCGGGATCCGCCTGCGCCGCAGTGCGCGCGGCGAGTGCAAGGAGGCCGGCGAGCAACAGCATGCCCGGGGCGCGGCGCGCCCATCTCAGAGAAGTCATTTCGATATCCTTATCTAGGGATTGCCCAGTTGTGCTCCGGAAAAGTCACAGCCGATGAATCGCGTTCCGTCGGTGCGCGCACCGCGCAGATCGGCGCCCGAAAAATCGACACCGCTGAAGGTTGCCTTACTCAAATTCGCGCCGCGCAGATTGGCGTTGCTCAAATTTGCGCCGATGAGAGTGATGCCGCTCAAATCCATGCCGCTCAGGTTTGCGCCCGACAAGTTGCACCCGCGGCAGTTCGGAAGATAGGCACGCAGCTGCTGCGGCGAGAGGCCGTGCGGATCGATGTTGCTACCGGTCAGCTTCGCGCCGTCGAGGTCGGCGCCGCTGAATCTCACGCCTTCGAGACTCGTGCCGATGAGATTCGCGTCGACGAGTGATGCATCGCGCAGGTCCGCGCCTTCGAGATTGGACCCGTCGAGGCTCGCGTGACTCAAATTCGCGCCGCGAAGGTTGGCGTCGTGCAGATTCGCCCCGATGAGGGTCACGCCTCGCAAATCCATACCGCTCAGATTGGCGCCTTCCAGATTACAGCCGTGGCAGTGCGGGAGGTAGGCGCGAAGTTGCGATTGCGTCATGCGATGCAGATCGATGCTCGTGCCGCTCAGGTTAGCGCCGTCGAGCTTCGCACCGTCGAGCTTTGCGCCGTCGAGGTTCGCGCCGCCTAGATTCGCGCCCACGAAGGTCGCGTCGCGCAGATCGGCGTTCTCGAAATCGACGCTGGCCAAGTTCGCGCCGTTGAAGTCCGCGCCGCGAAGATTCGCGCGCTCGAAGTTCGACCCGGCGAGGTTCGCGCCGGCAAAGCTCTTGCCGGAGAGGTTTTGGCCCTCGAAGTCGCATCCCGAGCAGTTGAGACCGGACTGCGCGACCATCTTCGGAATCTTGATCGCGGGAACCGTCAGTGTGGGAATCTTCAGCGTCACTTGCGCGGGCGCGGTGGTCGGCACCGTTACGACGATCGATCCGGCGGCCGCGAGCGGTTTCTCCGTGGCGGCAGCTTTGAGCGTGGCAGCCGGCGTGTTCCACGGGACCGGCGCCTGCGTGACGGCCGGTTCGGGCATTGCGAAGGCGACTTGCGGCGTCACCAGACGCGCGAGATAGTAGCCGCCCAGCAGCCCGAGCAGTACCGCGAAGGCGGTCGCGGGTGAGATCGACGAACCGATCGCGCGTCCCGTGCGCAGCAGCCGCTCGATGCGAATCGAGATGTTCTTGCGCGTCGTAAACACGCCCGGCGCAGCCAGCGGTTGATGCGGCCATGCGGTGCGCTCGGCCATCTTGGTCAAGCAATAGGCGTAGTTGCGAACCGCGCCGGTGAGCACGAGTACGTAGTCGTCGCACGCGACCTCGCGCTCGATGTCCATCTGACGCGCGATGAACCAGACCGCGGGATTGAAGAAGAGCAACGCCGTGACGATGCGCTGCAACCCGTTGGTCCAGTCGTCGTGGCGCAGCAGATGCGCGAGTTCGTGCAGGCTGACTTGATCGACTTCGCTCGCGTCGAGCTCGGCGAGCAGCTGCTCCGGCAAGAGCACCATCGCGTCGAAGAGACCCACGGCGACCGGAACTTCGATCCCGCTGGTCACGCAGATGCGCACGTCGCTATCGCGCTCGCTCAAGCGCTGCCACTGCACCATCCGATCGCGATACTCGATACCGAGCGGCAGCGCATCGCGCTTCAAGCGTTCCAAGCGCACCAGCGCAACGGCCAGCCGCGCCACCAATGCCAAAGCGGCAAGTCCCCACAACCCGAACACCGCAGCCGTGACGTAGAACGGAACGGCGAAGGCGAAATGCAGCCGCGATAATCCGCTTTGGGAACCCATCGCTTCGCTCGCTGTATTTTTGAGCTCGCCATGCGATGGGTTACCCGCCGCGGCTTGTCGCGTCGCAGCGCTGAGGGCGGTAGGCCGCGACGCGAGTTTGGCCGGACCACTGCGGGTGGAGCGGCTTGCTCCCGGAGCCTGCGACGCGGCAGACGCGGGAGTAGTCGTGAGAACGGTAGTCGTGAGAACAGGCACGATGAGCACGGCGAGCAGCGCCAGCGTCCACGCGACGTAGCGCGTCGACGCGTTGGTGCGCGGGAAAAGCCGCAGCGCGACCCAGGTGAGGGCGGCGATGGCCGGGCCTTGCCAGAGGCCGTTGACGAGCACGACGAGTGCGGCGTTCATCTACTCCTCCTCGTACCGATCGATCAGCGAGCGCAGGCGCGCCAGCTCTTCGTCGGACGGGCGTTGATTCTCAATCAACCGTAGCGCGAGAGCGCCCGCATTGTTTCCAAAAAATTTCTCAACGACGCTTCTGACCGCAGTTCCGGCGGCAGCGTCGCGCGCGATGAGGGGGCGGTAGACGAACGCGCGCCCCGCCTCGTCGTGGGTGACGTGGCCCTTCTGTTCGAGAATCCGCAGTGTGGTGAGCACGCTGTTGTACGCGAGCGGGGGCGGCGGAAGCGCCTCGGTCACCTCGGCGACGGTCGCGGTTTGGAGGCGCCAGAGCACCTCCATCACGCGAAGCTCGGCCTCGGTCAGAGTCGTGGAAGGACGTCGGGGCATTGCGGGGTCTCCTATCTCCTAATTCTTTAGGAGTAGGATACCCGGCCGCCCCGCCGTTGTCAACTAATAGCTTAGTTAATACCCCTCGTCGCCGTAGGCGACCACCGGGCAGTTCACGACGAAGCCGGCCGGCTTGGCCAAAGCCGCGATCTGGGCGTAGCTCGTGAGGCGCTCCTTCTGCGGCGCCCCGACGACCATGACGTTCCAAAGCGGGCTGTAGCCGCTATCCGTATAGAGGTGCGCGAGGTCGGGCGCGCTCGCCAGCACGTTGAACGGCGCGCCGATGGTGGCCGCGTTCGCGAGCGTTGCGTCCTGCCCGAGCGGCGTGCGCAGCGCCAGATACTCCAGGCCCTGCGGCGCGTCGCCGGTCTGCGGGCCGTCGAGCACGACACCGATCGGAATCTCGCCGTTTGCCGAAGCCTTCGCGAGATTGGGCGCGTAGGTCGCGCGTTCGACGCTCGCGGCTACCGGATCCGACGCGTCGGGACTGAGATAGTAGACGGGCTTGCCGTTGAAGAACCCGCGCGCCGCCGTCAGCGTAACCGTCATCTTCTTCGTGTCGATCGCGACGACGCGATCTTCGGTATCGGTGTGCGTCGTCACGTCCGAGGGATTATCGCCGCTCGCGACGATCGGCGCGTTGAAGACGACGCCGCTCATGCTGTTGGTCAGCGTGACGAAGGGCGAATACGCGGCATCGGCTTTGCTTCCCGGCGTCGCCGACTTCGGCGGAAATCCATTGGGACCGGCGACGTACGAGCGCGTTGGTTTGAACAACGGCGCGCCGGCGAACGTAAACGTGCCGTCGGCGTTCTTGGTGCCCTTCTGGATCGCGCCGCTGCCCAGCTGTGCCAGCGACGGCGCGTAATTGATGCCGAGCTTCTTCGCGATTGCCGCGTTGGAGACGTCGGTGAGGATGAACCAGACGGTGTGCCCCTCTTCGACGCCGCGATGGAGCGGCAACGTGACGGTATGCGTCGTGGTGTCGAGCGAAAGCGCGCTCGTGATCGTGAATTGTGCGTGCGGCAGCAGCACGGCGAGTAATGCGGATATGAACATTTAGCCTCCGGCGATTTTTGCTTTGCGTCCCTGCGCGAGGAACCATGCAACAATACGCTCGCGGTGGTCACCCTGGATTTCCACGATACCGTTTTTGCTCGTCCCGCCCGTGCCGCAGTGCCGTTTGAGCAATTTGGCCACCTCCTCGACCTCCTGCGGCCGCAGCCCGTGAACGAGGCTCACGACGCTGGCGCGCCGGCGTTCGCGCGCTACGCGAACCACGCCGTCGGAGGGCATTGGTGGTTTGGGCATGCAATGCACTTCGCATGAGTCGAGTCTGTATCTTCTGCGGCGCGCATGCCGGCACGAACGAGCACTACCGCCTTCTCGCGGCCGAGGTCGCAGGCGCGATACACGCGGCGGGTTTCGGCATCGTCTACGGCGGCGGACGCATCGGGTTGATGGGATCGCTGGCCGACGCAATGCTTGCGCTCGGCGGCGAGGTCGTGGGCGTCATACCGCGCGGGCTCGCGACTACCGAAGTCGCGCATCCCGGTGTCGACGCGATGCACGTCGTCGCGAGCATGCACGAGCGCAAAGCGCTCATGGCGGATCTGAGCGACTCCTTCATCGCGCTGCCGGGCGGCTACGGCACGATGGACGAGTTCCACGAAATTCTCACCTGGCGCCAGCTGCGCATTCACGATAAACCGATCGGCCTGCTCAACACCGGCGGATTTTACGACGATCTGATCGCGCTCTACGAACGCATGCTCGGCGAGGGCTTCATAACGCAACCGGCGCGCCGCCTCTTCAGCAGCGCGCCGGATATTGCGACGCTTCTCGCGCAGATGCGCTGATTAGGGGTTCACCCGTGCAATTCGCGGTACTTTTTGTACTTGGGGATAGCGCGCGAGACGACCGGCAGTAGCTTCATCGCCGCGGGGACGTTGCCTTTGGTCTTGACCTTGCCCATCATCATGAGCCCGATCGCCTGCGCCTCGCCCGAATACACCTTGTCGAAGATCTCGGCATCCATCGTGAACTCCGCGACCGGTTCGGGCGCATTGGGATCGTTGATCGTGTACGTATATGCGCGGCCGGGAACAGGCGCTTCACGCGCGTCGAAGACGATACGCATCTCGGGCTTGTGCAGCGTGAACGCGATGACCATGCCACTCCCTGCCATCATCTTGTCATCCTCTTGCGTGAGCTCTGACAAGAACCCGTCGATGATCGCGTAGGCTTGCTTCTCGTCTCTGAATCCGCTCATAAAGGGTGCTCCCGGAGGCGCTGGAATGGAGGCTGCATGAAAGCAGCATCCCGCGTAATCGCCGTTGGTGCGATTCTCGCTGCGCTGGCCGTTTCCCAGCGCGCGTGGCTCCCGGCAATCGCACAAACGCTCACCGCGGCACAGACGACCGTTGCCAAAGCGCCGCCCGCCGGCGACCCGTTCCTCTGGCTCGAGGACAAAGACGGAGCTCGCTCGATGGCGTGGGTCAAGGAGCAGAACGCGCGGACCCTTCCGGTGATTCAAGGCGATTCGCACTATCAAGCGTTCTACGCCGACGCGCTCGCCATCGCACAGTCGAAGGACCGCATTCCTTATCCCACCTCGCTCGGCGGCGCGATCTATAATTTCTGGCAGGACGATCAGCACGTGCGCGGCGTGTGGCGCCGCACGACGCCTGCGAGTTACGCATCGTCGTCGCCGGAGTGGACGACCGTGCTCGATCTCGATGCGGTGAGCGCGGCCGAGCACGCGAATTGGGTTTGGCACGGCGCGACCTGCGACTGGCCGGAGGAGACGCGCTGCTTGCTCGATCTTTCGAACGGCGGTGAAGACGCGGTAACCGTGCGCGAGTTCGACCTCCGCTCGGGTTCCTTCGTAAAAGACGGCTTCACGCTGCCCCGCGGCAAGCAGGACGTCGCGTGGGAGAACCGCGACACGCTGCTCGTCTCGCGTGAATGGAATCCCGGCGAACTGACCACCTCGGGATATCCCTACATCATCAAGCGCCTGACGCGCGGCGAAAAGCCGGCGGACGCAACCGAGATCTTTCGCGGAACCAAGAGCGACGTGTGGGCCCAACCTTTCGTCCTCAACGACGGCACGGGTCATCAAATCGTCTTGATCACGCGCGGTACCTCGTTTTTCACCGCGCTGTACTACGTCGTTACGCAGTCGGGCGTGAAACAGCTCGCCGTTCCGGAAAAAGTCTCGTTCGACGACATGCTCGACGGCGAGATGATCCTCGAGCTCAAGCAGGATTGGAACGTCAACGGCAAGGTCTTCCCGCAGGGCTCGCTCGTTGCCGTCGACGCGGCGGCCGCACAAGCCGATCCGGCGCATCTCACGCCGACGCTGATCTACACGCCCGGCCCGCGCGAGTCGATCGACGGCGTCGCCGCGACGCACTCCCACCTCCTGGTCGCGGTCTATCAAAACGTCCGCGGCCGTATCTTCGATTTCACACCGAACGCAGGCGGCACGTGGAACTCGAAGCAGCTCGATCTTCCCGACAACGCCTCGGTTGCAATTACGGATACCGATACGCACACCGACCACGCGTACGTCGCCGTTACCGGTTTCCTCGATCCCACGACGCTGTGGTCGGTCGATGCCGCCGATGATTCGGTCGCGGTCGCCAAGTCGCTGCCGACCATGTTCGACGCATCCAACGACATCGTCGAGCAGCACGAAGCGACCTCGAAAGACGGCACCAAGATCCCCTATTTCATCGTGCACCCCAAGAACATGAAACTCGACGGAGCGAATCCAACGCTGCTCTACGCCTACGGCGGATTTCAGATCTCCGAAACGCCGGTCTATTCCGGCGTCATCGGAAAGCTCTGGCTCGAACACGGCGGCGTCTACGTTCTGGCAAACATTCGCGGCGGCGGCGAATTCGGTCCGGCCTGGCACGACGCAGCGCTGACGATTCACCGTCAACGCGCGTACGACGACTTCTACGCCGTCGCGCAGGATTTGGTCGCGCGCAACATCACCTCGCCGCGGCACTTGGGCATCATGGGCGGCTCCAACGGCGGCTTATTGATGGGTGTCGAGTTTACCGAGCATCCCGAAGAGTGGAACGCGGTCGTCATTCAAGTACCGCTGCTCGACATGATCCGCATCGGCAAAATCGAAGCCGGCGCGTCGTGGGCGGGCGAGTACGGAAATCTGAGCGATCCCAAGGTGCTCGCGTTCTGGGAGAAGGTCTCGCCCTATCAAAATCTCAAAGGCGGCGTCGCGTATCCCGAACCGTTTATCTGGACGACGACCAAGGACGACCGGGTCGGCCCGCAGCACGCTCGCAAATTCGCCGCAAAACTCGCGGCGATGGACGTGCCGTATCTCTTTTACGAAGTAACCGAAGGCGGCCACGGCGCCGGCGCCAACCTCAAAGAGGCTGCCGAAACGCAAGCGCTGCAGTGGACCTACCTCACGATGAAGCTGATGGAGTGATCCCTACTCCGTGAGCGCCAGCTTGATCAAGCGTTCCTGTTCGACGGCGTGCGCGCCCGGATAGCCTTCCGAGGGCGAAGCCCGATAGCCGCGGCCCGCGTAGCCGATATCGAGAGGCTTCTTCAATTTCTCGAGTAAGCGGCGGCGCGCGTAGGCGCGTGCGCCCATGTTCTTGGGCTCTTCTTGCACCCAAACCAGCGACTTGAGATTCGGATAGGTGTCGAAGAGCGCGTTGATCTCTTCGGAGGGCATCGGCGAGAGCAACTCGATCCGCACGATTGCGGTCTTTTTCATCTTCGCATAGAGCTCCGATGAGGTCAGATCGTAGTAGATCTTGCCCGAGCAGAGCAGGATGCGCTCGATCTTCTTCTTATCGCTGACTTTGGGATCGTCGATGACGGCCTTGAACGCGCCGGTCGCCATCTCGTCGATCGAGCCCGCAGCGGCCTCGGCGCGCAGAAGCGACTTCGGCGTCATCACTACGAGCGGCACGGGATTCGGCGCGGCGACTTGTTCGCGCAGCAAGTGATAGTAGTTCCCCGCGTTCGACGGGTAGGCGACGCGGATGTTCCCTTCGGCGGCAAGCTGCAGGAAGCGCTCGAGACGCGCGCTCGAGTGCTCAGGCCCTTGGCCTTCGTAGCCGTGCGGCAGCAACAGCGTCAAGCGCGAGGTCTGTCCCCACTTGGCCTGGCCCGCCGCGATGAATTGATCGATGATGATTTGCGCACCGTTGACGAAATCGCCGAACTGCGCTTCCCAGAGCACGAGCGCCTTGGGCACCGCGGCCGCGTAGCCGTACTCGAAGCCGACGCACGCGTATTCGGAGAGCGGGCTGTTGTGAATCTCGAAACTCGCCTTCGATTTTGCGAGATGCTGCAGCGGAACGTAGGTCGCGTTGCTCGCCGGATCGTGCAGCACTGCGTGGCGGTGGCTGAACGTCCCGCGCTCGGTATCCTGGCCGGTGATGCGAATCGGCGCGCCGGCCGCAAGCATCGAACTGAACGCGAGCGCCTCGGCCATGCCCCAGTCGACCAGCCCCTTTTCCGCGATCGTCGCTTTGCGGCGCTCGAATTGCGTGACGAGCTTTTTATTGACGGTGAAACCAGCGGGCGCGCTAACCAGCTCGTTCGACCACGCGAGCAGCTGATCTTTGCTCACCGGCGCGAGCGTTACCGTGGGCAACGGCGCGTTCTGCGCGATCTTCTCGATCATGCTCCCGCCGTGCGCGTCTTTGACGTTCTTGTAGGCCTCTTGCAGACGCGCGGTCGCGTCGGCGATCATGTCGTTCGCCGCTTCGGCCGTCACGACGCCCTGCGCGATCAGCTTGTTTGCGAACAGTTCGCGCGCGGTCGGGTGATTCTTGATCTTCTCGTACATCTCCGGCTGCGTGTACGCCGGCTCGTCTTGCTCGTTGTGACCGAAGCGGCGATAGCCGATCAGGTCGATCACGACGTCGCGCGCAAAGCGCTCGCGGAAATCTTCGGCCAGGTGCACCGCTGCGATGCACGCGTCGACGTCGTCGGCATTGACGTGAATGATCGGCGCATCGAAACCCTTGGCGAGGTCCGACGCGTAACGCGTCGAGCGCGAGTCGCGCGTATCGGTCGTAAAGCCGATTTGATTGTTTGCGATGATGTGCAGTGTGCCGCCGGTCGCGTAGCCCGGCAGCGACTGCAGGTTGAAGACCTCGGAGATGATGCCTTGTCCGGTGAACGCCGCGTCGCCGTGAATGAGGATCGGCGCGGCCTTGCGTACCTCGAGCGCCGGCACCGGCCCGGTGTGATCGGTTTGCAGCGCGCGCGCGCGGCCTTCCACGACCGGGTCGACCGCTTCGAGATGGCTCGGATTGTGCTGCAGCGTCACCATGATCTGCTTGCCGGTGCTCGTGGTGTAGACGCCGGTCGCGCCGTGGTGATACTTCACGTCGCCCGTGACGTCGTCGTCGCTGCTTACGTCGCCGCGCTGATGCGCGGCTTCGAACTCGCCGAGCAACTCCTCGTACGGCATGTTCACGACGTGCGCGATCACGCTGAGACGGCCGCGATGCGCCATACCGAGCACTGCGTTGGGCGTGTCCTCGTCGGCCAGCATCTCGAGCGCCTCCTCGAGCATCGGAACCATCACGTCGAGGCCTTCACCCGAGAAGCTCTTTTGGCCGAGGAACGTCTTGCGGATGAAGCGCTCGAAGGCTTCGACCTTCGTCAAGCGCTGCAAGAAACGAATCTGACGCTTGGGCGAGAGCGCGATCTTGCTCGCGCCGCTCTCGATCGTCTCGCGCAGCCAGCGCCGCTGTTCGGTATTCGAGATGTGCTCGAACTCGTAGGCGATCGTGGAGCTGTAGATCTCTTTGAGTTTGGGCAGTACGTCGGCAAGCGTCGCGCCCGGGACGTGCACGCGCAGCACCGATGCGGGAATCGCCGCCATCAATGACGGCGTCAATCCGTAGCTCGCGGGATCGAGCTTCGGATCTCCCTGCGGCTCGGAGCCGAGCGGATCGAGATGTGCGGCAAGATGACCGTGCGTACGATAACCCGAGACGATCGCCATGCCGGCCGCAACCGCGCGCAGCATTTCGTCCGAAGGCGCGGCTTGTTTTTGCGCGCCCTCTCCCGCAAGCGCGGGTGCGCCGGGTGCCGGAGCCTCGAGCGGGCCGGCCTTCAAACCGAGCTGCGCGAAGAGCGTCTCGTAGAATTTGTCGGAACCTTGCAGCAGCTGGTCGACGCGCCGCAGATACTCTCCCGACTGCGCGCCTTGAATCACGCGATGATCGTAGGTGCTCGTCATCTGCATGACCTTGCTCACGCCGAGCGAGCGCAGCGCGGTCTCGGACGCGTTCGCAAAACCCGGCGGATAGCCGATTGCGCCGGTCGCGAGGATCGCACCCTGCCCGGCCATCAGACGCGGCACCGAAGCGACGGTGCCGATACCGCCCGGATTGGTAAGCGTGAACGACGCGCCTTGCAGATCGTCGGCGCCGAGCTTGTTGTCGCGCGCTTTGTTCACGAGCTCTTGATACTTGTCGTAGAACCCCGCGAAATCGAGCGTGTCCGCGTTCTTGATCACCGGAACGACGAGGAAACGCGAGCCGTCCTTGCGTTCGGAGTCGACGGCGAGTCCGAGATGGATCCCCGGCTCTAAGCGCTGCGGCGCGCCGCTGCTATCGCGGCGGAAGCTATACGTGATGAACGGCATCGCGGCAGCAGCGCGCACGAGCGCGTACGCGATGATATGCGTGAACGAAACCTTCTCGCTGCGGCCCGCAGCTTTGATCGCGTTGTTGAGCTCTTTGCGCCGCGCGTCGAGCACGTCGACGGAGAGCGTACGGAAACTCGTCGCCGTCGGAATCGTGAGCGACTGTTCCATGTAGCCGGTGAGTGCGGCCGCCGGACCCTTGAGCGGTGTGAGCGTCGCGCCCGCGGGCGCGGGCGGCGCCTCGGCACGAACGGTACGGCGCGCGCCGTTTGCTTGCGCGCTGACGTCGCCGCGCAGGATCAAACCGTTTGGACCGGAGCCGCGGATCGAGGCGAGGTCGAGTTCGAGTTTATTCGCGATGCGGCGCGCTTGATGCGACGCGGCGATCGCGCCGGTGCTTGGGGGCAACGGTTCGCTTTGCGCGACGACGCTGCGCGCAGGAGCCTGCGACGGCGCGGCGCTTGTTTCGATCTCGGCGAGTTTTGCTCCGACGGCAACGGTATCGCCGGCGCTCCCGAAGAGCTGCGTGACGACACCGCTCGCGGTCGCGGGAACTTCGACGTCCACTTTGTCGGTAGTGACGTCGACGATCGTGTCGCCCTCGGTGACGCGCGCTCCGGGCTTGACGCGAAATTCGACGATCGAACCCTCGGTCACCGACTCGCCCATCTCGGGCAGCGTTACCGCGACGATGCGCGGAGTCGCGCCGTTACCCGACGCTTTGCCGTTGCTCGCAGGCGCGGCGTCAGCGGTCGTGTCGATCTCCGCAAGCGTCGCGCCGACGGCGATCGTATCGCCCTCTTTGCCGAAGAGCTGCGTGATCACGCCCGCGGCCGTCGCCGGCACCTCGACGTCGACTTTGTCCGTCGTCACGTCGACGAGCGTGTCGCCCTCGCTGACCAGGTCGCCGACGCGTTTGCGCCATTCGACGATGGAGCCTTCGGTAACCGACTCGCCCATCTCGGGCAGGGTTACCTTGACTACCGCGTCCGCCACGTTCCTTAAATGCTCCGTCTATGATGAGGGGTGGTCTAGATTCCCCGCCATTTTAACCCCACCCTCGACCGGCGGGATACGACCAGGGCGGCCTCCCGGCTACCCGAGCCGGGCAAGGTGCGCGATCGCGAGGCTCGAGAGGGCGATTGCGATCCAAAGGACGGCACCGAGTACGAGCGGCCGCAAGCCGGCGGCCCGGATCTTCGCCATCTCGGTGCCCAGCCCGACCCCGGCGAGCGCCACGGTGATCGCAAAAAGCGCGAGCTCCTGCAGCGGCGTTTGCACGGCCGCCGGGATCAGACCGAGCGAATTGAGCGCTGCCGCGACCAGAAACCAGAGGATGAACCACGGCACGATCGCGCGCCAGTCGATACCTTCGCCGCCGCGCGCGTTCTGGAGCCGGCGCCAGCCGTAAAAAAGTACGATCGGTACGATAAGCGTCGTGCGCGTCAACTTGACGATCACGGCATCGCTGCCTGCTGCACGCCCGTAGGCAAACGCCGCTGCGACGACCGACGAGGTGTCGTTGATCGCGGTGCCCGCCCACAATCCGAAAGCATGCTGTGAAAGCTGCATCAGATGTCCGAGCGCCGGGAAAATTACTACCGCGACAACGTTGAAGAGAAAGACGACGCCGAGCGCGTACGCCACGTCGGCCGGATCGGCTTCGATGACGCTCGCGACCGCGGCGATCGCCGAACCGCCGCAGATTGCGGTTCCGATGCCGACCAATCGCCGGATGTCGCGATCGAGCCCGAGAGCGCGCCCCACGACGTATGCGAGTACGAGTACGATGACGAGCGTTCCGAGCATCACCGGCAGCGATTGCGCGCCGCCTTGCGCGATCTCGCTCAGACTCAAGTGCGCACCGAGCAGCACGATCGACCACTGCAAGAGTTGTCTGCTCGCAAACCTGATGCCGGGACGAAACGCGGGCCCTGGTTCGCGCACCGCCGCGATGAGCGCGCCGGCCACGATTGCAAAGACCGGCGCACCCACGATCGGCGCGTAGCGCCCGAGCAGCGTCGCAACGATTGCGACGAGCAGTGCGGCGAAAAAACCCGGCACGCGCTAGAAGAACGCCGCCGGCTGCGCCGGCTGCACGATCGGCTGCGTCTTGACGAAACGCGGTCGCGGATGCGTCAACACCCACGCCGAGATGTCGTACGCGTCCTGCAGCGAGAGCGTATCCGGCGCGTTCTGCGGCATGTTGTACATCACAAAGCCGGTCATACGATTGAGATGCGCCATCCCTGCTCCGTTATTGAACGACGTGGGTCCCCAGAGCGGCGGAAACGCGCCATGAATTCCGGCGCCGTTCGCCTGGTGGCAGGTCGAGCACTTCTGTGCGTAGAGCGCACGTCCGTGCGCGAGATCGGGCGATGCCGAGGGCAGCGGCACGATAAAGCTGTCGCTCTTGGCTTGCGCGGCGCCGGTCGGCACGCCGCGCGAAAGATAGGCGATGTACGCGACCATGCCGATCATCTCTTTGCTCGTGTAGGGCGGCGCCTTGCCGTTCATACTGTAGAGAAAGCATTCGGCCAGCCGGTCTTGCAATGCGATCACCCGCTTGGCTCGCGAATTCCATTGTGGAAAACGTGCATAAGTGCCGACGAACGTGCCGCCGCGCGGCACGGTCCCTGCACCGAGGTGGCACGCTGCACACGACATATCCGCCTTCACGTCGTTTGGAAGGTACTTGTGCGGATCTTCGATCACCGCGCGGCCCAGCGCAATCGATGACCCGAGCGCGCCGGCCGGGAGAGCGGCCGGTTGCGAGGGTGGCGGCGAGGCCGGTTGCGCCGGCTGGTTCGCGCAGCCGGCGAGAACGGCGCCGGCAACCAGCGCGACCAGGCTCCAGTAGAAGCGCGGCATTTCCTTCTCTCCTTGGACGCTTTAAGGTTAACGAATTTTTGGGTACTTCGGCCTCAGGAAGAGTCGTACATGGGTCGAAATTCCTGGTACGGCGTCGAGGCGGGACTCGATCGAGCATTCAGGGAGGGGCAGGGTGCTGAACCGCCAGGATCTCGCAGGTTTTCAAGCCGCTGCTAAAGCAGCGGCAATTTCTGCTGCGCCCGCGCCGCAATCCGGGCTCAGCGTCGCGCAACCCGCGGTTCCCGAAAACGACTCCTCCATCACCGTCGAGCGCACGCAGATTCGCCGCCCCGACGGCATGCTCGACGCGTACGCCGCGTTCCCGAAAGCCATCCGCGGTAACACGCCCGGCATCGTGCTCGTGATGCACGAGTGGGGCGTCGACGACTTGATTCGCCAAACGGTGCGCCGCTTCGCGAAAGCCGGTTACACGTGCATCGCGCCCAATCTCTACGCCCGCATGAACGCACCGAGCGGCGACGGCGCTGCGGACGTCGAAAAATTCAAACCGTACATCACGCAGTTGCAGCGCAAGCAGTACGGCGGAGATCTGCGCGCATCCGGTTTGCAACTGCTCGCCAAAGCACCAAACTGTAAGCTCGGCATCGCCGGCTTCGGTTTGGGCGGCCACCTCGCGTTGATTCAAGCGCTCGACAACTCCGATGTCTTCGACTCCGTTGCGCCCTTTTACGGTCCGATCAAAGACATCGACCCGACCGAGATCCACATTCCGGTCTGCAGCAGCTACGGCGAGAAAGACGCCAGCATTCCGGCCGAAGAGGTCCGCGCCTGGCGCTCGGCCCTGCGCGTGCCCAATGACGTCCGCGTCTATCCGTCCTCCGGGCATGCATTCTTCGATGCCACGCGGAATATGTTCGTAGCATCCGCCGCCGACGATGCGTGGAAGCGCGTCTGCGGCTTCTTCAAGGAACATCTCGGACTGGAAACGTGACCGCCCTCGTCGATCTGCTCTTTCTGCTCGTTGGTATCGCGCTCGGCGCCTTTGTGATGTATTCCCGCCGGCGCGGGGAGCGGGCGGCCATCGACGCGCTCGTCGAACGCGCCAAGAACGATCTGCACGAGAGCACCACGCACCGGCTGACCGAGTTCGACCGCATGGTGCGGGAGATCGAGAACAAGCGCAGCGAGGATTCCGGCGCGTTGCGCGCGCAGCTCGAGCTGCTGCTCGGGCGCGCCGACAAGATCGAATCCGCCGCCAACGCGCTCTCCAATCAAACCTCGACCCTCGTAACGGCGCTCAAAAGCCCGACCACGCGCGGCAAGTGGGGCGAGATTCAATTGCGCAACGTCGTCGAGAAGGCCGGCATGCTCGAGCACTGCGACTTCGACGAGCAGCAGACGATCGCGTTCGAAGGCGGCCGCGGCCGTCCCGATATGACGATCCGTCTTCCCGGCGAGCGGCGCGTTTTCGTCGACGCAAAGGCACCGACCGACGCGTTGCAAGCCGCGCTCGAAGCACACGACGAGGATGCGCGCCGCGAACTCATCAAGCGGCACGCGCGCACCCTGCAAGATCACGTCGACGCCTTGGCCAAGCGCAAGTATCAGGCGAGCGAAGGTTCCGCGGATTTCGTCATCATGTTCGTGCCGGGCGAAGCCTTCCTCAGCGCGGCGTGCACGGAGAACCCGATGCTGATCGAGTACGCGCTGGATCGCAGCGTGCTGATCGCAGGCCCGCTCTCGCTGATCAGTTTACTTCGCTCGTTCGCGATGGGCTGGCAAGCCGTCAAACAGGAAGAGAACGCGAAACGCATCGCTGCGCTCGGCCGCGAGCTCTACGACCGGACGACGCGGTTTGCCGAAAAGCTCGTCAACATCGGGCGCAATCTCGAACGCTCCGTCGGTGCGTACAACGAAGCCGTCGGCAGTTACGAGTCGCGGCTCCTTCCCCAAGGCCGCAAGCTCAAAGACGAAGCCGCGCTCGACGGCGACGATCTGCCCGAACCCTCGGTCATCGATCTCGCGGCGCGTTCGATCACCGCGCTCGACGCCGAACCGCACACACGCCGCGAAGCCGGTTAGGGGTTCTTCGCTTCGAGTTTCTTGAGCGCCGCGATCGTATTGGCAACGTGATCGCTCGGATCGAGCGAGGTGTAGCTATAGACGATCGTGCCGTCCGGCGCGATCACGTAGGACGTGCGATTCGCGTACTGCGGCTTCTGGGCGAGAACCGCGTCGTATTCTTTTTCGACGGTTTGATCGGTGTCGGCGGCAACCGCAAACTTGCTGCGGCACTCACTGACCGAAAATCTCTGCAATTTATCGAGTGGATCGTGCGAGACGCCGATCACCGTCGCGTGCAACGCAGCGTATTCTCCGATCGCGTCGGCAAAATCGTGCGCTTCGACCGTGCAGCCCGGCGTAAAGGCCGCGGGATAGAAGTAGAGCACAACGGGCCCCTGCTTGAGCGCATCGGCGAGATGGAACGTGAAGACCTGACCGCCCTTGGTCGCCTGCAGCGTGAAGTCGGGCGCTTTCGTTCCGTTGTCCAGCGCCGCAAATGCAGGCGCAGCAATCACCACGCTTGCTAAAAGAGCTGTCCAAAAACTAAAACGTTTCATATCCTACCTCTTACCTCGTCCCTTGTCTCTCGTCCCTCGTCCCTCGTCCCTCGTCCCTCGACTACGTTCGCTTCGCTCACTACGCTCGGGATGACAAAGCGCTTCGCTCACTACGCTCGGGATGACAAAGCGCTTCGCTCACTACGCTCGGGATGACAGAGCGCTTCGCTCACTACGCTCGGGATGACAGAGCGCTTCGCTCACTACGCTCGGGATGACAATTATAACCCCATCAGGCGAGCGATGACCAGGCGCTGGACCTCGTTCGTCCCCTCGCCGATCTCGTTGATCTTTTGATCGCGATACATGCGTGAGACCGGATACTCGTCCATGAAACCGTAGCCGCCGTGGATCTGCACTGCTTCGTTGACGACGCGGCGCGAGACCTCGCCGGCATAGAGTTTGGCGAGACTCGCGGTTTGCACGTAGTCCCGTCCCAAGTCTTTTTCCCAGGCGGCGCGCAGCACCATCAGCTTGGAGTGTTCGATTTCACACAGCATATCGACGAGCTTGAATTGAATCGCCTGAAATTTGCTGATGGGTTTCCCAAAGGCGACGCGATCTTTCGAGTACTGCAGCGCTTCATCATACGCGCCCATCGCTAGGCCGACCGAGAGCGCGGCGACCGAGATGCGGCCGCCGTCGAGAATTTGGAGAAATTGCTTGTAACCTTCGCCGCGCGCGCCGAGCAGATTGCTCTCCGGCACGCGCGCGTCGACGAAGCTCAGCTCGCGCGTATCCGAGGCGCGCCAGCCCATCTTTCTGTACTTCTTGCTGCGGGTGAAGCCCGGGGTGTCCTGCGGCACGATGATGTTCGAGATCTCGGGCTTGCCGTCGGGCCGCGTTCCGGTGACCGCGGTAATCGTCGTACCGCCGGTGATCGTCGTGCCCGAGTTGGTGATGAACGCCTTCGTGCCGTTGACGACCCAACGGCCGTTCTCGAGCACCGCCTTCGTCTGCACGTTTCCCGCGTCGCTGCCCGCGTTCGGCTCGGTGAGACCGAAGCCCCAGAGCATCTTGCCCTGCGCCAGCGGCACGAGGTAGCGCTGCTTTTGCTCCTCCGACCCAAAGAGATAGAAGGGCGAGGCGCCGAGCGAGATGTGCGCGGCCATGGTGATGGCGGTCGAGGCATCGACGCGCGCGATCTCCATGACGGCGAGCGCATAACTGACCGTGTCGGCACCCGCGCCGCCGTATTTCTCCGGGAACGGCAGCCCCATGAACCCAAGCTCGGCCATCTGCGCGACCAGCTCGTAGGGAAAGGCTTCTTCCCGATCCATCTCCTCGGCACGCGGGCGCACCTCGTTCCGTGCAAAGTCGCGCGCAAGGCTTTGGATTGCCTTCTGATCGTCGGTCAAATCGAAGTTCATAGCCCGGAGGTATACCCAGCGCCTTAAGGAAAAACCCTTTTGCAGCGATGATTTCTCTGCGCAACGTTTCGCTGACCTATCAGAACGGCGTTCGGGCCCTTGATAACGTCACGTTGGAAATCGCCAAAGGCGACTTCGTTTTCCTCGTGGGGCATTCGGGTACCGGAAAATCGAGTCTTCTGCGTCTCCTCTATCGCGAACAGGTACCGAGCAGCGGCGAGATCGTCGTCGACGGCATCAACGTGGACCGCTTACGGCGCGGTCGTGTGCCCGCGCTGCGCCGGCATCTCGGCGTCGTCTTTCAGGATTTCAAATTACTGAGCGATAAGACGGTCTGGGAGAATGTCGCGTTTGCCATGCAAGTGACGGGCGCGCACACCAAAGACGTCATGCGGCAAGTACCGCGCGCACTCGATCTCGTCGGGCTCGCGCATAAAAGCCGGATGTACCCCGGCGAGCTTTCGGGCGGCGAGCAGCAGCGCACCGCGATCGCGCGCGCGCTCGTAAACAACCCGAAGATTCTGCTTTGCGACGAGCCGACCGGCAATCTCGATCCGTCGAACACGACCGAGATCATGGAGCTGCTGCTGCGCATCAATCTCAAAGGCACGACGGTGCTCGTCGCCACGCACAACCAAGCCGTCGTCGATCGCATGCGCCGCCGCGTCGTGCGTTTGGAAGACGGCAAAATCGTCACCGACGAAGAACGGGGCTACTACTATCTTGGACTCGGGCAAGGTCAAATTCTTTCTGGGTGAGGTGCTGCGCAACTTCACGCGCAACGCCGGGATGCAAGCGACCGCGATCGGCACGGTCGCAATGACCATCGTCCTCCTCGGTGCCTTCCTCTTCGTTCGCGAAGCGCTCGCCGACCTCGGCAACGAGTTGCTCAGCCAGGTCGAGTTCTCGATTTATTTCAAGAGCGATGCGACGACGGGGCAAGAAGATGCCGCGCGGGCTGCGCTCACGGGCGATCCGCGTGTAGCTTCGCTGCAGTTCGTGCCGAAGAAAGAGGGCCTGCAAGAGCTCAGCGCAGAGACGCAAGGAAAGATCGATACCAACGCGCTTCTTACCGAAAATCCGCTCCCGGACAAGCTGCGCGTCACGACCAAAGATCCGAGTTTCGTTCCGGCGGTCGCCGATCGCGCGCGCTCCCTCGACGGCGTCGAAAACGTCGTCTACCAAGGTGACGTCATCGCGCGGCTGATCGCGGTCGTGCAGGTGCTGCGCCGCGTCGGCATCGGTTTGATCGCCGCGTTTCTCCTGGTCGCCTGCGTCATCATCTCGAATACGATTCGCCTGACGGTTTTCTCGCGGCGGCGCGAGATCTCGATCATGCAGCTGGTCGGCGCGACCAACCTCTACATTCGCGCCCCGTTCATCTTCGAAGGCCTGATCGCGGGCGTGCTGGGCTCGGTCATCGCGGTTGCCATTTTGGCGATCGCGCGCTTCACGCTCTGGCCCAATCTGCTCGCCTCGCTGCCTTTCGTGCAGCTCAACCGCGCTACGATCGACGCGCCGCTGCTCGTGGCCGAACTGATCCTCACCGGCGGCGCCATCGGCGTCCTCGCGTCGTGGTTCTCGGTCGGCCGTCACTTGCGGACCTAACCTGCCGCTCATGCACCTTCGCGTCGACGTTGACTTCGATGCACTAGCCGATTGCATCTCCGACGGCATCGCTTTCGTCGGCGGCGAAGGCGTGGTCGCGGCGTGGAGCCGCGGCGCGAGTTCCATCACCGGCATCGCACGCGCCGACGCCATAGGGAAATCGCTCGACGAGCTCTTCGCGCGCGTCGAACCGCCGCTCGGCTTTGCCGTCGTACCCGAGCCGATCGAACTTCTCGGCAAGGGAGAGCGCCGCCGTCAATTTACCGCGATGGCGCTCACCATCGACGAAGGCTGGCTGATTTCATTTGGACGCGAGATGCGATTTGCCGCCATCGAGCAGCTCAAGGAAGAAATCGTCGCCGCCGTCTCGCACGAGCTCAAGACGCCGATCGCGACGATCAAGGCTTTCGCGACGACGATGCGCTCGAACCCGGAAGCGCTCGCGAAAGTGCGCGACGAATTTCTCGCCACGATCGAAGAGCAGGCCGATCGTCTCACCCGCGCCGTCGAGGATCTGCTGCTGGTCGGACGCGTCGACGCCAAGCATCTGCTCGAGTGCCGCACCAGCGTGACGCTCGATTATCTGCTCGACGCGACCGCCGAACGTCTGGGCCCGAGCGCAGCAGAGCGCATCGAGCGCCACTCGACCGCCGTTACTCTGAGCGGCGATCCCGCGCTGCTCGAGAGCGCGCTGCTGCACCTGCTCGATAACGCGCTGAAGTTTTCGCCCGACACTGCGCCCGTCGTGATCGAAGGTGAAGACGACGGGGCCAGCATCGCGGTGCGCGTGCGCGATCGCGGCGTCGGCATCGGCGAAGAGCACCTTCCCTACATCTTCGAGCGCTTCTATCGCGTCGAGCGCGATCTCGCAGCCGCGACCGGCGGAAGCGGACTCGGTTTGACGATCGCGCGCGAGATCGTGCAAGCGCACGGCGGAACGCTTGCGGTCGACAGCGTACCGCACGGCGGCAGCACCTTCACCATCCGGCTTCCGGCGTCGAGCGAGCGGGAACGCCGATGAAAGAGATGGCGCAGGGACCGGGCCATCGGGTGCTCGTCGTCGACGACGACCGCAATCTTCGCAAGATCATCGCGACCAATCTCGAGCTTGCCGGCTTCACCGTCGAGACCGCCGCCGACGGACCCGAGGCGCTCTCGCTCGTCGACGAGGTACAGCCCGACATCGTGCTGCTCGATCTCATGATGCCGCACATGGACGGTTACGAGGTCGCGAAGCGTATTCGCAACCACCAAAACCCGTCGATTGCGAACGTGCCGATCATCATCCTGACGGCCAAAGGCGAAACCGAAGATAAGCTGCGCGGCTTCGAAGCCGGCGCGGACGACTACATCACTAAGCCGTTCGGGCCGCAGGAGCTGCTCGCACGCGTGCGCGCGAAGATCCGCCGTGTCGAGGTCGATTCCTCGCTCTCGCCGCTCACGCGGCTGCCGGGTAATCTCGCGATCGAGAACGATCTGCGCCGGCGCATCGACTCGGGCGAAGCCTTCTCGGTCGTCTACGTCGATCTCGACAACTTCAAGGCGTTCAACGACGTGTACGGCTTCACGCACGGCGATGAAGCGATCCAGCTTCTCGCCCGCATCGTGGTCGACGTCGTGCGCCGCCGCGGTACGCACACCGACTTCGTCGGTCACATCGGAGGCGATGACTTCATCATCGTAACCCAGACCGACCGCGCCGAGGAGGTCGCCAAAGAGGTCATCGTCGACTTCGATCGCGATATCCGCAATCTCTATTCCGCGAAAGATCTTCGCGCCGGCTACATAGAAACACGCGACCGGCGCGGGACGCTCAACCGCTTTCCGATCATGACGATCTCGATGGCGATCGTTAACAACGACCGCGGTCAGCTCTCGAACTACGCGCAGGTCGGCGAAGCCGCCGCCGAACTCAAGCGCTACGCCAAATCCATTGCCGGCTCCGTCTACGTGAAAGATAAACGCCGTCAATGAGAACGATTTGCTGCATGCTGTTGATTTTGCTCGCGATTCCGGCGGCGGCCGGTGCGAAAGGCACGACGCTGCAACAGCGGATCGAGCAACAGCGCAAGAAGGCGGAATCGATTCAAGCACAGCTGCACGTGAAAAAGCAGCAGCTCAACGCCGCGACCGTCAAAGTGCAAGGCCTGCAAGCGCAGCTCGATCGGACCAATGCGGCCATCGGGCAGGTCACGGCCCGTATCGGCGAGATCGGCGCGCAGGAGCATTCCACCGAGCGCAGGGCCGACTGGAACTCGATTCAGCTGCGCGCCGCGCAGCGCTCGCTCGCAATTCACGATCGTGCGCTGCGCCGGCGACTCGTCGAGATCTACGAAAACGGCGAATTGAGTTACGTCGACGTGCTGCTCTCGGCGCAGAGTTTCACTGAATTCGTCGAGCGTTGGGAAGATTTGCGGCTCATCATCGACGCCAACGAGAAGGCCGTACGCGAGCGGCGCAACGCCGAGCAGCGTGTCGCGTCGGTTCAAACCGCGCTCGAACAGGCGCAGCTCGAATTGAACGGCGAACAGCAAGATCAAGCCCGCGCAAAGAACCAGCTCGATTCGCTCGCTACCGAACGGCGCAATCTCGTCATCGTGGCGGATCAGGAGCGCCGCAAAGTTGCGGGCCAAGTCGCCGAGATGGAAGACCTCTCCGCCTCCGAAGAGGCCCAGCTCGAAGCGCTGATCCGGGAGCGCGAACGCGAACTCGAATCGCAGCGGAAAGCCAAGGGTATCGCCGGCGTCGAGGTACCCTCGGGCGCGCCGGGTACGTTCGCCTGGCCGGTCTCCGGCACGATCACCTCGCCTTTCGGCTGGCGCTCCAATCCCTTCGGCGGGGCGCCGGAGTTTCATCAGGGACTCGACATCGCCGCGCCGCAAGGCACGACGGTCACCGCGTCGGCCGCCGGTACCGTATTGATGGCACAGTGGTACGGCGGTTACGGCAATTACATCTTGATCGACAACGGCGGCGGCTACTCAACCGGCTACGGTCATCTCTCGGCGTTCTACGTCTCCGCCGGTCAGCAGGTCAAGCAAGGGCAAGCGATCGGCGCGGTCGGCTGCACGGGTGAATGTACCGGCCCACACGTTCACTTCGAAATCCGCTATAACGGCAAGCCCATCGACCCCGCCCCCAGGCTGCACTCATAGGGGGCGCATAAACTGCCGAGCTAGAAACGGATGAATCCCATGTCGGCTCGATTCAGGACGCTCTTGGCGGCGCTCGCAGTTGCTATCACCGTGCTCGCAGCAGCCGCGTATATCGGCGCGCGCGCCGTTACCGCGCAAGCACCGCAAATCAGCGTGAACCTGGACGACGCCGGCGCGCTCGGCTCGCAAACGGCAATACCGCCGGTCGAACTTTTCGCCAAAGAGCTCGTCGACTTGCAGAACGACTACTACAAGCCGTTCGAACCGCAGACGCCTTTCCGCGGCGAGGCGGAAGCGATCACGAAATATTTACAGAGCAATCACGTCGCGCATCCCGTGCTGCCGAGTGAAATCGCAACGGGCGATCCGAACGCCGATGCGCAGCGGCTCGCGAGCGTCGTCGCCTACGCCGACCGCACCTACGGCGCGCATCTTCAGGCCGGCGGATCGATCGCGCTGACGCAAGCGGCGCTCAGCGGCGTCATGGACTCGGTCGACGACCCTTACACCGTGTATCTGACGCCTCGCCAGATCCAAAGCCTCAACGAGTCGCTCAAGGGCGGCGATTTCGGCGGCATCGGCGTGTACATCATCCCGCTCAAGGACGGCGAGACCGCGCTGCAGCCGATCGACGGCTTGCCGGCGGCGCAAGCGGGCATGAAGCCCGGCGAGATCGTCGATACGGTCGACGGCCGCGCGGTGCGCGGTGAACCGGCCGACATCGTCGAGCATTGGATTCGCGGTGCCGAAGGTACCCGCGTCGTCCTGACGACGCACCCCTACAAAAAGAAGACCGAGCATCGCTACGCGATCGTGCGGCAGATCATCCACGTACCGACCGTCGAGAAAAAGATGGAAGACGGGTACGAATACATTCGCCTGACCGAATTCGGCCAGACCTCGGCGGACGAGATCAAGAACGCGTTGCTCTACGGGAGGGCTCACAACGCCAAGGGCTTCATCCTCGATCTGCGCTATAACGGCGGCGGCCTGGTCTCGGCTGCAATCGATATTTCGAGCTACTTCATCCCGCACGGAACGATCGTCTCGACGATCGATCGCGAGGGGCACCGTCAGGTCGAAGAGGCGCTCGGCGACGCGATCGCAAGCGGCGAACCGCTCGTCATCCTGGTCAATCGCTACACCGCGAGCGCATCCGAGATTACCGCGGGTGCGTTACAGGATTACCATGCGGCGACGCTCGTGGGCACGAAAACCTTCGGCAAAGGCGTCATTCAGAGTATCTACGACATGCCTGACGGCGGCGCGCTGAAGATCACGACCGAACGGTACCTAACACCGCTCGGGCGCGAGATTCAACACAAAGGCATCATGCCGGACGTTATCGTTCCACAGAGCGACGACGTGATACTCGACTCCCCCGGCGACAAACAGCTTGCCGCCGCCAAAGCACAACTGAAAAAACTTCTCCAATAGATCGGTCAGCATGAAGCGCACTCTCTCCCTCCTCCTCGCGGGCAGCCTCGGCGCCGCCCTCCTCGGATTCTCCGTCAGCTACGCGGCGACGCCGCAGGGTCTCACCGCCACGCAAGCGAGCGAGATCGCGACGAGTTATCACTACCTTACGAGCGAGTTCTACAAGCACGTGAGCGACCAGCGCGTGCTCGACGGAGCGCGCAAAGGGCTCGACTATATCCTCACCAAGCGTCACGTAACCGCCAAGCTGCCGCAGCTCCACGCCGGAAGCGACGAAGCAAACGTGCGTTTCGTGCAACTCGAAGTCGAAGACGCGCAGCGCGCCGCCGGTAAGAAGATCTCGTCGACCGATCTGACCTACTCGGCGATCGCGGGTATGCTCTCCTCGGTGAACGACCGCTACACCGTTTTCCTCGATCCCAAGGAATATGCCGAGCTCAACAGCGGCCTCGACGGCGCGGACTTCGGCGGCACGGGCATCGTCATTCAGCAAGACGACTCGAGCAAGTATATCGACGTGACCGACGTCGTGCCCGACGGACCCGCCGACAAAGCCGGCGTGCAGCAAGACGATCTCATCATCGCAATCAACGGTACCTCGACCAAAGGCTGGACGACCGACCGCGCGAGCGCGCACTTGCGCGGTAAAGAGGGCACGAAGGTCACGATCACGCTGCAGCGCGGCGGCAAGGTTCTCCCGCCGCTCACGCTGACGCGCGCGAAGATCCACGAACTGAGCGTCTTCGACAAGATGCTGCCCAACGACATCGGCTACATCGCTCTGACGGTCTTCGGAAAGGACACGGCTAGCGAACTGAGTGCCGCACTCGATCGCCTGCAAAAGAAGGGCGCGCGCGCGATCATTCTCGATCTGCGCAACAACGGCGGCGGCTATCTGAACGCCGCAGTCGGCGTGAGTTCGAAGTTCATCTCCGCCGGTCCGATCGTTTCGGTCGAATCGCGCGGCTCGAACATCACGACGCTCGAAGCCAATGACACGGCGATCCCGCCGCTGCCCTTGGTCGTGCTCGTCAATCAGTTCACCGCCTCGGCTTCCGAGATCACCTCGGGAGCGATTCAAGACAGCGGCGTCGGCACGCTGATCGGGCAGAAGACGTTCGGCAAGGGCGTCGTGCAGACGATCTATCCGCTGCCCGACGGTTCGGCGGTGAAAATCACGACCGCGCGTTATTTGACGCCGCACAATCGCGACATCAATCACCTCGGCATCAAACCGGACATCGTGGTCGCGGAGCCACGGACCTCACGATTCGGCGATCCAAAGAACGATCCGCAGCTGCGGCGCGCGATCGAGTTCGTAGGGAACCAGATCGCGCACCTGGCGCAGATCAACGGCGGATCGGAGTAGCGGCTAGCTCGTCTTCTTTTTCCGCGTGCTCGTGGACGTCGACGCCTTCTTGCGCGTCGACGTCTTTTTTACGCCGCTCTCGGCTTTTTTGCGCGTGCGCTTCGGCTTCTCGGCAACGGCGTCTTCGGGCGCGGGCAGCGCAGGAACGACGGTCGTCTCGAGTTCGCCCGCGACGCCCTTCGCGCTCGCGCGGCGGCGGCGCGCCGGTTTCGCACGGCCGATCTCCTCGGCCGGAAGCGTAAGGTGCGGCGGCGGCGGCTCGACGGCAGGCGGGACGGCCCGGCCGACGGTCGCGATCGCGCGCGACGGTTCGCGCGGCGCGGTCATGCCGGTCGGTTGCGCCGTGCCTTCCGGGTCGACCCGGAAGACGTGGCGGTCGGGCACGGACGGCGCCATCGGCAGCGAGCCGGTCAAACTCTCGACGGGCTGCTGCTCGTGACGCTCGCCGTTTCCGCTGCCGCCTCCGCGTCCACGACGGCGACGACGCCGGCGCCGGCGTCCCGAGCGCCCGGCCTCCCCGTTACTGCTCGCGGCGGCATGGACCGGCTGTTCGTCCTCGTCCTCGCCCTCCTCGTCATCTTCATCGAGGCGCGTCTGCGCCGCGGCGCTCGCCGCGGAGATCCCGGCCTGCGCGGCTGCTTCCGCCGCACCGTGACCGCCGCGTCCGCGACGGCGACGCCGGCGGCGGCGTTTTCCGCGCCCCTCGCCCTCACCGCGGGCTTCGTGTTCATTAATGATGATGGCGTCGGGCTGATGCTCGCCTTTGGCTTCGGCCGCGAGTGCCGGATCGTCCGCCTCTTCCTCTTCGGTCGCCTGCGTGATGCCGATGGGCGGGCGCGCCTGCTGCTGCGAAGCCGCCTCTTCGGCGAGTGCGCGCAGCTGCGCGACCTGCTCGGCTGCCGTCAGCGGCGCCTTGCGCTTGCCGCGGCGGCGTTTCTTCTTCGCCTCGGCCGCGCCGGCCGCGACTAGTTCCGCGAGCACGTAATCGTCGTCGTCGTCGACGTCGAGGATACGAATCTTCGCGAGGTTGCCCGCGTTGTTCGCGGCGTTCTCGACTTCGACGACGCGATCGCCGACGATCGCAGTCGCGGAGGTCGGATTGGGTAAACGCCCCGGCAAGAGATCGACGTCGACTTCGTCGCCGACGCGAATCGGCCGCAGTTGTTCGATCGTCTTGGTAACGCGTTCGATGCGCGCGCGTTCGGGATGGAGCAGCGGATCGACGCGCACGTGAATCTTCGTGTCGATCTCTTTGGAAAGTTCGGCGACCTCGTCCTCGTACCAGAACTCCATCTGCGCCGCGACCGTGGGAGCGGTGTGCACGAGCATCGGATGGTGGTCGTGGTGAACGTGGCCGTTGCGGCGCAGCTGACGCATCGTGTCGATCGCGACCGACTGCGGCGACATCACCGAACCCATACCGCTGCAGGTCGGACAGGTTCCGCGCAATTGCGCGCCGAGGTCCTTGCCGATACGCTTGCGCGTGAACTCCAGCAGCCCGAGGTTCGAGAACGATTGAATCGTCGCGCGCGTGCGGTCGCGCCGCAGGCCGTCCTCGAGCGCTTTGATCACGCGGCTGCGCGCAGACTCCGAGGCCATGTCGATGAAGTCGACGACGATGATGCCGCCGATGTCGCGCAGGCGCACTTGACGCGCGATCTCCGTCGCGGCCTCGATGTTCGTTTTGACGATCGTGTCTTCGAGGTTTTTGCCGCCGGTGAACTTCCCGGAGTTCACGTCGATGACGGTCAGCGCTTCGGTCGACTCGATCACGATCGATCCGCCCGAGGGCAGATTGATCTTGGGCTTCATCAGGCGCTGCAGCTCTTCGTTTACTCGGAAATCTTCGAAGAGGTCTTTACCGTGGTTGTAGTGCTGCACGCGATCGAGATACTGCGGCCCGAGCAGCTGCAGAAACTCGCGCACCTTGCGGTACTCTTCCTCGTCGTCGATCAGCACGCGCTCGACGTCGGCGGTCACGAAATCGCGCGCCGCTTTGTAGACCAGATTCATGTCGCGATGCAGAAGCGAGGGAGACGGCGCGCGCTTGAAGGTTTCGAGTATGCCGTGCCACATGCGGATGAGAACGCCGAGGTCCGCGATGAGTTCGGCTTCGCTCACGCCGGCCGCCGCGGTGCGCACGACCGTCGCCATGCCTTCGGGACGGATGCGCTTCATGACCGCCTTGAGGCGGTTGCGCTCGTCGGCGGAATCGATCTTGCGCGAGACGCCCGAGTATTTGCCGGTCGGCATCAAGATCAGATAACGGCCGGGCAGCGAGATATTCGTCGAGATCCGCGCACCCTTGAGTCCGCGCGGCTCTTTGACGATCTGGACCAGCACGTCGTCGCCCTTCTTCACCTTCTCGCTGATGGTGAAGCCGGAGTGACCGTGCGTGATCTCGACGTCGCCGATGTTTAACGGCTGTTTATTGATGTCGTCGACATACAAGAACGCGTTGCGTCCAAGTCCGATGTCGACGAATGCTGCGCCCATGCCGGGCAGAACGTTCTGGACTTTTCCTTTGTAGATCGAGCCGATGACTCGCTCTTCGCGCTCGATGTAGAGTTCGGCAAGGGTACCGTTCTCAAGTATGGCAACCCGGTTTTCCCACGGGTCGCTCGAGATGAGAATCTCGGTTGACAAATTGTCCTCAGTTGTCTAGGAACGCCCTTCGAAGCGCACTATGCGCGCCTGCGGGTGACGGGACGCTGTTTTCGCGTCTAACGGGCCGCTGGGTCGCCGACCGTCACGGGCTGCTCCTGGTAGAAATCTTAAAACGCTGGCCAAGTTCCGCCGACCTGGCGAGCGGACCTGCATTGGGGCTGCGGCCTCTCGACAGAAGTGCCCCTTTTGGGCCATGATGCTGTGAAGATGAACCTCGCGCCTTTCCCGCCGCGCTTTTCGGCTATGGGGAACGGTTCTTGATGGCTGCCTCGAACCGCCGAAGCTTCTTTCGACAACCGATGCTCCTGCGCATCAGCTTGCGGGTCTCCGGCGTGCGCGCGCCGGTCGCCGCCACGCTGGTCGACCTCTCGGGCGGCGGCGGCATGGTCACGGCCCGCACGATGCTCAAGCACCACTCGCCGGTCGAGTTCGACCTCCCGCGTGAAGGGATGCCCCACCTCCGTCTGGCCGGGAAGATCCGCAAAGTCAATTTCATCCCGGGCGAGCGCACCTTCAAGTACGCGGTCGAGTTCGAAGGGCAGACCGAAGAGGAGCGCGAGGCGCTGCTGCGCTTCATCATCGAGGAGCAGCGCCGCTCGATCAGCGTCGCCAAGCGCGGCGACGAAGAGCCGCAGAAGGCGAAGCCTTCGACGCGTCTGCAAGAGCAGCGCGCGCACCGGCGCATCGACGTCAACATTCCGGTGCGGATCTCGATCCGCGACGTGCCCAGCGTCATGGAAGCCGTCGCCATCGACGTGAGTACCGGCGGCGCACGCATCCTCATCGAGCACGTGCTGCGTCAGGAGTGGCTCGTGACGCTGCGCTTCACGCTGCCGAGCGACGTGCTGCGCGGACACGAGCGGCGCACGCCGGGCCGCCACGGCTCGCCGTTCGAGGAGATCAAAATCGATGCGCGCGCGCTACCCGGCGTCAAGCAGCAGCGCGGCAAGTACATTCAGAGCCTGGTCTGGGTACACCCCGACCCTGCGTTGACGGCCGAGATCAACCGTTTCGTGCAGGCGTCGCAGCTGGCGTCGTTGCGCCGGGCCTGAGCGCGAAGAGTTCGAAGGGCCAGGGATACGCCCAGCTCGCGCGGCGATAGAGCTCGACGTTCTTTCGTCGCCCGCCGATGTCGGTCGTGACGCGCAGGAGCCGCGGCGATTCGGCGAGCGGCATCATCTCGCCGAGTGTGAGCTGCCAACAGCCAAGCATTTCGAGCTGCCGCAGCGACGGCCAGGCCATCAGCGCACCGGTACCGCGCAGTTCGCGCGGCTCCTCGAGCGCGAGCGTGTGCAGCGGGAGCTTTGCGAGCACGCGCAGATCGATCGGTGTCGGCACCCACGCGAGCCGCAGTGCGCGCAGCGTCGACGGAAAGTCGAGCGAGCGCAGCCGGACGTGCGAACAGTCGAGCGATTCCAACGCCGGAAATCGCGTCCCAAGCTCGCGCGGATCGAGCTCGAGCCCGCGCTGCGCGATGCGCACGTAACGCGCGCTGCTCGGAAATTCAGGCGGCGGATGCGCGCCGCGTACGAAGAGCGGCGGCAGCTCGACGTCGGCGACGCCGAGCTGCGTCGCGACGATCCGCTCCGCGTGTGCCGGACCGATCGGCCATCGCTCATCCCAAGCGCGGGGAGGCGGCGGCGAAGGCGCGGGAGGTGTAACGTCGCGGCTGCGCTTCCACCGGTGTAACACGAGTGCGGAATCGAAGACGCGCAGCATCAGCCCGGCGACCGCGATGTCGACGACGTGGTGATGCGTCGCGAGGATCGTCGCCGGTGCGGTCGTACCGTTGCCGAGCGGGAGCGCGAAAGAGTCACCCGCTCGATAGGGAAGCTTCATCGGTGGCCAAGCGCAGCGGCGGACGGCGATTCGATCGTGACTACGGCGTTACGACGCACGCCGTGCTCTGGCTCACCGATCTCGATCCCGACACCGCCGGTGACGCGGGCGCGCATGCGACGCACTACGAAGCGGTGCCCGTCGCGGATTTTCGCGCGCTGCTCGCGCTCGTGCCGCGCGAAGCGATCCCCGGTGCAACCTTCGTCGACGTAGGCGCAGGCATGGGCCGCGCGATGATCCTCGCGGCGCAGCATCCTTTCAAGCAAGTCGTCGGCATCGAGATCTCCCCCGCGCTCTACGAAGTCGCCAAAGACAATCTCACGATTGCGCGAGAGCACCGGTTGCATTGCAACGATATTCGCTTGCTGCGCGACGACGCCCGCATCGCGCACTATCCGCCCGGCGATCTCGTCGTCTTTCTCTTCAACCCCTTCGACGCCGAGGCACTGCGCGCCACGCTTACGAGCATCGAGCAGCGCCGCGACCCGGGTGCGACCTGGCTGCTCTATCACACACCGGTCGAGCGCGCGACGATTGAAGCGCTGCCTGCGTGGAGGCTCATCGAAGAGATCGCTTGCGGTGCGGTATATCTAGGCGTTCCCTAAGACGTCGCGGTCTTTCTGCGAGTAGATATTGAGTAAGACACCGACGGCCGCGAAATCGGTGAGGATCGCCGAGCCGCCGTACGACATGAAGGGCAACGGAATGCCGGTAATCGGCATGATGCCGATCGTCATACCGATGTTGACCAAAATGTGAAAGAAGAGCATCGCAACGATGCCTGCAGCGAGGAGAAATCCGAAACGGTCGCGCGCCACGATCATCGTCCGAATGCCGCCGTAGAGTAAGGTGGCGTAAAGGATGATCAGCGCCAGCGCACCGATGAAGCCGAACTCCTCGGCCAGAACCGTGAAGATGAAATCACGCGAATGTTCGGGTACGAAATTGAGCTGTGTCTGCGTACCATGGTGCAAACCGCGTCCGAACCACTCGCCGTTACCCACGGCGATCTTCGACTGATTCAGATTGTAGCCGGCGCCCTGCGGATCGGCGTGCGGATTGAGAAAGACGAAGAGCCGCGCCTTCTGGAAGGGCTTGAGCAGCGCGTTGGTGCCGACCGCAGCGGCGCCCGCCGTCAATACCCCCATGACGTAGATGAAGAAGTCGCCCAACTTCGGCAAGCCGAAAAAGAGCTGCGCGGTGAGAATCGCGCCGATCACGAGCGCCGTTCCGAGATCGGGCTGCTTCACGATCAGAAGCGCGGGAATCGCCGCGGTGAGCAGCGGTTTCCAAAGATCTTGAATGCGGTCGTAGGTGCTGCGGCACAGAACGTATGCAAGCGAGATCGCGAGTACGAGTTTGGCCGGCTCCGACGGCTGAAAGGTACCCAGTGGACCGAGCGAGATCCAGCGCTGCGCGCCGAGCGCAGAATGTCCCAAGCGCATGATGAAGAGCAAGAGCAGCAGATTGACGGCGTAGAGCACCGGCGCCCAGCGCCGCCAATTGCGGTAGTCGATCAGCGAAACGCCGAGCATGAGCGGAACGCCGAGTACGATGTAGACGAGCTGCTTTTTGTATTCGCTGTAGGCCCCGACGTCGTGCAGGTTCGCCGACTGAATGCAGAGCACGCCCAAAAATGCGATCAAAAACGGTGCAATCGCGAGCGGCCAACTGAAGTTGCGAAAATAACGGCGTGTATCGATGCCCAGCGCGAGGACGGCCATCTCCTAGTGCTCTGGCCCCTAGGTTGCGGGCGCCGGATTCTGCTGAGCAGGCTTCTTGCGGCGGCGCCGCCGCTGCGGCGGAGGGCCGCTCGCCGCCATCACCGCATGCGCGACCTGGGGCTCCGCCGGCTCGGGCGGCGGGCTCGGCCGATTGACGTTGACGATCGGAATGTTGGCCAGCATCGCAAGCGCGCGATCCTCGCGTTCGAAGTTGACTTCGACGTGTTCGCGATCGACTTCGACGTAGCGCGAAATGACATCCACGAGATCGCGCTTCATGTTCTCGATGATGTCTGGAGCGAGCGCGAGGTGATCGGTCATCAAGACCAGGCGCAGGCGCTCCTTTGCCGTCGAACTCGACGTCGGGCCGCCGAACATTTTCTTGACCCACTCGATCATGCGCGACGTCCTCCGAAGATCGTTCCGAGTTTCTCCATGAAGCTTTCCTTCACTTCGGGCGCCGGCGCGGGGACGTCCTCACCCGCTACGCGTGCCGCGATTGCATGATATGCACTCGCGGTCTCGCCCTCGCGGCGCAGCGCGAGCGGTTCGCCTTTGTTGGTGGTGATGATGATCTCCGGTTCGTCGGCGATGACGCCGAGCAACGGCAAGCGCAGAATAGCGTTGACGTCCTCGACCGAGAGCATCTTGCCCTTCTTCACCAACTGCGGCCGCAAACGGTTGATGATGAGCTGTGGCTTGAAACGATTGCCGAGCAATCCGACCACGCGATCCACGTCGCGTACCGCCGAGACTTCCGGCGTGCAGACCACGATCGCTTCGTCGGCGCCCACGACCGCGTTCCTGAATCCGAGCTCGATACCGGCCGGGCAGTCGATCAGGACGTAGTCGTAGCGCTCGCGCAGGCTCTGGATCAGCGCCCGCATTTGCTCGGTGTCGACCTCGTCCTTCTCGCGCGACTGGGCGGCAGCGAGCAAGACCAGCGTCTCGCTATGCTTGTCGCGTACCAGCGCGTCGTCGAGCGAGGCCTTGCCTTCGAGCACGTCGAGCACGTGAAACTTCACTCGGCTCTCGAGGCCGAGCACGATATCGAGATTGCGCAGTCCGACGTCTGCGTCGACGAGCGCGACGCTCGCTCCGCGCTGCGCGAGCGCGGTGCCGAGATTCGCGGTCGTCGTGGTCTTGCCGACGCCGCCCTTGCCCGAGGTGACGACGATCGCGCGCCCCAGCTTCACCGCCGACGCGGCTTCTTCGTGAGGAATTGGTTGATGCATGGACATGCTACCCCGCTTTGAGCGAGCCGAAGAGTTTGCCGAAGAAGCCTTGCGCGTCGAAGCTGGTAAAGGGCACCATCTCGCCCTCCAGCCTCCGCGCGATTTTGTCGTAGATGACACCGAGCCGCGCCGCCGCGTCGAGTACGATGGGCTCGCCGCGATTGGTCGTGTCGATGATCTCCGAGTCGTCGGGTACGATGCCGAGCAATTCGATCGCGAGAATCTCGCAGACGTCTTCGACCGAGAGCATGTCGCCCGTGCGCACCATCTCGGGGCGCAGGCGATTGACGATCAACCGCATCGGCAAGCGCCGATCGTTCAACTTCCCGACGACGCGGTCGGCGTCGCGTATCGCGCTGACCTCGGGCGTCGTCACGACGATCGCTTCGGTCGCGCCCGCGACAGCGTTCCGAAAGCCGGCTTCGATGCCCGCCGGACAGTCGATCAGCACGTAGTCGGCCGCTTCGGCCGCCTGCGCGACGATGGACTCGAACTGCGACTCGGTGATCGCGTCTTTGTCGCGTGTCTGCGCCGCGGGCAGAATCGCGAGCGACTCGAAGCGCTTGTCTTTGATCAGCGCCTGACGAAGCTGACAGCGCCCTTCGGCTACCTCGACCAGATCGAAGACGATGCGCTTCTCGAGTCCGAGCACGAGATCGAGATTGCGCAAGCCGATATCGGCGTCGACCAGCACCACGCGCAAACCGCGTTTCGCGAGCGCCGCGCCGAGATTCGCGGTGGTCGTCGTTTTGCCGACTCCACCCTTGCCCGACGTGACGACGATGCGACGTCCTGCCATGTTATCCGGCTACCTCCGCTGCCTTGGAAAAAGGTGCGATCGTGATTCTCCCGTCGCGCACGAATGCTACCTCGGGTTCCGACGTTTCGTACGAACGCTCCTCGTCGAGCGCGATACACGTTGCGATGCGCAACTGCGTCGCTTGCAAGTGCAGCGCGTAAACTTTCGCATCGCTGTCGCCTTGCGCGCCCGCATGTGCCACGCCGAGCAAGCGACCGAAGACGACGATGTCGCCGGTTGCGACGAGTTCGGTTCCCGGATTCGCGTCGCCGACGACGACGATGTTGCCGGCGTGATGCAGCGCCTGCCCGCCGCGCAGCGTGCCGACGTGGTAGAGCGTGCCGGGAGGGGGCGGGGGCGCGACCTGCAGCGCGGCGGCAGACGTCGCGGCGGCCGCGACGTTGACGCGGCGCACGCTCGACTCGCCGCGTTTGCGCCGCTCGGCGATATCGGACCGGGCGCCGGCGAAATCGGCCACCAGCGAACGCGCCGCGTCGGAGAGTTTCAGCTCGCGCTTGGGGCGCAGCGCCCGCCGGCGCGCCAGCTCCTCGCCTGCCGAGGGAAGCTCGACGCCCGTCAGCTCGATACCGGCGGCCGCGAGCACGCCGCGCAGCGCCTCGAGCTGCTCGGCGTCCAGCGGCGTCTCCCCGTACCGCACCGTCGCCCTGGTGCCCCGGTAAAACTCGGGCCGCTCGCTAAGGCGAGCGGTCAATTCGGCGATGGCAGCGTCGAAATCCCAACCGGCGAGATGGACTTCGAGGCCGTGGCCTCGCCCGCGAAGTAACGACATTGGCCTCGGATTTGGCACGTGCCGCCCGGATGGCCCTCTCGCCATCCACAGGGACTCGCAAGTTCTTCCGGTTATACACATTTCGTACACACTACGCGTTAGTAGTACCATTGGGACAACCGCCGCCGGTAAAAGGATCTCATGCCTATGTCACGCCGCATCGCCGCTATGCTTTCCATGGTGCTTCTCGCCGGTGCCATATGCCCGTCACCTGCGCGCGCGACGTCAACGCAGACCGAGATCCAGATGGGGCGCCAGGAAGACGAGCAGATCGTCGACACGAGCGTGGTCGAGACCGATCCGCTGCTCAACGCCTACGTGCAAAAAATCGCGGGGAACCTTTGGAAACAAGTCGACCGTAAGGACATCCCCTACAACATCAAGGTGCTCAAGGACACCGACGTCAACTCGTTCGCGACGCTCGGCGGCTACATCTATATCGACGAAGGCATGATCGACTTCGTGCAGTCCGACGACGAGTTCGCGGGCGTCATCGGACACGAAACCGGCCACATCGAGCGCCGCCACGTCCTCACCTCGCAGGCTAAACTCGAAGGGCTCAACCTGCTCTTCGGCATTGCGTCGCTCTTCTCGCCGGTCATCTACGAATTCGGCAATTTGATGGAAGCGGGCGCATATGCAAAGATCGAACGCTCCGACGAATTGCAAGCCGACCGCACCGGTCTGCAGCTGATGTCGCGCGCCGGCTACGACCCCGACAACATGAAGACGATGCTGCAGCATCTCGCGGTTCTCGGCGACGAGCACAGCGATGTCGTCTCGAAATATCTCGAAGATCATCCCGAGCCCGGCCAGCGCGTCAATCACCTGATGGGTTATCCCGAGCTCGATCCCAAGGACGTGACCGAAGATCAGCGCGTCGTGCAGGCCGCGAGCGATCGCGAGCGCGCGCGCTACTCTTTCTCCGCACTCAAGTTCGAAGAGATTCTCAAAACCGATCCGACCAACGCCGAAGCACTGCTGGGCTTGGGACAGGATCAAATCGCGCTGGGCTTCCCCAACAAGAGCCAGCAGACGTTCGCGGAAGCGATTCAGAACGGGTCGCCGCAGACCAAGGCGGTCGCCGAAGAAAAAGTCGCGGCGCTGCGGGAGATCCAAGCGCAGCGCGTGCTGCTCGTCACACCGGATCTCGACGGCTTACGCGCGCAGTTTGCCGCCGCGCAAGCCTCGCAAACCGCGGCCAACAGCGAGATCGCCGCGCGGCGCGATCAAGGCAAGGATCAGCTCAAGCAGATCTCGACGCGCACGGAGGCTATCGAAGGCGAGCCGCCGCCCTTCGAAAACACCACCATCCAGCACGGCTCGAAGATGGAAGCGGTCTATAAGAACCTGCTCGCGATGTCACGCTCGCTCAGCAGCGCGATGGACGACGCGAGCACGGTCATCAACGGCGTCGGCTCGCTCGAGCGCAACAAAGAATCGGGCTTGCTCAAAGAGAGCAACGGCATTCTCGACGAAATGCAGCAGACGCTCAACGCCTCGCCGATTCCAACCGATCAGGTCGCGATTCTGCCCTCGTATCCCGGCGTCTTCGACGAGTTGCAGCGCGCCGATTCCGACATGATCCGCAGCGTCGACGCGGCTCGCGCCTCACTCACCACGCTCGATCAGTCGCTCGGCGACCTCGACGAATTTCTGCGCCGCCTGGCCTACGACGCGCCGCGCTTCCGCGGCGACTACAGCGACTCGCAATTCAACGACTTCGTGCCGCTCATGAAGCGCACGATGACGAATCTCGATGCGGCCGCGACGCAGGCTTCGCAGGCCGCCCAGCTCTACAACATGGCGCGCACGCGCCAGCTCTCCGCCCGCATCACCCTGCTCGGCCTGGGTAGCTCGCCGGAGCGCTACGACACCCTCCAGTACGCCCTGCAACAACGCTTCGGCCTGAACGGTATACCGTACGAAGAGATGGTTCACGACGATATCTCGCCGGGCGACGTGGTGGTCGCGACGATCCTCGCCGCCGACATCCGGACGACGCCCGACGAAATCGTCGACCAGATGGTCAGCGAGCACAAATCGCCCGTCGATCTAGCCGACGAGCATGGCATGCACGCGTGGCCGCTGGAGATCTTCACCGGGCTGATCTATCTCGATTATACCGACGACCCGGCCAAGGAGCTGGCAACACTCTAGATCATGGCATCGACTCTCGGCGCGCGCGACCTCTATCGCCTCGTTCGCAACGGCATCGACGTAAAGGCGGTGCACGCGCATACGCGCAAGCCCTTCCGCTTCTTGCTCTGCGGCGATCCCGCACTGATCGCGCAAATGCGCGGGCTGCTGCTCTCGGGCCACGCGGACGATTCGATCCCGCTCGACGCCGCGGCGTGCATCGAAACGATCTCGCCCAGCGCGCCGCTGATCACCGCGCCGACCGAGGTGCGGGTCGTGATCTTCCTCGGACGGCCTGGCGATCGCGAGGGTGCGAATCTCGAGCCGCTCAAAGCGCTCAAAGTTCCAATCATGGCGCTCACGGTCGATCCCGATTGTGCCCCGAGCGGACCCGCGGGACTTCCCGCGCCGGGAACCGTCGGTGATTACGCCGCGACGGCGATCTCGAAGGAGGCGCTGAAGGGGCGCATCTTCACCCACATCGTCGACGCGTCGAAAGGCGTCGAAATCGCGGTTGGACGGCGCCTGCCGCCGCTGCGCGAAACGGTAGCGGCCAAACTCACACGCGACGCCGCGAACAACGCGCTCAAAGTCGCGCTCGCGAGCGCACTCGTCGATCACATTCCGGTCGTCGGCGTCGTGCTCGGAGCGTTCGCGTCGGCGGGCGACATGGTCGCCATCACCGGCCTGCAGATGATGCTCTTGCTGCACATCGAGGCGACGTACGGTAAAGACCCCGACGTACAGCGCATGTGGAAGCTCTTGCCGGTCATCGGCGGCGGCTTTGGCTGGCGCACGCTCGCGCGCGAGCTGGTCGGCTTCGTTCCGGTCGCCGGCGTCGCCATCAAGGGCGCGATCGCGTACGCCGGCACGATCGTCGTCGGCGAAGGCGTCACGTTCTTTCTCGAGCACGGCAAGCATATGAGCAAGGCGCAAGCCGCCCAGCTCTACGATCGCACCAAAGAAGACGCGATGCGTTTTGCGCGCGATCTCATCGCACGCTTCAGGCGTTAGAGCCGCTCCAAGAGCGCCTCGTCGTCCAAGCGGCCGAGCTCGGCCGGAACGCGCGGCCGAACTCGCTCGGCCAGCTGGTGCGCCAGGGCCGCCCGGCGCGCGGGATTCAGGTCGGTCCGCCGCTCGAGGAAGCGCCGGACGATCGCCCGCTCCTCACCGCTGACGTAGGCCGTCGCGGCGTAGACCGGTTCGACCGCCTCGCGCAGCAGTTTTTCGGGCGATTCCATGCGCGACTCGCGGATGACGATGGTGCCGGCGGCAAGGTCGCCCAGCCGTTTGTTCATCGGCGAGAAGACGGCGACCACCGCCGAGATCGCGTAAAAGCCGGCGAACATCTCGCCGACGCGGATGAGATTGCGAATCAGCGAGGCCATGAAATCGACCGGATAGCCCCCGTCGCGCACGACGCGGATCCCGAGCAGGCGCTTTCCCGGCGTCTGTCCGTTCCAGAGCGTTTCGAAGATGATGAAGTAGCCGTAGAAGATCAGGAAGAGCAGCGCGATCCACGTCCCGATCCACAGGTTGTAGATGAAACGCCCGGCGCCCGTGGGCACGTGTAGGTGCGCCGACGCCCCGCCCCATAGGAGCGCGAGGATCAGTCCGAACTGAATCCCGAGATCGATCGTCACCGCGAGAAAACGGCTGCCGACGCCCGCCAATTCATACGAAAAGGCGATCGACTCGGGCGTGCGCACTTCTAGGGTTCGATCCATCGCCTCAAGTACCTAAGACAACGTGACGCAGGCCACCTTCGTCGAACGCCGCAGCGCCGCGTGGAATCAACTCGACGCGTTGCTCGCGCGCGCGGGACGCGGTGTGCGGCGCATGCAAGCCGAGGACGTCGCGGCGATCGGCGTGCTGTACCGGGCGGTCACGAGCGATCTCGCCTATGCGACCGGACGCGGATACGATGCGCGTTTGATCGCCTATCTCAATCGTTTGGTGGCGCGCGCGCATGCCTACGTGTACGGCGGCGCCGCCACGTCCGGCTGGCAACGCGTGGCTCGGTTCTACACGCAAACCTTTCCGCAAGAGTTTCGGCGTTCGTTCGCCTACATCGCGATCTGCGCGGCAATCACGATCGTCTCGGCGATCGTCGCGTACGTACTGGTGCGCACGCATCCGGCTACCGCCTACGCGCTGCTGCCCGACCAGCTGATCCCCGCGCAAATCAAAAAGAGTCTGCACGATTCGAACTTTGCATTCGATCCGTCGACCTCGCCGACGGTCGCTTCGGAGATCATCACCAACAACGTGCGTGTCGCGATCATCGCCTTTGCCGGCTGCGTCACGCTCGGCCTTTTGACGCTCTACATCATCTTCTTCAACGGACTGATGCTGGGCGGGGTCGGCGCGCTCTTCACCAACGCCGGCTTCGGCGCCGATTTTTGGGCGACGATCGCTCCGCACGGTGTCATCGAATTGACGGCGATTCAAATCGCGGGCGCGGCGGGACTCATGATCAGCGCGGGGATTCTCGCGCCCGGGCGCCTGCGCCGGCGCGACGCGATCGCGGCGGCCGCACGCCGTGCCGGCATACTCATCGCGGGCGTTGCCTCGATGCTGCTGGTCGCGGGCACGATCGAGGGCTTCTATTCGCCGCTGCGGCTGCCGGCGTCCGACCGCATCGCAGTCGGAACGGCCACCGCAGTTTTGCTCGCCGTCTATTTTACCTTCGCGGGCCGCGCAGTTTCGCGCAGCTCATAGCAGCGCGCGCGCTTTGATGCGCAGATATTCGTCGACCGCTGCGATCGAGAGCTTCTCGGCGGGCGCGTCGAGCACGATGACGCCCGAGCGCTGCAGCGTGCGGGCGGCGAGCGTGCGCTCCAGCGAAAGCCCGAGCGCGACGCCGAGACCGTAGGCGTCGTCGACGCTGCGCGGCGCCTGCACGAGCGCACCGCTCACCGCGGCATCGTTCATGAACACGCAGAGCACGACGTGGCGCTTGGCAAGCGTTCCCAACTCGGCGAGCACGGCGCCCTGCGCGACCGGGTCGATTACGTCGGTGAAGAACGCGATCAGGCTGCGGCGGTGCAGATGCGAGCGCAGATAGGCAAACGCGCGCGCGTAATCGGCTTCTTCGAAGCGCGGTTCGACGTCGCAGATCGCATCGGCGAGCGCGCGCACGGATGCGGCAGTCGAGCGCGGCGCCCGCGCCACCAGAATCCGGCTCGCGAACGCGACGACGCCGACGCGATCGCTCGCAAGCGACGCGATCGAGGCCATCGAAAGCCCCGCGGTCACCGCGTAATCGAGCTTGCGCTGCTCGCCGATGCGCGCCGTCATCAAACGTCCGCAGTCCAGCAGCAGCATGACGTCCTGGCTGCGCTCGACTTCGCGCTGCACGACCATCAGTTTGCCGCGCCGCGCCGTCGCCTTCCAATCGATCGAACGAAACGCGTCGCCGCTTTCGTAATCGCGGACGCTTTCGAATTCGCTTCCGATGCCGCGCAGACGCATACGGCGCAATCCTGCTTCGACCAAACGGTTGCGCACCTGCAGCGAGCCGTAGCGCTCGACCGCCGAGAGGTCGGGATAGACGCGCAACTCGGCGGGCGCGTCGATCGCAGTGCGGCGGCGCACCAATCCGAGCCGGCTCTCGTACCACACGAAAATGCGCGTGAACGCATCGCTGCCGCGCGCGCGCGCAAGGGCCGCGAAAGGCGCGACGACCTCGCTCTGCGGCGGAACGAGCGTCACGAGTTCGTGCTCGCCCAGATCGAGCGTGCGCAGCGGCGCCTCGACGAGCCCGACGCGCAGCGCGCGTTTCGCGCGGTTCGCAATCGCGTATCGCAGCTCGGCGCTGCGCCGCAGCGAGAAATGCGGTGGGAGCTCGCGCCGCACGCGCAGCGCGCGCGGAGGCGGCAGCAATGCCGCGTCGAGCACGAGCGCCACGGCCAATAGGCCGCCGAAGAGGGCGGCGAGCGGAACGAAGACCGGCACGCCGGGTGACGCCGCGAGCAGTAGCGCAACGGCGGCGAGCGCCCACAGCGCCCGCGCGGTGGGCCAGAGCGGCAAAAATCTATTCACGCGGTACGGGGACCGTGGTGCGAATCTCTTGCAAGATCGAGACGGCGGTCGCGCCTTCGATCTCGGCCTCCGGCTGCACGATCATGCGGTGTGCGAGCACCTGCAGCGCGGCCTCTTTCACGTCGTCGGGCGTCACGAACGCAAAGCCTTTGATCGCGGCTTGCGCCTGTGCGGCGACCAGCAGCGTCACCACCGCGCGCGTCGATGCACCGAGCGCGAGCTTCGGGTGCGTGCGCGTGGCGGCGGCCAGCGCTTGCGCGTAGGCGCGCACCTCCGGCGCGACGTGTACGCGACGCACGGCGCCCTGCGCGTCGATGATCTCCTGCGCGCTCGTGACCGCGGTGACGCCCGCGAGTTCGAGCGCGCGCGAATCGAAACCGGCTTCCACGCGCGCGAGCAGCTCCAGCTCGGCTTCGACCGGCGGATAGAGCGTCGCGACCTTGACCGCAAAGCGATCGAGCTGCGCCTCGGGGAGCGGATAGGTGCCCTCGTACTCGATCGGATTCTGCGTCGCACAGACGATGAAGGGCTGCGGCAGCGCAATCGGCGCGCCGTCGATCGTGACGCGCGCCTCTTCCATCGCTTCGAGCAGGGCCGCCTGTGTCTTGGGCGGCGTGCGATTGATTTCGTCGGCGAGCACGATATTGGTATTGATTGGACCCGGCCGCACGTTGAACGTCGCGCGCTGCGGATTGAAGACGCTCGTGCCGATCACGTCGGAGGGCATGAGGTCGGGCGTGAACTGAATGCGCCGCATCGGCAGACCGAGGGCCGCGGCAAAGGCGCGAACGGCGAGCGTTTTGCCGGTTCCCGGAACGCCTTCGATGAGCGCGTGCCCGCGCGCGAGCAGTGCCGTGAGCAATCCGTCGATGACCTGCTCGTTGCTCACGATCGCTGCGCTCATCGCCGCGCGCACGCGCTCGGCGAAGTCTTTCACCGTGGAGGGAGAGTCGTTCACGCGCGTTCCTTTCGTAGTTCGGCGTAGAGCGCGGCGGCCCGAAAAACCTGCGCGTCGCTGGGCCGCGTCAACGCTGCGAGCTGCGCGAGCTCCTGCGATTTCGGAAAAGCGCGCGCGAAGCGCTCGATCGCGGTACGTCCGGCCTGTGCGCGGCGCAGCAGCGCCCCCATCGAGCGCAGATAGTCGGAGGAGTCGCGCTCGGCCGGCGGATCGCGCACGATCGGCGGCGCGAAACGTACGTTTGCGTCGACGAGCGCGAGTGCGACGGCGAAGACGGCGATCCATACCGCCGCTTTGGCCGCAAGCGGTAAGACGGACCACAGCGATTGCGTGCGGTCGTAGCCGTAGGGATGCTCGTCGAAGGCGACGAGGCCTTTGCCCGCGACCGCATCGTACACGTCGAGCGCGTGTTGCGGATGCTTCTCGAGCGCCAGATTCGTATAGCCGTCGCCGCTGAAGGTGCGTGTGGCGTGCAGATTCGCGATGCGCGCGAAGGCGATCACCGTGCCGCCCTTTCGAATGAAGAGCTCGAGCGCGCGCACGTCGTTCGCGTCGTACGCAGCACTCGTGAGCATCAGCACGCGAATGCGCGCGTCGCGCAGGCCGAGCGGCGTTTCGAGCCGAGTGACCGGCACGTTCTCGCGCGCGAGCACGCCGTAGAGCGCGCGGTATCCGTTCGGACCGGTATCGAAGCTCGAGTGCGAGGAGGGAGGCGTGGCCAGTTGCGCGCCGGCCAACAGCACCAAGAAGAGCAGCAACAGCGCGAGTACGGCGCTCTCGATGACGCGCCCCCTCACGACGCCGTCACCACCAGCTCGTCGTAGGCTGCGCGGGCGCGTCGCCAGGCCTCTTCACCGGCAGGCGTCTGCGCATACGCGGCCGCGGTATAGAGCTTCGCGATCTCCGCAAAGGGGCGATCGCAGCGCGCATCGCGTTCGTGCAGTTCCGCGCACAGCTCGTTGACCGTCGCGGAGCGCTCGTCGTGCATGACGCCACGCAGATCGAGCATCGTGACCGCCGCCATGAACGTCAGACGGATTGCGCGGGCGAAATCGCCTGCACTCGCCGCCTGCGACGCGGCCGAGGCGAGCGCGTACGCGCTGCGCGCCGAGGTCAGTCCGGTCGCGGCGTCGTGCCGCGTGCGTTCGTATTCCAATTGACGCAGCAAGTGCGCGGCAATGGCGGCGATCGCGATGACGCAGAGCGTTACGACGGCGTCGCCGATCAGCGACGTGCCCGCCGGACCGATTTTCACGTGGCTCGTCAAGGCGCTGACGAAGTC
Source organism: Candidatus Acidiferrales bacterium (assembly GCA_035507275.1). Lineage (GTDB taxonomy): Bacteria > Vulcanimicrobiota > Vulcanimicrobiia > Vulcanimicrobiales > Vulcanimicrobiaceae > Aquilonibacter. The sequence continues at coordinate 128,900 of DATJOG010000028.1, forward strand.
CGACCAGCGATCCCAAAGCCACTCGACGAGTTGCCCGAGCAGCGACTGATGCTGCGCGATCGCGTGGAGATGATAGCGTCCGGGAACTGCGAGTTCGGCACGCACCGCTCCGACGATATCGGCCGGCGGCGCCCCGATCACGACGGTGCCGTCAGGCGTTCGAGCGCAACCTCGAGGTCTAATCCCTCGCTGCGCGTGCGCACGTCGTAATAGTAGACGGCGAGCAAGACCGTAATGAAGGCGGTGAGCATCGCGTTCACGATGGTCGATGCGGCCAGCTGCAGCGCCGTGTTGTGCAGATAGTTGAGAATGAGCAGGCCGACGGTGGCGGAGAGCACGATCGCACCGATCTCGATCGCGAGATAGGCGAGCGCGATGAGCAGCGCCTTGCGAAACTCACGACGGTTGAAGATCCGCCGGAACGCTTGGCCGATCGCGTCGCCGGGACTGCGTTCTTCGATCGTGGTCGCGTAGAGCGCAAACGCGCAGCATACGACGAGCAGCATGAAGAGGAGCAGCAGCGCGAGGACAAAGAGCGCGCCGATGACGATCAGCGGGATGCTCAAGATGGGCATCCCCTGTACCATCAAGGCGGCGATCACCGCCGCGATCATGGCGACGACGACGAGTGCGACGTACGCGCCGATGAGAATAAGCCCGCAGAGAATCGTCGAACCGAGCAACGGCGCCCAGCGCCGCAGCACGCGCGCGAATCCGTCGCGATAGCTCGGTCTGCGCCCGGCGTAGATGCCCGCTACACCCACTGCAACCGCGTTATTGGTAAATGGCGCGAGCAGCAGCGCGACGAGGCCGATGACGACGATGGCGGCAAACTGTGCGGAGTCGTAGGGCGCGGCCGTTCCGGGATGCTCGATCTGCTGCATCATCTGCGTCAGATTCAGCGGACCTGCGTTCGCGTAGACGTATTGTCCGATACCGATCGGCACCAGCAGCGTCAGCACGATCAGCGTAAAGACGACGAAGTTGCGCACGTACATCGTGACGGCGCGATCGAAGATCTCGCCGACTCCCAGGGCGCGCAGGGATGGCCGCTCGTATGTCTCGTTCACCGTGGCCGCCCCGTTCTTGAGGATTACGCCGCCTTCCTACGGTATCTTAGGGAGCATGCGAATTGGGACGTTGCGTGCGATCGCGCGCTATCCGGTCAAGAGTCTGCGCGGTGAAGCACTCGAGGCATGTGCGGTACTACCCGAGGGCCTCGAAGGCGATCGCCGCACCGCGCTCGTTGCCCCGCCGGAGCATGCGCGCGCGGGCAAGACGTACCGCGGCAAGGAGAACGACCGGCTGCATCTCGTCGACACGCTCGAGGAGGCACGCGCGCTCGCACCCGGCCTGCGCGTGGAAGAGAGCGAGGAGCGCTACTTCGACGACGCGCCGGTCTCGCTGATTCTCGACCGCTGGCTCGACGGTATCTCGAACTACGTGGGATACCGCGTAGAATGGCAGCGTTTCCGCCCGAATTTCTTCGCCCAGGCCGAGGACGGCATCGCGATCGACGAGGTCGCGCTTACCGGACGCGAACTGCAGATCGGCGCCGTGACGCTGCGCGTCCGCTACCCGATCGAGCGCTGCGTGGTGCCGACCTACGATCTACAGGGAGGCGAAGCCGATCCTCGCATTCTGCGCTACGTCGCGCAGGCGCGCTCGAATTGGATGGGGATCTACTGCGACGTGCCGCGCGCCGGCATTGCGCGCATCGGTGACTCGCTCGAACTCATCGAGCGCTGAACCTCGCGCACGATTCCCTCGAGCGCGTCGATGTATGCGATGAAGCGCTCGCGCCCGGCCGGCGTGATGCGCACGATCGTCTGTGGACGGCCCGAACCGGTGCGGCGCTGCGTCTGCACGATTCCGTCTTCGGCAAGCGCGTGCAGATGGCGATTGAGGTTACCGTCGGTGAGCGCACATGCGTCTTGCAGCTGCGTGAACGAGACGCCGTCGGGATGCGCGACCAGCGTCGAGCAGATGGCGAGGCGCCCGCGTTCGTGAAAGACGCGATCGAGATCGGTCGCGCTCATGGATGCTCCCGCCGGTCGCGCGCAACGAAGACGCCGATGGCAATCTGTCCGATGCCGAAGCCGATCGGCAGTACCCACCACGCGAGCGCGATCGCCGAGGGCGCGAAGAGCAGCGCGATGCCGGCGAGCAAGAAGAATGCTGCGATCGGCAGCACGCCGCGCGGCAGCATCGTGCGCGACGCGAAGAGGCCGACACCGTAGCAACCGTACCACACGCCCGGCAAATAGCTGAACGCGCCGCGACCGAGCAGCGCGAGCGTGATCGCCGCCCCGAGCGCAATCGCGGGAAGAATCGCGAGGCCGACGGTGCGCGTCTGCCAGCGATCGCGCGCGCTCGCATCGCTGACGAACCAATGCGCGATCGAGCCGTAGTTCACGATGAACGCCGCCGTGCCGCAGACCAGCCAGATCGACGCGTACATGCGCGACTCGTAGCCGCCCTGCGGCACCGCGACGATCAGCGCCTGGATCACGCCCGCGAGGATCGCGAAGCAGCCCGAAGCGATCGCGGCGACGCCGGAGTAGCCGCGGAAGCGCTGCGCCATGGCGAGCCGCTCGCGCACCTCGGCGATATCGAGCAGGGCCTTTTCGAGTTCGGTCATCTCTCCACTTTGTAACACAAAGTCTCGCCGCCCGGCAACGCGGGGTACTCCCGGCGTAGATGGCGCGCGAGGCCGGCTTCACGCTCGTCGAGACTCTGGTCGGTGCGGCCATCGCCGCCGCGATCCTTTGGGGCATGCTCGCCTTCACCGCCCGCATCGTCGCAGCGGGAGCCGCGGCAAGCGACCGCGTCAACGCGGCCGCAAACGCCGGCCGTTTGATCGAACGGCTCTCGAGCGAGGCGGCGAGTGCATTCGCGGTCTACGTGCCCGCGACCGACGCGCTCGGCGCGAGCAATGCCGACGGTCACGAGCTCGACTTTTTCACCATGGACGGCGCGCACCGCAGCTACGCCTGGAGCTACACCTTCGACGCCTCCAGCAAAACGCTGACGCGCTACGCGCTCGTCCCGGGCGGCGCGCCGCTGGCGGGCGACACACTTTCGAGCATTGATAGTTTTACTGCGAGCCCGCTGCGCGTGACGCAGCTCGGCGGCTACGACGCGCTCTTCGCGGGCGCTGCCGCGACCGACGTGCCGTATACCTTTACCGCGATGCCCGGCGCGATCGGCGGAAATCAGCTGGTTGCGGTGCAGATCACTGCAAGCGGCGTCGATCGCAGCGTGTTGCTCGCAAGCGAGGACGCGCCGACGGCATTTACCGTCGTCGTCGACTATACGCCCTCGCCCGCGCCGGTGGTCACAGCAACACCCTCGCCGATTCCCATGACGAATCCATAAAAAGCGCTGCGTACACCACGCGGGAAAACGCGTCATGCAGCGCAGTAATTCGTCGTTCGGTCTTGAGGAGGAGCGAATGTTCAAAGGACGAGTCGCCATCGTCACCGGCGGAACGCGCGGCATCGGTCTTGCAATCACCGAGGCACTGGCGCAAGAGCACGCGCACGTCGCCGCGGGATACAGCAGAGGCGCGGAAGCAGCCGAGAAATGTGCCGAGCAGCATCGCGCGAAGGGACAGTCGGTTTCGACGCATCAAGGGCGCGTCGACGATTTCGCGGATTGCCAGCGCGTCGTGAACGAAGTGCTCGAAAAATACGGGCGCATCGACTTTCTGATCAACAACGCCGGTATCACGCTCGACAAGACCTTGCGGAAAATGAGCGCCGAGGATTGGTGCAACGTCATCAACGTCAATCTCTCGGGTGCGTTCAACATGACCAAGGCCGTCCTCGAGCACATGATCGAGCGCGGCTCGGGCCGCGTCATCAACATCAGCTCGGTCATCGGCCAGACCGGCAACATCGGGCAGGCGAACTACGCCGCCTCGAAGGCCGGCCTCTTCGGCTTCACCAAGTCGCTCGCGCTCGAGACCGCCAATAAGGGCATCACCGCCAACGTGGTCGCCCCCGGGTTCATCGGCACCGAGATGGTCGCGGCGATGCCCGAAGCCGCCCTCGCCAAAGTGGTCGAGAAGATCCCGACCAAGCGGCTTGGCAAGCCCGAAGAGGTCGCCCGCGTGGTGAAATTCTTGTGCGAGGACGACTCAGGCTACATCACGGGGGCGGCCTTCCACGTCAACGGCGGCCTGGACATGTCCTAGGCCTTAACGGCCACTGTAAAGTTCCTAAGATTTTCTTTATCCTTCGCTAGGTAAGCGCAGCACATGGGTACAAGGTAGTGCCCATGGTAACCACCTCGACAGCCCCCTCGGGGACGCTTGCGCGCCTCGATGGTCGAGTGGCGATCGTGACGGGAGGTTCGCGCGGCATTGGCGGCGCGATCTCGACGGCGCTCGCCGCTGACGGCGCCACTATCGCTATTCTTGGAATTCCCGCAGATCGTGAACGTACCGATGTGCTTCGCGCATCACTCAACGGTACTGCAAAGCTCGTACACTTTTATGAGGCCGACGTTGCAGATCCGCACGCGTGTCAACGCTGTGCGCAAGCAGTGATCGGCGATTTCGGCAAGGTCGACATACTCGTCAACAACGCCGGGATAACCAAAGATCACACAGCACGCAAAATGACAATCGAGGAATGGCAAGCGGTCCTGAATGTGAACCTCTCAGGGCCGTTTTTTATGATCAAAGCCGTCCTCGATCACATGCTCGAACAAAAGTACGGACGCATCGTCAACATCAGTTCCGTCGTCGGGCATACCGGAAATTTCGGGCAAGCCAACTACGCCGCAGCGAAAGCGGGTCTGCTCGGTCTGACCAAGACGCTCGCGCTCGAAACCGCGCGGTCGGGCATTACGGTGAACGCGGTCGCGCCGGGCTTCACCGCCACCGAGATGGTTGCTGCGATGCCGCAAGCGGCGATCGACATAGCGCGCAACCGCACGCCGGTCGACCGGCTCGGACGTCCGGATGAAATCGCGCGCGTCGTGCGCTTCCTGGTCGACGACAACTCGGGATTCATCACCGGCTCGACCTACGACGTCAACGGGGGCATGTACATGTGATGATCGGATCGGTACCGCTCGAGGAGTTCAGCTATGGTCTCGATCTCTCCGGAGCCGATCCGGCAGCGCTTACGGAAGCGCTGCGTGCCGTCACGCTCGAGGTGATGAGCGATCCCGTTCGCTTGGGAACGATCGCGAGCGGGTTGCTGCTCGCGCAACAAAGCATCGCGATGAACGCGTTTCGCCGCATGCAGGGCGAGACGCCGGAGCCTGCGGGAAACATTGCCGGCGATAAGCGTTTCAACGATCCCGCGTGGACGAGCAATCCGTTTCTGCTCTCGATGGTCGAAGAGTATTTGGTACGCCGTCAGCACGCACAGCAGATCATCGAGCTCTCGCGCCTTCCCGAGTCAACCAAACGCAAGGCGCGCTTCGCGCTCACGATGCTGATGGATGCGATCGCGCCGAGCAATCTGCCGTGGCTCAATCCGTCGGTGCTCAAGGAAGCGGTCAACACCGGCGGCGCGAGCTTGATCGAGGGTCTCACCGAGATGCTCGACGACGTAGAGAACAACGGCGGCTATCCCAAACAGGTCGATACCTCGGGCTTCGAACTGGGCGTCAACATGGCGGCCACGCCGGGTGAAATCGTCTTTCGCAACGAGCTGATCGAGCTGATCGCATACACGCCGCAGACGCAGACGGTCTACGAGCGTCCGATTCTCATGTCGCCGCCGTGGATCAACAAATATTACATCATGGACATCTCGCCCGGGCGTTCGTTCGTCGAGTGGGCGGTCTCGCGCGGACATCAAGTGTTCATGATCAGCTACCGCAATCCAGACGCGTCGATGCGCGACTACACGATGGACACCTATTTCGAGCGCGGGCTGCTCGCGGCGCTCGAAGCCGTGGAGCGGCTTACCGGCGCGCCGCAGGTCAACGTCGCCGCGCTCTGTTTGGGCGGCACGATGACGACGATGATGCTCGCCTATCTCGCCGCGAAGGGCGAGGCGCATCGCGTCGGCGCGGTGACCCTCACCAATACGATCGTCGATTTCGCGGAACCGGGAGATCTCGGCGTATTCACCGATGAGGGGACGATCGCGCGCCTCGAAGAGCAGATGAACGAAACCGGCTATCTCGATTCGAGCGAGATGGCGCACACCTTCGATTGGATGCGTGCGAACGATCTGATCTGGAGCTACGTCGTCTCGAATTGGTACATGGGCAAGAAGCCGCCCGCCTTCGATATTCTCGCGTGGAATGCCGACGCGACGCGCATGCCGGCCGCGATGCACTCTCAGTATCTGCGTGCGTGCTACCTGCACAATCTGCTGGTCGTTCCCAACGCCTTCGTGCTGGGCGGCGTGCCGATCGATCTCGGTACGATCGCGACCCCGCTCTACATCTTGGGCGCCGAAGCCGATCACATCGCGCCCTGGCGCACCAGCTACATGACGTCGCAATACGTGTGCGGGCCCGTCACGTATACGCGCAGCAACTCGGGTCACGTTGCCGGTATCTGCAATCCGCCCGGCAATCCCAAAGCGTGCTACTGGACCAACGATCGCACCGAACCGGGTGAGTCCGCCGACGCGTGGCTCGCGCGTTCGAGTAAATATCAAGGCACGTGGTGGGAGAACTGGGCGCAGTGGGCCGACGCGCACGGCGGCGCACGCCGCGCGCCCTATCAGCTTCCAAGTAGCGGAGAGCCGGCGCCGGGCCGGTACGTCCGCAACGAAACGGCGCAGCCGTTCAATTTCACAACCACAGAACACGAGGCGACCACAGTATGATGAACAATCGCGACCACCTCAAAGGGCTGGGCGAGTTCATTCGCACCCAGCGCGAGCTGGCGAATCTCTCGCTGCGGCAGCTCGCCGACCTTGCCAAGGTTTCCAACCCCTACCTCAGCCAGGTCGAGCGCGGGCTCTACAAGCCCTCGGCGGAGGTGCTCAAGCAGATCGCTCGGGCGCTCCACCTCTCGGCGGAGACCTTCTACGCACAGGCCGGCCTCTTGGACGACAACATCAAGAACGAGGCGGCCGACGCGGTCGAATCCGCGGTCAAGCTCGATCCGCGCCTGTCGGCCGAGCAGAAGGACACGCTGATCCGGGTCTACCGGGGCTTCACCGCAAACTAGGGTCGCCCGGCCCGGGTGCTGGAGTTGACACACTTCCCAAACGCTTGGTATACTTAGCGAAGACCAAACGATATTGAGGAGTTGTGCATCCATGAATACCTATACCGAAATGATCGACAAGGCCCAGGCCGAGTTCCTCAAGGGACTCGAGCAGGCCCAAGAGCTCAACGTCAAAGCCCTGACCTCGGTCAGCGAGCTGTTCGCCAAGAACGGCGACACGGCGAAGCTGCCGACCCCGGCTGAGATCGTCGAGCGCAGCTTCGCGTTCACGAACGAACTGCTCGAAGTGCGCAAGGCGTACATGCTCAAGCTCGCCGAGCTGATCAAGAACTAAAGCTGATCAAGAACTAAAACGGTCGAGGGACGCCAACACGGCGTCCCTCGATTTTTTTAGCTCAGTTGTTTGGACGTGAAGAGCGCGAGATAGCAGCCCGGCGAGATGCCGAGCGATGCTTGAATGAGCGTGAGCTCGCACAGGCCGAGCGTGCGATGACGAATCGTGAAGCCCGGAACGTTCGGCGCCATCACTTCCCAATCGCGCCACATGCGCGCGAAGTCCGGATCCGTCAGCATCGTCGCGAGCAATTCGTCGAAATGCTTGTCGCCGTGATAACTCGCGTAAGTATTGCGAAATACCGCGACGCAGCCGCGTGCCGCCGTTTCCCAATCGGCGTACAGATGACGGCGCGACGGATCGAAAAACAGACGCCACAGAATGTTGCGCGAGAGCACGTCGCTCTTCGCGTCGTAATCGAAGATCTCGGCGACGAACGAGTTCCACACCAAGAGATCCAACCGCGGCGTCGAGATGTACGCCGGTGCGGCGGGATGCAGCTCGACCAGCTTGCGCAGCGCATCGGGAACCTCGGGATGCAGCGTGCACGTCTGCGGCGGCGTGTCCGACGCGAGCACTTTGAGGTAAGCGACTTCGGCGCTCGTCAGTAAAAGCGCCTTACCGATCTCATCGAGCACGTCGAGCGAAAAATTGATCTCGCGCGCTTGCTCGATCCAGGTGTACCAGGTGGTCGAAATGCCGGCAAGCTTTGCAACCTCTTCGCGGCGCAGACCCGCGACGTGCCGTCGCGCCGATTCGTCTTCGAGCCCCACATCGACCGGTCGCAGCGCGCTGCGGCGGGCGCGTAAAAAGAGTCCGAGGTCATTACGGCGGGTCAGTTGGGGGGCTTCGAGCATCGAGTTCCTCCGTGGGAGCAGGTGGCGGGGTTGCCATTTTGCTACCCCGTCGCCTTGCCCTCCAACGGAAACCGCATTATGACCGTGGTCCCTATGTCCGCCTTGCTATCTAGAGCGATCGAGCCACCCATGCGCTCGACGGCCCGTTTGGCGATGGCTAGGCCGAGGCCCGAGCCATCGACCTCCCCGTGGGACGTCCCCCGGTAGAAGCGATCGAAGGCGTGCTCGACGTCGAGCGGGGCCATGCCCGGGCCGTTGTCGGCGACTTCGAGCACCGCGCTGCCGTCCTCGTGCCCAACGCGCACGAGCACGAGCGAGGCGGGCGCGTAGCGCACCGCGTTCTCGACCACGTTCTTGACCGCTTCGTAGAGCTCGCTGTCGTCGCCGAGCACGACCGCGTCGCCCGCGGCAGCGAGTTGCAGCCGCTCGCCCGCGATCGGGCGCAAAGCGTCGACCGCGCGCGCCGCGACCGAGCTCAGATCGATCGCCCCGCTCGCCGGCTCCGCGTCGCGCTCCAAACGCGCGAGTAGAATCAGCTTCTCGATGATCGCGCGCATCTTGCGGCTCTCGTCGAGCATCGTATCGTGCACGCGCCGCACGCCGTCGCCGTCCTGCACGACGCCCGAGCGCAGCGCATCGAGGTAACCCATGAAGATCGTGAGCGGCGTGCGCAATTCGTGTCCGGCGTCGGCGATGAACTGCCGCATCTGCGTCTCGTGACGGCGCCGTTCGTGCGTCGCCTCGTTCAAGCGCTGCGCGACCTCGTTATAGGTCTGCGTGAGCTCGAGCAGACTCGTATCGCTCTCGAGCAAGAGCTTGGGCGTGAAGTCGCCTTCAGCTATCGAGCGCAGCGCATCGTTCACGTCGCGCAGCGGGCGCAACGCGCGCCCGGTGATCGCGCGGCCGGCAAGCCACGCGATGATCACCGCGATGATGCCGATTGGAATGATGCGCGCCCAATAGCGCAAGAGTCCGCCGGTAAAGCTCGCGACGTCGGGCTCGAGGACGATGGTACCGCCGCTGGGCACGCCGACGAAGCGCGGGCGCAGCGCTAAAATCGCGGTAAAAAGGCGCTCGCTGTCGGTCAGCTGCGCGGAAGCGCCGGCGATCGTGCGATGCTGCGAATCGATCACCCAGATGCGCGAGCGCGAATTGGGTTCGCCCGCGAGAATCTTGGGCGCGAATTCCGCGAGCGTTTCGTGCTGTGCGGTGTAATACTGCACGCGTTCGGCCATGCGCGCCTGCGCGGCGTCGATCGATTGATTGAAGTTTTGTGTGAAGCCGATGATTGCGAACGCCGACGAGGCGCCGGTCACGAGTGCGACGAGCGCGACCGCAAGAATCACGTAGCCGCGCGTGATGCGGCGAGCGAAATTGCGGAAGGTCGCCTCAGTCGGCACGCAGCGTATACCCGGCGCCGCGCACGGTTTGTATCAGGGGCCGTGCGAAGCCCTCGTCGATCTTGCTGCGCAAATATGAAATGTAGCGCTCGACGGCGTTCTGTCCGACGTCCTTCTCGTTACCCCAGACCAAATCGAGCAACTCATCGCGCGTGAAGACGCGGCGGGGACGGCGCAGCAGCGTCACCAGCAGGTCGTACTCGAGCGGCGAGAGTTCGATGCGCTGCCCGGCGCGCACGACGGTATGTTCGTCGAGATTGACGCTGATGTCGTCGTAGCCGATGACGTTACGATTCTCCAAATGCGGGCGGCGCAGTTTGGCATCGATGTGCGCGATCAGCTCCTGCATCTCGAACGGCTTGCTGAGATAGTCGTCGGCGCCGTGCGTGAGGCCCTCGACTTTGGTGTCGACCTCGCCCCGGGCCGAGAGCATCACGACCGGCGCATCGGTGACTCTACGCAACATCGGCAGCAGCTCGATCCCGCTGACCATCGGCATCATCACGTCGAGCACGATCACGTCGGGCGCCCATTCTCTCACGAGGTCCAGCCCCGAGGGGCCGTCGGGGGCGCTGCGCACGGCGTAACCGTGGTGTCCCAGGGTCAGTTCGAGCAGCTCGCGGATGCGAGGCTCGTCGTCGATAACGGCAATACGCGGCTTGGTCGCAGACATACGGCTAAAAACTAGTATCCCGCCTTGAGACTTCCTGGAGAGAGGCCGAAAAAGAGAATATGTCGAGGGTCGTCGTCATTGACGATTACGAGCCGACGCTGCGGATGTATGCGGCGGCGATCGAGAGGATGCTCGGGGGTGAGGTCGTTCCCTTTACCGACCCCCGCGAGGCGCTTTTGTATTTGGGTTCCATGGAACCTACACTGCTCGTCGTCGACTATAGCATGCCCGACATGGACGGGGTCGCCTTCGTGCAGGAGCTGCGCGGCGTGCCGGGGCGCGAACGGACGCCGGTCATCATGCTGACCGGGCGCGACGACCGCGAGCTGCGCACCCGCGCGATGCAAGCAGGCGTCGACGTTTTCCTCAATAAGCCGGTCACCGCGGAAGAGTTCGCGGGCCACGTGCGCCGGCTCGCGACGCAGCAGAACAAGCTGGAAGACCGCGCGGAAGAGATGCAAGTCTTGCGCGAACGCGCCGACGCGAGCGATCGCAATTTGCATCACCGCGACCGCCAAGCGATTCAAGCGCTGTGGAATGCGTGCGCGGCACGCGACGCCGAATGGGCGGCGCGTATGAAGCTGGCGGGCGAAATCGCGGTGCTGCTCGCGATCGAGGGGCGCTGCACCGTCTCCGACGTGCAGATCCTGCGCGAAGGCGCGTACGTTTACGATATCGGCAAGCTCGCGATCCCCGAGAAGATTTTGCTGACGTCCGCGCGGCTTTCGCCGCAGTCGCGCGTCGCCTGCGACGCGCACGCGGAAGCCGGCGCGCAGATTCTCACGCATACCGATTCGAAGCTGTTCAATGCAGTAGCCGTGATCGCGCGCTCGCATCACGAGCGCTGGGACGGCCTCGGTTATCCCAAGAAATTGAAGGGCGATGCGATTCCGATCGCAGGGCGCATCATGGCTGTTGCCGACACGCTCGTCGCGCTCACGAGCGCCCGTGCCGACCGTCCCGCGATGACCTTCGGCCACGCGCTCGATCAGATCAAGCGCGAGGGCGGCACGCATTTCGATCCGAGCGTCGTACACGCGCTCGAACAAATCAAGGATAAAATCGCTCAGCTGCTGCGGCAATGATCCTCGCATCCCGCCTTCTAAGACTCGCGGGCTCCGGCCGGAGGAACGTGTGGCCGGAGCCCGGTGGGCGCAGAGGACAGCACGCGCCCGTGCCCTATTCGAAGCGGAGCGCTTCGATCGGGTTGAGACTCGCCGCTTTCTTCGCCGGATAGTATCCGAAGAAGATCCCGACGAGCGCCGAGAAGGCAACCGAGAACAGGACCCACACGACTGGGATTTGCGTGGGCCACTTCGCGAGTTCGGCGACGACGATCGTGCCGATGAAACCGAAGACGACGCCGATCACGCCGCCTGCCGCGGCGAGCACCGTCGATTCGGTGAGGAACTGATTGAGAATCGTCGCGCCGCGCGCGCCGACCGACATGCGCAGTCCGATTTCACGCGTGCGTTCCGTAACCGAGACCATCATGATGTTCATGATGCCGATGCCGCCCACGATGAGCGAGACCGCCGCGACGCCCGCGAGCAAGAACTCCATCACCGCACCGGTCGACGAGGCCGCGGCCGCGATCGACTGCAGATTACGCACTTGGAAATCGTCGGGCTGACCGGCGGCGATTTGATGACGCTGCTCGAGCAGCTGCGTGACTTCGGTCTGCACCGGCGCGATTTCGTCGCTGGTTGTTGCCGAAACCATCAGCTGGCTCACCGTCGTTTGGCCGGTGATGCGCTCCATCGCGGAGGTGTAGGGAATGAGCACGGTGTCATCTTGATCGGTGCCCAGACTGCTCTGTCCGAGCGACGTGAGCGTCCCGACGACCGTGAACGGCACGCCTTTGATCAGAATCGTTTGACCAACCGGATTCGTCCCGCTCGGGAAGAGTTCGCTGACGTCGGTCTGGCCGAGCACGGCGACCTTCGCCGCGTCGTTGACGTCGTTTTGCGTGAAGAACGTGCCGCTCGCCATCGGCCATGAACGGATCTGCTGGTAGGTTGGCGCAACGCCGGTCACGGTGGTTTGCCAGTTGTTGCCGCCGGCGACGACCTGCGCGCGAATGGTGACCGCCGGCGAGACCGCCGCGACGCCGGGGAGCTGCGCGATCGCCATACCGTCTTGCGGCGTGAGCGTCGACGCGGTGCCGAATCCGCCGCGTGCACCGGAGCTCGTAACGCTTCCCGGCTGCACGACGATCAGATTCGAACCGAGTGAATTGATGCTATTTTGTACCGAGACACGCGCGCCGCTGCCGATCGCGACGGTGACGATGACCGCCGCGACACCGATCACGATGCCGAGCATGGTGAGCATCGAGCGCGCTTTGTTGCGGATGAGCGCCTGTAAGGCCAGACGCAAAATGCCTTTGAAGTCACTCATCATGCCACCCTGTCATCCTGCGTGTAGCTTGCCACCCTGTCATCCCGAGCGTAGCGAAGCGTAGTCGAGGGACGATCACTCACGACATGCCCGTCGCGGAATGTCACGATGCGTTTGGCGTGCGCGGCGATGTCGGGCTCGTGCGTCACGAGCATGATCGTGATGCCCTGCACTTCGTTGAGCTCGGTGAAGATGCGCATGACGTCCTCGCTGGTTTTGGTGTCGAGTGCGCCGGTCGGCTCGTCGGCCAGGATGAGGCCGGGATTGTTCACGAGCGATCGCGCGATTGCGATGCGCTGCTGCTGACCACCCGACATTTGATTGGGATGATGCTGCGCGAGATGGTCCACGCCGACGATGCGCATCTTCTCGTGCGCGATCTCCGCGCGTTTGCGGGCGGGGACGCCGGCGTAGACCATCGGCAGCTCGACGTTCTCGAGTGCGCTCGTGCGCGGAAGCAGATTGTAAGCCTGAAAAACGAAGCCCAGCCGGCGGCTGCGAATGTCGGCACGCGCGTCGGCGTCGAGATGCGAGACGTCGGTGCCTTCGAAGAAATACTTGCCGGCGGTGGGATTATCCAGCAGTCCGCTGATCTGCATGAACGTCGACTTGCCCGAACCCGACGGGCCCATGACGGCGACGAACTCGCCGGCGCGGATTTCGAGATCGATGCCCGCGAGCGCGGTTACGGTGCTCTCACCGAGCGCGTAGATTTTGCGTAGTCCCTCGACGCGGACGACTGGTTCTGCTGTGTGCTCCATGATGATTTCCTCCGCGTTCATCGTAGAGCGGAGGCTTGAGGGAGCGCGGCTAGCCAGGTTAGACCAAGGTTATAAGCTCGGAATACGGCGCCATCCGCCTCGCCGGCTGCAGCGTCCGCGACAAGGCAAGAGAGGTGCGTCTTTGCCTCGTGAATATCAACGGTCTGCATAGTGGACTAAATTTAGTCTAGTCTATGCAGACCGTTAATGTCGCTACGGGATGCCGCGGGTTGCGCCGCCGTGCCCGGCCGTGTTGCCGGCCAGCGGATTGCCGTTTGCGGCTTGCGCGTGTTGATACGAGCCCTTGTGTGCGCTGCCGCCGTAGCCGGTGACGACGTTCTCACCTGCGCTGAGCGTTGCGCCGTTGGCCGGTGTGATTGCGGCTTGCGTTGCCGTCACGAGACCGACTTGCACCGGCACGCGCACGAGCGTTTTGCCTTGCTGCACCGTGACGGTGGCGCTCTCGCCTTGCGTGACGGCGGTCGAGCCGTTCGCGCTGCCGCCCCACGGATTTGCGGCGTTTGCGCTGCCTTGCACGGCCTGCGCGTGCACTGCGGCGATCGGCACCACCAGCGCGTTCGTTGCGTTCGCGACGTCGATCGTGGCGTTGGCGGTCATGCCGGGGAGTAAGAGGCCGCTGCTGTTGTTCACGTCGACGACGACGTCGTAGGTGACCACGTTGTTGACGGTCGTCGGATTGATGCGCACCTGCGTCACCGTGCCGCGGAAGATCTGGTTCGGATAGGCGAGCACCGTGAAGCTGACCGGATCACCGGCTTTGACGCCGCCGATATCGGGTTCGCCGACGTTGATGTCGACTTCCATTTGGTTGAGATTCTGCGCGATGGTGAAGAGTGTGGGTGTGGAGAGCGAGGCCGCGACCGTTTGCCCGATCGAGACGTCGCGCGCGATCACCGTGCCGTCGACCGGCGAGGTGATGACGGTATTGTTCAGGTTGACTTGATCTTGCTGCACTGTAGCAGCCGCGGCTTGCACGGCGGCGGCCGCGGCGTTCGCGCCGGCGCTCTGCGCTTGCGTTTGCGCTTGCGATTGCGCGTAGGCGGCTTGCGCTTGCGCAACCGCGGTTTCATCCTGCGCAACGGTGGATTGGTCTTGCTGTACGGTCTCTTGCGCGAGATAGCCTTCGCCGAAGAGCGTTTGATCGCGCGTGAGCTGCTGCTGCGCGACCGTCAGCGCGGCCTGCGCTTTGGGAATCGCGGTCTGCGCCGCGGTTGCGCCGGCGGCTTGCGCGGTCGTGTTCGCGCTTGCTTCATCTGCGCTCGCCTGCGCCTGCGCGAGATTCGCGTCGGCTTGATCGAGCTGCGCTTGAATCGTGCTGGGGTCGATGCGCGCGAGCACTTCGCCCTTGGTGACTTTCGAATTGTAGTCGACGTCGAGCTGCGAGATCGTACCCGAAACCTGCGTGCCGACCGAGATGCTGTTCTGCGGATTCACGGTGCCCGACGCCGTAACGGACTGCGTGAGCGTCTGCTGCACGACCGGCGCAGTGACGACCTGGACGGCCGAGCCGGCGCGCATCACGATCGTGCCTGCGATTAGGACCACGATCACGAGTGCGGCCAGCGCGACGAGCATCCAGCGCGGCACGCGCCCGAGCGTCTGCCCGAACCCCGTGAACCCCGCCGAGAGCGGTAGCGATTGTGCTGACATGGTGTATTCCTCCGCTGCCAGCGTAGGGCCACGGCCTGACGGCAAATGGTGAGCCGGGTTAGTACCTGATGAGACCGCCCCCCCTTTGTCATCCCGAGCGTAGGCGCGCACCCCTGTCATCCCGAGCGTAGGCGCGTAGCGCCGTAGTCGAGGGACGCCCCCCTGTCATCCCGAGCGTGGGCGCGTAGCGCCGTAGTCGAGGGACGCCCCCTGTCATCCCGAGCGTAGGCGCGTAGCGCCGTAGTCGAGGGACGCCCCCTGTCATCCCGAGCGTAGCGAAGCGCCCCCCCTGTCATCCCGAGCGTAGGCGCGTAGCGCCGTAGTCGAGGGACGCCCGCAATGTGCGGTACTATGTCGGCATGAGCAACGAACGCGAGAAGCCGCTAACGCCCAAAGAGGCCGAATCGATGGGGCGCCAGACTGAGACCCACACACGCGGCGAGAAAATCAGCGATCAAGTCGTATACGGTGACACGGAGTCGGT
>DATJOG010000029.1:0-7754 GCA_035507275.1 Candidatus Acidiferrales bacterium
AATGACAAAAGGCGATGCGACGCAACGATGGCTGTCATCCCGAGCGTAGTGAGCGCAGCGAACGTAGTCGAGGGAGAGCGGAAGCCATTGCAGCGTCGGTTCCTCGTCCCTCGACTACGCTTCGCTACGCTCGGGATGACAAAGCGCTTCGGCCTACGCTCGGGATGACAAAGCGCTTCGCTACGCTCGGGATGACAGTTCGCGCACGCTCGGGATGACAGGGCTTCGCGCACGCTCGGAATGACAAAAGGCGATGCGACGCAACGATGGCTGTCATCCCGAGCGTAGTGAGCGCAGCGAACGTAGTCGAGGGAGAGCGGAAGCCATTGCAGCGTCGGTTCCTCGTCCCTCGACTACGCTTCGCTACGTTCGGGATGACAGGGGTTCGCTACGTTCGGGATGACAGGGGTTCGCGCTACGCTCGGGATGACAGGACTTCGCGCCTACGTTCGGGATGACAAACCAGCGGGCGTTGCAATGATGGGGGCGAGGAGCGCGTGCAGCTTGGCGGGTTCGGCCAAGAATGCGTCGTGCCCGTGGTTGCTCTCGAGTTCGAGATAACGCGCGCCCAGGCGCGCTGCGGCGGCGCGGATTTCCTGCGGGCGGAAGAGCCAATCCGACGAGATGCCGACGAAGGTGAGATCGACGCCGGCCGGCACTTCGCGATCGCGTACGTCGAAGCTGTCCATGAGGTGCGTGCGCGCGACGTAGGTTTGCGGATCCATGCGCGCGACCAGCTTGCGGCCTTGATGATCGAGATAGCCCTCGACGTCGAAGCCCGCCTCGCCTCTGCTGTCGGCGTTGCGATCGTGGCGTTCGGCGAACAGGTCGTCGCTCTTGTAGGTGAGCATCGCGATCTGCCGCGCGAGTGCGAGACCGCGCACCGGGTCGAGCGCGATCGCTTCGCGCTGCACGTGATTGAGCGCGATTCCCATCGCGGTGTGATGATCGCTCGCGCCGATTACGATCGCGCGGTCGATACGCTGCGGTGCATCGAGCGCCCACTGCAGCGCCTGCATCCCGCCGAGCGAACCGCCGATGACGGCGTGCGCGCGCGCGATGCCCAGCTCATCGAGTTGGCGGAGTTGTTCGCGGACGACGCATGACATGGGAGTCGTCCCTCGACTACGCTCGGGATGACAAATTAGGTCGAGGCCGATGACACACCAGGTGCGCGTGTCGAAGAGGCCGCCCGGGGCGATGATTCCCGGCCACCACTCCGCGACGGCGCTCGTGCCGGTGAGCGCATGCGCCACCAGCACGACGTTGTCGCCGCTCGCGGAGGGCGTACCGTAGATCGTCACGCGAGCGCTTGTTCGAGATCGGCGATGATGTCCCGCTTGTCCTCGATGCCCACCGACAGGCGAATCGTCGACTCGTCGATGCCGCTTTGCAGGCGCTCTTCCGGCGTGAGCTGCTGGTGCGTGGTGCTCGCGGGATGAATCACGAGCGACTTCGCGTCCCCGACGTTGGCGAGCAGCGAGAAGAGTTTGAGCTTGTCGATGACCTCTTTCGCGCGCTTGGCATCGCCCTTGACGCGGAAGGTCAGGATCGCGCCGCCGCCTTTGGGCAGATATTTCTGCGAACGCGGATAGGCGACCGATTGCACCTGCGGATGCTTTTCGAGAAACGCGACGACCGCTTGCGCGTTTTCGCTGTGGCGTTCGACGCGCAGGCCGAGCGTTTCGAGCCCTTGCAGCAAGAGCCAGGCGTTGAAGGGTGAGAGCGCCGCACCTACGTCGCGCAGCAATTGCACGCGCGCTTTGAGGATGTACGCGATGTTGCCGAAGACCGCCGCGTACTGCAAACCATGATACGAGGGATCGGGATCGACGAACTCCGCGAAGCGCGGATTGTTGCCCCAATCGAACTTGCCGCCGTCGACGATCACGCCGCCGATCGCGGTGCCGTGGCCGCCGATGAACTTCGTCGCCGAGTGCACGATGATGTCGGCGCCGAAATCGATCGGGCGCAGCAGATACGGCGTAGCGAGTGTGTTGTCGACGACGAGCGGCAGGCCGTGCTCGTGTGCAAGCTTCGCGTAGGTCTCGACGTCGAGCACGTCGATCTTCGGGTTGCCGATCGTCTCGGCGAAGATTGCTTTGGTGTTGGGTTTGATCGCGGCTTTGACGGCGGCCGGGTCGTTGAAATCGACGAGCGAGGCCTCGATGCCGAAGCGCTTGAGCGTGTGCGCGAAGGCGTTATAGGTGCCGCCGTAGAGTGAGGCGGAGCTGACGATGTGATCGCCGCTGCGGGCGAGATTGAGAATGGCGTAGACGACGGCAGCTTGACCGCTCGCGACCGCGAGCGCTGCGGCGCCGCCTTCCAGCGCCGCAACGCGCTGCTCGAACACATCCGTCGTCGGATTCATGATCCGCGTGTAGATGTTGCCGAACTCCTCGAGCGCGAAGAGTTTACCGGCGTGTTCGGTGGAATCGAAAAGATACGAGGTGGTTTGGTAGATCGGAACGGCGCGCGCTTTGGTCGCGGGGTCGCCGTTATGCCCCCCGTGAATCGCGAGCGTGTCGAAATACGGTGTCGAACGATCGAGCGTGGCACTCATTGAGGTTCAGGTTCCTTTCACTCTCGAGGATGCTGTCGTCCCAGAGCGGATAGCGTGGGAGTTCGGGATGGCGCGGAAGATCCGCGAAGAGCGGTTCGATATCGAGCGCCGGATCGAGCGCGGGATAGTGGACCGCCCGCTGGTTCGCGATGTCGCGCAGCGCGGTGACGACGTCGCCGAGAACGCTCGACGCCGTCGGGAAACCACCGGCGCCGACGCCGGAAAGAAGTAGCGGACCGGCGTCGCGCGAGAAGATGCGCACGACGTTTTCCGGTCCGCTCGCCGCTGCGAACGGATGCGCTTCCGGTACGAGCACCGGTGCGACCTCTCCGCGCGCGGCGCTGCCGTTCCGCGTGGCTGCTGCGACCAAGCGGATACGATAGCCGAGCATGTGCGCCCGTGCAACGTCGCGCTTGGTGACGCCGGTGATGCCGCTGCGGCGCAGCCGCGGCGAGATCACCGCCATCTGAAAGGCGAGCTGCATCAGCAGCGCGAGTTTGTGCGTTGCGTCGAGTCCCTCGACGTCGCTCGACGGATCGACTTCGGCGAAGCCCAGTTCTTGCGCGCGCGCTAGCGCGACTTCATACTCCTCGCCGCGCTCCATCTGCGAGAGAATATAGGTACACGTGCCGTTGACGACGCCGCCGAAGGCTTGCACGCGATCGCCGGCGAGCGCGTCGTCGAGCACGCGGATGACGGGAATTGCGCCGCACGACGCGGCCTCGTAGCGCAGGCGCGCGCCGCGCGAATGGGCGAGCGCGAAGAGACGGGGGCCTTGCGTAGCGATGAGGTCTTTGTTGGCGGTCACGACGGTGCGGCCGCGCTCGAGCGCGTACTCGAGCAGTTCGGAAGCGACCTGCGTGCCGCCGATCGCTTCGACGATCAGGTCGACGCGCGGATCGTCGATCACGGCGCGCGCGTCGGTCGTGAAGAGGGCCGGATCGAGCGAGGCGTGGCGCGCCTTCGACGGATTGGCGATGGCGATTGCCTGCAGTTCGTAACGCACGCCCGCGCGCCGTTCGATCGCGTCGCGCTCGGAGAGCAGCCGCTGCGCGACCGAGGCGCCGACCGTTCCACATCCGAGCAATCCGATTCCGATTTTGCAGTCCATGATATTTCCTTACGACCTCATCCGAGTAAAAAAGAACGACGCCCCCGCAGTCTGGGCGGAGGCGTCGTTTGGGTGTTTGCTCGCTAGTGTGAGCTACACGTTACTCCCAATGACCATCCCCGCCGTATGCGAACGCATAATGCACATGGGACAGCTCATCATGGAGGTCTGGAACATTTGCAACAAGCTATCATGCCGCTTTGCGCTCCGTCAAGTATTTGCGGAAAACCAGACCCCGCGACGCGAAGGGAAGGCGCAGGCTGCGGCTCGCGATCCCGGCGGCCGCGAAGGCGGCCTCGATTTTTGCGGCGATGGGGCGCCAGGCGTCGCGTTCGTGTACCAGCGCGAGCACGCTTGGGCCGGCGCCCGAGAGCGCCACGCCGATCAGCCCCTCGTCCTGTATGGCGAGGGCATCGGCAAGGCCGGGCACGACCGCCGCGCGATGCGGCTGATGGATGCGATCGGCCATCGCGTCGCGCAGCGCGCTCCACGAACCCGAGGCGAGTGCTGCGCCGAGCAGCGCGGCGCGCTGGATGTTGAAGACGACGTCGGCCTTTTCGTAAGCCATCGGCAGCAGCGCACGCGCCTGCTTGGTCGCAAGATCGAACTCGGGGACGACGAGAATCGCGCGCAGTTCGCGCGGCGCCGCGAGTTTGATGCTCGCGTTTGCGTTCGCGGCGATCGCGATGCCGCCGCAAACGGCGGGCAGCGCGTTGTCGGGATGGCCTTCGAGTTCGCAGACGCGCTGTGCGATCGCGTCGCGGTCGAAGGGAAGACCGTGCGCGCGCGCCGCGATCGTGACACCGAGCGCGCGGGCAGCGGCGCTCGAGCCCAGCCCTTTGCCGAGCGGAATCGCGTTGACGACCTGCACGCGCACGCGCGGCAGCTCGAAACTCACCGCATTCATCGCGGCGAGCAGCATGCGCTCGAACCCGGGATGCGTCGGGCGCTCGGGTCCGCCGAATTCGATCGAGAAGTGCGCCGCCGGCTCGACGAATGCACGCGCGCGCAGTTCGAGCGCGATACCGACGGCGTCGAATCCCGGCCCGAGATTGGCACTCGACGCGGGCACGCTAACCGCGAACATAGGCCTTGTCATCCCGAGCGTCGCGAACGGAGTGAGCGTAGGCGAGGGACGGCGCGCGAGCATCTTTGAGCACGTGTCCCGTGAGAATTGCGACCACGTCGGCATCGCTAGCGATTGCGCCGCTTTCGCGCAGCGCGCGCACGCCGGCGAGCGATGCGGCCGATGCCGGTTCGCAGCCGATGCCTTCGCGTCCGATACGCGCTTTGGCTTGGAGAATCGCATCGTCGCTGACGGCGAGTTCGACGCCGTTGAATCGTTCGAGCGCGCGCGAGGCGCGCTTGCGCGATTTCGGATTGCCGACCGCGATCGCGCTGGCAGTGGTGTTGACGCCCGCCTCGGCGCGCACGAGTGCGATGCGCGGCAGCTCGTCGATCAACCCGAGTTCGCGCGCTTCGCGAAAACCTTTGGCGATCGCGGAGATGTTGCCGAGATTGCCGCCCGGCAGCGCGACCCAATCGGGCACGCGCCAGTTGCGTGCTTCGAGGATCGCGAAGGCCGCGCACTTCTGACCTTCGATGCGATAGGCGTTGACCGAATTGACGACCGCCGCATCGCGCACTTGCGCGAGCGAGGCGAACGCGTCGTCGAACGAGCCGTCGACTTCGATCAACTGCGCGCCGTATTCTTGCATCTGCGCGAGCTTGGCGCCGCTGACGCGGCCGCGCGGCACGATCGCGAACGCGTCGAGACCGGAGCGTGAGGCGTAGGCGGCCATCGACGACGCGGTATTGCCGGTGCTGGCGCAGACGACGGCGCGCGCGCCGCTTGCCTTCGCGGCGGAGATCGCGACCGTCATCCCGAGATCTTTGAACGAGCCGGTCGGGTTCATGCCGAGGTGCAGGTAGGCGAGGCGATCGACGCCGGCGTAGCGCGCGCCGGGCGCCGAGTCGTAGAGCGGCACGTTGCCCTCGGCCAGCGAGACGATTGCATCGGCTGCGATCGGCGGGAGCAGATCGCGCCAGCGCCAGACGCCCGAGGCGAAGAGGGGCTCGTAGCTCGCGCGGCGCTCGCGCACGACGCGCCGCAGGCCGAGTGGGTCGAGGCGGAGATCGCCGAGGACGAACTCCGGCAACCCGCCGCACCGGCAGATTTCGAGGGGGTCGGCGACCGCGCCGCAGTCGCTACACTTCACGTCCATGATGGCTCCCGCAGAATGCAAGAAGCCCCGCACCAATCGGTGCGGGGCTTCGTAAGCTGGCCTGATCTCGCGCTTTAGCCTACGTCAACCCTACACCGAACGACAGTCGTCGTGGTGGTGGTCGTCGTGGTCGTCGAAACGAACGCCGAGATCATGGTGCGAGGATGGTAGCAGCAGAAGGGCCGGCCGGTCAAGGGGCGTTACGGGGAGTTAACGTGGGGCGGCCGTGGGGACCACCATGCTATTCGTAGTGCTCGGCCGGATCGGCGCTCCGCCTTAAAATCCAGTAGTCGTGGGAATCTAAGCTTAAGGTCTGCTCCCGCAGACGGTTCAAATCTGGGAAACGGTAATACGTCACGAGATCAGGGACATGGAAGACGAGAGGATCGTTATCGGTGTTGACCACCCAAAAAGTGCGGCTCTCGCCGGGACCGATCGCATCGATGACTTCGTTGTTGTGTTGGCGCTTATGAGTGTTTCCTCCATGGTATGTTACCGTTTCGAAATAGGTAATGTCTAAGACTGGAACGCGACCGTAGTTTGTGAGCTTGCAGCTCAGGAAGCGCCGGGGTCTTTGAGAAACCTCGTTGAGCAACTCACGTCGTTCCATGTTGGTCGTGTACTCCTCGCCACCGGACGAACCCGTCAATTCGTCTATGTCATCTCCAGATTCCATACGATCACGAGAATCGACATCGCAGTATCGCACGATCGCCACGCTGGCCTCAATGTTTAATCCCTGGTTCGATAAGTCAGCGGAACGGTGAGCTTCGTAGCCTGACCAGAGCCCACCCAACGCAGCAGCAGCGCTAAAGATCGCGGCGGTGAGCGCTAGTCCATATCGTTGCTCCATATCATCCAGCCCTCCGTAGCTTAAACCCGCAGCTTACATGGGCTTCGGGTTTTATGTCGAGTACGACGTAGTCCTTACTGCGCGAGAAGGCCTCGATAACCCCGAAGAAAATCGCAGTCTTTCCGGCGCCCTTCCTTCCCACTACAAGGCGCGCATGGCCGCGTTTAACATCGTTATATTCGCCGGTCGGTACAAAATAATAAGCGAGGTTATTTATCTCGTTCTCTGCAGCGACGTCGCCGAAATCGAGTTGCTCCAGTGGCTTGAGGGGAATTGAGGTCGGTACGAAACGTGTCCCTTGGAGTCGTTTGATTAGAGCCTTTATGAAGGGGGCCATAAGGGCAGGGACCTTGGAGCCTGCGGGGTAGGAATGCACTACATCCCGATAGTCGATGGGCTGCAGCGTTTCTTCTTCCTGAAGAAGGAGGACGATCCGCTGCGTTGCCATCGCCAGGCCCGCAATGAAGGCCGACCGCGCATTGTCTACGATGGCTGCAGCTGTTCGCTGCGTGGAGCTGAGGTTAGCGACGATGCCGTGCGATTGAAACACATTCTTCATCGCGTCGTATAGTGAAATCCGTGCGGTCTCTTGGGGATCAAAAATTCGGTATGCAATGCCGGATTTATCCAGCGTTGATTCCACGCGGATTTGGCCTTCACTTGAGACTGACGACTTCACAAAGTAAAGAGGCTGTTCTTGATTAATTTGCGCTTGCGGCGGAACAAGGCCGGGGCCCGTGTCTGTGAGCCTTACGGAAATTTTAGCCGCGAGATCCTCCGAATTTGTAAAGTCCAGGTAGCCCATGGTATCGAGTAAGCCAAGTTGCTGAAAGTCGCGTTCGCTTTGCTTATAGGTGACGTCCTTAATCGGGATGATCTGGAGATCTAGGCCGATCGCAAACCCGATTTCGAATAAAAGATTGAAATTGAGGGTTGTGGTATCCGCAAAGACGAGCCTCGCGCCTCTCATGGCTTTGCATATTTCGCAGAAAATGATACGCC
>DATJOG010000030.1:0-42850 GCA_035507275.1 Candidatus Acidiferrales bacterium
TTCGAGTCTCCTTGCCTCCACCAATCAACCTGTTATACTACGCGGGCGAAGTGCGCCGGGCGATTGCGCGGATCCATGTGATCTGTGAGGAAAGTCCGGGCTTCATCGGGCAGGGTGCAGGATAACGTCCTGTCGGGGCAACTCGAAGGAAAGTGCCACAGAAACATACCGCCGGGCGCGAGTCCGGTAAGGGTGAAATCGTGAGGTAAGAGCTCACGGAGCGCCGCGGCGACGCGCGCTCGGGTAAACCCCACCTGAAGCAAGACCGCTCGGCAACGGACCCTCGGGTCCCGGACGGCCCGTCCGCACGAGCTATGTCGCACCGAGGTACGCGGTGACGCGCACCCCAGAGAGATAATCGCCGCGGCGCGCGAGCGCCGGCACAGAATCCGGCTTACAGGCGCACTTCGCAACTTTGCGGGGCCGGCGCTGCGTTGTAGCCAAAGATATGAGTATGACCCAGCATCGCTTTACCCCGGAAATGACCGTCGATCAGGCCTTCACCGTGCATGCCGGCGCACGCCGCGTCTTTGCGCGCTTCCATCTCGGCGGCTGCTCGAACTGCGCCATCAGCGAGACCCACACGATCGGTCAAATCAGCGAGGACTACGGTATCCCCTTGCCGATGCTGCTCGACAACCTCAACGCCCTCTTCGATCAGGGCTCGCTCGCCATCGGCGACAAGGTACGCATTCCCGACGAGATCCGCACCAAGATTCCGCAGCTCGCAAATGTACCGGAGATCGGTGAAATTACCGGCGCCGAGAACGGCGCGTATACCGCCGAGTTCGGCGACGTGCGGCTGCAAGGGCTCGCCGAAGATTTCGTCCCCGTCGAGGCGACCGCTACCAAAGCCGGCTAGAGCGGCTTCCTGTCTTCGAAGCCTTCGTCGAGGGCGTGCCAGTGCGCGACCCGCGTCTCTCCCGCTTTCCAGCACAGATACATCGGCTCGCCGCGTCGCGTCGAGGGAAAGTCGACCAAGCCCAGGTCGATGTCCTTGACGATGCAGCCGAGCGATTCGATGCGATGGATGAGCCGTACGATCTCGCTCTTGAGTTCGCCGAAGCGCGGAGCCGGGAAGGGTGAGCGCAGCCCGGCTAGACGCGTCGAGCGCACCGAGGTAGGGGGCGGTACGCGCAGCGCCGGATCGCTCTCGAGCAGTTTGATCGCGAGATCGCGGCGCTTCGTCAAAAGCTCGTCGACCAGCGGTGCGACCTTCGGGATGAGGGCGTTGGCCTTATCGGGCGAAAAGAACTTCATGCTCCTGCAACGCTCCCTCTGCCGGCCATGAGCTCGGCGCGGATCGTCTTCGTCACCGGGCTCTCGGGTGCCGGGAAGAGTCAGGCGATAAAGACCTTTGAAGACTTGGGCTTCTACTGCGTAGAACACCTGCCGCCGGCCGCTTTGGATGCAACATTAACGATACTCGATGCAGCGCGCACGGGCGACGTCGCTATCACACTCGCCGAACGCGGCGACGCGCTCCTGGGTGACGCGCTCGCCGCAATCCAGACAGCGGCGCGCACGCGGGCGGTCGACGTGCTCTTCCTCGAGTCACGCGACGACGCGCTGGTCCGCCGTTTCAGTGAAACCCGGCGCCGGCACCCATTCGAAGCGCGCGGTTCGCTGCGCGAAGCAATAGCCGCCGAACGCGAGGCGCTCTTGCCGATGCGCGAGCGCGCTACCATGACGATCGACACCACCGCACTGACGCACGCCGGACTCAAAGAGCGCTTGGCAGCCGCCTTCGCGCCGTCCGAACGCGCGCTGCTCACCGTGACGATCGTGCCGTTTGGTTTCAAGTACGGCCTGCCGCTCGACCTCGATCTGCTCTTCGACGTGCGGTTTCTGCGCAACCCGAACTACGACGACGCCTTACGCCCCTTGACCGGGCAGGATGAGGCCGTCGTGAAATTCATCGAAGCCGACCCGGCATGCGCACCATTCGTGGCGAAGCTCGCGGAAATGATCGACTTCCTCGTCCCGCGCTACATTGCCGAAGGCAAAGCGCGCGTGACGATCGGCATCGGCTGCACCGGCGGACGGCATCGCTCCGTCTACGTCGCGGCGCGGCTCTACGAACACTTGGAGGCCGACGAGCGGCTCGCGCTCGCGGTCGATCCGCGTGATTCCGCACGATAGCATGAAGCAGCGCGTGATCGCGCCGCTGCAGTGGCTCTTACCCGGCATCGGCGTCAAGCGCTGGCTCTTCGTCATCGTTCTCGGCGCCGCGCTCTTGCTCGACGGGATCTATCGTTGGATCGTCGCCGAGGGCGGCGGATTCCGCGTCAATGAAGGCCTCGACGCTTTCGTCAACGATTATTTCTCGCCGTCCTATCTCACCTGGATTCTGATCGTTGCCGGCTTGCTCGCGATCGTGCTGGGCATGACGCAGTGGGTGCGCGCGCTGCTGCGCACCGCGCGGCAGAGCGATCACGGCGTGCTCGATTCGCTGCGTGCGCGCCGGCTCGAGGCGGGCTATAAAATCGTCGCGATCGGCGGCGGTACCGGACTCTCGACGCTCCTGCGCGGCCTCAAACGCCGCACGTCGAATCTCACTGCCGTCGTAACCGTGAGCGATGACGGCGGTTCCTCGGGCCGTTTGCAAAAAGAGCTGGGCGTACTTCCTCCCGGCGACGTGCGCAACTGTCTGGTCGCGCTCGCCGACGACGAAGCGCTCGTCACCGATCTCTTTCGCTATCGCTTTCAGGAAGGCGAAGGCCTCACCGGGCACTCGTTCGGCAATCTTTTCCTGGCGGCGATGAGCGGTGTTACCGGTAACTTCGACGCCGCGATCAAGGAGTCGAGCCGCGTACTCAACATCGTCGGACGCGTACTACCCTCGACGCTCTCCGTCGTGAAGCTCGGGGCCGAACTCGATGACGGCTCGATCGTCGAAGGCGAGTCGGCTATCTCCAAAGCGCAGCGTCCGATCAAGCGCGTCTTTCTGCAACCCGAAACGGTGCAGCCGCTCGACGAAGTAATCGAGGCGATCCGCAGCGCCGACGCAATCGTTCTCGGGCCGGGATCGCTCTTTACTTCGATTCTCCCGAACTTCTTGGTCGAGCAGATCGCGCGAGAAGTCGCCCATGCGATTGCCGTGAAGATCTATGTCTGCAACGTGATGACGCAGCCGGGCGAGACCGACGGCATGACAGCCGCGGATCATACCGAGGCGCTCCTGCGCAACGCGGGCGGACGCGTCTGTGATTACGTCATCGTCAACGATCAGCCGCCGCTCAAGCTGCTCGGCTCGTACGCGCAAGAGAAGCAAGAGCCGGTCACGCCCGACGTAGAGCGCATCAAAGCACTCGGGCTCACGCCGGTGCGCGGCGAGATGCTCAGCGAAAACGTTACCGTGCGCCACGATCCCGATAAATTGGCGGCCGTCGTCGTCGAGGTGATCGATCGCGCGGTCGCCGCGCGGGCGACGTTCGTCAAACCGGCGAGCGCGTACGCTAAGGCGGCGTCGGCTGCTGCATCGCGACGCTGAGGTCGAACGCTTTTCCGGGTTCGACGTTCACGCTCGCGCTCAGATCCGCATAGCCCTTCGCCTTGACGATGTAATCGACGATGCCGCTTGGCACCTTGGCGATCGTGAACTTACCGTTCGCGTCGGTCGTGGCGGTAAGCACGGTATCGACGATAACCGTCGCGCCGGCGATCGGCTGATGCGAAACCGAGTCGGTCACCGTGCCGCTGATCGGTGTGAACTGCGTTGCCGGCGGCAGGTCATCGTCGTTGCACGCGCCCAGCGACGCGGCGGCAACCAACATGAAGACGAGAGCGGCAACCCTTCTCATACGCAGCAACCTTCGCGCGGGAGGCCCGCTCTCCCCGGTTGCGGAAGCGCACGCCTATGTCCATGACCGCGCCTTCCGAGCCCAAAACCGGGCCGATTTACTGTGAAACCGCACTCGATGCCATCGGAAACACGCCTCTCGTCAAGCTGAATAAGGTGACCGACGGCGCCGAATGTCTGGTGCTGGCAAAAATCGAGTACATGAATCCGGGCGGAAGCGTGAAGGACCGCCCCGCTGTCGCTATGCTCGAAGCGGCCGAGCATGCCGGGCTCTTGAAACCGGGCGGTACGATCGTCGAGCCGACCAGTGGCAATACCGGTTCCGGCCTTGCGATGGCCGCGGCAATTCGCGGGTACCGGTGCATTCTGGTGATGCCCGACAAGATGTCGAAAGAGAAGATCGATCTCTTGAAAGCGTACGGAGCCGAGGTAGTTGTGACACCAACCAACGTACCCAACGACTCCGCCGAGTCGTACTACGGAGTCGCCAACCGGCTCGCGTCGGAGATTCCCGGCGCCTTTCAGCCCAACCAGTTTCACAATCACGAAAATCCCGAGGCGCACTATCACACGACCGGTCCCGAAATCTGGAAGCAGACGCGCGGCACGATCACGCATTTCGTGGCCGGCATCGGGACGGGCGGAACGATCTCGGGCACCGCGCGCTATCTGAAGGATCAGAATCCGAAGATTCACGTCGTCGGTGCCGATCCCGAGGGCTCGATCTATTCGGGCGACACGCCGCGCTCGTACGCGGTTGAAGGCATCGGCATGAGCTATCTGCCGGAAACCGTCAATCTCAAAGTGATCGACGAGATGGTGCGCGTCTCGGATCGAGAGTCGTTTCTGATGGCGCGGCGCATCACGCGCGAGGAAGGGCTCCTGGTCGGCGGATCGTCGGGCACCGCCGCCGTCGCGGCGGCGAAGCTCGCCAAGACACTTCCCAAGGATGCGATCGTCGTCGTACTCTTCCCCGACTCGGGACGTGGCTACATGTCGAAGATCTTCAACGACGAGTGGATGATCGCGAACGGCTTCCTCTCCGAAGGCAAACGCAAAGCGACCGTGGGCGACGTGTTGCGCGGCAAGACGCCGCTCCCGCCGATGATCACCGTAAAGCCCGACGATACCGTGAAGACGGCGCTCGATCTGCTTCGCAAATACGAGATCTCGCAGCTTCCGGTCATGAACGGGCGCGACATCGTCGGAAGCGTGAACGACGTCGGCGTCATGCAGGCCGTCTTCGATCAAGCCGACATCATTCACAAGCCGGTCAGCGACGTGATGGGTCGCCCCTTCCCCTCGCTCGAGCAGCACGAGGAGATCGAGCGCGCCTACAAACTCCTCACGCTCGCCAATCCGGCGGTCGTCATCACCGACGAGGGCGAGCCGATCGGCGTGCTCGCGCGTCAAGACATCATCAGCTTCCTTTCGAAGTCATGAAGTTCAGCACGCGAGCGATTCACGTCGGCCAAGGCGCCGACCCGGCGACCGGCGCAACCATCGTTCCGGTCTATCAGACGACGACGTACACGCAGGACGCGGTCGGCGAGCATAAGGGCTTCGACTACTCGCGCACGATCAACCCGACGCGCCTTGCGCTCGAAAAGCAACTCGCGTCGCTCGAGGGCGGTGCGCACGGTTACGCGTTCGCGAGCGGTATGGCCGCGACGTCGGCCGTGCTCAACTTGCTTTCGGCCGGCGATCACGGCGTCGTCACCGACGATCTCTACGGCGGAACGTACCGTCTCTTCTCGCGGGTACTCAATCGCTACGGCATCGAGTTCACCTACGTCGACATGAGCGATCTGCGCGCCGTACGCGCCGCGATCCGCCCGAACACCAAGCTCTTCTGGATCGAGACGCCGACCAATCCGCTCCTCAAACTGATCGACATCGAAGCGATCAGCAAGATGCGCACCAGCGGTCAGATCGTCGCGGTCGACAACACCTTCGCGACACCCTATTTCCAGCAGCCGCTCGCACTCGGCGCCGACGTCGTCGTGCACTCGACGACCAAATACATCGGCGGCCACTCGGACGTCGTCGGCGGGGTCGCGATCACGAGCGACGACGCGATCGCCGACGTGATCAAATTTCACCAAAACGCGGTCGGCGGCGTTCCCGGTCCGCACGACGCGTGGCTTACGATGCGCGGCGCAAAGACGCTTGCGGTGCGCATGCAAGCGCACGCGCGTAACGCGCAGGCGGTGGCGGAGTTTCTCGAGGGACACGCCGAGGTCGACCGCGTCTATTATCCCGGCCTGCCCTCGCATCCGCAGCATGCACTCGCGAAGCGCCAGATGAGCGGCTTCGGCGGGATGGTTTCGTTCGTGCTCACCGGCCCGCAGTCACGCGCGCTCGACTTCGCGCACCGGCTGCAGTTCTTCAGCTTGGCCGAAAGCCTGGGCGGCGTCGAATCATTGATTTGTCATCCCGCGCGCATGACGCACGGCTCGATTCCCAAAGAGGATCGCGAGCGCCGCGGCGTCACCGACGGGCTTCTGCGTCTCTCCGTCGGCATCGAAGACGCCGAAGATCTGATCGGCGACCTCAGCCGCGCGTTAGGGGCTCTCGACCGGGTAACGAACGGCAGTCGCGTCTGAGAGCAGCACGCGCGCGTTGAGCGCGCTGATATCGTCCATCTTCGTCTGCAACAACAAGGCGACGCCGCGTTCGCCGTCGGCCCAGATCAGCATGTAGAATTTCTGCACGCTGAAGCCCTCGCCGGTTGTCATCTCCAAGAATTTGGCAGGCATGCCGTTGCGCAGTTTCGTGTCGGTCTTGTCTTTGAAAAACGGATTATCGAACTGATCGCGGAGCTGATTCTCGTAGACGCTCTCCCAGCCGTCGACGTCGCCGTCGAAGGCCGCCTGCTCGATCACGAGCCGGCGCGGATGATCTTTATTGGGGTAGATCCATCCGGCGACGACGACCGAATCCTGACTGAGATCGCCGAGCGCAAGGTGGCGCTGACCGACCGGAAAGAAGCCGTCGGGTGCACGGAAGTGCATCGCGGGATCGTCGTACACGTGCCAATCGGGTGTCGGCGTTGGTTGCGGCGTATCTTGCGCGAAGGTGACGGTAGGCGACGCGATCGCAGCGATGCACGCTAGCCAAAGGAAGAGAACCAGGCGCTTCATTTAGTCCTTATCGAGTACGTCGGCCAGAGCCGGAAGAGAGATTTCGTACCGGTATCCCACGTTGCGATGATCGTCGTCGAACTCCTCGTGCCGTACGGCAAGGCCGAGCGCGCGAATGCGCTCGGTCACCAGGCGCGCACCGACGTCGAGGGCATATTCGTCTTTGCGACCGCAATCGAGATAACGCAGCCGCAAGCGCTCGAGTTCACTCTTGCGCTCGCCGGCACGCTCGGCCGGGTCGAAGGCGCGCCAGCGCGCGAAGATCTCCTCGCGCAGCTCGCCGGTCTTCAGATCGAAGGGAAGGTCGAGATCGAAGGCCTTTGCCGAGCGCGGCGTGTAGGCCGCGGTATAGCCCAGCATCTCCATGGTCGAATACTCGGCCGCCGCGCGCTTGTGTTTGGCCTCGAACGCCTCTACGAACGCGGGAATCGAGAAATCGTGCTTCTCGAGCGTACGCTGCACCGATGCAAACGCCGGCGGGTAGGCATAGGTGAAGTACGCATCGCCGCTGTGCGACGCGAAGGCCGCGAAGATACCCGGGTGCTCCATGACCAGATGCAACGAGCCGAAGCCGCCCGATGATTTGCCGAGCACGGCACGCCCGCCTTCGCGCGCGATCGTCCGATACGACGCGTCGATCTGCGCGACGACCTCGCGGGTGACATACTGCGCGTAGTCACCGTTGTGTATCGAATCGACGTATTGCGAGCCGCCCAGACGCGTAAACCCGTCGACGATCGCGAGCAGCGCCGGCGGCATGCGTCCCTGCACGATCAACCGGTCGATCCATTGCACGACGTTGCGCTCCCAGGGCCGCGCCGCAATCAGGGCAGCCGCGTCGCCGGTGTAGCCGTGCAGCACGTAGAGCACCGGATAGCGGCGCGAGCCCTGCGCATCGTACTCCGGCGGGGTGTAGACGACGAGCGGACGCGCCGCCGGATCGCCGAGCGCGTTGCCGGCAAGCGCCGCGCTCTCGATCCGATCGATGTGCAGCGAGCCGCGCAAACCAAGAAGCTGCCCGTAGTTCATAGAAGGGCCGCATTACATGCATCTTGCGCTCCTCCTTGCAGCTGCTCTTTGGAGCACGTGGCACGCGCCCAAGCCGTTCTTCGTCTACGGCGCCTCCTTCTTCTACGAGCGGACGCCGGTCGCGCAGTGGCGCAGCGACCTCGAACGCTACCGCGCGATGGGCATCAACACGATCGATCTCTATCTCATGTGGAATTGGCACGAGCCCGACGCGCACACGATCGATTTCGACGGTCGCACCAACCCGCAGCGCAATCTGCGTAAGCTCTTTAGGCTGATTCACTCGCTCGGTTTCAAGGTCATCGTGCGTCCTGGGCCCGTAATCCGCAACGAATGGCGCAACGGCGGCTATCCCGACTGGCTGCTCAAACGTCCCGAATACAATATGCCGCTCCATGACATTCTCGAAGGGCGTTATCCCGCGACGGCGACACTGCAGAACGCGCACGCAGACGCGGCAGCGAATGAATGGCTGCACAATCCCGTTCACATGAAGTATGCGGCGAAGTGGCTGCACGACGTGCTCACCGAGATCGAGCCGTGGTCGCGCGACGTGATCGCGATCGCACTCGATGACGACCAGGGCGCCTACCTCGACAACGACACCTATCCCGCGCCGCATTGGCACGCCTACATCAATTGGCTCAAAGCGCAGGTCCAGGCAACGGCCGGGACGCGCGTCCCGCTCTTCATCAATACGTATCAAATGAAAGTCACGGCGGCGACGCCGGTCTGGGCGTGGGGTAATTGGTATCAGAGCGATGCCTACCGCATCGACGATCACGATATCGAGCAGCTCGCGTTTTCGATCGGCTTGCTGCAAACGCAACCCGGGAACAAGCCGCTGATGACGAGCGAATTTCAGGCCGGCTGGCTGCAGGGCGCGAACGAAACGAAACCGCGCGCCTCGGCGCCGGAGAACACGACCATCGCACTGCACGAGATGCTGCAGATGGGCGTACACGGCATCGTGAATTTCCCGCTGCAAGATACGCGCAATCCGGCCGGCTACGAAGCGCCGTGGGCCAACTGGTTCTACGGTTGGGGCGCCGCGCTCGACGTCAACGGCAATCCGTCGCCGCGTTACGGGCCGACGGCGGCGTTCGGAGAGTTCGTGCGCCGCTACGGTGCGCTGCTCGTGACGATGCACCCGGTCGTCGACCGCGCGGTCGCTTGGCGCGGCGATGCCGGCGCGACCATCGCGCAATTGGCGCAGTGCCGCGCGCTCGCGCTGAGCTGCCGCCTCTACGATCCGCGGTTTCAAAAAGCTCCGCACGCGACGGGTCATTCGAGCAGCGGTGGTTTGCGCGACGCCGCGCTGCTCGTCACCGCCGGCGGCCGGCGCGCGATCCTCGACGTGTTCAATGCCGGCCTCGGCGAGCGCGATACCGCGCGCACCAGCGTCGTCGTCGGGGGACGCCGCTACGTCATCCCGCCGCTACATTTAGCGCCGGGCGCCGCGATCGATATTCCGCTCGGGTTCACGCCGCCGCCCGCCCATCCGATCGCCGTGCTGCCGCATGCGACGCCGCTGCCGGTCGCGTGGCGCACCGTGGCGCCGGGAAGCGCGATCGCCTACGAGCTCGACGTTTTCCACGACGAGATGCCGACGTACGTGCTCGACAACGGCGTCGTGCGCGTCGTCGTCTCGGCCAATGCCGGCGCACGTTCGTTCATTTACGAAGACGATCGCACCGGTAAGAACTATTTCAACACCATCGGCGCGCTGCGCGACGACGTCCCCGATCCGCCGACACCCTCGCCGCGCGACTACATCGCCGCCTACACGCATCCGATTCCGGCCGGCACCTTCAACCGCCCGTACGATTGCCGCGTGCTCGACAGCGGTACGCGCGCCGAGTTGCGTTGCACCTACACCGCGCCCGATCTTGCGCCGCAGCCGGTGAGGTTCGAAAAGAGCATCGTGTTGCTGCCGGGCGCCACCGGCTTCGACGTCACCTTCCGCTCCACGCTCACGCCTACGAAGGTCGTCCGCTTCTCGCCGCCGTAGATACGGCGACGCCAAGGGGAAATGGCGGAACGGCAGACGCAGCCGCCTCAAAAGCGGCCGGGGCAACTCGTGTGGGTTCAAATCCCACTTTCCCCACCATTACGCGCGTTCGTAGATCAGTCGAACCGCGTCTTCGCCGACGCGATCGGCACTGATGAATCGAAGCGCCGGGCGCGTGTCGGCGAAGTACGGCTTTCCCTGGCTAAGCACGAACGGCCGAACGTAGAGATGATATTCATCGATCAGCCCCGCTTTGGTGAGGGTCGCGGCAAGCTCGGGGCCGGCAACCGCGATGATGCCGCCGACTTCCGATTTCAACGTGCGCGCGAATGCTTCAACGTCGCGATCGACGAGCGTAGCGTTCGGGCCAAGCTCCTTGTGCGAACGTGACGCGACCCACTTTGGTTGCGCTCGCCACGCGCTTGCAAACTCGCGCTCGCGCGCATCCCACCCCGGCTGGTCCTCGTCCCAATAGCGCATCGTCTCGTACATACGACGGCCGTACAGACTGCCGGCCAAACTCGTCACGAGCTCGGTGAAGTGGCGAAAAAGCGCGGCGTCAGGCGGGCCGTGGAGCGGCGGTTCGAGCGCACCATCCACCGCCGCGACGTACCCATCGAGGGACTGCGACATCACGAAAATTAGCTTGGCCACAGGCGTAAACCTCGGCTACAGTGTAGCACCCGGGATGAGCGATCGAGAAAGAGCGGGCGTGCATGTAACGACGATGCGAGCCGGCAGCGCCGAAGATTACCGCGATCTGCACCGCATCCTCCTCGCCTACGAAGCGTATCTTCCCGAAGCCTTGCGCCACGGCGCCGTGCCCGCGCCCGAGGATCTCGCTCGCATATTCGGCGAGCCGAGCGCGGCGTTGCTCGCGCGTATCGACGGCGCGACCATCGGCTGCGTCTGCATCGATGCGCAGGACGCGACGGCGGTGCGCATGCGCCATCTTTTCGTCGATCCGGCGCAGCGCTCGCATGGCGCCGGGCGTGCGCTCGTCAGCGCGCTCATCGATTTCGCGCGCGAGCGCGGCTACCAGCGCGTCGTGCTCGACACCCACAAGGAAACCCTCGAGGCCGCGTACCGCCTCTACACCTCATTCGGATTCGTCGAGTG
The DNA here is from genome assembly GCA_035507275.1 of Candidatus Acidiferrales bacterium. Taxonomy (GTDB): domain Bacteria; phylum Vulcanimicrobiota; class Vulcanimicrobiia; order Vulcanimicrobiales; family Vulcanimicrobiaceae; genus Aquilonibacter. The sequence continues at coordinate 11,105 of DATJOG010000030.1, forward strand.
CGCGTCGTGCGAACCGGTGACCTACGCGTGCCCGACGTACATGGAGCTGCGTCTTACGTCTTCTGGGTGAAGATCACCATGAAGCGGCGGCCGGCAAGCGCGTAGGCGTCCGTCGGGCTCAGGCCGCTCGTGGTCGGATAGGGAACGCCGCCGCCCTCACGCGTCGTCAGGAAATTGTATGCGTTGGTAAGGTTCTCGCCGGTGATCGCGAGATCCAGCTCGTGCGAGAGATGCCAGGTGATGCCCGCGCGCAGCGTCGCGTACGGCGGCAGATTCAATTCGTTGAAGCGCCCTTCGTAGAGCAGCCCGGCGTAATACGAAGGCCCGGCGTTCGGCTGGTGCTCGAGCGTCAGCACGTACTTGTGCAGCGGCACGCCCAGGTCTTGAACGTAGGGAATCACGTCGTCGGCAGCGGCCGACGGGAACGAGACGATGTACGCGCTGTCGATATCGTAGCCCAGGTGAAGCTGCGTTTTCGGCGCGAGGGCATAGTCCGCGTGCAGCTCGACGCCCTGATAGACCTCGGTCGTGACGTTGACCGGGTAGCTCAAGCACTGCGGATTCTCGGCCAGCGTCACCGTTGCAGCGCTGCACTGCTGCGGGCCGTAATAGGTTGCAACGCCGTTGTGCAGATTGGTGCGATAGGTATCGAGCGACACGCGAAGCGTGCGGCCTTGCAGATGGTAGAGATGCTCGACACCGAGATTCATCGAGGTTGCGCGCTCGGCGGTCGCATTCGGATTTCCGACGCTCGCGTATCCGCCCACGACCGGGATCGGCGTATTCGGTCCGGGCATGATGAACGTCGGGAGCTGCGGTGACTGGAAGGTGTTGCCGATCGAGCCGCGGACGGTCGTATCGGCAGACGGCGTCCACACGATGCCCACGCGCGGATCGAAGCTATGTCCAAACGACGTGTAGTCGCTGTAGTACGTCGCAAACGAGTAGTGCAGCTTCGCGGTCGGGTCGATCTCGTAGCTCAAGCCCACCCAACGCTGCGTCTGCCCGAGATCCTGCACCGTCGCGCCCGCGTCGTTATCGGAAACACTGTCGGCGGGCGTAACGGCGTACCGTGCGAGCGCCTCGGGCGCCGGACCGCGCGTTACCGCATCCGCGTAGATCGTGCCGAGAATGTTGTCCGTCACCAGATCCTCGCCGGTAAGCGCGAACTTCAGATCCAGCGAGCCTTTGGGCAACGCGCGATCGAATTCGAGCGTGTCGTCGGCGATGAGGTCGCGGTCGTTGTAGAGATACGGCGATGAACCGGCGGCGCCGCCGTTGACGTCCTGCGTGACGAGCGAGGTTTGGTGCCGGAAGATCGCGGTCGTGAGCGGCGAGCCGTCGGCGGCACGCTGCAGCGGCAGCTCCAGATCGAGTCCATACGCGTCGTTATTCGATGAAATCGACGAGCCGCTGAAGTTATTGAAGACCTCGGCCGTGTTGGGAAGGCCCGAGTTTTCGAGCGTACAGTCGCCCGGATCGCAGGTCGACGAAAGCACCGCCGAGAGATCGCGGTACACGGCCTGATTGTGATACGAGATGCCTGCGAATCCGCCGTTGCCGAATTGATAGCGCAGCGTGCCGAGCAGCGAACTCGCGGTCATCGTGTTGCCGATCGGCGAGGTTCCAACGCTCACGCCATTACCGTCGGAGGTATTCGGGAACGGCGTTTCGTCGAGCTGTCCGCCCGAATCGTAGCGGTGGAACGAAAACGCGTAACCGAAGCGCTGGTCGCTGCCGGTCGCTGCCAGGGTTCCACTTTCGGTGCCGAACGATCCCGCGCCGAAACGAACGAGCGTGTGCGCTTGCGCGGTCGGCTGCAGCGTTACGACGTTGAGCGCGCCGCCGAGCGTGTTGGGACCGTAGAGCGAGGATGGCGCGATGCCGTAGACGATCTGCGCATCCTGCAAATCTGCCGGGTCGAGCAGCGAGAGATCGAAGTCGCCGGTGTTTCCGTTGTTCACTTGATGGCCGTCGACGTCGACGAGCGTCTCGCTCGGATCGGGCCCGCGCAGCGCAACCACCGCGGGCGCGTTCAAACCCCCGCCCAAAATCGGATAGACGGTCGTCGAGAGCTCGGATTGCATGATGTCGCTGACGCGCTCGACGCCTTGCGCGGCGTATGCCTGCGCGTTGACGTTCACGCTCGGCACCGACGAGGTGGAGAGCAGCGGCGCGCCGTTGCTCGAGACCTCGACGATGGTCGTCAGACTTCCGACTTGCGCCTTGGGTAATGCGAAGCGCACTTCGAGCGTTCGGCCGCTGGCGATCGTCACCGTGCGGCCGGTGACTTGCGTGTAGCCCGGCGCGTACACGGAAATGGTATACGTTCCCGGCGGCTCGCTCGCAAAGACGAAGTGGCCCTTCACATCGCTGCGCTCGCTTGCCGCTACGCCGTTGCGCCGTAATGCGACGATCGCGCGAGCGATGGGCGTGCCGTCCGAACTCGCGACGGTGCCTTCGACCGCGGGTCCGTCAGCTGACGCGTGAAGCGGCGGAAGAAAGGCGAGCAATGCGAAAACGACGGCGACAAGGGGACGAGGCGACATTCCGGCTCCGTATCGGTTGAAAAGCAGGTCTAGGTGACAGTATACTTAGGCTTGCCTAATTTTCAAGCTAGGGAACCCGCAATTTATGATTAGCCGTGCGATAAAAGTCTGCTCGCTCGCCTTTGCGCTGCAGCTCGCCGCCTGTGTGGGCAGCGGCGGCAGCTGGCCTGCCCCGCCGGCCCCGAGCACGAGCGATCTCGCGAATCCGCCCGAGGTCGACAGCGTCAACGGCACGTTGAACGTCACCTTCACCGCGGCGGTCAACCCGGCGACCGGCGGGCCCGGCATCGAGTACAACGGCGCCTTCGTGCCGCCGACACTGCGCGTCAATCCCGGCGACACGATCGACATTACCTACACGAATGATCTTCCGGCGTCGAACGCACTGCCGTACAACGACGCGAGCCTGCACTTCCACGGCTTCTCGACCTCGCCGAATCCACCGGCGGACGATTCCATCGGCATGCTCGCAATGCCGGGGCAAACACTGCACTATTCCGTCCCCGTACCGCTCACGCAGCCGCCCGGACTCTACTGGTATCACTCGCACTCGATGGGCGAATCGAATTGGCAGCTTTACAACGGCATGTCGGGCGCGATCGTGGTGAACGGCATTGCGTCGTTTGCGCCGGAGACCGCCGGCCTGCCCGAACGCATCATCGTCTTACGCAACGTCATTGCGAACGAACCATACAGCGATACGACCAGCGAAAGTCATCGTGCGCTCGAGCGCCGAGCCGACGGGACGCTCGTCGACACGACCTGCTCGCAGCCGTGGGACGTCGGCGGCGAGTACAGCACGATCAACGGACAGACAGTAGGCACGCAGCGGATCGTCGTGCCGAGCGGCCAGAAGCAATTTTGGCGCGTCCTCAACGCGTCGGCCGACGGTTTCTACAACGTGAGTATCGACGGCGCCGGCTTGCAGATGGTCGCAATCGACGGTGTGCCGCTGAAGAACACCTATCCCGGCGCGAGCGAGCAAACCGTCGGTAATATCGTCATTCCGCCCTCGAGCCGCGCCGAGTTCATCGTGACCGGAACGGGCGGCACGGTCGCGTTTCGCACCTCCTGCACCGACACCGGACCGGTTGGCGATCCCAATCCGCCTCAGGTGCTCGCACAAGTCTACGGCTCCGGACAAACCGCGAGCTTGCCGCTCGTTGCCACACCCGGCCCGACGCCGCCAGCGCACGGAACGTACGAGGAAGCGATGGGCTCGCCGGTTCGGCAACGCACCGTGATCTTCTCCGAGAATGCAAACAGTACCGCGTTCTACATCAACGGCACGCAATGGGCGGCTGCATCGGGTCCGATGTTCACCGTTGCATCGGGTACGGTCGAGCAATGGACGCTCGAAAACACGACCGGTGAAGTGCACGTCTTCCACACGCATCAAGTGCATTTCATCGTGCAAGATATCAACGGCGTCGCGCAGCCGCCCTATTGGCGCGACACCGTCACCCTTCCGTACACGACGAGCGATACACCGAGCATCACGCACGTGCTGATCGACTTCCGCGATCCCGAGGTAAAGGGCACGTTCCTCTTCCACTGCCATCTGCAGCAGCACGCCGACCTCGGCATGATGGCAAGCGTGCTGGTGCAGTAATGCTACGTGCCGCAGCGGTCTTTGCACTCGCCGTTCTTGCCGCAACGATCGCCGCGTTTGCGTCCGGAAACGTGGCCGTCGTTCGGCACTGGAGCCTGTACGCGGCGACGAATCCCCGCGCCGCCTATCATCTCTTCTTGGAGCCCTTTCCCGATGCGCACACCTGCGAGATCGATCGCGAGAAAATTCTCGCGGCCGGCGGCGGCGCACGCTGCAGCAGCCGGCTCGTACTCTCCGTCGACCGCGCGCGGGAAGAGCAGCTCTTTTGGGACTTCTTCTCGATCGCGAACCCTTGGAACCACCTCTGCGGGCATCGGCCCACGTCGTAGCGAAGCGCACACGTCAAAGCAATGTCGAGCCTTGACGTGACTCCTCGATCCTTTGCGCCTGGTCCCTTGCGGGGCACGATCCGCGTTCCCGGCGATAAATCGGTCTCGCACCGCGCCTTGATTTTGGGCGCGGCGGCGCCGCATCCACTGGAGATTGCGAACCTCAATCCGGGCCGCGACGTGCGCGCGACGATGGAGGCGCTCATCGCGCTCGGCGCGCGCGTCGAAGGCAGCGGCGACAAAGTGACGATTTCGGCAGCGCGCTTACGCGAACCGATGGGCACGCTCGACTGCATGAACTCCGGCTCGACCGCGCGTATGATGCTCGGCGTCTGCGCCGGCGCCGACGTACGCGCGCATTTCGACGGTGACGAATCGTTGCGCCGCCGTCCGATGGAGCCGGTTGCTGCACAGCTGCGCGCGTTCGGTGCGAAAATCGAGACGAGCGGCGGGAAGCTTCCGCTGCGCATCGAGGGCACACCGCAGATCGAGACGCGCAGCTTCATTCTGCTCTCGCCCTCGGCGCAAGTGAAGTCCGCACTCCTGCTGGCCGGACTCTTCGCAAATACACCCATCGATATCTCCGGCGACCGCGGCTCGCGCGATCATACCGAGCGCATGCTGAAATATCTCGGCGCCGAGATCGCCTGGGACGGCGCGACGATCTCGCTGCGCGGCGGCCTGCGTTACGCGCACCCCGTTACCGTTTGCGGCGACTTCTCGTCGGCGGCGTTCTTTCTCGTCGCGGCGACGGTTGCACCCGGCAGCGAACTTACGATCGAACGGGTCGGCATCAACCCGACGCGCACCGGTTTGCTCGATGCGCTGATGCAGATGGGCGCCAAGATCGAGTTGCGCAACGCGCGCGAGCTTGCGGGCGAGCCGGTCGCCGATCTCTTCGTGCGGCACGCGCCGCTGCACGGCATTACGATCGGGCCCGAGGTTGCGCTGCGCGCGATCGATGAGATTCCGGTGCTCGCGGTGGCCGCCGCGTTCGCAAAGGGCGAGACCAAGATTACCGGCGTGCGCGATCTGCGCACCAAGGAGTCGGATCGCGTCGCCGCGATCGAGCGGCTCCTGCGCGCAGTGCAGATCGGCGTCGAAACCTCGAGCAACGGTTTGGTCATCGCGGGGGCGCAGCCACGCGGCGACGGCGCCGTGATCGATACCTGCGAGGATCATCGGATCGCGATGGCCGCCGCGACGCTCGCGGCCGGTGCAGGACCGCTGCGCATCGACAGCGATGCAAGCATCGACGTGAGTTTTCCGTCGTTTCTGGAGACGTTAGGGAGCGTGCAACGCGCGTGAACGAGCAACCGGTCTATACCGCCGATGAATTCGCGGCCGAGGCGCACTATCTCGATACGCTGATCTGGGAAGCGATGGTCGTCGTTCCCAACGCAAAGGTGCTCGTCTGCGGCTACGGCCCCGACGGTGCCTACGTACAGCGCGCCATCGAGAGCGGCGCCAAGGTCACCGTCATCGAGCACCGCCAGGAACCGATCAACCGCTTCAACCGGCTCGACGCCAAGCTGCTGCGCGGCAGCACTTCGGTCATTCCCGCTAAAGACAACAGCTTCGATCTCGCTCTTTCATATCATTACTTGCACGAGATCGATCCGTTCTTCCATTCGCAGGTGCTATCCGAGCTGGCGCGCGTCGCGACGCGCGTCGCGGTCGTCGAACCCGCACCGCCGGCCGATCCGCTCGGCAAACGCATCGCACTGCTCTACTCGCAAGCCAAGCGCGAACTCGGACAGTTCGAGTACTATCAGCCGCTCGAGTATTGGAAAAAATTACTGCAGGGCGTCAAGGCAGATGTTTCGCAGCACGTTTTCGCTTTCGCGAAGGTGCCGCCGCGCGAGTATCTCACCGACACGGTGCAATTGCTGCTCGATACGATCGAAATCGAAGACGCGCCGCGTGAATACATGAACGAGTTGCGTCAAATCGCGCAGCGCTCGGACGCGCAACTCTTACCCCCGCCGCGCTACGTGCTGGTCGGCGCCGCAGCCGGCGACTTGCTCGTTCCGAGCTTCACGCCGCGTTTGCCGCAGCGCCCGCCGCTGCCCGCACCGCAAGCTGCGGCGCCGCCGGTGCCCGCACAGCAGCGAGGCCGCCGCCGCGCCGCAAAAGCCGAGCCGGAGGTGAGCAGCGCGGCCGGTTACGAAATGCCGCCGGTCGAGACCGGCAGAGCCGTGACGCCGCCCGATACGATCGAACCCACGCCCACGCCCGCTCCGGCCCCGGCACCCGCACCCGCTCCCGCGGCGACACCGGCGGCCGCGCCGGCTCCGCCGCCGCCGAAACCACCGAAAGCACCGCCGAAAGCGCCCGTCCCGGAGTTCGGCGTCATGGGCGCACCGTTTGGGATGCCGTTTGCCACGCCGCCGGGCGTCCAACCCGAAACACCGGCGTTCGGCTTACCGGGAGGCGCACCGCCGAAAAGTCCCGGATGGGAGTGGGAGCCGCCGGAAAGCGGCGAGGAACCGCCGCTACCGTAAGCGTTCGATCCAAATCACGCGGCGGAGTCGCTCTTGCTGCTACTCGGGGAGTCGCTCGGCGGCGGACTCGAATCGCTCTTTGCCGCGGGCCGCGAATCGGTCACGTAAAAGCCCGAACCGTTGAAAATTATCGGAGCGGGATTGAACACGCGCACCATCGCGCCGCCGCAGTGCGAGCACGGCTTGGTATTGGTCTCATTGAATCCGTGGCGGATCTCGGTCACTTTGCCACAGGCTTCACAGCGGTAGTCGTAGAGCGGCATAACGGCTCTTTTATACCAAGTCCTAGCAGTCTCGGTCAATGACTGCTAGCTCGACCATCCCCTTGAAGTGGAGCAGCGCCTCGTCGAGGCCGCGTTCGAAGCGCCGCCCGTGCCGCCAGGCGTCCATGAGGGCCCCCAGGCGGCCGCCGTAGGCCGGATAGCTGAGCTTGACGTGGATCTTCGCGCGCGAGGTCTTGCGCTCGATGCGAAAATCGAGACGCCGCCGCACCGAGTACACGCCCACGAGCGACAGGTGATAGTTGCTGATGTACTGGTCGACCTCGTAGCGCTGCTCGGGATCCCCCGGGAGACTCGAGCGAACGATGATTTCGGCCCCCACGCGCAGCGGAGATGCCGGATCCGCCAGGGAGGCGCTTCGTAGGAACGGGAGCCACACGGGCCACTTTTCCACGGAACAGAGCAGCGCGAACGCATCTTCCACGGGGGACTCGATATCGAGGCTCGCGCTATATGACCGCAGCCCGGGACGGGCAAAGGCATCGGTCACGATCGCCATGGACCGACTCCTTCGGCACCCTATCTATAGTGCCTGCCTCTCAGCAAAGCCCCAATTAGTTGTGTCGGACCTCGCCGGAACCGGCCCCGACGGCGAATGCGACCAGGGTCTGCACCCCGACGGCAAGCGCCGCTTCGTCGATCCGGAATTCGGCCGAATGTCCGGGATGGATCGCCCCGGCCGCCTCGCCCTGGACGCCCAGCCGCACCTGAACGCCCGGCACGTGTTGCGCGAAATACGCAAAATCTTCCGCGCCCATCGTCGGCGCAAACCGTTCGACGGGCAGCGCTGTGTTCGCGCGCAGATACCGCGTAAAGCTTTCCGCAAGTTCGACGTCGTTGACGACAGGCGGATAGCCGCGCACGATGCGAATCTCCGCGGTCGCTCCGTACGCCGCCGCCGTGTTGTCGACGATGCGGCGAATGCGCGCCTCGAGTCCGTCGCGGACCTGCGCTTCGAACGCGCGCAGCGTGCCCGCGAGTTCGACCGCATCGGCGATGACGTTGTTGCGATACCCGCCGTGTATCGTGCCGATCGTGACGACCACGCTCTTGAGCGGATCCGTTTCACGCGCCGCGATATTCTGTAGCGCGAGCACGACGGCAGCCGCCGCCGGAATTGCGTCGACCGAGGTGTGCGGATATGCGCCGTGCCCGCCCTTGCCGCGAATCGTGATATAGAGTTCGTCGGCGGACGCGTTGATCGGGCCGGGAGTAATGCTGATCGATCCCGCGGGTAAACGAATGTCGACGTGCTGCATCATCACGGCTTCGACCTTCGGATCGTCGAGCGCGCCCTGCTCGATCATCGGCCGCGCACCGCCCGGCCCTTCTTCTGCGGGCTGAAAGAGCAGTACCGCGGTGCCGTGCAACGACGCGCGTGTGGCGTGCAGCTCGCGCGCCGCGCCGAGCAGCATTGCCGTATGCGCGTCGTGGCCGCAGGCGTGCATTTTCCCAGCAACCTCCGAGGCGAACGGCAAGCCGGTGCGTTCGGTGATCGGTAATGCGTCCATGTCGGCGCGAAGACCAGCGACATGCCCGGGCAGCGCGCCGCGCACGATCGCGACGACGCCGGTCTGCGCGACGCGACGATGCTCGACGCCGATCGCGTCGAGCTCACGCTCGATCAGCGCCTGCGTCTCATGTTCTTCAAAGCCAAGCTCGGGGCGACGGTGGATCGCACGCCGCAGCTCGACGACACGCTCCATCGTTGGTACCGAAGGTTCTGCAATCACCTCGGCGGTCTGCGGCAGCAGTACGGAGCTTCCCTGCGCGCGAAGGGGCATGAGATGATCGGAGCCGATGTTGCGCTGGCCGCCCTGATCAACCGTGCTGCCACTGCCTACCTCACCGCACCGCCTGCCTACATGACCTTTCGCGAAAGCACGCACATCGAGGGTGCGAGCCGCGCCGAGGACATCAATCGCTACGTCGCCGTGCGCGTTGCCGACGATTATGCCGTGATGCAAGACCTGCCGGAGGGCGCTCAGCGTACCGGGCCGGCATTTCCCGTCATTCCGTACTTCGATCCGTTCTCGTCGTTCCAGTTCAGCTATTTCGCGAACTTGAAAAAGATCGACATCACCTTCGACCCCGGCGCGCCCTTTCAACTGCCGCCGCCGCCGGTCGATCCCAGCGTCGACGTGGTCGTCCCGTATTTCACCGTCTGGGCGCCGCACTACGCACCCGACTCGACCGACGACGCCTTGCATCTTCTCATCGACCCGACGCGGCGCGTGAGTCCGAACTCGTTTTATCCTTCCGAAGTCATCGAGGATCCAACCACGCATCTGCCTTCGCACGTAACGCTGCAGGACGACGGCAGCGACATGGTGATCGGTCTCGACTTCTCGATGCTCGACGGCCACTGGGTGATCACGCGCGGCACGTGGAGCGCAACGCAGCACGTCGCAATCATCGGCGCATTCAAAGTCAGCGCCGTCACGACGTTCACCGACTTCACGTTTCCGGCCACGGCGCCCGATCCGCGCCTTGCGGGAACGCCCCGACCGAGCCCCACCGCAAGTTCAACGCCCTGAGCGCAATCAAAGAAGCCGAGCGATGAACGCCCGGCTTCTTCACATGGCGGAGAGGGTGAGATTCGAACTCACGGTACCCTCATCAGGTACGCCCGCTTTCGAGGCGGGTGCCTTCAACCACTCGACCACCTCTCCATCGCCTTTGCGGGCGTAAGCGGCTGCGCATACTACCGCCAGCTATGCGTCGATACCTTCCTCCGGCTTCGAAACGCGCTTCTGACGGAAGTAGCGCCGCAGCTGCTCCGCCGCTTCCTCTTCGAGCACGCCCGCGGTCACGTCGAGACGATGATTCGTCTTCCACGACTGCAACACGTCGAACGCACTGCCGTCGGCTCCGCCTTTGGGATCGCGCGCGCCGTACACGACACGTTTCAATCGCGCGGCGATGATCGCGCCCGCGCACATGACGCACGGCTCTTTGGTCACGTAGAGCGTCGCTTCGTGCAGACGCCAGGCTCCCAGACGCCGCGATGCTTCGCGAATCAACAGCATCTCGGCATGCGCGGTCGGATCGGGCCGCGCTTCCTTTTCGTTTTTCGCTTCGAGAATCAGATCGCCGCTCACGAGCACCGCGCCCACCGGCACGTCGCCGTCGCCGGCAGCTTCCTCCGCCAACTCGATCGCCCGCCGAATATACTCTTCGTCTTCGGTCATACGTTCTTAGGGAAGAGAAATCGCGCCCGAAGGGATTCGAACCCCTGACCTCTGCCTTCGGAGGGCAGCGCTCTATCCAGCTGAGCTACGGGCGCACGACTCGCCGCTATTCCGGCGGAGTTCCAGTACTCGGAATATGCTTGAACAGGTCCAATTTGTGATCGACCAACGTGCGGTAGAACTTGCGCACGCAATCCGGATGGCCGAAGAAATAGGTTCGCGCATACGCAAGATCGTCGCCCGAGCTGTCGGGGACGTAATGCGAGATCTCGATCTCTTCCATCTGATTGCGGTCGACGGGGTGGGGGCAGAAATCGCACGGGATCGTGGACATAATTCTAAGACTACTCCGCTCGCGAGCGGCGGGACCCTTTATCAGGGTCCCGCCTCGCGCAAAAATGGTGACTCGGGGGTGATTTGAACACCCGACCAAGGGCTTATGAGTCCCCTGCTCTACCGCTGAGCTACCGAGCCGTAGGGCATCGCTTTTCGACACCTGACTGTACCAAAACCCGCCCCCGGGGCGCAAGAGCGAGATAAGCATCAACCAAGCGCTCGGGGCTCAAACGTGTACGGCGGCGGCTTCTTCGCGCTGGCCGCCGCCGGACGTGGTTGGCGCCGCGTGCGCCGAACGGCGCTTGCGCATCAAAAGGACGAGCGGCGTGCAGAGCAGACAGATGACCGCGATCACGTACGTTGCGTCTTGATAGGCGAGAATTGCGGCTTGCGCGTTTACGAGTTCCGAAAGTTCGATCCGGGTGCCGTGGTGTTGAAAAAATTCCATCACCGGAATGCGCCGCGCGTTCGCCGTGGCGCCGAGCACCCACGAATGAAACGTCCATCGCCGGTCGATGATCACATCGAGCGCCGCGACGGAGATCGAGCCGCCCAGCTGCAGCGAGAGGTTGATGAAGGCGGCGGCCTTGGGGCCCTCCTCCGGCGTCGTCGCGCCGAGCACGGCGATCGATAACGGAATGAAGAGCAGCGCCGCGCCCACGCCGGTTACGATGAGTGCGGGTGCGAAGTCCCAGAAACTCGCCTGCTCCGTCGTCACGATGGCCTGCAGCCAACTGCCCAAGGCCACGAGCGCGAAACCGATGCCGAGGAAATAGCGCGCATCGACGCGCCCCGCCGTTCGTACGATGAGCGGCGTCATCAGCATGATGGGAAGCGCGCGCAAGATGAACAGTTCGCCGCTGAGCGTTGGTGTAAAGCCGAGCGGCCCCTGCGTGAATTGCGGCAAAATATACGTTGTGCCGAAGACCGCAGCACCGAGCGAAAGTCCCAGGATCGAGCCGGCCGCCACGCTGCGATTTTTCAGCACGCGTAAATCGACGACCGGTGCGCCGGTGCCGAAGAGTTCCCAATAAACGAAGGCGCAAAGTCCGACGACCATGACGATGCTCATGGTCATGACTGCCGGATCGGCAAGCCAATAGTGCGGCTCGCCTTCCGTCAACACGAACTGCATGCCGCCAAGCCCCGCAGCGAGTAAGAGCAGCCCCACGAAATCGACCTTCGATCCACGTCCCGGTGCCGGATCGCGCAGCAAGAGCGCGAGCGTAATCGCGGCAAATACGCCGGGCGCGATGTTGATATCGAAGACCCAGTTCCAAGAATAGTTGTCGACGAGTATCCCGCCGAGCGGCGGGCCGAGCGCCGGCCCCATGATCGCACCGAGCGCGAAGATACCTTGACTGAGCCCGAGTTGTGCCGGCGGAAAGGTATCACGCAGAATAGATTGCGCCGTCGCGAGCAGCCCGCCGCCGAAGGCGCCCTGCACGACGCGTGCCGCGACGAGCAGCGAAAGATTATCCGACGAACCGCATACAACCGACGCCAGGGTGAAACCCACGATCGATGCGACGAAATAGCGTCTGCGCCCGAAACGATTCTGCAGCCAAGGCGTCAGCGGGATCACGACGATCGCGGCGATGGTATATGCCGTAACGATCCACGTGCCTTCGTCCTGCGTGGCGCCGAGATTACCTTGAATCGTCGGCAGCGCGACATTGGTGATGGTCGTGTCGAGTGTCTGCATGAGCGCGGCCGCCATGACCGCCGCGACGATCAACACGCGCCGCAGGCCGACCTCGGTGACGTCGACGCGCGCCTGCGCTACCCGCGCATCCATACGCTCTCTGTTACCCGCATACCAAATAGAGAAACCTCGCGCGTGCGCGAGGTTTCTCCGTGATCCGCGGTCGGAGGGACTCGAACCCCCAACCTACAAGTTCGTAGCCTGTTGCTCTATCCAATTGAGCTACGACCGCGCGTCTTCCGCCTCGCCTCGCGAGGCGTTTTGGTCTAGCCGGGATTCGGAGAGAGAGGGATTCGAACCCTCGATACGACTTTACATCGTATAACGGTTTAGCAAACCGCCGCCTTCAGCCGCTCGGCCATCTCTCCCGGCGCAGCGAGCACTATACCACACCTTTGGCGTGGTCACCTACACCGGCAAAAGTCGCAGCCTACGCGCTGGGCGCGGTCGGTCCCGTCATCGGCGGCTCTTCCACGAAGACCGCCGCTGCCGCAGCCCGCTCGGGCCGGCGACGAAGATGCGCGAGAATGCCGTCGACGCCCAGCACGCGGCCGGTCGGAAGCACCACGTTGAGCGCGCAGAGCACGAGCGCAGCCGAATCCAAGCCCGACCACACGCTCAGGTGCGCGAGTCCGCCCTTTGCCGAGATGTAGTTCAGCGAGAGCAAGATGCCGATCACGCCGCCGAGGCGTGTGTAGAAGCCGAGCAGCAAGAGACAGCCCGTCACGACTTCGCCGATGCGCACCAGCTCCGCAAAAAACCACGCATTCGGCATCACGACGTGTACGAGAAAGCCCTGATACGGCCCGCTCGTGTGTTGAATCTGCATGTTGAGGAATTGCGTCATCATTCCGGTCGGCGGCATGAAGTCCGCGCTCTGCGTGAACTTCGGAATCCCGTGCATCAACCAAAATGCTCCGGTATAGATACGAAAAAGCGAAAGCCAGAATGCGTAGGTCGCTGAAGATGGGAGTTTCACGCTGGAACCTCCTTCACTGCCGCAGCGAGCCGCACGATGATTGACGCGGCATCGCGCGCGGCATTTGGGCGCCCATATCGCCCTGCTGCATCAATCATTCGCTCGCGGCGTCCCGAATCCGTTAGAATCGTCGCGATCGCGTGTGGAATGTCGTCGATGCGTCGTGCCCGGATCGCGACACCCCAATCCGTGAGCACGCGCACGTTACGCTCTTCCTGACCGGGCAATGGTTTGAGCAGCACGATCGGCTTCTGTGCTGCGAGCGCTTCCGCAGTACTTAGACCACCCGGTTTCGTGACGAAGAGGTCCGCTGCGTGCATATAATCGTACACGTTGTCGACGAAGCGCACGACGCGAACGGGATAGCTCACGTTCTCCGCCGCCGCGAGCACGCGGCCTTCGACGCGCGCATTGCGTCCCGCGATGACGACGGCTGCAATCGGAATCTCCAGCGTCTCGATTGCGCGCAGCGTACGGGAGAGCGGGCCGATCCCGAGGCCGCCGCCCATCAGCAGTGCAATCGGGCGGTCGAGCGGTAAGCCGAGACGCTCGCGAATCGCGCCGGCCGGCGACGCCGCGCGCGCGAAACGCGGATCGACCGGAATGCCGGTCACCGCGACGCGCTCCGGACGCACGCCGCGCGCGATCATTACCTCGCGCGTCGCCTCGGTCGCGACACAATAGCCGTCGATATTTTCGTGAATCCAAAATGCGTGCACCGCGAAATCCGTCACGACGCCGATCACCGGCGGCGCGTCGTCGTAGAGGCGTTTGTATTCGGCCATCGCGCCGCTCGGAAATGCGTGCGTGCAAACGATTGCGTCGGGGCGCTCGCGCTGGATCAACGGGCGCAGGTTCCCGGCGGTGAACTGGTGTGCCCAGGCGCGGAACGGCCCGACTTCGGTTGCGCGTTCGGCCCGGTCGTAGATGTAGCGGTACATCTGCGGAATCGTCTTCACCATGCGCAGATAGCCGTCGGAGACGACGCGCGACACGACGAGGGCGGCGTATTTATACGAATCGACGACTTGCGTCCGCGCACCGGGATCGATCTCGCGCAGCGCGACACAGACGGCGTTGGCGGCGGCGACGTGGCCCACACCCACGCTCGCCGAAAGAAAGAGGATGCGGATTAGCTCTCGCCGCCTTCCTCTCCGGCCTCCTCGGCGAAGACCAGAAACTCGTCGAGAATCTCCTGCGCGAGCGTCTCGTCCTCGAGCAGATTACCCTCGAGATCGGTGACGATGAATTCACTCTCGCCGTCGTCGTCCTGCGGCTCGTGCATCAGCACCGCATAGGAACTCCCGTCGTCGGGATCTTCGAGAATGCCGACGACCTCGAAGGGCAGCTCGCCGCCGTCCTTGGTCTCGATATAGAGCACCTCGCTCAGTTCGAGCGGACCGCTCTTGGACTCGCCGTTGTTGGACGACATGTGAGGCTCCTTGGAGTTTGCTAGTGAAGGCAACGCCGGACGTTGGCTTGGTGCTCTGCGAACGTCTTCGCAAAAACATGCCGCCCATCCCCGCAGTACACGTAATACAGCGCATCGGTCTTCGCCGGATGGAGTGCGGCTTCCAGCGAGGGCAGGCCGGGATTGGCGATCGGGGTCGGGGGCAGACCCGCGTGCTCGTAGGTATTATACGGAGAATCGAGCCGCAAGTCGCGCAACGTCAGCTCGGTTTTATGCTTGGGCAGCGCGTATTCGATCGTGGCGTCGACCTGCAGCGGCATTCCCAGGCGCAGCCGGTTGTAGATCACGCCGGCGATCATCGGACGATCGGGCTCGATCTTCGCCTCGCGTTCGACGAGCGACGCCACCGTCACCGCCTGCGGCACGCTCACGTCGAGCGCACGAGCGCTCCGGGCGGCGTCGCGCGGAAGTTCGCGCGCGAACTGATCGGTCAGCATCCGCGTCACCTGCTCGGGCGTCGCCGCGAGCGGCACCAGGTAGGTGCTCGGAAACAAATACCCTTCGTGACCGCGAAAGGCGCGTTCGAACGCATCGGCGCGCCCGACGCCCTCCTCTTGCAGCCGCCGCGCGATTTGGCGCGCGGTGAACCCCTCCGGAATCGTGACCCACGTCGCGACCTGCGCGCCGCCGCTCACGAGCTGGTCGAGAATCTCCGACTCGCTGGTGTGCGCCGCAAACGCGTACGCGCCGGCTTCGACGCGATCGTCTTGGCGCCGCACGCGCGCGAGCACGCGGAAGGCAAGTGCGTTCGCGATTACACCGCGCTGCTGCAGCAGCGCTGCGATATCGGCGAACGTCGATCCACGCGGAACGACGACTTCGACCTTCGAGGTGGGAAGCGAGCGGTCGAGCACGACGCTGCCGTACCACAGTGCGGCGACGCCGGCGGCGAGCAGCACCACGAGCGCTGCGATGACTGCGAGCAAACGCGGACGCGAAATCACGAACCTCCGAGCCTCCGCCGGGCCAGGAACGTCTCGAGGATCAACGCCGCCGCCATCTTATCCACGACGCCCTTACGCTTCTTGCGCGAGACGTCGGCGGCGATGAGCGTCTTGGTCGCCTGCGCGGTCGTCATGCGCTCGTCGACGCGATGGATCTTCCCCGCGAATACGCCGCGCAGCGCCTCGACGAACGCATCCATCTTCTGCGCCGCAATCCCGCGCTCGCCCGAGAGCGCGATCGGATCCCCGACGACCAGCTCGCGCACGCCGTAGGATTCGACGTACTCGGCGATCTGCGCGAGATCGGCGCGCAGGTTGGTGCGTTCGATCGTTCCGAGCGGCAACGCGAAGCTTTCGGTCGGATCGGCGAGCGCAAGGCCGATACGTTTGCTGCCGACGTCGAGCGCAAGAATGGCTATGACGCGGCCTTCGGCTTTCTGCCCAAGTGGTACACGACGACGTCCTCGACCGCGCTCGCAACGCGCGGGCGCGCGGTGAGTGCGGCGCGCGCGACACCGCGCGGCGCGCAGAGATCGGCGAGATTCTGCAAATCCGCGGCGTCGAGTTCGAGCAGATCGCGCCACGCTTCGCGGCATCCGGCGCAGATGAAACCGCCCGCCTGCGAATCGACCCACGCGCGGCCGTCGAACGCCTTGCCGCAGCGAATGCAGGTATCGGTGGGCGGTTCGATGCCGAGCGACGCGAGCAGCCGCAGCGAAAAGCGCGGCACGAGCGCACGCGGCGTCTCGCTCGCGGCAATCGCGGTCAGCACGCCCGAGAGCAACGCGTAGACCTCCGGAACCGCGAGATCCGGTTCGCAGAACGCGTCGACCAGTTCCGCGACCAGTTGCGCGGTAGCGAAGCGCTCGGGTTCGACCAGCCGCTCCCACGGCGCGCGTACGATGTCGGCGTTGACGATGACGTCGAGCGAGCGGCCGTGATGCATCTGCAGCTCGCACTCGTTGCCGAACTCGAGCCGTCCGGCGAAATGACTCTTGGCACGGCGCACGCCCTTCGCCACCGCGTCGAGTTTTCCGCGTTCGCTCGTGAAGAGCCGGATGATGCGGTCCGCTTCACCCAGCGGACGCGCGCGCAGCACGATGCCGCGCGTCTTATACGAGCGGGCCGAAGGAATGGGGGAGCAGCTCCGCGGCGGTCGTCGCGACCGGACCTTCGGGCGTGGTGTAAATGACCGTCATCGACGGGTTGAACTCACGGAGCACCTGACGGCACGCACCGCACGGGCTCGTCACCGAACCGTCGGGGCCGGCGATTGCGATCGCCTCGAAGTGACGGTATCCGGCGGAGATCGCCGCGCTCACCGCCGATCGCTCCGCGCAAACCGTCAACCCGTAACTCGCGTTCTCGACGTTGCATCCGAGAAACACGTGACCGTCGCCGGTGTCGAGCGCCGCGCCGACTTCAAAGTGAGAATACGGCGCGTAGGCGCGCTCGCGAACGTCGCGCGCTGCGGAGAGCAGCGCTTCGAACTCACTGAGCAACGTCGTGTTCATGCAGATCCGCCTGTTCATCGCTTCCGGCAGCGCCGTTGGGGCTCGTGAAGACGCGTACGCTCAAAATGCGGCGCCCGCGCGTGCGGTCGACCTTCAACCGTGTATGCCGGTCGGCCTCGATCTCTTCGCCCTCGCGCGGCAAGCGTCCGAAGAGCCCGACGACGTAGCCGCCGAGCGTTTCGAAATCTTCGGTTGGAATGTGCGTCCCGAGTTTCTCGTTCACGTCTTCGATGTTGGTGCCCGCCTCGACGAGCGCCTCTTCATCGGAAACGACGTGGATGGGCTCCTGTTCGTCTTCGTCGTGCTCGTCGCGAATCTCACCGACGATCTCTTCGAGCAGGTCCTCCATCGTGACGACGCCGGCCGTGCCGCCGTATTCATCGACGACGATCGACATCGAAAACTTGTCGCGCTGCATCTCGCGCAGCAGCTCGGCTATTTTCTTCGTTTCCGGCACGTGCGAGGCGGGACGCATCAAGGAGCGCAGCGACGTCTGTGCGAGCGTCCCGTTGGCAAGCGCGATCAACAGCTCGCGGTCGTGCACGATGCCGACGACGTCGTCCTTGGATTCCTGATAGACCGGGAGTTTCGAGTAGCCTTCGGCGATGACCAAATCGAGCGCGCGGCGCGGCGAATCGTCGATCGAAACGGCGATCATCTGCGGACGCGGAGTCATGACCTCGCGCACGATCGTGTCGCCGAACTCGATGACCGAGTGGATCATCTCGCGCTCTTCTTCCTCGATCACGTTCTGCTCGGCGCCCTCGTTGACGAGCGCGCGAATATCCTCTTCGGTTACATACATCTGATGCGTGACGCGCACGCCGAAGATCCGCAGGATGAGGTTTGCGATCAACGTGAAGGCGTTGCTGACCGGTCCGATCACGGTTGCCACGACGCGCATCGACCGGCCCATCGCGAGCAGATAGCGGTCGCCGTTGCCGGCCGCGAGCGTCTTGGGAATGATCTCACCGAAGAGCAGCAGCACGACCGCCATGACGAGCGTCGACCAAAGCGCGGCTTGCGCCAAACCCATCTCGATTGCGAACGTGGTGGCGAGCGAGTCCGCAGCCAAGAGTGCAATCGTGTTGCCGATCAGGATCGAGGTCAGTACGTGACCCTTGTCGTCGACGAGTTTGACGGCGCTGTCCGAGCCGCGCAGCTTGCGGTCCTGGAGGGCGCGCGCGCGAACGCGGGAGACGGCGACCAGCGCGGTCTCCGATGCCGAGAAAAAGGCCGAACAGAGCACTAGGACGACCAGGGCTGCGAGTTCGAGCGGGTGGGGAATCAAAACTGCGCCATTATAGCATGAGGTGCGAGCGGGCCAGCAGGTAGACGGCCAAGGCGACCACCGTACCCAAGACCGACCCAGCCAGCACTTCGGCGGTGCTGTGGATTTTGGCCTCTACCCGGCTCTGGGCCACGAGGAAGGCCACGAAGTAGGCGAGGATGGCCGCCAGCGGCCGCTGGTACAGGAACGCCAGCAGGGTGGCCGCCGCGAAGGCTAGGGCCGCGTGCCCGGAGATCGCGCCGCCCTGGAGCGGCGAGCCTCTCCCGACCCACGCTTTGGCGAAAATCGTCACGATCGCGACCGCCGCCAGCACGACGAAGGCCAAGTTGCTCGGGATGGTCGCAACCGCGTGGTAGACGCTCTGCCCGCCGTTGATGATGCCCTTGTAGAAGACGAGGTAGCCGACCACCACGGCCGCTACCGAGGCAATCAGCACCGCACCGGCGGCGGCGTCTTTGGCGGTCTTCGCGAGCGGGTGGTGCGTGGCGGTCAACAGGTCTACGATCGATTCGATTGCCGTGTTGAGCAGCTCGAGCGCAAGCACGACTGCGATGAGGACGACGAGGTCGATCACGTAGTCGCGATCGATGCGAAGCAGCATCGCGGCGAGCAGCACCGCTAACGAGATGCCCAGATGCCAGCGCATGTTCGGCTGCGTGCGTGCCGCGTACATGATGCCTTGGAAGGCGTGATTGAACGAGCGCCAGAGCCGCACGCGTTTAGCGGCTCACTTGTAGGGCCACGGCATGCCGATCGCCGCGGCCAAGCGCCGCTCCTCGGCTTCCATCACGCGCCGCTCCTGCGCTTCCATGTGATCGTGGCCGAGCACGTGCAAGAGTCCGTGAATCATCAGCCGTTCGAGTTCGCGCTGCAGCGGGGCATCGTAGTCGGCCGCCTGCCGCCGCGCAGTATCGACGCTGATCACGATGTCGCCGAGCAGCCGCTCTCCCGAAAACGGTTCGGGTTCGAGCGGAAAGCTGAGAACGTCGGTCGCTTTGTCCTTGCCGCGATGTGCGTGATTGAGCGCGCGGATCGTTTCGTCGTCGACCAGCGTCAGTGAGATCGCTGCGCCGCTCTGGTCGACGCTGGCCAGCAGTCTGCGCAGCGCACTCTTGAGCGCGCGCGCGTCGACGCCGCTGCCGCGCACTTCATTTCTGTAGTGAATCAACGGCAACCTGATAGGCTTTTATGATTTTGGCGACCAGCGGATGGCGCACGACGTCGGTTTCGTTGAGTTCGACGGCGCCGACGTCGTCGAGCCGCCCGAGGCGCCGGGCCGCGTCGCGCAGCCCGCTGTGAGCGCCGGAGGGAAGATCGATCTGCGTCACGTCGCCGTTCACGACCATTTTCGAGCCCGCGCCCAAACGCGTGAGAAACATCTTGAGTTGATCCGGCGTCGCGTTCTGCGCTTCGTCCAGGATGACGAAGGCATCGCTCAGCGTGCGGCCGCGCATGTACGCGAGCGGAGCGACCTCGATCGTGCCGCGCTCGAGATAGCGTGCGACCACCGCGCCGTCGAGCAGATCCTCGAGCGAATCGTAGAGCGGGCGCAGATAGGGATCGACCTTTTCGCGCAGATCGCCGGGGAGAAATCCGAGCTTCTCGCCTGCTTCGACGGCGGGGCGCGAAAGAATCAGGCGCGCGACCTCGCGGTTGCGCAGCGCGCGCACCGCCATCACCACCGCGAGAAAGGTCTTTCCGGTACCGGCCGGACCGATGCCGAACGTGAGCGTGTTGCGTTCGATCGACTGCACGAATGCGCGCTGCCCCGCAGTCTTGGGACGAATCTCTTTGCCGCGATGCGTGCGGATCAGCGTGCCCGGATGCGGGTGCGCCGTCGTTCCTTCACCCGCGTCCGCGATTGCAAGCGCGACGTCGTCGGGTGTGATCTGTGCGCCTTCCACCGCTGCATCGAGCATCCGGCGAACCGCGTGCTCGGCACGTTCGACGTTAGCCGACGAACCGGCGAGCCTGAGCTGGTCGCCGTCGGCGTGGACGCTCACGCGCAGGCGCTCTTCGAGCGCCGAGAGATTTTGATCGAATTGTCCGAAGAGACGGACGCGATCTTCGAGATCGCTTAAATCGACGGTTCGCTGTGACGTGGACTCCAGATCGATTGCTCCTGCATTGCTTTGGGCGGCCCCAACACCTCGGCAGCGATGATTGCGCTTACGAGTCTCCTGCTACTCCCGAACATACCACGAACCGGTGAAGTTCCAACCCGGGCGGGCGGCGCAGCGACCGGAGGAGGCGGCGGGGCCTCGTCCGGCAGCACCGGGGGAAGCTCGAACTGCAGCGCCGGTGCCGGCTGTACCGGCACCGGCCGCGGCGCCTGCGGTGTCTGCCGTATCTGCGGTGTCTGCGGCGTCTGCCGTGTCTGCGGCGTCTGCGACTGCGGCGCGGAACGCGCACGCCGCATGTTTCGGCGCATGCTGGAGATCACGCCGATGACGACGACGATCAGCCAGATGATGACCCCGATATCGTGCATGAATCAGCGCGTTGGCGGCGGCGGCGGCTGCGTCGCGTCGGGCTGGGTGCCGCCTTCGGCGCTGCCGCCGATTGCGTCGCGCATGCCCGTATCGGCCTGCAGATTCTTGAGGCGATAGTAATCCATGACGCCGAGGTTTCCGCTCTTGAACGCATCCGCGATCGCGA
This sequence comes from Candidatus Acidiferrales bacterium, assembly GCA_035507275.1. Taxonomy (GTDB): domain Bacteria; phylum Vulcanimicrobiota; class Vulcanimicrobiia; order Vulcanimicrobiales; family Vulcanimicrobiaceae; genus Aquilonibacter. The sequence goes on from DATJOG010000030.1 coordinate 32,469, forward strand.
GCGGAATCGCGGCTTCGGCCTCGACGACTTTCACGCGCATTGCCTGCGTTTCAGCTTTCTGCTCTTGTTCTGCGGCCATCGCGGCGTATTGGCGCTCCGACGCCTTAGCCTGCGCGATCTTGCGATCGGCATCTGCCTGCGAGGTCTGAAGTTCGGCGCCGATGTTCTTGCCGACGTCGACGTCGGCGATATCGATCGAAACGATCTCGAATGCGGTTCCGGCGTCGAGTCCCTTCGAGAGCACCGTTTTGCTGATGCGATCGGGATACTCGAGTACTTCTTTGTGATCGACGGCCGCGCCGACCGCGGCGACGACGCCTTCGCCGACACGCGCGATGATGGTCTGCTCGCCGGCGCCGCCGACGTACCGGTCGAGATTGCTGCGCACGGTAACGCGCGCTTTGACGTTGAGCTGAATGCCGTTCTGCGCGACGCCTTGGAACGTCGGCGTTTCGATGACTTTCGGATTGACCGAGGTCTGCAGCGCTTCGACCACGTTGCGGCCGGCGAGGTCGATCGCGGCGGCCCGCTGCCAATCGAGCGGAATCTGCGCCCGCTGCGCGGCGATCATCGCAAGCGTCACGTTCTCGACGTTACCGCCGGCCAGAAAGTGCGATTGCATCTGATCGATCGTGAGGTTCAAGCCGGCTTTACGCGCGCGCACGTAGTTCGTGACGATGATGCCGGGAGGAATGCCGATGAGCCGCATGCGCACGAGCGTAATGATCCCGAGCGGAACGCCCGCGGCGATCGTCCGGATCCAGGTGCCCAGCGGGAAGTAGTAGAGAAACACGAAGAACAGGATGATCGCAAAAAAGACGAGGGCTACCACACCGACGGTTGCGAGTTCCACCTAGACTCCTTTACTTGTAGCTCGGAAGCGTAATCGGTTCGACGAAGACGCGCGCGCCTTCCACGCGCGTGACTCGGATGGGCGTACCGGACGCGATGAACTCGCCTTCCGTCAGCACGTCGACGCGTTTGCCGTCGATCTGTGCCACACCCGCGGGACGAAGATACGACGCGGCAACGCCGGTCTTTCCTTGCAGCGACGAGAAATCGCTGCTCGTAACATACTCGGGGCCCTGCGCCTCGACCAGAGCCAAACGGCGCATCCACGCATTCTCCGGGAAGACCCGCGTGAGCAGCGCGAAGCAAATCGCCGTCAAGATGATCGAGGTCGACACCGTTTCGACGGCGATGAAGAAAAACGGGAATCCAAAAGCGAGCAGTACTGCTGCTAGTAGCGCGAGGCCGCCGAGAATGCCGGGTATGCCGTGGCCCGGTACGACGTGCAGCTCCCACAAAATGCCGAGCAGGCCGGCGAGCGCGAGCGCGATCACCAAGCCGTTCGAGAATCCGGCGTAAACGTGCGTCCCGAAAAAGAGCCCGAGCGCGAGAACGCCGATGGAGCCTGCGATCCCGTGCAGCGTCTGCATCTCGATGATCAAACCCAGCGAGCCGATGGTCAAGAGCAGCGTACTGATCTCGATCGTGTTGGCAAAGCGCGCCAGCTCTTCGCCCCAGGTGTACTGCGGCGTGACGCGCGATGCATCGGCGAGATGCTCGGCGGCGAGCGCGGCGTCGAGCGAGGGCTCGATCGCATCGGCCATCCCGGTTTTCACCGCGTCCTGCGCGCTGAGCGTCAAGAACGTACCCGGCGTTTTATAACCCGGAACATCGATGCTCTTATCGACGAAGGCCGCGGCGAGCTGCTGCGGACGATGATTGCGCTGTGCCGTCGAAACGAAGAGCGCTTTGACGGCGGAGACGGTTTCGGGAGTGTCGGGATGCGGTTCGGCCGAGCCGATCGCCGATCCGGGCGCCATGAAGATGCGCGACGCCGAGAGCGTGATCAATGACGCCGACGAAAACGCGCGGCGTTCGACGAACGCGTAGACCGGCTCGTGTGCGGAAAAGATCGCGCCCCGAATATCTTGCGCCGCCTCTACCAGTCCGCCGTCGCTATCGACGTCGAGCACGATAGCGGCCGCATGATCATCGTTGGCTTGCGCAACGGCGCGCTGCACGAGGTGGGCCATGCCGTCGTCGACCATGCCGCTGATCGGCACCACGACGACCGGCGCCGAAGTAGCGGCGCCCGCAAAACCGGCGAGCCCCGCCAGCACACAGAGCAGCGACGCGCCCCGCAAAAATCTGACCATGCCGGATGCTACTTTCGCAGCACGGCAAGGTTTCTTCTCAGCCGAGCTCTTCGGTGACGATCTGGCGGATGAGGTTGCCGTCGGCGAGGCCTTTGAGCTGCGGCATGACGGCTTTCATCGCCGCGCCTTGGTTACGGCCCTCGGCGGGCAGCGCCGCCAGCGCCGCCTTCACGATCGCGCGAATCTCGCCGGCCGACTTCTGCGCAGGCAGGTAGCCGGTCAAAATGTCGCGCTCGGCGCGTTCTTTGCCGGCCAAATCCTGACGGCCGGCCTTCTCGAATTCGGTCAGCGAGTCGCTGCGCTGCTTCACCAGCTTTTGGACGACGGCAAGCTCGTCGGCATCGGAAAGATCCGCGCCGGCTTCGCTGCGCTTGTAGGTGAAGCCCGAGAGGGCCGAACGGAGCGTGTCGAGCCGGAGCTGGTCGCGCGCCTTCATCGCCTCCTTGAGATCGGAGGCGATGCGGTCTTTCAAACTGCCCATCGAAGGTTAGGCGCGGCGCTTGCGCGCGGCAGCCGACTTCTTCTTGCGGCGCACGCTCGGCTTTTCGTAGTGCTCGTGCTTGCGCGCCTCGGCGAGTATACCCGCCTTTTGGGTGGCCTTTTTGAAACGGCGCAGCGCGCTCTCGATCGATTCGCCCGGAGAAACGCGGACTTCCATTATTGATCGACCCCCCTTTCGTGGCGCGCTCGGCGCGCAAAATTTAGGCCCCGTCGTGAGGCCCGACCCACTGTAGCACTATCCGGGCGGCCAGGTCAAATGCCGTCCGGCCAGGATGTGGACGTGCAGATGATCGACCGTTTGACCGCCGTCCGGACCGGTATTCATGACCAGACGGTAGCCGTCGCGCCCGCGCTCGCGTCCGAGTTTGGTCGCAACCTCGAAGAGCTTGGCCAGCAGGGGGCCGTCGGCCGCGTCGGAGAGCTTGCCGATGTTGGCGTGGTGCGTTACCGGCATCACGAGCAGATGCACCGGCGCCTGCGGGTTGATGTCTTCGATTGCGAGCACCGCGTCATCGCGATAGACGCTCTTTGCGGGAATCTCACCGGCCGCGATTTTGCAGAACAGACACTCCATCGCTTCTCCTCACGGGTGAATGACGAACGTCCACGACTTGGTCGTGGTGTTGCCGGCGAGATCGGCAACGCGGACGGTCACGTGCACCTCGCCGCTGTGATACGTGTACGACGGCATATATTGGATGAACGTCGGCGTGCGCAGCGATTCGCTCGTCACGTCGCGGCCGTCGACCCAGAGGACCACGCTCGACGGATTGACCGGCACGGCATCGGCGACGAAGGTCGCGTAGATCGCGGGCGAGGTGGTGTTCACGACCGCGCCTTCGCCGGGTGCGAAATCGGCGACGCCGGGCGGTAAGCTCGAGGCCGAGAGCGTCTGTTGCGCGGTTGCGTCGGGGGCGTCGGCGCCGCCGACGCGCAGGTGACCGACGATCGGCACGTCGCTGAAGTTCGCGCCGTCGGGAATCTGATAGCTCGCGGTATACGTGCCGCTCGGACCTTCGGTCATTGCGAGGTTCGTCACGTACGAACCGATGTCGAACGAGGCCGCACCGCCGGGCGTGCCCTGCATCGTAACGGCGAGCGTATCGCCCGCGCGCAGCGGACGATCGTTCGCAATCGCGATGCTCGTGATCTGCGGACCGCCGGGCTGCGGCGAGCGCTGGGCGAGCGCGCGCGAGGAGAGAATCGTGCGCACCTCGTTGCTCTCGACGTTATAACGTACGGTCACGAGATCGCCGACCTGCAGATCGGGGAGCGTCGCGACCCGTCCGTTGAGCAAAATCTCCGTGCTGCGATCGGGCACGATCACGTGACCGTCGGTAAGCACGAATTCGGTCGACGCCGCGGCCGCGATGCGGCCGGTATACGAGCCGAAGGCGTCTTCGACGCGCTCCACGTGTCCCGAGCGCGTCATGTAGATGCGCGCAAAATCGCCCGGACGCAAGTCGCTCAACTCACCCGGCACGGTTACGTTCGCGACGACGTCGTGCAGCTCGACGACCGCGTTGGTTCCGATCGGCACGGTATGCACGTCCGCGTTGTATTCCAGCGTAACGGTGGGCGGATCCGAGCTGAGATCGACCGCGGTAACGGTTCCGAATCGCTCGGCCGACGTATGCGTGAGCACCAAGCCGTCGGCCGAGACGCCCACCAGCTGTGCGACGATCGTCACGGTATGCGTGTGAGAATCGTACGAGGCTTGCGCACCCAGCACGTCGGTAAAGAAGCGCAGCGGCGCGTAGAGCACGTCGTGCACTTCGACCGTGCCGCTCGACCCGCCCATCGTGAGACTGACGCTCTTCGCGCCGACCTGCGTCTCGATCGTCGAGCCCGAGCGAATGAACGCAAGCCCGAGTGCTTCGATGGTCCGGCGCACCGGGACGTAGAGTTCGCCGTGTACGATCATCGGCGGCGGGCGCAGCGGCAGCTTTACACCGTTGATCACGATCGCGATCGGCGCTTGGGGCGCGCCCGGTACGGGCGTCGCGCCGAGCAATGCGGCCGCCAAGAGCAATGCGATCGCCGTGCGGATCATCGTCTCCCTTCCACGATTTCGCGATAGACGGCGGCCGTCTCGCGTGCGGTGCGTTCCCACGTCAACGCCCGTGCGGCCTCTCGCCCTCGTTCAACGAGCGTGGTGCGCAAAGCCTGGTCGTCGAGCAGCCGCTCGATCTGCGCGCGCGCGCCGTCGACGTCGCGTGGTGCGAACATCAGTGCGGCCGGAGCGACCGGACTTGGAATCGAGGTCGTCGTCGCGATCACCGGGCAACCTTGTGCCATCGCCTCGACGAAGGGCAGACCGAAGCCCTCGAGCAGCGAGGGATGCACGAGCGCGAACGCGCCCGCGTAATACGACGCAAGCGCATCGTCGTCGACGTCGCCCAGTGCGATCGCCCGGCGATACGGCGTCGAGAGCCGCTGCAGTTCGCCACCGAAGTCGTCGGGGCCGGTGAAATAGCAATCGATCTCGGCGCTGCGCGGCAGCGTGGACCACGCGCGCAGCAGCGTCGCGAGATCCTTGTGCAAGCGATGATTACCGACGTTGATCAAATACGGGCGCGGCGCGGCGAAGGGCTGCGCCTGCGTGAAGAAACGCGCCCGCGGCGCAAGCGGAACGACGCGAATCTTGCCGGGATCGAGCTCGAGCAGCTCGACCAGATCGGCAACGGTGCGCTCGTCGGAGGTGATCACGCGCGCGGCGCGGTGGCAGGCGGGTTTGACCACCATCGCATAGTACGGTCCGACCGTGCGCTTGTGCATCTCCGGGTAGCGCAGGTGGATCAGGTCGTGAATCGTCAACACGAACGGCCCGCTCGCGAAGAGCGGCACGTAATGCGACATGTAGTGCGCCAGGTCGACGCCGTCGCGCCACATCCGCAACGGCACCATGAACTGCTCGACCGGTGCGAGCTGCTCGCCTTGGGTGTAGATGCGAAAGTCGAAATCCGGCGCGACCTGCGGCAAGCGCAAGCTGGTCTCTTCGATGTACGTGCGCATACCTACCGAGATCTGCCGGCCGCGGCGCGCGTCGATGCCGATCCGCGTCACGAACGCTTGCGGTCTTTCCAGGTCTGCGCGATCGCCTTCCATGCAACCACCGCCGGATAGCGCGCCGAGTTCCACGCGACGTACCAGCCGCGCGGGCCGTCGAGCGCGGCGCCGCGGCGCAGCATCCCGTTTGCAAAACGCAGCGGCACGAGCAGCGTCTGGCCCAACCAGCGCAGCGGATTCGCAGGCTGCGCGAGCGCTTCGATCGCGGTATAGCGGGCGAACTTCTCGCGATAACTCCGCCGGTCGGGATACGAATAGTGCAACAGCGTACCCGGTAGCTCGGCTACCGGGCCGTCGCAGACGAGCCGCTCGTGCAGCGCCGCGTCGTCGATGCGCGCGGATTTCGTGCGCACCAGACGCAGCAGCCACTCGCCGCTCCACATGCGCATCGGTTTGCCGTGAAAATAGGTCGTGCGCCGGACGGCGTAACCATCGACGTCCTCGCTTGCCGCGAGTATCGCATCGCGCAAACGGTCGTCGAGCTCCTCGTCCGCATCGAGCAGCAGCGCCCACGGCGTCGCGATCTCGCGCAGCGCGAAGCGCCGCGCGTCGACGAAATTCGTCCAGGCCCGCTCGATCACGCGCGCGCCCGCCTCCCGCGCGTAGGCAGCGGTGCGATCGGTCGAGAGCGCGTCGAGCACGAGAACGCAGACGCCGTGCGGCAGACTCGTGATCGCTCGCGGCAGATCGCGCTCCTCGTCGCGGGTGAGGATGAACGCGGTGATGTCGCTAGGATTCAACGCGCTGGCCGATCGAGCGGACCTCGATCGGGGAGCCGCCGCGTTCGAGCGCCGCGCCGATAAAGTCGCGATAGAGCGGCGACGGATGGTTGGGCCGCGACTTGAACTCGGGATGCGCCTGCGTACCCACGAACCACGGGTGCATGTCGGTCGGCAGCTCGACGATCTCGACCAGCGTCGTCTTGCCGACGGTGTGGTGGCCGGAGAAGCGCATGCCGTGCTCTTCGAAGACGGGGCGATAGCGATTGTTGAACTCGTAACGGTGACGGTGCCGTTCGCTGACTTCGGGTTCTCCGTACGCTTGCTGCGCAAGCGTTCCCGCGTCGAGCGTGCAGCTGTAGGCGCCCAGGCGCATCGTACCGCCGAATATCTCGAGATCGCGTTGATCGGGCATGAAATCGATGACCGGATCCGGCGTCGTCTCGTCGACTTCGATCGACATTGCTTTCGGAATGCCGCAAACGTTCTGTGCGAACTCCACGCAGGCCAGCTGCATCCCGAAGCAGATGCCCAAGAACGGAATCTTCTTCTCGCGCGCGTAGCGGATCGCGTGCAGTTTACCGTTGACGCCGCGCGCACCAAAACCGGGCGCGACCAAAATGCCGTGAACGCCTTCGAGCACGCCGACGCCCTGCGTCTCGACCGTCACCGAGTCGACACGCAAAATTTCGATCTCGGCGTTGTGGTGGATGCCCGCGTGATAGAGCGCTTCGTTGATCGAGATGTACGCGTCCTTGAGCTCGACGTATTTCCCGACGAGGGCAATGCGTACGCGGCGCTTGGGGTGCATGATGCGATCGACGATCTTCTGCCACTCGTCGAGTTTGGGCGCGATCGTCGGCAGGCCCAGCTTGCGCACTGCTGCGTCGGCGAGCCCTTCGGCTTCGAGATTGAGCGGCACTTGATAAATGGTCTTGGCGTCGATGTTCTGCACGACCGAACCCGGCGGCACGTCGCAGAAGAGCGCGATCTTTTCCTTCAGCTCGACCGGCATCGCGATCGCCGACTGCGTGCGGCAAACAATCGCGTCGGGCGAGATACCGATCCCGCGCAACTCGCGGACCGAGTGCTGCGTCGGCTTGGTTTTCAGCTCGTCGGCGGCACCGAGGTGCGGCACCAGCGTGAGGTGGCAATACATGACGTTCTCGTCGCCGACGTCGTAGCGCATCTGGCGAATCGCTTCGAGGAAGGGGAGCGACTCGATGTCGCCGACCGTACCGCCGACCTCGACGATGCAGACGTCGGCGTGGCTGGCTTCCGCAACGCGTTTGATGTGCGCCTTGATCTCGTTGGTGATATGCGGAATGACCTGAACCGTCGCGCCGAGATATTCTCCGCGCCGCTCTTTTTCGATGACGGAATTGTAGATTTGACCGGTCGTGACGTTATTTGCGCGGACTAGATTTTCGTCGATAAACCGCTCGTAGTGACCGAGGTCGAGATCGGTCTCGGCGCCGTCTTCGGTCACGAAGACCTCGCCGTGCTGATAGGGGTTCATCGTGCCGGCGTCCACGTTGATATACGGATCCAGTTTCTGGATCGAGACGCTGATGCCGCGCGCTTTGAGGAGTCGTCCGAGGGACGCTGCGGTGATGCCCTTGCCGAGCGAACTCACCACGCCGCCGGTGAAGAAAATGTACTTCGCCATCTCGGGTTGTTTCTATTCGTGCTAACCCGGGGTCAAAACCTTGACGAAACGCTCGCGGCCGCCGTAATCACGCTCGAGCGTGACCGCAGCCTGCGGAAACGCCGCCTGCGCCAGCTCGAAGAGCCCGGCGGCAATCGGCGGCGCCCCTTCGGCGAGCAGGATGCCGCCCGGATTAAGCAACGGAGGCACGCGTTCGAAGAAGCGCCGGTAATACGCGAGCCCGTCGGGTCCGCCGTCGAGCGCGAGCGCCGGCTCGAAACGGAGGCTCGGTTCGCCCTCGCCGGTCGGAACGTACGGCAGATTCGCGAGGATCGCGTCGTAGAAGCGATGCGCGAACGGTTCCACGACGTCGCCGAGATAAAAGGAAATGCGCGGCTGCAATCCGAGGCGATCGCGGTTCGAAATCGCGACCGCGAGCGCGAGCGGCGATACGTCGATCGCGTCGACGCGCACATGCGGCAACTCGGCGGCAAGCGAACAGGCAATCGCGCCGCTCCCGGTACCGACGTCGAGCGCGCGTGCTTTGGTATAGCGACGCAAATGCTCGATCGCCGCCTCCACGAGGTGCTCGGTCTCCGGTCGCGGGATCAACACCCGCGAATCGACCAAAAACTCGCGGCGGTAAAAGCCCGCGCTCCCGATGACGTAGGCGAGCGGCTCGCCCGCTTCCAGGCGCGCGGAAAGCTCTTCGTAGCGTGCGCGCTGCTCGTCGTCGAGCGGCTCCTCGGCATGCGCGCGCAGATAGGCAGGCGACCTTCCGGTGATGAACGCCAGCAGCGCCTCGTTCATACCCTACGCCGGCTGCGCTTCGCCGGCGAGTAACTTCGCTTGCTCGTCGGCGAGCAGATCGTCGACGATCGGTCCGAGCGCGCCGTCCATGATACCGCGGATGTTGCCGTAGCTTTCGTTGATGCGATGGTCCGTGACGCGGTCCTGCGGGAAGTTGTAGGTGCGAATCTTCTCGGAGCGGTCGCCCGTGCCGACCTGGCTGCGCCGCAGCGTTCCCATCGCTTCTTCTTTTTCACGCTGCTGGCGTTCGTAGAGCATGGCGCGCAGCATCTGCATCGCCTTTTCGCGATTTTGCATCTGCGAACGTTCTTGCTGCGAAGCGACGATGATGCCGGTCGGGACGTGCGTGATGCGAATCGCCGATTCGGTCTTGTTGACGTACTGGCCGCCTGCACCCGACGCCTTATAGGTGTCGATCTGCAGGTCGGCGGGCTTGATCTCGATCTGCACGTCTTCGTCGACCTCAGGCAGTACGGCGACGGTCGCCGTCGAGGTATGAATCCGCCCTTGCGCTTCGGTGGCGGGCACGCGCTGGACGCGATGCACCCCCGACTCGTGCTTGAAATAGCGGTACGGCGAATCACCCTTTACGCCGAAGACAATCTCCTTGTAGCCGCCGGCGTCGCTCTCGTTTTCCGAAACCAGCTCGACGCGCATGCCGCGCGACTCGGCAAAGCGCATGTACATGCGCGCCAGATCGCCCGCGAATATCGCGGCTTCGTCGCCGCCGGCGCCCGCGCGAATCTCGATGAAAACGTCCTTGGTGTCGTTCGGATCCTTCGGAATCATCAGCAGCGCAAGCTCGTCTTCGAGCCGGGCGCGCAGCGCGCGCAGCCCCTTGAGCTCCTCTTCCGCAAGCTCGCGCATCTCGGCGTCGCTCTCGCGCAGCAGGGCCTGGTTCCCTTCGATCTCTTCCAGGACTTTGCGGTACTGACGATACGCGTCGACCGTCTCTTCCATCTGCGCGCGTTCTTTGACGAGCGCGGTATAGCGCGTCTGATCGAAACCGCCGGCGGGATTGGCCAAGGCCGCCTCGATTTCATCGAAGCGCCGGACCATCGTATCGAGGCGCGCAATCACGCTCGCGTTCAGTTCAGCCATGATATCTTATGCGGAGAATAAACGAAAAGACGAGCCGCGATGCAGCTCGTCTCTAAACCTGGGCCGGGTCGTTAGGCCTCGACGGCGGCTTTCTTTGCGTCCTTGGCAGCCTTACGCTGGGCGGCTTCCTCTTTCTTCTTCGCGGCGGCGGCAGCGCGCTGGTTGAACTTGTCGACGCGGCCGGCGGTGTCGACCAGCTTCTGCTGGCCCGTAAAGAGGGGGTGGCATGCCGAACAGATCTCGACCGCGATCTCTTTCATGGTCGAGCCGGTGGTAAAGGCGTTGCCGCAGGCGCAGTGGACGCGCGCCTCGGGGTACCAGTGGGGGTGGATCTTCTCTTTCACAGCCCCCTGATTATAGCAGGGGCTG
>DATJOG010000031.1:0-43297 GCA_035507275.1 Candidatus Acidiferrales bacterium
CCATCTAGGCGCTCCATCGTTCCGTCATCGGCCATAATTTCGCAGATGACGCCCGCGGGATAGAGCCCGGCCAGGCGCGCCAGGTCGACCGAAGCCTCGGTTTGCCCCGCACGCACGAGCACACCGCCTTCGCGCGCTCGCAGCGGAAAGGTGTGGCCCGGCCGCAAGAAATCCGCCGCGGTTGCGTTCGGATCGAGCAGTTTCGTAATGGTCGCCGAGCGATCGTGCGCGGAAATGCCGGTCGTCGTAATATCGCGCGCTTCCACCGAGACCGTGAAGGCCGTTTCGTGCACGGCGGTGTTGTCGTTCACCATTTGCGGGATTTGCAGTTCATCGAGCCGCCGTCCGAGCAGCGGCACGCAGATCAATCCGCCCGCCTCTTTGCGCATGAAGTTGATCGCCTCGGGCGTTACCATCTGCGCAGCCATGACGAGATCGCCTTCGTTCTCGCGATCCTCGTCATCGAGCACGACGACCATCTTGCCGGCGCGAATGTCGTCGATTGCATCCTCGATCGAATCGAAGGGCGTCGGCTTGACCGCCGGCATCGGTGCCAATTGCGGCAGCACGGCGGTAAGACGCTGCAGCGTGCGGTAGGAGGGCTCGCGCCGCCCGGCGCGGAGCAGCGAAACCGCGGATTCGCTCATCCCGGCCTTCACGGCTAGCTCGGCCGCGGAAAGCCCGGCAGCCTCGAGCGCAGCGTTGAGGGAGGCGGCAAATTGACTCATAGCCCCCTCACCCTATGCCCCGACTTGACAAATGTCAAGACGATATATCTGACTCACCCGAAGATGCCACCCAGGTGTCACCCGCCGAGTACATGCTTAGGGTATGGACAAGCAGCCGACGACCCTCCTCGAAGCCGTGACCTACTTCTCGGACCCGGACCGGGCCTGGGCCCACTTCGTCAAGGTCCGCTGGCCGAACGCGGTCGCCTGTCCCCGGATGGGTTGCGGCTCGGCTGCCGTGCAGTTCATTTCGACCCGCAAGACCTGGCGCTGCAAAGATTGCAAGCGCGTGTTCTCGGCTAAGACCGGGACGATCTTCGAGGAGAGCCCGATCTCGTTTTGCAAATGGCTCCCGGCTCTGTGGCTGCTCGCCAACACCAAGAACGGAACATCCTCGCACGAACTTGCGCGGGCGCTCGGCGTGACGCAAAAGACGGCGTGGTTCATGCTGCACCGGGTTCGTGAGGCGATGCGCGACGATGCCTCCGCGAAGTTCGAGGGCGAGGTGGAGGCGGACGAAACCTTCGTCGGTGCTCGTCGTCGCCGGATGAAGGGCACCGGAGCGAGCAAGTATGCCGATAAAACCGGACGCAATCCATTCGAGGGCAAAACGACGGTCTTTGGCATGGCGCAACGCGGACGCCCGTCCAAAGTCAAAGCGATGGTCGTTCCTGATCGCAAGCGTTCGACGCTGTTCCCGCACATTCGCGCTAACGTGTTTCCGAACGCGACGATCTACACCGATGCGTGGGGACCGTATCGCGGGCTCCCTGATATTGGCTATGCGCACGCCTTCATCGACCATTGGGTGACGTACTGCGAAGGCCGCGTGCATACCAACACGATTGAGAACTTCTGGGGCTGCTTCAAGCGCACGCTTCACGGGACGTACATTTGCCCGCGTCCGTTCCATCTTGACGCCTATGTTGATGAGCAAGTGTTCCGCTTCAACGCTCGGGAGAATGACGACGCTGGACGTTTCGTAATGGTTCTCAAGTCCACGGATGGACGCCGCTTGACCTATGATGCGCTGCGTTGCGCGAACGCCGAACTGCGAATCAACCAGCGCGGGCCTATTCATCGGCCTCGGGTTTCTCCGTAGGCTCGACAGTCTCTTCGATGACTTCCTCGACCTCTTTGGCCTTCTTTTTGCCAGCGCGAATCACGCGGCCCAAAAGGTCCTCGAACTTTTCCATCGGCGTCTTTTCGTCTGACATCTATTCTTTCGCAGGTATTTCTACGGACTGAACCGATATTGCCAACGTGCTCAGCAAGTCGGCTATTCTGAACATGTTTGCGAGTATCGTAGGCGATTCGTAGGCGGCCTCTTCATATGGCTGCCCCTTAAGGCCTTCTGCCGCCAACTCAGCCCTCGCTTCATCTACTTTTGCCCTGAAGCCGTCGTTGTAAAGGCGTGCATTTTCAGAGGCCCAATTAACAAAGGCTCGCATTTCCTTGATATCACGCTCAGTTTGTAGCCGGGGCTGCGAAGCTAGGCGTAATTTCGCTATATAAAAAAGGCGATCTGCCATTCCGAAGATTTCCTTCTGCCTCTTGGACATTATGCCAAGTTGTAGCGACTGTCGTCTTATCGGAAGTTCGATCGTTAGATGATCTGCCAGTACGGCTGCTTCGGAACGATCCAACATTACGGAAAGCGCCCAAATTGTATCTCTAACGGTCTTATCGCGTTCCCCACCCTCTCGCTGAATAACAAACGACTCTAGCGCCCCAACTAATATAATCGCCGAGAACCAAACCCAGTCAGGAGGCCAAAGCGGAGTGGTTGATGATGCGTGGCTCGCCGCGATACCATAGCCTGCCACGATTACTGCTATCACAACGGTCAATATCCCGGCGCGTAGCTTGCGAATGCACGCAAAAATAGATGCGGCCAGGGCGAAAACCGCACACACAATGACGACGATAAGATCAACGCCTCCCGGCCATGCGTGTGTAATGGGAGGGGGTAAGGCTGGTGATTTGATATGCGACGTAACTGTCGCATGTGGCTTTGCGGCGCGTTGACTCGCAATAGCCCTAGGAGCAGCCGATGCCATGCGATCCCCTTCGTGCCAAGGGGCAGGCTGCCTCGGGCGCCGCTTGGCTTACCGCTCAGGAGCATGGCCTAATACTTGTCCGGGTCCCTGGTGAGGCAGGTATATCATCCGGACAAATGTCAAGCGCGCTTTGTCATCCCAAGGTGTAGCGAAGCCCTGTCATCCCGAGCGTAGCAAAGCCCTGTCATCCCGAGCGTAGCGAAGCCCTGTCATCCCGAGCGTAGCGAAGCCCTGTCATCCCGAGCGTAGGCGCGCAGCGCCGGCGCTTTGTCATCCCGAGCGTAGCGAAGCGTAGTCGAGGGACGGGAGACCGACGCTGCAGTGGCCTCCGCTCTCCCTCGACTACGTTCGCTGCGCTCACTACGCTCGGGATGACAGCTATCGTTGCGTCGTATCGGCTTGTCATCCCGAGCGTAGCGAAGCGTAGTCGAGGGACGAGGGACCGACGCTGCAATGGCCTCCGCTCTCCCTCGACTACGTTCGCTGCGCTCACTACGCTCGGGATGACAGCTATCGTTGCGTCGTATCGCTTTTTGTCATCCGAGCGTAGGCGCGAAGCCCTGTCGCTTGTCATCCCGAGCGTAGGCGCGAAGCCCTGTCATCCCGAGCGTAGGCGCGAAGCGCCGTAGTCGAGGGACGCCTGCGCGTAGCGCGCGATCGGGTCGATCTCGAGATTGACACGCGAACCCGGCGGGCGCGCGCCGAGCGTGGTGCGCGCGAGCGTTTCGGGAATCAACGCAATCTCGAACCAGCCGTCGCCAACCGACGCGACCGTCAAACTCACGCCGTCGACCGCGATGAACGCTTTCTCGGGAATCATCTGCGCGAGTGCGGCCGGGCGTTCGACGCGAATGCGTTCGCCCTGGCCTTCGCGTTCGCGCGAGATCACAGCCGCCGTCGCGTCGACGTGACCGTAGACGAAATGCCCGCCCATGCGGTCGCCGACGCGCAACGAATATTCGAGATTCGTCGCATCGCCTGCGCGCAGCTCGCCGAGCGTACTGCGCTCGATCGTTTCGGGCACGACGTCAAAGCTCACGCGACTGCCGTCGATGCGTGTCGCGGTGAGGCACACACCGTTGACGGCGATCGAGTCTTTGACGGCCGCGCCTTCTTCCGCCGCGCCCTGCGCATCTACCACGAGCGTCCGGCCGCCGCCGGGCGCCGGTTCGTTCGCGACCACGATACCGCGATAACCGATCAATCCACTGAACACGATCGCTCGTCGTTCGCGACCGCGATCACCAATGCTTGCGAGACCACCGCACCCGCGCCGCGAAGCGCCGCCGCGCAATCCTCCAGGGTGGTTCCGGTCGTACATACGTCGTCGACGAGCGTGACGCTTCGTCCGCGCACCAGCCTCGCATCACACCAGAAGCGCTCGCGTGCCGCCAAGCGCTCCGCGCGCGAACGGCCGCGCTGCGCGTCGCCGCGTACGGGCTCGAGCGCGCTGCACACCGTGGCGCCCGTCCGGCGCGCCGCAACGCGCGCCATGTATTCGACGCCGTCGATGCCGCGCACGCGCCGCCGCGCCGCCGTCGTGCGCACCGGCACGAGCAGCATCGGCGCCGACGCCATCGCGGCGAGCCGTTCGCCGAGGGCGAGCGCAACGTCGCGCCGTCCGTCTTTGAGCGCGAGCACCGCGCGGCGCAGCGCGCCCGCATAGGCGCCGAGCGCATACGCGCGCAGCGTCGGCAGCACACGCACCAGCGGCGGCGCGTCCGGCGAAACGCATCGCAGGCACAGGCCGTTACCGGTGGCGTTACACGCGGCGCATTGCGGCGGGAAGACGAGATCGAGCAAGGCGTGGAGCATCCACGCCTTCCATCACGCGCTTTCGACGGGTTGACAAGAGGCGACGATCTCGCCGCTCAGCCGGCTGCCGCGCGCGACCTCGGTCTCTTTGCCGACGATCGCGTCGCGCAGCTGCGCACCCGTGCCGATCCGGCTGTTCTCCCAGACGATGCTCGCTTCGAGCGCCGCGCCTTCCTCGACGACGGTGCCGTCGCCGATGACCGACGGACCGGCGATGCGCACGTCCTCGCCGATGCGCACGTTCGCGCCGATCCACACGTTGCGGTCGATCGCCGCACTCGGCGCGATGATCGCGCTTGGATCCGCGCCGTTGGCGCGCGTCTGCGGAATGCGAAACGCGCCGTTGACTACGTCGGAGCTCGCGCGCCGGTATTCACGCGGCGTGCCGATGTCGCACCAATACGCGCCGCGCGCGTCGAAGCCGTAGAACGGCACACGATCGGCGAGCAGCTCGGGAAAGACTTGTTTCCCGAAGTCGTAAAACGTGCCGGCCGGAATGCGATCGAAGATCTGCGGCGAGAAGACGTAGATGCCGGTGTTCACGAGCTTGCTGCGCTCGGTTCCCGGTTCGGGTTTCTCTTGAAAGCCGGTGATGCGGCCGTCGGGCTCGGTCACGACGACGCCGTACTGATCGACCTGATCGCGCGTCACCAAACCGATCGTCGCCACCGCACCACGCGCTTCGTGCATCGCGACCAGCTCGTCGAGCGGGAGGTCGGTCAGATCGTCGCAGCCGACCACGGCGAAGGTTTCGCCGCCGAAAAATGCTTGCATCGGCTTGAGCGCGCCGGCGCTGCCCATCAGCACCGGCTCGTGCAGATACTCGAGCCGCACGCCGAACGCAGAACCGTCGCCGAGCGTATCGACGATCGCCTCGGCGAGGTAGTGTACGTTGATCGCGATCTCGCTGCAGCCGTACGACTTCAAATATTTGATCAAATGAATCGCGTTGGGCACGCCCGCGACCGGAACGAGCGGTTTGGGAACCGTCTTGGTGAGCGGGTAGAGGCGCGTCGAGAGGCCGCCGGCCAAGAGCATCGCCTTCACTTCTCGTTCGTACCTTTCTGCGGATGGACGCCGAGGCGGTCGAGCGCGACCAGCCAGGCAAAATACGGAAGCGCCAATTGTCTGCGCCACCGGTGCGGCTCACGCATCAAACGATAGAGCCATTCGATTCCAAACTTCCGCCAAATCAGCGGGGCGCGTTTCAACCGTCCGCTGATGATGTCGTACGAACCGCCGACGCCCACGCCGGCGCCGCAGCCGGTCGCGCGCAGGTTGCGCGCCAGCCACGTCTCTTGACGCGGTGAACCCAGACCGACGAAGAGCAGACGTGCGCCGCTGCTCCGAATCGCTTCGACGATCGCCGCTTCCTCCTCGCTCGAGAAAAATCCGTTGCGCGTTCCCGCTACGATCAGCCCCGGAAAACGGACCTCCAGAATCGCTGCCGCATCCGCCGCGACGCCTTCGGCGCCGCCGAGAAAATAGACGGGCAGCCCCTCTTTGGCAGCGCCCTGACAAAGCCTTTCAACCAGCTCCACGCCGGTTACGCGCTCGCGCAGCGCCGCGCCATGCTGGCGTGCGACCGCCAGTACACCCACGGTGTCGCAGAGCGAGAGCGCACTGTCGTTGATGACGGAACGGAACGCCGGATCGCGCTGCGCGTAGACGACCATCTCGGTACCGAGCGTTACGACAAGCGCGCTGCTTCCTTCACGCGCAAAGCGCAAGATAGCATCGGTCGCTTCGTTCTGGTCGATCAGATCGAGGCGACATCCGAGAATCTCGACGGAGTCCACCGCTATGCAGTCGTCAGGTACGACGCGACGAGCGGGCGCAAGCGCTCGGCGAGTGCCGGCGGGATCTGATCGAGCGGCGGACGGCAGCGGCCGGTTTTGAAGCCCAGCTCGCTCATGGCCCACTTCACCGCAATCGGGCTCGTGATCGTGAAGAGCGCGTCGGTCAGTTCGAGCAGCCCGTTGTGAATGGCCGCCGCTTTGGCCACATCACCGCTGCGAAACGCGTCGACCATCGCACGGTACTCCTGCGAGCACAGATGCGAGCTGACGCCGACGACGCCGTCGGCCCCGACCGCGAGCGACGGCAGAAACAGATGGTCGTCGCCCGACCAGACGGTGAAATTCGCCGGACGATCGCGTACGATCGTCGCGATCTGTTTCAGATCGCCGCTCGACTCTTTGACGCCGGCGATGTTGGGGTGGCGGCGGTTCAACTCGAGCAGTGTGGCCGGCAGCATGTTTGCCGCGGTGCGTCCGGGGATGTTGTACACGATCACCGGCAGCGTCGTCGCGTCCGCGACTGCGCCGAAAAATTCCAGCATACCGCCCTGCGTCGGCTTCGCGTACGGCGGCACGACCACGAGCAGCGCGTCGGCGCCCGCGTCCTGCGCCTGTTTGCCGTTGCGGATGGTCGAACGCACGTCGTTCGTTCCGACGTTGGCAATCATCGTCGCGCGTCCCGCGATCGCGGCTTTCACCTCGGCGAAAAGCTCGCCGCGCTCGTTACTGTCGAGCGTCATCCCTTCGCCGGTCGTGCCCGCAATCACGAGCCCGTCATTGCCGCGCTCGACCAGCCAGCGCGCAATGCGCGCGGCCTCTTTGCCGTCGAGGTTGTCGCGCGCATCGAACGGCGTGATCATCGCCGTCAAAATCGTTCCGAGTCGGCTCATGCTTCTTCTCCGCTTGCCAAATGGAATTGATCGTGCACCGCGGCCTCGGCCTTCGATACGTCGGCCTCGGGCACGAGAATCGAGATCGTGATGTTGCTGTCGGTGCAATGGATGATCTCGACGTCGGCACGGCTGAGAGCGAGTACGCACTGATGCACGACGCCGGGAAGATATCGCATCCCCGTACCAACGACCGAGATTTTCGCGCATCCCTCGCGCACGCGGACCGCGAGATTGAGATCGCCCAGCAGTTGACGGACTTCGCTGCCGCGATCGCCGTCGACGACGAACGCGACGCCGGCTTGATTGATCGTCACCTGGTCAATCGAGATGCCGGCCTCCGCGACGCGGCGGAACATCTCGAGCTCCGTCTGCATGCGGTGCTGCGGATTTTCGATATCGCCTCGAATCACGCGAATCCAGGTGACGCGCCCCGACGCGGTGACGCCGGTGACCGGCCGCCCCGAGTCGTACGCGGCGTCGACCACCGTTCCGATATCGCTCTTCAAGCCTTTGATCGCATAGCGCGTTCCGGTCGCTTCCGCAAAACCCGCCGCCTTGTGATGCATCACCTTCGCGCCGTGCTGCGCGAGTTCGTGCATCTCTTCGAGCGAAGCGCGGTCGATGACGTGCGCGTTGCCGACGCGGCGCGGATCGGCGGTCATCGCGCCGCTCACGTCGGTGTAGATGTCGACGCGGTCGGCGCCGAGCGCATGCCCGATCGCAATCGCGGTGAGATCGGTGCCGCCGCGTCCGAGCGTGGTGACCGTGCCGTCCTGCGTCGTGCCTTGAAAGCCCGCGATCACCGGAACGACGCCGTGATGCAGCAGTTCCATGACCGCACGCGCGTCGACGCGCAGAATCTTCGCGTCGCCGTGCGTCGCGTCGGTCACGATGCCGGCCTGCGCACCGGTCATGGCTTGCGCCTCGACGTTCATCGCGCGCAGCTCTTCGGCGAAGATCGCCGCCGAGATCAGTTCGCCGCAAGCCAGCAGCAGGTCGGTGTTGGCGCTGCCCATGTTGCCGCCGGTAAGCTCGAGCAACGTGTCGGTAGCGTAGGGCGCGGGCGCGCGGCCCATCGCGGAGACGACCGCGACCGGCGCGTATCCCGCTTCGCGCGCGTCCAAAATGCGAGCGAACGCGACTTCACGAAGCTCGCGCGTCGCAACCGACGTACCGCCGAACTTGAGTACCGCCACGCGCGCGAGAGCGCTCGTCATCCTACTAATCCTCGTGCCAAGAGCAATTCGAGAATTTGCACGGCGTTGGTCGCGGCTCCCTTGCGCAACTGATCGCCGGCGCACCACAACAGGAAGTGCCGGTTGGAGTGCTCGTATTCGCGGCGCAGGCGCGCAACATGCACCAGATCCGTGCCTTCGACCTCGCGCGGCGTCACGATACCCTCGGGATGGTAGACCACGCCCGGTGCGTGCGCGAGCGCCTCGCCGAGCGCCTCGACGCTCGTCTCGCGGGCGGTTTCGAGCCAGACGGCCTCCGAATGCGCGGTGCGCACCGGCACGCGCACCGTGGTCGCGCTCACGAAGAGCTCCGGCAGGCCGAGCATCTTGCGCGTCTCGGCGGCCACCTTGCGCTCTTCGCCCGAGTAGCCGGTTGCGTCGAAGGATCCGATCTGCGGAATCACGTTGCGCGCAAGCGGGCGCGGAAAGGCCGACGGCTCCGGTTCAGGCTCATTTTGCGCGAGTGCGCGTTCGCCGGCGAGCAGCTCGTCGAGCCCGCCGCGCCCCGCGCCGCTCGCCGATTGATAGGTCGCGACGCGCACGGCGTGCAGCCCCGCCGCATCGCGAATCGGCGCGAGCGCGGTGCAGAGGATGATGGCAGTGCAGTTCGCGACCGGAAACAGCCGGTGCGCCGCGGTTACGCTCTCCGGATTGACCTCCGGAATCACGAGCGGCACGCCTTCGCGCATCCGAAACGTCGAGCTGTTGTCGATCACGAAGGTGCCGCGTTCGAGCAGCGCCGGCGCATAGGTCTCGCTCGCATCTTCGCCGCTTGCAAAAAACACGACGTCGAAATCGCGCAAGCGCTCGGGCGTCGTCGCCTCGACGCCGTCGCGCGCTCGCGACGCGAAACGTCCGACGCGGCCGACGGGTACGCGGCGCTCTTCGAGCACGCGCAGAATCGTCTCGCCCACGACGCCGGTGGCGCCGACCACCGCGACCCTAAGCATCCAATCCCACCTGCAATCCGCGCACGTTCATCACGGCGCGCACGGCAGCGAGCATCCCCGGCACGAACGACTCGCGCGAAAGCGAGTCGTGCCGAATCGTCAGCAGCTCGCCGTCATTGCCGAAAATCACCTCTTGATGGGCGACGAGTCCGCGCATGCGCACCGAGTGAATCGGAACGCTCGCCGGTCCACCACCCGCACCGATGCGTGCGGCGGTGAGTTTGGAGGTGCCCGAGGGCGCGTCTTTCTTACCGTCGTGGTGCAGTTCGATGATCTCAACGCTCGGAAAGTAGCGCGCTGCCTCCTGCGCAAAGCGCATCATCAACATCGCACCGATCGAAAAGTTCGGCACTAGCAGCGCGCCCAGATTCCGCTCGAGCGCAAGCGCTTCGAGCACTGCGCACTCCGCTTGCGTCCATCCGGTCGCGCCGATCACCGGACGCACGCCGTGCGCGAGCGCGTTCATGGAAATCTCGACCGTGCCGGGATGCGTGGTGAGATCGAGCAATACGTCGGGCTTCCCCGCGCGCAGCAGTTCGTCGAAGTCGTCGACGATCTGCTCGCCGGGCACGCGCGTACGCGCTAGGCCGCCGGCGTAGGTAACGTCGGTGGCTTCTCTGAGTGCGGTGCAAGCTACTCGGCCCATTCTGCCGAGTGCACCAGCTACGGCGACTCGGAGCATAAATGGTGCAACCCTTTTTTAGACTTTTTCCAGCGGAGCGTATTTCAACATGAGCATCTTTTGGCCGACGTTGGGGAAATCGATGGTCACCAGACCGTCCCCGCCCGCGCCAACCAAGCCGCGAATCGTGCCCTCGCCCCACTTGGGATGACGCACTTTATCGCCGTCGCGCAGATTCATGTTCATGCCTGCGCCCGCCGACTCGTGAATCGCAACTTCGCGCCAGCGGCCGCCGGAGGGACGCGGCAACTGCACCGCATCGCTCTCGAGCACGTCGAGGCCCGGCATCTCTTCGACGAAGCGCGACTTCGGATACGCGTAGGTGTTACCGAAAAGCGCACGCCGCTGCGCATACGAGAGGAAGAGCCGGTCCATCGCGCGTGTCACGCCGACGTACGCGAGGCGGCGCTCTTCTTCGAGCTCCGTCATATCGGTCAAAGCACGGCTGTGCGGAAAGACGCCTTCTTCCAAACCGGTCAGGAAGACATGCGCGAACTCGAGACCTTTGGCGCCGTGTAGCGTCATCAGCGTGACGTACGACGACTCGGGATCGAGCGCATCGAGATCGCTGATCAGCGCGACGTTGGTGAGGAAGCCGGAGAGCGTCGCTTCCGCGTCGCTGCTCTCGTACTCACGCGCAACTCCGACGAGTTCTTGCAGATTCTCGATCCTTGCGCGCGCGTCGTGCGTCTCTTCGGCCTGCAGCTCTCGCACGTAGCCGGAGTCTTCCATCACGGCCACGAGCAGATCCGCCACGCTCAAATCCTCGGAGCGCGTGCGGAAGTTCCGAATCAACTCGGCGAAGCGCTCGAGCTCCTTGAGTTTTTTCGGGACGGCCTCTTTGAGGAGATCGCTGTTGAAGATCGCCTCGCCGACCGAGAGCCCGCGCGCGTTCGCCGCCTGCACGAGCGCGGCCAGCGTCTGCTGACCGATGCCGCGGCGCGGAACGTTGACGATCCGCTTGAAGGCGAGCGCGTCGGCGGGGTTGACGATGTAGCGCAGATACGCGATGACGTCTTTGATTTCGGCGCGTGCGTAGAAACCGACGCCGCCGACCACGCGGTACGGGATGCCGTCGGCGATCAGCGCCTCTTCGAAGACGCGCGACTGCGCGTTGGTCCGGTAGAGAATGAGAAAGTCTTTGTAGGCCGCGCCGTCGCGGACCATCTGCTTGATCTTCTCGGTTACGTAACGCGCCTCGTCGCGCTCGGTCGCGGCGGCGTAGACCGTGATCGCCTCGCCCTCGGCGCGGCGCGTGAAGAGTTTCTTGGGTGCGCGCGTTTTGTTATTGGCGACCAGCGCGTTGGCCGCGTCCAGGATCCGCTGCGTGGAGCGGTAGTTTTCCTCGAGCTTGAAGACCTTGGCGCCCGGGAAGTCCTCCTCGAAGCGCAGGATCACGCGATAGTCGCTGCCGCGCCACGAATAGATCGACTGATCGTCGTCCCCGACGACGGTGACATTCTTGTGCTTCGCGCCGAGCAGCGCGATCAAGCGGTACTGCGCGACGTTGACGTCCTGATATTCGTCGACCAGGACGTACTGGAACTTATCTTGATATTTATCGCGGGTTTTGGCGTCTTTTTCGAGCAGGTCGATCGTACGCACGATCAAGTCGTCGAAGTCCAGGCTGTTCGACTCGCGCAGACGGCGCTCGTACTCGCTGTAGACGTTGGCCATCCGCTCGCCCAGGAACGAGGTCTGCGATTCGTGATACTTGTCGGGCCAGACGAGCGAGTTCTTCGCCTTGCTGATCTCGTGCAGGCAAGCGCCCGGCGCGAGCTGCCGTTCGTCGTAATCGAGATCGTCGAGAATATCTTTGACGAGCTGGCGTTGGTCCGCGTCGTCGATGATGGCGAAGCTCGGCGAGATCCCGGCCTTGCTGCCGTCGCGGCGCAGAATGCGCACGCACATCGCGTGAAACGTGCCGACCCACAAATCGCGCGCGGACGCACCGACCATGCGCTCGAGACGCGTCTTCATTTCGCCCGCGGCTTTGTTCGTGAACGTGACGGCGAGAATGCGATCCGGAGCGATCTTTCGCTGTCCGAGCAGCAGTGCGATGCGATGCGTCAGCACCCGTGTTTTGCCGCTCCCCGCACCGGCAAATATCAAAACGGGACCGTCGGTTTGTTCGACGGCCTGCGTTTGTACATCGTTGAGAGCTTCGGTCTCCAGGATCATCATCCGGAGATATTTCGCCGGGAATGGTCCGTTCTACTCTTGTGCGTAGGCGGCGGCGAGGAATGCGAGCGTGGATTCGGCGCCCATGTTACGGTTCGGACCGTCGGCTTCCAACCCATCATAGCATCCTCCGCGCACTGCCATAGAGGCGCCCAGAAGATTCTTTCCGTCGTACCATGCTGCCGCATTCGCGGCCGCGTCGAGGTGCGCGCGGTTGCCGGATGCGTCAAAAGCAGCAAGCTCGGCGTCGAGCATCGCGGCGGCTTCGAGCGGCTGCTGTGCGAAACGGGCGCGGGGGCCTCCGCGCGGGAACCAGCCGCGGTTGCCGATGGGCACGAAGATCCCGTCCTCGAAGACGACGCGCTCCAAGAACCCGAGCGTCGCCGCGCCGATCGCGAGGAGGCGATCCTCTTGCAGCGCCGCTCCGGCGCGAAGCAGCGCTTCGGGCAAACGCGCGTTATCGTAGGTCATCACCGGCTCGAACCAATCCCAATCGCTCGCGCGTTCGCGCTCGTAGCGCGCCGCCAGCTCGTGCGCAAGCCGGCGCAGCGGCAGCGTTCGCTGCGCGTGTGCGAGACCGAGCATCGCGTAGGCTCGCGCGCGCGGATATTCCAGCCAGTCGACCGACGCGACCGCGCGATCGAGCATGACCGCGGCGGCGTCGCGCCATACATCACGCGGCGCAAAACGCACGGTGTAGCCAAGCGACCAGATCGCGCGCCCGCAGCTATCGTGGGTGCCGACGTCGTCGAGCCAGGCGCGTTCGTAGCTCATGAAGTTGTGGAAGCGGCCGTCGGCGAGCTGGGCGTCGCGCAAAAACGTCAGGTAGATGTGCGCCAGCCGCTCCGCGTCCGGGTCGCTTGGTACACGCTGCAAACGCATCAACATCACGATCAGCGCGCGCGCGACGTCGTCGGTGCAATAGCCCGTCGACGTATCCGGCACGCGCCCGGCCGCGTGTTGAACGATGCCCACGTCGTCGCTGAGGGTGAGGACGTGCTCGAGTGTAGGGAGCGTCTTACGCAGAGGTGACCAGCTGCATCTCACCCGATGGACCGAGTTCGATGAAAAGCCGCCCGTATTCGCGAGCCACGTGCGGCCAGGTCATCTGCCGTCCGAAACGGTAGGCGCGGCGCTCCGTTGCGCGGCGCAGCGACGGGTCGTCGAGCAGCGCGTTGACGTTTTCGGCGATCGACGGTGCATCGCGGAATTCACAGAGAAATCCGCGGCCGTAGGCGAGCACTTCCTTCGCGTAGAGATAGGGCGTCGAGACGATCGCTTTGCCGCAGCCCACTGCGTAGGCGAGCGTACCGCTCACGATCTGCACCGGGTTGAGATAGGGCGTGAGGTAGATGTCGGTCGCCGCGAGATACGAGACCAGCTCGTCGAAGTCGAGATACTTGTCGACGAGCCGAACGTTGTGCTGGAGTCCGAGCGAGCGCACCATCTCCTGAAGCGACTCGCGGTACGACTCGCCCTCGCGCCGGCGCACGACCGGGTGCGTCTCGCCGAGAATGAGGTAGAGCACCTCGGGATGCCGGCGCACGATGTCGACCATCGCTTCGATCGCGTATTCCAAACCCTTGCCGCGGTTGATCAGACCGAAGGTCGAGACGACCATGCGCTGCCCGATACCGAAAGATGATTTCGCGGCGCCGGTACCGGTGAAGGCGACGTCGGGAACGCCGTGATGAATCACGCGCAAGATGTTCGTATCGATGCCGTAGACGTTCTCGAGCAGATCGCGTCCGGTCTGCGAGAGCGCCACGACGCGCGCCGAGCGCGCACATAGCCCGCGCGTCACGCGCAGCATCACTTCGTCGGGTTCGGGAAGCACGGTGTGCAGCGTCATCACCACCGGTTTGTTGACGCGATCGAGCAGATCGATCAGCCATTCGCCGCGCTCGCCGCCAAAGAGGCCGTACTCATGCTGAATGTTGAGCAGCTCGGCGGGATGCCGGTCGATGAAGCGTGCGATCGCCGGGTAAGAGTAACGATCCTGCTCTTGCAAACGCGCGACGACTTCGGGCGGATAGCGCCGCGATTCGCCGCCCGGCTCGTCGACTGCGATGACGCCGGTGCGCTCCGTGAACGCTCCGTCGAACGCGCTCTTCACGTCGGCCATGAATGTGGCGATGCCGCACTCGCGCGGCGGATATGAGCCCAGTAGCAAGACCATGATGGTAGGATGCTCCCCTCGAAGTGCCCCTTTCTAACGGTTGATGGGGGCGCTCGCGCCGACGCGGCTGCCTTCACCGAGCGTCTCCCCGGCGGCTACGACCGTGTAATGTCCGATGACGGTACCGTCATGCACTCGCACGTCACGTTCGAGTCGCGCACCGCTGGCGATGATCGCCCCTTCGACGATCGTCCCCTCTTCTAAGGTAACCCCATCCCAGAGCACACTGTTGCGCAAAATCACGCCCGGGCCGATTTTACAATCGCGACCCAGCACAACATTCGGACCGATTTCTGCAGTGGGATCAATCTTTACACCTTCGTCGGCATGAACCGGGAGGTGCAGTTTCGCCAAGCCGGCGAGCGCCGTTTTGCCCGCCCCGCTCGCGCCGGGCTCGAGTGCGAGCTCGCGCACCGGCATGCGCCGCGCGAGCATATCGCGATGCGCGCCGAGATAGTGTTCCGGCGTTCCCAGGTCCATCCAATAATCGCCGGTGGTGTAAGCGTAGAGCGCTTTGCCTGCCGCGATGACGTGCGGAAAGGTCTCGCGTTCGATCGATACGTTGCGTCCGGCCGGAATATAGTCGAGGATCTCACGCTCGAAGAGATACGTTCCGGCGTTGATCTCGTTCGACGGCGCCGTCTCGCGCGGCGGCTTTTCGATGAAAGCGGAGATGCGCCCGCGCTCGTCGTGGACGACGACACCGAACGCCGAGGGATCTTCGACTTTGATGAGGTGCAGCGTACCGATGCCGCCTCGTTCGCGATGACGCGCGAGCATCGCATGGAGATCGAGGCTGGTGAGCACGTCACCGTTGAGAACGATGAACGGACCGGTGATGTACTCTTCGACGTTTTTGAGCGCGCCTGCGGTACCGAGCGGCGTTTCCTCGATCACGTACGTGATCTTCATGTCGAATCGAGAGCCGTCGCCGAAATAGTCGATGATCGCTTGCGGCAGGTAACCCGCCGGAAGAATGACCTCGCGAATGCCGGCTTCGGAGAGCCGCTGCATCGTGCGCGCGAGAAACGGGACGCCGACGATGGGTACCATCGGTTTCGGCGTTCCGTAAGTAAGCGGACGAAGGCGAGTTCCCTCACCGCCGACGAGCACGATTGCCTGCAAGCTCCGGTCTCCTCTTCGAAAAATCGCGGGCCGTCTTACTTCGACAGACCAAGCACTTTTCTATTGCCCGGAATCTCCGGCCGCGGCAAACGAACGTATGTTCGCTGCAGCGGGCCGATTGCAAGACCCGCCCCCGGTCGTGTAGTATAACCGTCGCTGCCATTCCCCGGTCGGATAATGGTAGTCCGCCTCGCTCTGGACGAGGTTGTCGGTGTTCGAGTCACTGCCGGGGAGAGCGGCCCTATCGTCTAGTGGCCTAGGACGCCGCCCTCTCACGGCGGTAACGCGGGTTCGACTCCCGCTGGGGCTAAATTTTCTCTCTAGGCGGCGACACTGTCGCCGCAGAACCGGGTAATCGTGCTTTATCGCGCGGCGTTTTCGCGGCTGCGCGCGCTCGGCCTCATCGTTTCGGCATGCAGCGTGGCGCTGGTCGCGCACCTTTTGCTCCAGCTATCGGACGGTTCGAGCGGCACGCCGGCGTATGCGACGCACGAACACGGATCGCTGCCCGTCGTCGTCGCGGCGATCGGCATCTCGGCGCTCGCGATCTTCGTGCTCTATGCCCTGCATCTGCTTCGCTCCGGGCCGCGCTCGCTGCCGCTCCTCGCGCGCGCCATGCACCGCTGCCTCGACGTTCGCGCTTTCGCTGGAATCTTTGCCGCCGCGATCGCGACGCTCGGGGCCATGGAGCTCGCCGAAGAGGCCTCGCTCTCCCTCGCCGCGCTTAACGGCGCCTTCGACGGCCGGCCGGCACTCGCGATCGCGGCAATCGCGCTTGCAGCGCTCGTCGCGGTCGTCGCATTGCGCGTACTGTGCGTATGGCTCGAGCAGATACATCAACGCATCGCCGGTGCGCTCTGCGCGCTCGTACATCTCGATGAGAGCGCACTCGCTCCCGCAGCGCTGCTGCCGCATTTCTTTGCGCTCACGGCCTGCAGCGCCCGCTGCATGTCGCGCATTCTCGGTATGCGTGCTCCACCGATCGTGTTCGCCGCTTAACACATCACTGCACGCTTTCTTTTCGAGGTTTTCATGTCACGCAGAGCAGCGCGCCGCGCGGCGCGCCCCATCATTACGCCTAAACTGCTCGCGAGCCTGAGCGGTTTGATCGTCCTCGCCGGCATCGTCATCGCGTTTGCCGTCGCGCACGCAGTCATCAAGCCCGCCGCATCCGAGGCGCCGATGTTCTCGACGATCACCGCCGGCGACCCGGCGCCGGCTTTCTCCGTCGACACGACCCAAGGGCCGTTCGAACTCTCCAAAGCACAACGCCCAGTACTCTTGGAGATCTTTGCCACGTGGTGTCCGCATTGCCAACACGAAACCGCGGTGCTCAATCGGCTCTATCTGCGCTACGGGCATAGCGTCGACTTCGTTGCCGTCACGGGGAGCGCGTACGGTTCGGACCGGTCCTCGCCCGAGACGCTTGCCGACGTGTTGGGCTTCGTACGTTTCTTCCACGTGCAATATCCGGTCGCGTTCGACGCGGACCTGGCCACGGCCAAAGAGTATCTGCTGGGCGGTTATCCGACGATCGCGCTCATCGATCGCGGAAAAGTTGCGTACATCTCGAGCGGCGAGATCCCTCAAGCGACGCTCAGCGCGAAGATCGAAAAGACACTGACTACCGCGAAGGGCTCGTGACGGGCGGCAACTGCGAAGGTCCGGTGTGTTCCAGCGTGAACTAGCGCCTTTGTGAGAGCTCGGCTCTGTATCGCAGCGCTGCTTGTAACAATCTCCGGGTGCGCGTCGAAACCCGTGCAAACGGTCGACGTCGTTCCGCTGCGTTTTCCGCAGCACATCGGCTCGATTCTCGTGGTCGCCGATCATCTGCCGGGGAAAGAGGCGTTCGTCGAGCAGCGTGCCGAGCAGGTCTCGATCGGCATGCGCTACCTCACGCCCGATACGTCGTGGGCCTATCTCGACTCGGTGCCCATGTCGCGCGTGCGAAATGCGGCGGCGGTCATCTATCTCGGGCTCGACGGGCTCACGCCGCCGACACCTGCTGAGCTCGCGAAACTCGGCGCCGCGAAGCGTCTCATCGTTTCGCAGCATCACCTGCGCGAATTGCGCAACGCCGGCGTCGCCTTCGCACACACCGGCGGCGGCGTCTCTACCAACGTCGACGCGAACTTTACCATCAGCTACCGCGGTATGACCGCGCACGTCCCGGCCGACGAGTACCTCACGCTCTCCGCGCGCGCGCCGGCTCGCGTGCTGGGCGACTATACTTTCCCGGGCGGTAAGGTCGTGCCCGCGATTCTCGTCGACGGCAACGCGATGTTCGTCAATTACTCGCTCGCGTTTCTCACCAGCAGCGGGAGCAACGGCCCGATGGTCGCGGCTTGCGACGCAATCGCCTCCTTCCTCGGCGCCGCCCCCAACCGCAGACCGCTCGCGATGCTGCGCCTCGAAGACGTCTCCGCCATCACGCCGGATAGCCGCATGCAAACGATCGTGCAGTATCTCGCGGCAGCGCACGTACCTTACGGCATCGGCGTCATTCCCGATCTTCGCGTCGAGCACGGTGCGGGCGGCCCGCTCAGCCAAAATCCGCAACTCGTCTCGACGCTGAAATGGGCCCAAGACCATGGAGCTACGATCATCCTGCACGGCCTTCATCACTGCTGTTCGGCGCAAGATTCCGAGGGCTACGAGTTCTGGGATAAAGACACCAACGCGCCGGTGCCCAACGACTCCGCCGCGTGGATGAGCGGCATGGTCGAACAGGGCTTGAAAGACGAGCGATCGCTCGGGCTCGATCCGCTGATGTGGGAGACGCCGCACTACTCCGCCTCGCCCGTCGATTACGGTGCAATCGCGCACTTCTTTACGGCGGCGTGGGAGTTGCGCCGCCCGCTGGGCTGGCTGCCGTGGCCGCTGCAACGCGATCAATACGGCACCGTGATACTTCCCGAGAACCTCGGCTACGTCTCGCTCGACGGCGTCTTTACCGTCAAAGATCAGCTCGCAAAAGCGCGCGTTCTGCTCGCCTGCCGCTACTGCGTCGCGGTAGGATTCCTCCATCCCGCGCTGCTCGACGTCGACACGGTGCAAGCCTACGTCGACGGGCTGCACGCGATGGGATACGCATTCGTCGATCCACGCCAGGCCGCCGGTCTGAAGCGCTAGCTCGCCTGCCCTTCGTCCGCGAGCGTCTCGATCTCGTAGACCTCGATGTCGCGAAGCATACGCTGCCGTATCGGATAGATCGCATCGAGCGAAGCCAGCGCAAAGCCGATCGAGCTTCCCGCCGCGCGTGCGATCGTCTCGCGCATGGCATCGGGAAGCGGATAGGGCGCGGCTACGACCGGCTTCGCGTCGACGAGATAGACCGCGAGCAAGTGCTCGCGCAGCAACTTCGTTGGAATGACCTCGAGATAATCCATCGGCACCTTCGCATCGGCCGGCGGCGTTTCGAACGACGTTTCGAAATACTCGCGAATCACGGTCTCTTGCTGTTCGGGCGTCAGCAGATGATCCTCGACCGCCATCGCGTAGACCGGCAGATGCTTTTGATCTTGCCGCTGCAGCAGTTCGTCGATCTGCGCGCGCGTGAGGTACTGCTTCTCGATCAAAAAGACGCCGATCGGACGACGGCGCGAGGGGGCCGCGCTCGTTTCGCCGTCGCCGTGCACGTCTTCACGCTGACGCCGCAGCGCTCCGTGTAAAACATCCTCGGTAAGAATCCCCAAACGCACCAGCGCCTCGCCCAATCGCTCGCCCTCGATACGCGCCTCCATCGCGCGCGCGATGTCTTCGTTCGTAACGAGATTCTCGTCGACCAGCATCTGACCGAGCTGCCGCCGTTTCTCGATGATCTTGAAGACCTCTTTGCGCAGCGGCGTGAGCGACTCGAGCGAAGCCGCGACGGTCTTCGCGTCGGGAAGGCCTTCGGAAACGAGCTTCTTCGCGTTGCGGTCGAGCGGGAATTGCGACGCGACGAAGACCGTGCCGTGCGACTCGTAGGGAACCACGACGTTGTCGCGCAGAATCCGCGTCGGCAGCTTCATCACGAGATCGGGCACGACGCGCGCATCGGCGGGCGGCGTCACGTACGGCAGCGCGAAGTACTCTTCCAGTACGTTGCGCGTCTGCTCGCCCGAGATGAACCCGCGGTCGACGACGAGCTCGAAGAGCCCCTTGCGCGTGCGGTCCTGTTCTACCAGCGCCGTCTCGAGCTGCGCGCGCGTCAGCCAGCCGCGATCGAGCAGATAGACGCCGAGCGGCTTGCGGCGCTCGTCGCCGAACGCGTAGGATCGCTCGATCGCCGGAATCAATCGCGACGGCTCGACCATTACCCAGAAATACGGATGCGGCAGACGCTTTTTGAAGAGTTCGTCGAGTTCGGCGCTCGGCTCGTTGTCGATCGCGATCATGATGCCGCGGTCGGTGACACGCAGCGGAAGCGCGTGATAATGCCGCGCCTCTTCCTGCTCGAAATACTTCAGCGCCTCGTCGGATGGAACGAGGTCGTCACGCGAACCGTCCTCGGCGCCGATCTGGCGCGCGACCGCGCCGGTGAGCTGCCGCTGCGTAAGATAACCCAGGCGGACCAGCGTCTCGCCGATACGCTCGCCCGGACGCCGCTCCGCGAGCGCGAGCGCGACATCTTCGTTGCTCACGAGTTCCTGCTCGATCAATACCTCGCCGAGCTGGCGGCGGTATTCGGAAAGAGCGGAGCGCGTCGGAAAGACGTGCGTCGTCTTGCTCCATACGAGCGGCGTGCCGGTGATCGTCGAGCGGAAAAAGAGATGGCATGCGCGCGCGGTCGCCGCCGCGTTGATGATGCCGGACCACGGAACGCGAAGCACCGAGAGCACCGCCTGCCGCGGCCCGTAGATCACGTTGACGAAGTACGCCTTTTGGAAGAGGCGC
The DNA here is from genome assembly GCA_035507275.1 of Candidatus Acidiferrales bacterium. Classification (GTDB taxonomy): domain Bacteria; phylum Vulcanimicrobiota; class Vulcanimicrobiia; order Vulcanimicrobiales; family Vulcanimicrobiaceae; genus Aquilonibacter. The sequence goes on from DATJOG010000031.1 coordinate 20,526, forward strand.
AAGATCGAAAACGTGAGCACGGCATAGAGCAGCGGCCACCAGACCGGATCGACGCGCGGCTGCGCGACGTCGGGATCGGAGAGTCCCCAAATCCACAGCCCGACCGCAAGCGCGAAAACGCAGTAGCCGGCGATGACCAGCAAATTGGCGAGGATGGCTTTGCGGTCGCGATAGAGCGTGTAGCGCGTGAAGATGTTCCCGGTCCAGCCGGTCTGCTGCCAAGCTTGAAAGCAGATGCCCACGATCCAGCGCGCCTTCTGACGGATCGCGGCGCTGAACGTGTCGGGAAAAAATTCGCGCGTCGCCACGTAGGCGGCAGCGGAGGCGACGTGCTCGCCGCGCCCAAAGCCCAAGCGCTGGTGCACGATGATCGTCGAGAGGCCGCTCTGCCGGAAGTGCAGGCCGAGCTGGTAGTCTTCGGTGAGCGACTCCGTGGGAAAGAGCTCGCCGGTCTTGAGCGCCTTCTTCTCGAGCGCGGCTCGATTGAACGCGCAGCCGACGCCGGCGCAGGGCACGAAGCTGCCGAAGGTTTCGCGTGAGACCAGATCCTTGAGATGATTCTCGGCGAACTCGTCGGCGTACGTCCAGGCCGTCCACTTGTTCCACGGACGCTCGAGCGGAAAGACCGGGAGCTGCACCATGTCGCGCCGCGGAATCAAAAAATTGTAGAGCAGCAGCGAGAGCGGATGGATCACGTCCTCGCAGTCGTGCAGCACCATGATCGTATAGGGATCGGTGCCTTCGCGCTGCAACATCGCCTGCCACATTTGGTTGAGGTTTTGCGCCTTGGTCGTCGGGCCGTCGCGTTCGTTCACGACCACCTGCACGCGCGGGTACCGCTGCGCGACCTCCTTGGCCTTTTCGGTGGTCAGTGGGTCGTTCGGATAGACGCCGATGTAGAGGTCGTAGCGCGAGTACTGGAGCGAGCTGCAGGCCAGCTCGACCATCTTGTCCACGATGTCGTGCTCGTGCCAGCAGGGGATGAAGATCGCGATGCGCTGCTGCTCTTTGGTTCGCAGCTGCTCGAGGGTCAGCCGCTTGAAGCCCCGCGCGACGAACCAACGGTACCAGCGGTGGAACCAGTAGGCCAAATCGAGCAAAGCGTCATCGATCCCCATCACCGCAAACATGATGGCAGAGGCGACTATCAATAACGCGATAGTCGCGGCTAGGTGGGATGTGAGGTCGCTAACAGTCATCTACACCAGCGGCATAAGCCAAGGTCTGACGAGGGGAACCGAGGAAGCAAGTCTGCCGTGCGAACCGCCGCAATAGCATCTTTCTTCCTTGATGCCCTTCAGCGCCTGGTAAACCTCGCGCTGACTCTTGCAATTCTCGGCTCGCTCCTGCTCTTCGGCGTGCAGTTCGTGCACGTTTCGGGCTTCCAGAGTTCGTGGCCGGTCGTCACTTTGCACCACTACGGTGATCCGATCGTCCTACGGCTCGCCGCACTGCTCCATTTGCCGGGCCTGCGCACGTGGATGCCGCTCGTGCTCGCAGGGCTCGTCTACCTCGTCATTTTCATCTCGGATCAGCTCTTTGGCGTGCTCCACAACTTCGTTTCGATGCTGCGCACCGCGCCCTCTCGCCGGCCCGGAAAAGCACCCGCTTCGCAAACCGGCGTCGAGTCCGAGAAAGCGCGCGAGCAACTCTACAAAGAGTATCGGAAGATCGAGAAGACACTGAAGGAGGCCAAGCGCAAGCAATGCACCTTCCTCTCGGTCGACGTCGTCGGTTCGACCGGGATGAAGAACGGCGAAACCGAGATCGCGATCACCTCGACGTTTCGAGCCTACGAAGAGCTGCTCAAGCGTACGTTCAAGGCCACGCACGCATGGAAGGAGTCCTGGACGCCCGATGGCGTCATGATCTGCTTCCTCAATCGTGAAGACGCCGTCGAAGCCGGAAAGACGATTCTCGAGAAGCTCATTCCCTTCAATCAAGGCGGGGGCAACGCGCTGCGGACGCGCTTCGACGTGCGCTGCGGCGTCAATGAGGGCGAGGTCGTCGTCTTCGAGGATTCGGATCTCGAGAAGCTCGTCGAGCACGTGATCGACGTCGCCGGCCACATGCAGAAGCACGCCAAGCCGGGGACGCTCTGGATGAGCAAAGAGGTCTACGAAGTCCTCGAAGATCCGGGCGGCTTCGAACCCACCGGTCAAGAAGTCGACGGCTATCAAACGTATCAATGGACACCGAAGCAATGAGACGTCTTACCGTGCGCGAGATCGCGCTCGCACTCTTCACCTTCGCACTCGGCGTCGTGACGCCGAGCGTTCTGCAAGCCGCCGAACGCAATCCGTTCCAAGTCGTCGACGGCGACGGCTGGCTTACCAGTAACGCCGATTACGGCACCGGCGCGTGGACCGCACTCAACGCGGCGCGCCCTGCCTTTGGTCTGCAACTGAGCGAGCGCAACGATCTGCCGTTCGATCGCGGCACTGCGGGCGCGACCTTTTGGGTACACAACGCCGGCTGCACGCCCGCCTTCGAAAGCTTCGGCAACCCGTGCGGATGGCAACTCGGACTCGCCGTGACGCAGTTCCGCTCGATCGTCGTCGGCGGAAACGGCATGGAGATCGACGGGCTCGACGCACCCGCCCCCTACGCGCGTGTCGTCAACGCGAGCGACGGCGGCATGCGCGTCGCGGGACTCCTCACCAACGCGTACGTCGATTTCTCCGGCGTCGACTCCGCGAGCGCGCCGAGCTGGTTCAGCGGCTTCGAACTCGACCGCGATGCGTACGCGGTGCGCCGGGCCGCACCCGGGAGCAGCTCCTTCGCCGACCTGCTCACCCTCGATCGCGACGGTGACGCCGCGGTGAGCGGCAGCTTCACGTCGGCTCGCTCGCTCCAGAGCGCGCCCAACCAGTGGGCGACGCGCGCGCAGCTGCTGCACGGCAGCTACACCTTCCGCTATGCCAAGCCGTTCGCGCGGCCTCCCGTCTGCATTGCGACGCCGGAGGGCTCCGCCCGCGTGCGCGTCACGCCCTCGGCCGATACCTGTACTGTGACCTCCGAGAACCCGCATGACGCGACGATGGTCGATATCGTCGTGGTCGGGAACCCGTCCTAGGTACTCCGTGAAGATCGCGCGCGTTTTGCTCGCGGTGAGTTTCCTGCTGCTTTGCGTGCCGCTGCCCGCGCGCGCATCGGACGCCGACACCTTTTATACCGACGTGAAGGCCGGCCGCTACGATCGCGCCATCACGATCGGCAGCCGTTATCTCGCGGCGCACCCGCACGACAACGCCTTCGCGATCGACCTCGCCTATGCATATTTGAAGCTCGGGAAATGGGACGCGGTTCGTTCCATCTTGCTCGCGCGCGGCGATTATCTCGAAACACACCCCGACGCCGCCTCGATCTGGCTCGCGCTCAGTTTCAACGACAGCGACGAGAAGCAATACCGCGCGGCGATCGCCGACGTCGACCACTATCTGCGTTACAAACCCGACGACGCGCAGGCCTGGCGTCAGCGCGGCTATGCCGTCGCCGCACTCACGCCTGCGACGCCCGCGCCGGTGGCCGCACCCGACGAAAGCGTCCTCTTCTATAACGACGTCACCGCCGGAAAATACGACGAGGCGCTGCCGCACGGCCGCAGCTATCTCACCGCGAATCCGAAGAACGCCTCCTTTGCCGTAGACTTGGCGTACGCGTACATTCAGGCCAAAGATCCCGACGGCGCGGCCGCACTCGCAAAGCAGTACGCGACGTACGTGAACGCCGATCCGAACGGCGTCAAGCTTTTGCCCGCACTCTTCTATGCCTATCAAACGGAGGGCAAGCTCCAGAGCGCACTCGTGTACGGCGATCGATACCTCGCGCTGCAGCCCGGTGACGACGGTTTCGCGATGGATCTGGCCTACGCCGAATTGAAGGCCGGCGACCTTGCCCGCGTGCGCGCCATCATCGCCGCGCGCGCTCCCTACTTGCGCACGCATCCCGACTCCGCGAAGCTTTGGCTCGAGCTCTCGTACCGAGCCGCGGATGCAAAAGATTACAACGACGCGATCGCCGACGTCGACACCTATCTGGCGCTCCAGCCCGGTGACGCCTCCGCAAAGGCGCAGCGCGCGGCATTCGCCGGCGACGCGTGGGGCGGGCCGCGGGCGACGACCTTCGCGACGACCTATTACGACGGACGCTTCAACGACGAGTTCTTGAGCCTCGATCAAATCTACACGCTCGCGCCGAGCCATGGCATTCAGCCCTACGTCGCAGCACATCTCAGCGAAGACGCGCGCTCGGGAGCGCCCGGTTCGCCTCAGATCTATAGCGACAATGCGCTCGTCACCGATGCCGGGCTGCGCGCGACGATCGCTCCGCATCTCACCGCCTTCGTCGAAGGCGGCGCCGGTATCGGCCTGCGCGGACAGGGCACCATCAGCGACCTACGCTACGGCGCGCTTTACGGCCGGCAGTGGGGCAACGCGCCCTACGGCTTTACCTCGGTCGACGCGAGCGCCGGTCTCTACTCGCGCTACGCCGGCAACACGATCGGATACTACGACGTGATCCACGGCTTCCCGGGCAAGGCGGCGCGGCCGCTCGTCGGCATCAACGGTGGTCTCGACTCACACAACGTCTTCGGCAACGATTTTGTCGAGGGGCTCTACGGCATCGAGATCGGCAACGGCGCGGTGCGATACCGGATCCTCGGCGTCGAAGGCTGGTATCTGCGAACCGCGCACAAGCAAGCCAATTACTCGAGCCTGCGCGCGATGATCGTGTTAGGGTTGGAAAACCGACGGTGAGACCGGCGCGTTCGGCGCGTAATTGGAAAACGCGATCGTGCCGTCGACGCTATACTCGGGAAAGCGCGCTTCGATAGAAGCGGCCGACGGAAGCCGGTAGGCGCTGACGGTCGCGTAGGTCTCGCTGAAACTCAGCGTTCCCCCGTTGACGTACGACCATGTCGCGCTGTCGATCAGCGCAGCTTGGTCGTTCACCCGCACGGTGACGTTTTTGACGCGGCCTCCCGGCTTCTTCGGCACCAGCGAGTAGGTCGACTCGGAACCGTCGTCGGTCAGCGGCGCGATCGCATACTGCGTCACCGCTTCGGCGTAGCTCGGCGTCGATTGCACGAGATCTTTGAATTTCGCGAGTTCGCTCGGCACGTTATCGAATTCGATCTTACGTTTGGGCTTGAGGTAGTAGACCCGGCCGCTAAAGCTTTTCTTGACGGCGAGCAGCACGTGTAAGGTCGCAGTCAACTGCGCCGAAGCGGTGTAGGAGTTGAGCCCCGGATTCGGATCGGTCGCGCGCCGCAATAGATCGAGCGATGCGGGCTGATCTGCCGGCGTTGCGCAGGGCACGCCACCGATGCATACCGCTAGAGCCGCTGCAAGAATCTTCCGCATCACGGCTATGGTAGCACGGAGCGCAAACCGGCATTTAACAATCCGGAAGGGGGTTGCGTCCCGCGTGGGACGAAGGCAAGCGCCTTCATGGCGAAGTCCGGGTTTCGCACGACGCTCGCATATGCCGGCTGGATTCTGATCGTCGCAAGCGCCTACGCGCTTTTTGCGAAGATCGGTCTTTCGCAGGCGTTCACGTACAGGCAGGTTACGGCCGTGTGGCCGCCGACCGGCATCGCACTTGCGGCGTTGCTGCTTGGCGGATACCGCATGTGGCCGGGCGTCTTCCTGGGCGCGCTGGCCGCGAATTTCTTCCTCGAAGAACCGCTCTATACGACGGTCGCCATCGCGATCGGCAATACGCTCGGCCCTCTGGCGGGCGCGTATCTCTTGCGGCGCTTCGACTTCGATCGCAATTTCGCGCGCGTACGCGACGTCATCGTTTTCGTGCTCTTCGGATCGGTTCTCGCGATGACGATCACCGCGACGAACGGCGCGCTGCAGCTGGTGCTCGGCCACATTCAACCGCTCTCGGCGTTCGGCTCGGCGTGGCGGCTGTGGTGGGTCGGCGACGCGAGCGGTGTGTTGCTGGTGACGCCCGCGATTCTGGCCTGGAGCGATTGGCGCGGCGGATTTTTTCAAGGCGAAGCCGGAACGCTCGAAATTCTCGGAATCGTCGGCGGTTCGTTCACCTTCTCGGGACTCGAGTTCCTCGGCAAGGCACCAATGGCGTTTCCGCTCTATCCATGCGTGGTGTGGGGCGCGCTGCGCGCCGGCGTTCGCGTAACCTCGACCGTGATTCTACTGGTCACGGCGCTCGCGCTCTGGGCAACCACGCACGGGCACGGCCCGTTCACCGCGCTCGGCCCGGATCAGCGGCTCATGGCCTTCGTGATGTATACGTCGATTCTGATGATCACCGGGTTGGTGCTCGCCGCGATGACATCGGAGCGGCGTCAAGCGCGCGCGCAGCGTCTGGCCGCCGAGCGCCGCTTCCAAGTGCTCGCCGAAACGCTCCCGCAAATCGTGTGGACCGCTGATCCCGACGGCACGATCGATTGGTTCAACCAGCGCTGGCCGCAGTTTGCAGGTCAAGCCGAGCTCTCCGCGGGCGTGCCGGATTGGACGCAGCTCATCGCACAGGGCCAGCCGTTCGAACGCGAACTGCGCCTGCGCCGCGCCGACGGCGTTTCGCGCTGGTTCCTGGTGCGCGCCGAACCGATGCGCGACGATCGCGGTAAAATCATGCGCTGGTACGGTACGCACACCGACATCGACGATCAGCGCCGCACGCTCGAACGCACGTCGCGCATCGCGACGACGCTGCAGTCCGCGTTCCTGCCGCAATCACTGCCCGAACATCCGCATCTTCGCTTCGACGCGCTCTATCTCACCGCCGGGCAGGAAGTGCTCATCGGCGGCGATTGGTACGACGCATTTGCCGTTCCCGGCGGACGCATCGTGATCTCGATCGGCGACGTCACCGGACACGGCCTCAACGCCGCGGTGAGTGCCGGCCGCATTCGGCAGAGCATCGTAGCGACGGCGCTCGATCTCGCCGATCCCGCCGACATTCTCACCAAGGTGAACCGGCTGTTGCAGTTTCACGATACCGCTGTTGCAACCGCACTCGTCGCGGTCGTCGAGCCCGACACGTTCACGCTGCGCTATGCGAGCGCCGGGCATCCCTCCCCGATCCTGGCCGGACCCGGCAACGCGGCGCACGCGCTTTCGCTCGGTTCGCTGCCGCTCGGCGTGTCGCATACGCCGGATTACCGCACCTACGACGTGAGCCTCGCGCGCGACGAAGTCGTCGTCTTTTACACCGACGGCATCACCGAATTTCAGCGCGATATCGATGCAACCGAACGGCGTCTGCGCCAGGCGGTCGACGAGATCGTTTCCGCGCCCTCCCCGCGCCCCGCCGAACGAATTCGCCGCGCGGTTCTCGGCAACGAGGCGCCCAGCGACGACGCCGTCATCGTAGTTCTCCGCGTGGCCTCGGGGGCCGACGGCGCCGCAAGCGACGAGCCCGATCTTCACCGCAGCTGGAGTTTTCATTCCAGTCACGCATATTCGGCGCACAACGCACGCCACGAAGTCATGCGCTTCATCTCGCGCCTGGCCGAGAGCGAAGACGAACTCTTCACGACCGAACTGATCGTCGGTGAGATTCTCGCCAACACCGTCGAACACGCGCCTGGTCTGGTCAGCATGGAGATCGATTGGTCCGACACGCTGCCGGTCGTCACCGTCGTCGATACCGGACCCGGACTCGAACGCTTCTCGGCCATACTCCCCGACGATGCGATGACCGAGGACGGCCGCGGACTCTATCTCGTGCAGACGCTCGCGCGCGACGTGTTCGTCGAATCCGATCGCGGGTACGGCACGAAGATGACCGTCACGCTGCCGATCGCGCGGCGACGGCCGGCGTGATCGACGCGTTTCTCGCGCTCAACCGCGAAAACGAATCACAGCTCTGGCCGCTCGACGAGCGCGCGCTGCGCGTCATGCTCGCGCACGCCTACCTCGCTAGCGTTGCGGATGACGCAAGCGCGATGCTCATCGCATTCGACGAGCGCGCGCCCTACGAAAGTCCGAACTTCGCGTGGTTTCGCGAACGCTATCCCCGGTTCGTCTACGTCGACCGCGTCGCGGTCGCCCGGCACGCGCGCGGCCGCGGCCTCGGACGGCGGCTCTACGAGGAGCTGATAGCGAAAGCGCGCGCCGACGGCCACACGATTCTCTGCGCCGAACTCTACTCCGCTCCGCCCAATCGCGAATCGGAAGCGTTTCACGCGGCGATGGGTTTTCGAGAGGTCGGGCGCGCCCATCTTGCCGAGCGCGGCAAGAGTGTCAGCTACGTCGTGCGCGACCTCTAAAACCGCGCGCTACTTTACAGCCTCCTGAAGTTTCGCGATCGCCGCGTCGGCCGTACCTTTGAGCTCCTCGAAGGTTTGCTGCTCGGCGGCCGTCGGCGCCTGATACGCGAGATCGAGCGAGTTCATGAGAAACGCCAGTTGATCGCGCACGCGAGTCGGAAAGACGACGTCGGCTTCGCTGGAGTCGAAGACGAGGTCGACCGCTTGGCTGACTGCGTCGTCGATCTGCGCGCGCTTGTGCGGCGAGGCCGTTGCCCGCGCCGCGAGCGCCGTGTTGACCGCGCGGTCGAGCTGGTCGAGCGTGTCGCGGATCTGCGTGGCGAGGGCCAGGCGCGCGTCGAGTTCGCCGTCGGAGGGATGCAGACGCGGATCGAGCTTCACGGTGAAACTCTGCTGCGTCTTCTTTCCGCCATAGTCGAGCACGACGGTGTAGGCGCCGGGCAGAATCGTCGGCCCTTGCGTCGAGTCGCTGAAGTCGTCGGTTGTGACGGGATGGAACCCGCGCACCTCGGTTGCCGGCGGATAGCGCATATCCCAAAGGAACGAGTTCATGCCGGGCTCGATCGCCGTGAGCCGGCCGAGATCGTAGCGCATCTGCTCCCCGCCGCTGAGCCTGCTGTAGGCGTCGGGATCGAGCTTCTTCGCCTTGGGATTCGTCAAATGCAGGTCGAAGGTGCGGACCGTCTTACCGCTCGCATCGAGGAACGAGAGCGTTACCGGCGTCTTTCCTTTATAGTCTGACGGCACGTTGAAAAAGACGGTCGCGCCGTAGTCGGGATTTTGTCCCGAGTTGGGAATCGGGAAGCCGCCGTTGCCGTACGCGTGCGAGAGCCAGGCGGTCTCGGGCGCGAAGAGCATCTGATTCGGATCGTTCGCAAGCTGCTCGAGCAGCGCGAGATTATCGAGAATCCAGAACGAGCGGCCGTGCGTCGCGACGGCGACCTGTCCTTGGCGCGCGCTGATCGCGATATCGCGCACCTGCACGCCGGGAAGGTTGAGCGTCAACGGCTGCCACAGCGCGCCGCCGTTCAGACTGACGTAGACGGTGCTGCGCGTACCCGCAAAGAGCACCTTCGGTTCGCGCGGATCCTCGCGAACTACGAAGACGTATTGGCCCGCCGGGATACCGTTCGTCAGCGCGGTCCAGTGCGCACCGTAGTCGGTCGTCTTATAGATGTAGGGATGAAAGTCGTCCCACATATAGCGCGACGCCGTCAGATACGTCGTGCCCTTGTCGGTGTGCGATGGTTCGATGCTGCTGATCTGACACCACTGCGGCAGCGCCGGGGGCGTCACGTCTTTCCAGTTCGCACCGCCGTCGGTCGTAACGTGCACGAGTCCGTCAGCCGAGCCCGCCCACATGACTCCGTCGTCGAGCGGCGAGATCGCGAACGACGAGATGTCGGGAAACGTCTCCGCACCGGTCTGATCGAGGGTGATCGGACCACCGCTCGGACCCTCGGTCGACTTGTCGTTGCGCGTAAGATCGGGGCTGATGACGCTCCACGTTTTGCCGAAATCCTCGCTCTTGAAAACCACCTGCGCCGTCTCGAAGAGCTCGTCGGGTTTCGCCGGTGAGAACAGAATCGGATGCGTCCAGCCGAAGCGATACTTCTGCTCCGCCGCGGAGTGGCCGGAGAGATACATCGGCCACGGGCTGATGTTTTTTTCCTCACCCGTCGGCGTATTCAACTGCGCAAGCGAACTGTAATAGCCCGCGCCGTTGGTCGTGTTCGGATCGTTGGGATCGACGGCGATATACGTGCTTTCGCCGAGCGCCACGGTGTGCACCACGTTCGCGCCGAGTCCTTCGTTGGACGCGCTCGGCATCTCGTAGGCACCTTCATCCTGCTGCGCTCCGTAGACGTGATACGGAAACTGGTTGTCGATCGCGATGTGATAGAACTGTCCGGTCGGCTGATTCTGATCGCTGCTCCAGGTCTTGCCGCCGTCGGTCGAAACCGTCCCGCCGCCGTCGTCGCCTTCGAGTAGAATCTTCGGATCGTGCGGATTGATCCAAATGATGTGATAGTCGCCGTGCGGCGGATTGACCGGTTTGAAGGTCGTACCGCCGTCGGTCGTCTTCCACACCGCATCGACGTTGGGTGCGTAGGCAACATTCGCGTTGGTCGGGTCGACGTAGATCGCCGTGTAATAGAAGGCGCGCTGACGCAGCTTCCATTCGGCGTTCACGCGCTTCCACGTCGCACCGGCATCGTTCGAACGGTAGACGCCGCCGTGCTTCGCCTGCACGACGCAGTACACGACCTTCGAGTCGCTCGGCGCGACCGCAACGCCCAGCTTGCCCAGCCAGCCGGTCGCAAAACCCGGGTTACTCGAAATCTTCGTCCAATGCGCGCCCGCGTCGGTCGTCTTGTAGAGCCCGCTCCCTGGTCCACCGCTCTGCAGCGTCCACGCCGTGCGATAGGCCTGCCACATGGTCGCGTAGAGCACGTTCGGGTTGTGCGCGTCCATGACGATGTTGTTCGCGCCCGTCTTGTCGTCGACGTAGAGAATCTTCTTCCATGTTTTACCGCCGTCGGTCGTCTTGAAGACGCCGCGCTCGCTGTTCGATTTGAAGACGTGACCCATCGACGTCGCGTACACGACGTCGGGATTGCGCGGATCGATGACGATATCGCTGATCTGATGCGTGTCCTTCAGCCCTGCGTAGCTCCAGGTATTGCCCGCGTCGCTGCTCTTGAAGACGCCGACGCCCGTATCGAAGTCGCCGCGGATATCGCTCTCGCCGGTGCCGGCATAGATCACCTTAGGATTCGACTGTGCCACAGCAATGGCGCCGATGCTGGTCGCCGTTCCCGGAATCTTGCCGTCGCTGATGTTGTCCCAGGTGACGCCGTAATCGGTGCTGCGCCAAATACCGCCCTCGACGCCGCCCATATAAAAGAGATTCGGGTTACTCGGGACGCCCGCAACGGCGACCACGCGGCCGCCGATGTAGGGGCCGATGCTGCGCCATTGCAGTTTGCTCATGAGTTTCTGCGTGGGAGGCGCAGCGCTGGATGCGTGGACCGCAAGCGGTCCAAAAACGAACGATACCGCGAGAGCGGCAATAATGACGCGCTTCATGCGCAACCTATCAGCCCCGCGCCTCCAAAATCCTCCCGCGACAGCAGCCGCACGGTGTCGGCACAATCGGCGCTGGGTATACGCATCGACATGAACAGTCGCAAACGCATTCCTATTCTCGCAGCATGCCTCGCAGCATGCCTCGCAACGGCCGCTGCAGCGGCACCCGCACAAGCATCGGCGGCTGCCGGCGGCGTCGATATCGGATTGGCTTCATCGCTGATTGCAAGCGGCGGCGGACCGGGCAGCTATTCGACGATTCGCGCCTTCGACGCGATGGTCGGCCCTAACGCCGTGCTCGCGCAAGAGCAGAAACTTGCGGCGCAGTACGGTCAGCCCGCCGCCGACCAATTCGTGCAAATGTTCGATTATGCGATCTCCGATGCGTGGCGTCTCGCCGGAGAAGACAACGTCGTGATGCCCGCTGCCACCGAGAGCGGCGGCGCCGCACTTGCCGAAGAGCTCACGCAAGCGGGAACCGGCACGAGCGGCACGTTCCACGACGGCCGTTTTTTCGATCGTCTCTTCGGTTCGCAGATTGCGGCGCAGATCATGACCGACCTCGATCGACACTTCGGTGCCGGATCATCAGCGAAGTTCGAAAGCATGAGCGGTCTCTTCTTCGAGGGACTCGGCTAGGAATCGAACCCCAGTCATAGAACGAGCGCGGCATGCGCCGCGTGCAGGTTCCAGGCCCTTTGGCACTTGCCGCGCTCGGCGTTGTCTTCGGCGACATCGGAACCAGCCCGCTCTACACGCTCAATACGTGTTTCGTCTCCACGAACACGCCGGCGACGCTGCCGAACGTGCTCGGAATCATCTCACTGATTTCATGGGCGCTGATCCTGGTCGTCTGCATCAAGTACGTTGGCGTCTTGATGCGCGTCGATCATGAGGGCGAGGGCGGTATCCTCGCGCTGCTGGCACTCTCTTCGCCGCCCAAGCTCGTCGGAAAACTCACCGCGACGCGGTGGCTGATTCCGGTCGTCGTCGTCGGCGCGGCGATGCTGATCGGTGACGGCATGATAACGCCCGCGATCTCCGTGATCTCCGCCGTCGAGGGGCTCGACGTGGCCACCAGCGCGGCGCAGCCGTTCATCGTGCCGATCGCGGCCACCGTGCTGCTGGTTTTGTTTCTCATACAATCGCGCGGGACGCAGAGCGTCGGTTCGCTCTTTGGGCCGGTGATGCTGGTATGGTTCATCGCGATCGCTCTCGCAGGGGCGCTGGCGATCTCGACGCATCCGGCGATTCTCGCTGCGTTCGATCCGCGTTGGGCGATCTGGTACGTCTTCCATCACGGGATCTACGGCTTCCTGATCTTCGGCGGGATCATTCTCGCGCTCACGGGCGCCGAGGCGCTCTACGCGGATCTTTCGCACTTCGGGCGCATTCCGATCACGTGGGCGTGGTACGGCGTGGTCTTTCCGGCGCTGCTGCTCAATTATTACGGCCAGGGCGCCTACATTCTGCGCGATCCCAAGGCGCTCGATTCCCCGTTCTACGCGCTGGCGCCCGGCTGGACGCTTCTCCCGATGGTACTCCTCGCCACCGCCGCGACGGTCATCGCGTCGCAAGCGCTCATCTCGGGAGCGTTCACGCTCGTAGAACAGGCGATCGCGATGAATCTCTCGCCGCGCATGCGCGTGATTCACACCTCGCAGGAGCAGCGCGGCCAAGTCTACATTCCGTTCGTGAATGCACTGCTCGCGGTCGTGTGTTTGCTCCTGGTCGTGACCTTCCGGAGCAGCGCACGCCTCGCGGCGATGTACGGGCTCGCGGTCGCGTGCACCATGCTCGTCACGACGCTGGCTTTCTACATCGTCGCTACGACGGTGTTCAAGTGGCGCAAACGCTTCGTGCTTCCCGGCGTGCTCTTCTTCGGCAGCATCGACGCGCTCTTCGTCACCTCGGGTCTACCGAAATTTTTGGACGGCGCATGGGTTCCGCTCGTCGTCAGCGCGGTGCTCGCGTTCATCTCGCTGACCTGGCTGCGCGGCCGGCGCTCGCTGGCGCACGCGCTCACCACCGACCAACAGCCGGTGGCCGAGTATCTCGCTGCGCACGGGCAACCCGCGGCGCCCACCGGCCGCACCGTATTGCTCAGCAACGATCCCAGCGGCGTACCGTTCGTACGGCATCACCAATGGTTTCCAGCATTTCTCGCCGACAAGACCGTCGTTCTGCTCAACCTGTTGCCCGCGGCGCGGCCCTACGTGGAGCAAACGCGGCGCGTCTCGATCGAAGAACTCGCGCCGGCACTCTTCGTCGTCACGGCGAGCTTCGGATATATGGAAGAGCCGTCGTTGAAGTATATCTTCCGCGCTTGCGACAAGCTCGGCTTCACGATCAACGACGAGCATACGACCTTCTTTTATTCCGCGCCGGTGCTCATCGGCCGCGAGCACGGCGGTATGCGGCGCTACCAGCGTGCACTCTTCGCATGGCTTTCGCGTGTCTCGCGCTCGCTCGTCGACGACCTGGAGATTCCGCCCGACCGGCGCGTGGGACTGGGGATCGAGATCCAGCTCTAGCCGTTCGCGCGCACCTCTTTTCTGCATACGAGCGAATAGCGTTCGAGCTGATTCGTCACCGCACGAACGAGCGAACGGTCGGCTGCGTCGCGGATCCACGGTATGCGCGCCGCGATACCGTAGGCCGCCATTTGCGTGCCGACGAGAATCATGGTTGCCGCGGCGCTGACGTAGTCGGCAAAACCGGCCCGGACGCCAACCTGTGCCGCGGCCTTCTTATTGCCGCGCATCGAGTTCTGAATGAAAAAGAGTTTCGAGAATCCGCGCTCGAGCCAGCCGTACGCGTATGAGCGAAGCGACGCATCGGGCCGCAGATCGGCTGCCATCGTCGCCGTGACGAGAGCGCTGCAGTTGCGATCGAATCCGTTGCGCAGCGTCGCGTGCCGCGTCAGCATCAGGTCGACGATGCCTTGCGGCGTCGTCTCGAGCAATGCTTCGGGAAGCCCCAAGAGAAAACAACGGCAACGGGCAAGTTCGACACGCGCGCGCTCATCTGCCGTGAACGTCGTGCGGCCCTCGCGCAGCACGTTTTGCGCGAGAATGAACACGGCAAAGAGCCCCGCCGGCATTTGATCGACCTGCGGAATCGGAACGCCGTAGATACTCGCGTCCCAGTGCCCGGCGCGCAGCACGTTGAAGCGCACCATCGAGTGCATGAGACGAACGTGCGCCGCGGCTTTGAATCCGGCGCCATGACGCTGCATCGCTCCCGGCAGAACCGTCGTCGTGAAAAAGATTGCGGTCTCGGTTGCGCGCCGCGCCGCAGTCTTGTTCGAGAGCGTTCCGGTCAACGCCATCGGCAGCGCGGTGTACTTGTTCATGAAAGTTGCCATGAGTCCGGCGCGGATAGCGAATGGAGCACGATGCGCGTACGCGTTGCGTTCGAGGCGCGCCCCTTTCTCGACGAGTGTCATGTCCAGCCACGCGGGAAACCGCTCCATATCGGCGATGAACGCGGCCAGCTCGGGTGGAGCGCCGTCGACGCTCTCGGCGCCCTGCTCGCAGGCTTGGGTCAGCATTGCAGCGAGTTGGCGGAATCCGTACTGCGGGATAAGCGCGGCATAGGCATCACCGGCCACGTCGCCGTGCATCGTGTAGCGCCGAATGATGCCCACCCGCTGCTCGTCGGCGAGCAGCTCCGCCCGGCGCGGAAGGAACTCGGGCGCGAGGAAGGTCTCCGCGCCGGGATCGACCGTGAAGCGCTCCGGCATGGCCGCAGGCGTATGATTTCTATCGGGCGATAACATTTACAAGGATATATATCATGTGATAGGATTCTGCGCAAGTGGGCTATCCGAAAGGCAGAGAGACACGGCAGCGGATCCTCGACGTAGCGCTGCAGGCGTTCGGGGACGCCCCCTTTGCGGCGGTGACGACGCGCCAACTCGCGGAGATCGCGGACGCGAGCCTTCCGACGCTTCGGTACTATTTCGGCGGAAAAGAGGGGCTCTACCGCGCCTGCGCTGAGGCGATCGTTGAGCGCTTCCGCGCCCACATGGCGCCCACCGCCGCGCGCGCCGCCGAGGCGCTGCGCGAAGATCCATCGCCCGAGGCGGCTCGGATGCAACTCAAGGCCGTCATGGGTACACTCGCCGGCTTTCTGATCGGATCGACGGAGTCCGAACGGTGGTCGCATTTTGTCGCGCGCGAGATGCGCGATCCCGGCCCGGCCTTTGACATTCTCTTCGAACACTTGTGGCAACCCGGCGTAGCTACGGCCGCTCGATTGATCGCCCATATCCTCGGCTGCGGCGAGAACGATGTGCCGGCGCGCATTACAGCGCTGTTGCTCGTCTCGAGCTTGCTCGCGTTTCAGTCCGGCCGCAGCGTTTCGATGCGCATCATGCATTGGACATCGATCGGAGAGCATGAACTTGCGATGGTGGTTGCCGGCCTGGACGCGCAGATGGACGCAATCGGCCGAAGATGATCGCGCACCGTTTTTTTGCGGGCTTGATCGCCCTGATGGCGCTCGGCCTCTCGATCTATAACGTTGCGGTCGCGCCGACGGGCGGTTCGATCGGTATGACGCTGCGTCAGCGCGACGGCGTCGTGCGCGCAGTCGTCGTTCGCGGCGGCCCCGCCGCCCGCGCCGGCATCGTCGCCGGTGACGTCATCGATTACCGATCGACGTCGCTCGACGCGCGCATCGCCGCGGCCGGCCTGCTCTCCCACGCGGGTGACACCTACCACTTCCCGATCGTCCGCAACGGCATAACGACGATCGCCGGCGTCACCGCACAGCGCAGCGGCAGCGTCTCGCGCCCCGGCCTTCTCGCCGATCTCGGACTTGCGATTCTCTATACCGCCTTTTGCTTGCTCGTGATCGCGCGCGCTCCGCCGGGACGCATCTCCACGCTCCTCGCCTGGGTTCTCGCGATCGCCGCAACATCCGACGCAATCGCCGACTTTCAATTCACCGCGCCGACGATCTACGGCGCGTTCTTCATCGGCGCGGTGGCGCAGTTCGCCGTGATCGGCGCGATGCAAGCGTTGCTGATCGCCATCATCTGCGAACTTCCCGTCGGCACGCCTACGCTGCGCCGGCGTCTCATGCGGCTCATCCCGGTTCTCGCTCTGCTCACCTACGGCGATCTGCCGGTGCTCGTCCTCTCGGTTGCGTGGCCGGTCTTCACGACGCCGGTTCTCTTCGACGCGCTCACCTGGATCTCGATCGCCTACGACCTCGTCGCGGCCGTCGCGCTGCTCTCGCTCGCCGGAACGGCGCCCGCCGAAGAACGCGTGCGCGTACGCTGGTTCATATCGACGATCGCGCTGTGCATCTTTTTCATACCCGCGCTCTTTGCTTACAATGACGCCTTCGTTCACAACGAGGAGTTCGGTGTCGCGAGCTATTATCTCAGCTCCTTCGCCTTCGTGGGTCCCGTCTACGCGACGCTGCGCCACCAGCTCGTCGACCTCGACGTCGTACTCTCGCGCTCGGCCGTCTATGGCATCATCTCGCTCGCGATCGTGCTGATCTTTCTCGCGCTGGAGTGGGCGGCGAACACCCTCGCGGAGTCGCAGGTCTCGGAGAGCCACTGGGGCGACGCGGCGCGATTGGCGAGCTTTGCGATCGCCATGGTCGTCGGACTTTCGATGCGACCTCTGCACAAGCGCATCGAATCGGTCGTCAACGGCGTCATCTTTCGCGATCGCCTGCGCAAGCTGCACCTGCTGCAAAGCTTTGCGCGCGAATCCGACCTCATCGAGTCGCGGCGCGTATTGATCGATCTGACGTTCGGCGCCGTCTACGACTCGCTCGAAACACCCGGCGTCGCGCTCTATATCGGTGACGGCCAAAGCTACGCGCGCGAGCGCAGCACCGATGACGCGATGCCGGCGCGTCTCGACCGCGGCGACCGCCTCGTGTTGCAGCTGCTCGAACGTTCCTCGCCGTTCGTCAGCGACGTAGCGACTCTGCAAGGCTGGCTGATCGTTCCGCTGCGCGTTCGCACGGAGGTCGTCGGCTTCATCGCGTGCGGCCGCAAGCGCGATCGCACGCAGTACCTCGGCGAAGAGCGCGAAGCACTCGACCGCGTCGCCCACCACGTCGCCACCTCGTATGCGCTGCTCGAGCCCGGCACATGAAGAACGATCACTATGCGCTGATGCCGCTGCTCTTCGGTCTGACGCTCGTCTCCGGGTTGATCGACGCGGTGAGCTTTCTGCACTTCAATCACGTCTTCGTGGCCAACATGACCGGTAACGTCGTGCTGCTCGGTTTCGCGGTCGCCGGCGCAAAGGGCATCTCGATTCCGCTCTCGCTTACCGCGATCGCGTCCTTCATGCTCGGCGCCTTGTTCGGCGGGCGCCTGAGCCGCAGATACAGCGAGAGCGGCGCGCACGTGCTCTCGGTCGCAACCGTGGCGAAGATATTTCTCATGCTTGCGGCGGCGGTCGTAGCGGCGATCGGAACCGGCGGCGGCTTCGCCTACGCGATCCTCGCGCTGCTGGGCGTCTCGATGGGGTTGCAGAACGCCGTCGTGCGCGCCATGGCGGTTCCCGATATCACGACAACGGTCGTCACGCAGACGATCACCGGCATCGCAGCCGACTCCACGCTCGCGGGCGGCACCAACACGCGCCTGCGCCGTCGCATCGCGACGGTCGTGATCATGTTCGCGGGCGCGCTTCTGGGCGCACTCGTGCTCTTCGCCTACGGCCCCGCGGCCGCCGTCGGCACCGCAGCCTTCATCCTAGCCGTGCTCTCGGGCTGGGCCTGGCGCCTGCGCGGCCGGGCCGTTTAGAATAGCGTCATGGCACAAGATCAGATCGTACGCACGGCCAATGTCGCATGGACCGGCGACGTCGCGCACGGACACGGCGACATCACGACCGCAAGCGGCAAGGTCGCCGCGTCCTATTCCTTCGGCACGCGCTTCTCGGGTGATCCGGGAACCAATCCCGAAGAGCTCCTGGCCGCGTCGCACGCCGCCTGTTTCACGATGGCGACCAGCGCCGTCCTCACGCGCGCCGGCCATCCGCCGACCTCGCTCGAAACGACCGCGTCGGTCTATCTCGAACGCAGCGGCGAGGGCTATAAAGTTCCCAAGATCGAGCTTGCGATCCGCGGCGTCGTGCCGGGCGTTTCAAACGACGAATTCGCGGCGTACGCGAAGCAAGCCGAAGCTTCGTGCCCGATCAGCAACGCGCTGCGCGCCGTTCCGATCAGTCTTCAGGCTACTCTCGCTTAGCCCGTGCGCGGCGCTCGATCTCGCGCTTGACGTCGCGAAGAAACTCGTTCGCCGTCGTTTTCGCGATCCGAAAGCCGATGGCGTCGTCGAAGACTTGACCAGCCGCTCCGAGCGGCGGCGTGTAATGCCCGCGTAGCTCGACGAAGCTGCCGCCGGGATCGTCCTCGCCCCAGACGGTCAGCGTACCTTCGAAGCGAGGAAAGATGACGGCGCCCTGCGGTTCCCAGGCGATGCGAATCAACTCGTTGAGATTCTCGTCGTCGCGCGTCTCGCGCGCCTCGACGCGCACCTCGCGCTCGAGCGCCATCGTTCCGTCCATCGGCACGCGCAACCGCATGCGCGTGATCCCGTCGGTATCCTGGCGAGCGGCAAAGAATGCGAGCAGCCCCGCCTCGGCCTCTTCGACCGGGCACGCGAGCGCAGTCGTCTCCCGTAGTTCCTTCATTGCCGCAAAAGTACCAGAGGGCGGGGAACAAGCGATGAAAGGGCCGTTCTCAGAAAATTCTCGACGGCGACGTAGGTTTGGATCGTGGACGAGAACTTTACCGAACTCGACGCCTACTGGAGGGCCGCGAACTATATCAGCGCGGGGCAGATCTACCTGCTCGACCGCAATCCGCTGCTGCGCCGTCCGCTGGTCCCGGACGATATCAAACCGCGTCTGCTCGGGCATTGGGGCACGACCCCGGGACTGAACTTCGTCTACGCGCACCTCAATCGCGCGATCGTCCGCTACGACCTCGACGCGATCTTCATGGCGGGTCCCGGGCACGGCGGCCCCGCGCTGCTCGCCAACACCTACCTCGAAGGCACCTACAGCGACCTCGAGCCCAACGTGCCGCGCGACGAGCGCGGCTTGGCCGCGCTCTTCAAGCAATTTTCGTTTCCCGGCGGCGTTCCGAGTCACGCCTCGCCCACCACGCCGGGTTCGATTCACGAGGGCGGCGAGCTCGGCTACGTGCTGGCGCACGCGTACGGGGCGGCGTTCGACAATCCCGATCTCTTGGTCTGCGCGGTCGTCGGCGACGGCGAAGCCGAGACCGGTCCACTCGCGACGGCGTGGCACTCGAACAAGTTCTTGAATCCGCAGCGCGACGGCGCGGTGCTGCCGGTGCTGCATCTCAACGGCTATAAGATCGCCGGACCAACGGTGCTCGCGCGCATTCCGGCCGACGAATTGACCGCGCTCTTTCAAGGCTACGGTTACGATCCGCTCTTCGTCGAAGGCGACGACCCCGCGCTGATGCATCCGCTCATGGCCAAGACGCTGGACCGCGCGATCGAGCGGATTCGCGCCATCCAGAAAGACGCGAGAAGCAACGGGTTTACGCAGCGTCCGCGCTGGCCGATGATCGTGCTGCGCACGCCCAAAGGCTGGACGGGCCCGAAGATCGTCGACGGCGTTCCGGTCGAAGGCACCTGGCGCGCTCACCAAGTGCCGCTGCTGCAGGTACGCGAAAAACCCGAGCATCTCGCGCTGCTCGAGGCCTGGATGCGCAGCTATCGCCCGCAAGAACTTTTCGACGAGCAAGGGCGTCCGGTCGCCGCGGTACTCGCAACGCTGCCGCCCGCCGGACGGCGCATGGGCGCCAACCCGCACGCCAACGGCGGCATCCTGTTGCGCGATCTGGTGATGCCGCCGTTTGAAAGCTATGCGGTTGACGTGCCTTCACCCGGCGCCGTCACCGGCGAGGCCACACGAACGCTCGGCGTCTTTCTGCGCGACGTGATGCGCAGCAACCCCGAGAGCTTCCGCGTGATGTGTCCCGACGAGACGACCTCGAATCGTCTCGACGCACTTTTCGACGTCACCAATCGCTGCACCGTAGCGCAGATCGTTCCGGGCGACGACCATCTCGCGCCCGACGGACGGGTGATGGAGATTTTGAGCGAGCATATGTGCGAAGGCTGGCTCGAAGGCTATCTGCTCACCGGCCGGCACGGCGTCTTCCCGTGCTACGAGGCGTTCACGCACGTCGTCGACTCGATGGTGAATCAGCACGCGAAGTGGATCAAGATGGCGAGTGAAGTCTCGTGGCGCCGGCCGATCGCCTCGCTCAACTACTTG
This sequence comes from Candidatus Acidiferrales bacterium, assembly GCA_035507275.1. Lineage (GTDB taxonomy): Bacteria > Vulcanimicrobiota > Vulcanimicrobiia > Vulcanimicrobiales > Vulcanimicrobiaceae > Aquilonibacter. The sequence continues at coordinate 41,163 of DATJOG010000031.1, forward strand.
CTGACCTCCCACGTCTGGCGCCAGGATCACAACGGCTTCAGCCATCAGGATCCCGGCTTCATCGACCACGTGCTCAACAAGAAAGCCGAGACCGTGCGCGTGTATCTCCCGCCAGACGCCAACACGCTGCTCTCCGTCGCCGATCATTGTCTGCGCAGCCGCAACTACGTCAACGTCATCGTCGCCGGGAAACAACCCGAGTGGCAGTGGCTCGACATGGAAGCGGCGATTCGTCACTGTACGATCGGCGCGGGAATTTGGGATTGGGCGTGCAGCGACGGCAGCGCGGAACCCGACGTGGTGATGGCGTGCGCGGGAGACGTTCCCACGATGGAAGCGCTGGCTGCGGCCGATTTCCTTCGCGTGCACGTTCCCGAGATGCGCGTCCGCCTCGTGAACGTCGTGGATCTCATGTGCCTGCAGTCGCGCGATCAGCATCCGCACGGCTTGAGAGACGAGGATTTCGTCTCGCTTTTTACGACCAGCGCACCCGTGATCTTCGCCTTCCACGGCTATCCGACGGCGATTCACCGGCTGACCTACAAACGCCCCAACCACGACAGCTTCCACGTCCACGGCTACCGCGAGGAAGGCTCGACGACGACGCCTTTCGACATGACCGTGCGTAACGAGCTCGATCGCTTCCACCTCGCCTGCGATGCGATCGATCGCACGGCGCGTCTGCGCGACCGCTACGCCCACGTGCAGCAGCTCATCCGCGACAAGCTGATCGAGCACCGGCGCTACGTCGACTACTACGGCGAGGACATGCCCGAGATTCGCGACTGGCGTTGGGGATCGAGCGCGTCGTCGATCGCGGCGAGCAGCTCGGCCGGTTCGCCCGGTTTGGGCAGCACGGCGGCGACACCGTAGATCTCCATGAAATCACGCATCGCCGCGTCGATCGTGCTCGCGGTGTAAAGCGCGACGCGCAGCTCGCGCGTCGCTTCGTCCCTGCGGAGCGCCTGCAGAAACTCCGGACCGCTCATCGCCGGCATCGAGAGATCGAAGACGATCAAATCCGGAAGACGCTCGCGCGCGAGCGCGAGTCCGTGCTCGCCGTCGGCCGCTTCGATCGCGCTGTGCCCCGCGTGCGCGAGCAACGTTCGCAGCAACAGCCGCGCGTTCGGATCGTCGTCGAGAATCAACACGCTCGCCATCACGCGGGTTCGCGGCGCGCGAATGCCTCGACTTGCGAGGCGAAGGTGCGCGGTTCGATCGGCTTGGCAAGGTAGCCGTCGAAGCCCGCGTCGGCGATGCGCTCGCGGTCCCCCGGCATCGCAAGCGCGGTGACCGCAACGATCGGCACGCTCGAACGCAGCTCGTTGCGCACCCGCCTGGCGAATTCGTATCCGTCGATTCCAGGCATGAGAATGTCGGCGAGCACGACGTCGAACGCGTCCGAGCGCAGCGCTTCCAGGCCGGCCAGGCCGTCGCTTTCACCCCGGGTTTCGTGACCGAAGGCACGCAAGAGATAGAGCATCAGGTCGAGATTGATGCTGTTATCGTCGATGACGAGGATGCGACTCACCTCAACGCGCTCGCGGCAGCGTGAACGTAAAGGTGCTCCCCTTGCCGTACTCGCTCGTCACGCTCAGTTCTCCGCCCAGCAGCCGCGCGAGATTTTGGCAAAGGTAGAGCCCGAGTCCCGTGCCTTCATATTTACGCGTGCTCGAGACATCGAGCTGCTCGAAGGCCTGAAAGAGCCGTGCCTGATCTTCGGGCTTGATACCGACGCCGGTATCGCTCACGCTGAAGGCGACCGCGGAAACGCCGTTGTGATTCGCCGCCCAGACGTCGATTCGCACCGACCCCTTTTCCGTATATTTCAACGCATTGTTGGCGAGGTTGATGAGAATCTGCGCGAGGGCGCGCCGGTCGGTCGAGATCGGGCCGCCGACGTCGGCAACGTGCGTGCCGAAATCGAGCTGCTTGGAGGCGGCAAGCGAGGCGAGCGACGCCGAAACCTCGTCGACGACCTCGCGCACGACGATCGGCTCGACGTTCAATTCGATCTTGCCCGATTCGATCTTGGCCAGATCGAGGATGTCGTTGATGAGCGAGAGCAGATGGCGCGCGCTCGACTGCACGATCTCGAGCTGGCGCTGCTGCTCCGCGTTGAGCGGTCCGGGCAG